>JBOEHE010000001.1:0-114534 GCA_050633785.1 Arenicella sp.
TCAACAATACACAACACCAAAATGCCTTCTTATATTGGTTAATAAATCTCTCAAACATCTTTCATCTCCTGCTATATCGATAGCAACACTAAACCCATTCAATCTATCAAGTGTCCAAATCTCTCAACACAAAGAAAAGGGTTACCAAATTTATTCTCAACATAAACATACCCAACCATCCCTGTTGAAAGACCAGCCCCAATTCACCCTACTTCAGAAATGAGGTATCAATATACTTACTGTAGTCTGACTTTTCCGGGAACTCATCAGTGGCAAACATCTTTCCCATAAAAGGTAACAACCGCGTTGCCAGACCATCTTCGCTGAAATAGGCATTCAACTGTTCTTCAACCGTTGGAAAGGTAAAACCGGTGATTTGCGCCATGGCTCTTTCCGGCGTCAGGCCAGCATCTTTAGCAATGACATTAATTTTTGATTTATCTCTGGCAAACGCAGCATTGGCTTCGGCTGTTACTTTAAGAAAGCGGCGCAGGGCTTCGGGCTTTTCTCGTGCAAACTTTTCAGTAACCGATATAACATCAAATGATATGATCCCGGCATCCTTTTTTTCTGCAGCCGTTAAAATAGGTTTCCCCACTCGCTTCATCTTGGAAATAGAGTTTTGGCCAAAAGCACAGGCTGCCGCGACTTCTGTTTCGAGCATCATAAATGCTGCATCCGCAGGATTCTGATCAATCAATTCAAGTTTATTGATATCCACATCCAGATAACGCATCGTCATACGAAAACCGAATTCAGCCATGCTCTTTAAAGGAATGGCTACTTTTTTGCCTTCCAGATCTTTTATATTCTTTTTGGTGATTCCTAGAGCATTGCGAATCATGCATTCATCTGCGGAATCATAAGCAACAGCGATACCAACAATCTTAATCGGTGCATTGGCATTGACCGCACTGACAAATGGCGCCATGCCCTGACTGAAAGCAATATCAATTTCACCAGCAACCATAGCTTCAGCCATCTTTGCACCACTGCTGTAAAAGCCCCAGTTAACTTTTTCACCCAAAGCCTGGTCATAGGTTTTTTCTACTTTGGCAATTTGCAAGGGGGTTGCCCATTCCAGAAAATCAGCGACATTTACCTCAGCAAATGCCGGAGGTATAACGAGAAGCATGGCGACAACGGTCGGAAAAAAAATAACCCGTTTTTTTATACGGTGAAACAGGTCAGAACACTCTTTACGTTTATTTTTATTTTTCATACAACACTTCCTCAGAATGTTTAGCTCACTAGGCAATTTCCACTCTCAGGGGTTGAGATCATCTATACGAATATTGGCGAATAACAAGCACTTACGTATTGATGTGAGTGGGACATGCTCTAACTAACTTACACAGAAACCCTCATACTGCATAGCTCCACTTTAGAGCGACAAATGAGTCCAATACGTTTAAAATGGCAAATCATACACCGCTAAAGCAGTCATTAATCCGCGTTTAACTGACACATTCACTGCCCAAATAGCCCTTTAAGCTCAGCGATACTTTTATCAACCATTTTTTCCAAATCGCCGCGGCTATCAATATGATTAATTTCAGTATCGATAATTGCTTTCAATTCATTGGCGTATTCATAATCTCTTGAGATCATTAAATAAAATTTCTCAGATTGAGCCCCAGGCGCAGCTGCGAAACCCAGATTATTATCCTTAATATAGTTAATGCCCATATAGGCAAAACCCACAAAAATTTCTGCTCGATCTAAAAACACATCACAGCGTTTTCTGACCGTCTTCTCAACTACCTGAGCCGTTTCTTTGGCACTTGTGTCAATATCTTCTGCTGGAATACCAAATTTGACGTAGTTATAGCCCAGCAAACCACAAACTTTGTATTTCTTGAAGTCTTCAACACTGTCAATTTCCAACCCATCAGGGAAGTTGTTTTTTGAATAAAAATAGCTTGGCGTCACCGTATAATAATACCGAGTCAGCAAATAGGTTTTTTCCCGTTCCGGATTACTACCGGCACTCAATGCTATCTGATATTTTTTTCCATGTTTTGCCCAGTGCAGGCAACGCTTCCATGGCAGCATAACCACTTTTGAGACCAAGTCATGCTTTTCCAATATTTGCTTGAGTATATCAACATCATAACCCGCAACATCATCCTGTGGTGTCACATAGGTATATGGTGGCCAACCAGCATCATCACCACATGACCTGATAATGGTACCCTCAGGAATGGCAGCCGCACAGGTAATAGAAAACAAAACACTGGCCCAAATTATCAACTTCAATATAAACATACTATCCTCCAAGCAATTGTTATTTACGCCGATCAACTACTCAATAGTAATTGCCTATCAGCATTTACAGACCCAACCACTTGTCAGATATAGGTTTAAATAAACCTGTTTATCTACCTTCCGCTATTAATTCCTCATTTACATTTAAACACCACTAGAAACAGCACTGTTATTAATTATTCAATATCACGATAAAAATTTTCCAGATCATCTTTAAACTTCAGATGTTTGGCCAAATTCTTAATCAAATCGTTCTGCGAAGGACTTTTGTCCATTTCCCGATCAAAGATAACATCACCTATAGGCCCAACAGCAGACAAAAAAGCCTCTTTGATTTGATGTAAAGTTGTTTGATTAATGCCTGTTTCCAAACTTTCAACAGAGCCTGAACCCTGTGCCGAAGAAAGTTCGGAGGATACTCCAGGTTTCAAATAGTCCACAACCCTGGCAACATCGGGCAACTTATCGTAGTCCTCAGGGATTTTATTAGGGTGGAAACCAAACTTAATGTTCTCGATGTGTTTTATAGCTTTAACCGCATCAACACCCGATAGCTGATCATACTTAATAGCGACAATCGCACCCATTTCGACATAGATATACACAAACCCGGGACGATCCTGCAGCATACCAATAATGGCACCATTTTCTTTTTGATTTATAACTTCGATAATCTTATCGACAAACTCGTCATAACTCGTACTATCAGCCATCTTTCCTCCAACGCCTATATTTTTTCTCTATCATAAAACTTACATTCACTCTTATAAATAGAAATCAATAATTATCGTATTAAATAAAATTCTAGCCTAAAACAACAATTCTGCTGGCTTTAATTAAATAAAATAGCAAAATTGTCATTTTATACCATAAATGAGACATATATTATTCTCATAATATAAAAATTGGACAGATCAAACTTTCATATCCTAAGATTAAATACGATTAAACCCTAAATATAGACTCACCGTACGCTAAATGCGGAATCTTTGAGGCATTCATATTATGAAAAAGAAATCGAGCAAAACAGACAAAACAAAAGTTAAATCCAAAAAACGTTCTGGTCTGTTTCGTAGCATCCAAACCAAAGTAATTTTCTTCCTGGTGTTATTGACCACTGTGATTCTGGTTTACTTTGGTCTGTATCAGATTTTTAAAATCAATGAAGAATTGGATATCCAGTTGACATTAACCAATCAAAATACAGCTAAACGCCTGAGTAATCATATCGAGTTAGCCATGTGGACTCTTGACCGAGAATCAGTCAACAAATCTATCGAGTCTGAATTTCTCAACAAAGATATCTATGCCATAGCAGTCAATTCCGCAGAAGAGGGTTTATACGTCGGCCTGACTCGTGATGATAACTGGAAAATTACTGAATATACAGATAATGACTTTACTGAGACCTTGCGTTCTCGTGATGACTTAATTGCATCTACCAAACGCATCTCGCATAAAGGTGGTGGAATTCTGGGTGATGTCGTCTCATTTTCAACCAAACGTTACAACGAAGAACGCATCCAACAGCAGTATAAAAACCAGGCTTTTGTTATTTTAACGATTGGCCTAATTTTGATTCTGGTTACTTTTGTGGTGCTGCAATTCTTTGTTATTAACCCTATGAGAAAATTGAGCGAAATCGCACGACAGATGAGTCGCGGCAATTATTTCGAAAACCTTGAAGCAAAATCGGGTGATGAAATTGGTGAATTGTCCAGTGCGTTGAATATGCTTAACAAGAGTTATCAAGTAGCCAGAGAACAAGTAAAATCGACTTAACTTACTTCTGGTCAGCTAATTCCGACTTATTATATTCGAACCTTGACCTGCCGCTAAAGGCAGGTCAAGGTGATATCATTTCTACAATTAAAAAACCACATTGGCCCCGGCCCCTCTGAACAGCCATTTATATTATGCAAACCTAAGACTTATACGAATGTAAATACTGCATAACATTAAAGACAATTTCATCACAGTGTTGTCCACCGAATTCATAAATTTCAGTATTATTTTGCTCATAGTGTTCAAGAATCTGTTTCTGCAGCAAGGCTTTAGCCCGAAAGTAGCGGGTTTTTACAGTGGCATTATTCAGATCTAAAATTTCTGCAGTTTCTCGAACCGTCAACTGTTCAACACCTCGTAGAATAAAGACCATTCTAAAAGCATCAGGCAACTTATCAATATAACGATTAAGCTGGGCTCTTAATTGTTTATTTTCCACCACAGAATCTGGTGATCTTTTTTCATTACCCCATTCGTTCATTGCATCATCCTCAATCCGATTAGGCCGATGTTCGCGTTCAGGAATGGCGGTTTCATGCTTGAGTTTCCTGAGTTGCATCAAGGCTTCGTTTTTTGTGATAACCGATAGCCATGCTGCAAACCCTGTTTCACCTTTAAATTGTGTAAGCTTCTGATAGGCTTTTATATGAGCTTCCTGAACAACATCCATGGCCAGACCGTCATCCATGACGATTGAGCGTGCTATACGGAATAAACGCTGGTTATAGCGCCGCATGATTACCTGATAAGCATCCAACTCACCCGCAACAATCCGTTTTACGATAGAGTAATCACTCGCCGATTCGACACTGGAACTGTCCTGCACTGAGACTGTTCTTTGTTTTACTGATTCAATTTGACTATTTTTCATTACTTGCACTCATTGGATTGAGACTGCCTACGTATATACGCTATCAACAGTTGTCGTTTGCCAGCATCACTGATACCAGCAAAACCCATGGTTGTCCCTGGCACTACCGTTAACGGTGATGCCAGGAACTGATCCAGTGTCACCTCATCCCACACCAGCTTGGACTCGCGCATTGCTTGAGAATACTCAAAGTCCGGAACGACACCAGCACGCCTCCCAAACACCCCACAATGTTTTGGTCCTGTACGGTTATATGAAAAAGAATGACAACCAATACACTGATTATAGACCTCTTGCCCTGAATCAGCGCCATAGGCCGATACAATTGAACTTGAGACTACAATAAGTACGCAACTCAATATCAAACCAGCTACCAACATTAGTGCTTTATTTCGCAGCGCCGAAGTTGTCATAAACATCATAATTCACCGATAATAGTTTAAGAGTTTATCAAGAGAAAAAAGCACCTGGCACCGGATCCAACCCTAGGGCGTTGCGCAGCACAGCCCAATGCATTGCTTCATCAGCCAGAATACTGGCAGCAGCAGCGGATAAATCTCGATTTTCAAAAGCAGGAATTGCTCCTGCATAAGCACTCACGGCTCCTCGTTCTAAACCAGCCGCAAATTCCAGAACGTCTTTTTGTTGTTTAAGTTTTTCAACTGGAAATTGATAACTCTTTTTAGCACCAGCCGCACTTCCCCCAAGCTGGGTAACAGCTTTGGATAATGCATCTATATGCTCCTTATGGTGTCCTTGGAATGCCACAGCCACATTCAAAACCCCAGTTTCCAACAATCCACTTTCAGCTCCTAACTGATAGGCAGCAACTGCTTCATGCTCAGCAGCAATTGCCGTGTTTAATATACGAATGTCCTGTTCGACCTGCTTGCTGCTATCTCCATCCTTAGCCAAGGCATTAGTCCCAACACCAGCCAACAAAGTGACCGCTGTAGCAGACATCGTAAGTTGACCCGATCGTTGTATGAACTTTCTTCTGGAATCCTGCAGTGTTTCAAGAAATAATGAATTTTTTGGAGTTTTCATCGTTTGTGTCCTCTTGGTTACATAAAAACATAATTAGTTCTTAATAAATGCTCACACAAAGCAAAAGGTTCCCGAAAACAGAAAAATAATCGACTTTTCTAAGTCAACACCCGTGATATTTCAATCTAATACGCTTGAGCTCAAGCCCACTTCCCTGTCGCTATAACGCTTATCCTATCGCTCAATAAAACCACCTTACCCGTTTTATTTATACAGACTTAATCAACGATAGCTTTCACTATCATCACTTTCATAAATAGATAAATAGCTGCTATAACGCGATTGTGCTATTTCATCAGTATTAACCGCTTGCTTCACTGCACATTTCGGTTCATTGATATGAACACAGTTACTGAATTTACAATAGGGTAAAACAGCGACCATCTCAGGAAAATACCGAGCGACTTGTTCCTTTTCCATATCAACAATACCAAAGCCTTTAATACCTGGTGTATCAATAATAAAACCGCCATTTGACAGATGGTACATTTCAGCGAAAGTAGTCGTGTGCTTGCCCTCGCCATATTGTTCTGAAACCTCACCTGTTTTTAGCAATAAGCCCTGTTCAACACCATTGATCAAAGTCGATTTACCAACACCACTGTGCCCTGAGAGCAAATTAACTTTTTTGGTTAAACGGTTGCGAAAGTGGTCAATATTCTCGGCATTCAAGGCCGACATTCGCAGACAATCATAACCGATTTCAGTATAAATACGTTCATAATCATCGAGCAAAGCCAAAGCGGTATCATCATAAGCATCTATTTTATTAAAAACGATAGTAACTGGAATACCATAGGCTTCAGCGGTCACCAGAAAACGGTCAATAAACGTTGTGGAAGTCGATGGCTCCGCCAATGTCACAATCAAATAAGCATGATCTATATTTGCGGCAATAATATGCGCCTGCCGTGACAGTTTAACCGATTTGCGAATGATACAGTTATGCCGGTCACCTATACGCCTGATAACACCTGTCCCATCATTCTTAAGCTCGAAATAAACACGATCGCCTACAGCCACGGGGTTCGTAGTACGCACATCCTGCATACGCAACTTACCTTTAATGCGACATTCGACCACAAAGTCTGCCTCTGCAAGAACTTGATGCAAGCTTCCTGTTGAACGCATGACGATGCCTTGGTGTAAATCGTTGGGTGTTTTTTTCAAATAATGCTCTCTAGCAGTTGTTTGTATAGGACCTGAACTATTGGTTAGGTCTTATAAAAACGCTATTTTATGCTGTTTTGCTGCAAGAGAGTATTTATATTTATTCAACTTACCCGCCGAGATAGAAATAAACCTATAATCATCAAAACAATACCCAGCAGTCGAGCTGCAGATAGAGGTGTCGCTTGAGTATTAAACAAACCGAAATGGTCAATCAATGACGCAGATAGTATTTGCCCGAGAAGCACCAGAAAAATGGAATTACCCACGCCAAATCGAGGCACTAACCAGGTGATTGATAAAACATAGAAAGCAACAAACATTCCGCCTATATAGAGCTGCGGCGGTGCGGATTGAAAACTCTTGATCGAAGGTATACCAGTAAGCAATGTAGCAAACAAAGCAATGATAAAAGCCCCTGAAAACAACACCATAGCAGCAGCGCTGGTCGACGCCAAGCGTAAACCGAGTGCGCTGCTGATGCTGGCCATAACAGGAATTCCAATGCCAGCAACCAGAGCAAGCACGGCATAATAAATGGTAGCTGACATAAGCTCTACCCTATTGGTCTGCTCGTGCTCTGCGAACCGTTACTGATTCCCCACCGATGCCCCAGCTGTCTGTTTCAACCACATCAATAGTAACCACAGTAGTTTCTGGGTTCTTATTCAGTTCACGTTGCAACAGATCGGTCACTGCACGGATCAATGTGGTTTTTTTCTCGGTTGTTAAGTTTTCAGGGGTAAGTTTAAAGTTAACGTAGGGCATGCTTATTCCTCTTGATTAATTGTCAAATCACAGCATAACAAAACATAGTAAGCAAAAATATTGATTGTTTTTACTTTTATATATCAATATTATTGATATATGGATTATGTACTACTTGATACGTTTTTAACCGTAAGCCGGCTTGGCAGCTTCTCCAAAGCTGCCGAAGCCATGAATTGTGTTCAATCGAATATAACGTCTCGGATTAAGCGACTGGAAAACCATTTCGGCCAAGCCCTATTTGAACGAGGCCGAGGCGGTGCCCGCATGACCGGCTTTGGCCATCAGTTTCAGCGTCACGCTCAGAAGTTACTGTCAAACCATCAACAAGTTGAACGTGAACTTATGGACATGGCAGGAAAATCCGCCAGATTCCGCCTCGGTTCAATGGAGACGACAGCCGGTTCACGCTTACCGCCCATTCTGAAATGGTTAACTGATCAATGTCCTGACTCGCAATTATCTTTGCATACCAGCCCAACAGCAGAGCTGACCACCATGGTTTGGGAACATCAACTAGATGCAGCTCTGGTTGCAGGCCCTGTGGACGAAAAGCGTTTTCATTGCATACCAGCATTTCATGAAAAACTGGTTATCGCTCGCCCAATCAAAGGTCAGAAACAACAAACAATGCTGGCATTTCGTTCATCGTGCAGTTATAGAAACATAGCCAATGAATGGCTTCGTTCAACAGGAAATAGCGACACAAATATTATTGAAATGGGTACACTCGATGGCATGCTCGGTTGTGTAGAAGCTGGCATGGGTTTCGCCATTTTTCCCGAACGAGCTATAAAAACCTACCGTCATTTTGATAACATCCACATCGAAGCAATGCCGGAAAAACTAGCCCAAACAACCACTTTCCTGATCTGGCGGTATGACCATAAGGTCAGTGATGTGCACAAGTTATTCGCTGACTATTTTTCAAACCGCAACACATTGAGATCAACATAAACCTGGACATAGAAAAGTCATGGCGTGACACCTATAAGCCTGATTCAAAATTTGTGCGCTATCAGCACACTTTCTAAATAGACTTTCTTTCTAACCTTCAGACATATAAAGAGGGTAAAGGACTTCTTCTTCGTTTTCGATTCTTTCACTCAAAACATACCCAATAGGTTCCAACTCTCTTTGCAACGTACTTTTTTCTTCAGAGCTAAGTCGAATTTTACTATACTTAGCAATAAAATCATTAACTTGAGAGCCTATTCCCTGCATTTCACGTTTATAACCCGCGACAATCTTACCACTATCAGGGTCGCTCTCTAAAGATGGCTCCAAATAAGTATATAAGTAGCGATTTTCTTTTAACAAATGCCCCCTGAGTACACGAGTAAAACGCTTCAATGTCAAATGAAATGTCTTAAAGTCGCCCTTCTTTGAACTATCAACCATCGCTTGGTGTAAAAATAATAGATGCTTGTGATCATTTTTAAACCCATCAATCAGGGTAGGATCATATCGCAAACCGTAGCTATTAGTTAAAGTCTTTACATCTGTCACTTTTTTTGTTTTTTTGAATAAACTAAACATAATCTCCCTTAATTAACCTAAGCCAACATAACTGACAAAAAACAAGACTCATACTCCAAAAGGGCAGTACTCTTGGAACTCTGTCCTTTTGCAAGACCTACTCTTTGCCTAGAATAAACCAGTATATCTATTCAATGCGTAAGGGCTTGTAAAAAACGCTCATAAAAATTTACCGATAAAAATGGCTAAAAAATATCCTGATACAAGCATCGTGCTTGTCTGTGCTATTGACGAAGATAATTTGGCCACCTTGTATACTTAGCAAGTTTTGTTCGGCGGTGATAAATATGAGGCGATGGACTATTCCAGACTAGATAGTAATAGAAAAAGTGTTGAATACTAGAACGCCATTCAGGAAATTCCCGAAGAACCTACTCAGGACAACACTATTTATTAAGTGGTTTCTATATTTCCACAGAAAAAATAAAAGACAAACAGTCATTGATAAAATCACCATTTGCACAAAACCATTAAAAACATCCATAATGGATCAATATCCTGCGCCAAATACAGTAAAAGTTTTGTCATAGTAAGCCTATAAATTGGCAATATTGTTAAGGCCAGCTCTACGATTTATTACTTTTATAATCAGCAGTTGCTATTCCGTATTTATTCAGTTTCTGGTTAAAGGTACGGCGCTCCAATCGTAGATCATCCAACACCAGGCTAACCTTACCCTTATGTTGGGCGAGCTTTGAGCGGATGAGCTTTTCTTCATAAGCATGCACCATATCCTTTAACGAGTCACCAGCATCGACATCAAATGTATTTTGCGTATCCATTTCTATTGCCGCTTCAATATTATTGCATCCACGAATGGCGTAACGAGTGGCAACATTGATCAGTTCCCGCACATTACCCGGCCAGCTGTATTCTAACAAAACACTGCGTGTAGCATTATTGGCCATATGGTATTCAGTACCAAAGTTCTCGCATTGTTGACTGGCAAAAAACTCAAATAATGTAACGATATCTTCCGCTCTGCTCTGTAGAGGTGGAATGCGTAGTTCAGCAACTTGTAAACGAAAAAACAAATCTTGTCTGAATTGCTCATTATTGCGCAGCTCATCTTTGGTGGCAGATAGCACCCGGCAATCAATTTTAACTTCTTTATTAGATCCCAAAGGCGTAATCATCTTATCCGACAGAGCACGCAATAATTTTGCCTGAGTAGTTAAAGACAGGCTTTCCACCTCATCCAGAAACAAAGTGCCTCCCTCAGCATGCTGTAACTTACCAACTCTGGAATTAGCAGCATCAGTAAAAGCTCCCTTTTCATAACCAAACAATTCCGCCTCAGCCAGCTGTTCAGGGATAGCCGCACAATTTAGAGCCACAAAGGGACCGTCTTTGCGCTTGCTGAATTCATGTAAACTTCTGGCAACAAGTTCTTTACCAACGCCAGTATCCCCATAAATCATGACAGGAATATCCATCGGGGCCAACTCAATCACATGCTGTTTCAACAATTTAATCGCTGGACATTGCCCGACAATTTTTGCTTCGATTGTATTATGATTAGCCAGCTCACTTCGTGTCTGATTTAAGGACAAGGTCAGAAAGCGTTTATCCACTGCTCTCTTCATGGTTTCAATCAAACGATCCGTATCAAAGGGTTTTTCAATAAAATCGTAAACTCCTTGTTTCATCGCATCAACGGCAATAGAAATATCACCATAGCCAGTCATTAATATAACGGGCAAGTCGGCATCAATTTTCTGTACCTCTCTGGCAAAATCAAAACCATCTGCATCAGGCATACGCAGATCCGTCAAAATCACCAGTGGAGCATTGGCTTTGAGCTGTTTCAGTACTGAATCGGGAGATTCAAACAGACTGATTTTAGTGAACAAGGTGGATAATAAGTCAGACGTATTCACCCTGACATCTCTATCATCATCTACGATGATTATTTCAATATCGTCTTTTTTCAGTTCTATATTCATATTTATGATTGTTCAACGAAAACAGAGGAAAACCTATAATATCGCTTGTTTTTCTTCACTGACTTCGTCCTCAGTATTGTTCAAAAAAGGCAATGAAATACTGAAACGCGCCCCTTTATGGGTATTCGTTGCTGATATCTCTCCACCATATTGCTGCAAAATTTCATAGGTAATGGACAAGCCCAAGCCCATTCCCTTGCCTACTTCTTTCGTTGTGAAATAGGGATTAAATAATTGCCCCATAATGTGCTCATCAACTCCACCGCCATTATCTTCGATGTGCAGAACCATCATGCCATTGGTCAACTCGGTATCAATGGTAATCAAAGGCTTCTTGCTATTTTCAACGGCTTCAATAGCATTTTTTAACAAGTTCGACACAGCCAAATCAATTTTAATTGGGTTCACTCTCACCATTACATTAGGGTGCTCGTGCAGATAATCAACTTCGATGCTCTGCTCATGAAAGCTATCTTGTAGAACATCTACAGCCTGCTGAATAATTTTGGCGAAAGCAACCTCTTCCCCTTGAGACTCGTCCTGATAACTGAAGAACTTCAGCAGTTTAATGACATTATTCATTTTGTTACTTAATGGCTGCAAACGCCCGACTGATTCATTAGCACCAGACCAGTTATCCATTTCTACCTTGGCTTTAATGGCTGCTACAGAGCTGTTTATGGCTGCCAATGGTTGACTCAATTCATGGACAATTGTGGCTGCCATATTACCCAATGCCACGGCTTTATTTTTCTGCATTAAGGCAGATTGAGTATCCCGAAGTTCCTTGGTTCTTGCTGCTACGGTTTCTTCCAGTGATTCGTTGACTTGCAACAACTCATCTTCAACGGCCTTACGGCGTGCAATATTAATAACTGTCATCAAGTAAGCTTTGCGATCAGCAAATTCAATCTTGCCAACAGCAAACATAATTGGGCTGGTCGGCAGGCCGTTATTTTCTCCATCCTGACTCAAAGCCACAGTCTCGTGATAAGCCGGTGTTGCAATATCATCGAGCAGATAGTTATCGAAATCAGCAGCAGAAATATCAATGTCAATCAAGTCAGTAACATGTATCGATCCATCCAATTGAGTAAATTCATTACCTGCAGGCAACAATAGATGTTCAGCGTGGTTGTTCATCGACATGATTCGACCATTGTGAGAAAACACCAGCACACCAATATGAATATTATCAATCAATAGCTGTAACTCATATCGGCGTTTTTTCTCAATCAAACGGGCTTTTCTACGCAACTCCAATTTGTTAGAACGTTCGCGTAATAACAAATACAAAGCCATACCAAGCAGGCTGGTAATGATAAAAAACAACACGGCACTGGATAAAATCGTGTTGTGTTTAACCAAGTGATACAAAGTCCAGTTTGTATCCTGTAATGGAAAACGATTGACCAGGTAAGCCGAATCAGAAATTTTCCAATAAAAACTGTCTTTGTTGCCAAAAAAATTCAAATCATGTTCCTGTGAATACAGAGGTGAATGAACTTCATTGGCAAACTGTTTTTGTTCATAGATTTGTTGTAACTGTTGTTCAGAAATATCACCGATAGACTGATAACGCCATTCATCAATCGAACTGAGAATAATCACTCCATTTTCATCTGCAACAACAATCTTCTGGTTTGAATCCCGCCAACTGTCTTCCCAATCATTACGCTCCAGTTTGACAACCATCACGCCCAAGACAATGTCATTTTTGATTACCGGAGCTGAAATGAAAAAACCGGGAATACCCGTTGTTGCCCCTTTGGCAAAATAAAATTGACGTTCCCGTTCAGATTTAGCTTTTCTGAAATACGGGCGAAACGAATAGTTCTTACCATAAAAATTGCGCTTTTCCTGCTGATAATTGCTGCTGGCAACTACCGTCCCTGCTGCATCTTGAAGAAATAGGTCCGTGGCACCTGAGCGCAAGGCAATAAAACGCAGTTTATTGCTCAAGCGAGTGTGATCAACCTCAGGTTTATTGAGCAAGTTGACCACCAGATCATCTCTTGCCAATAACGCTGGCAGATATTCATACTGATTAATTGACGCCAACAATGATTGTTCAAAGATCTTCGCAGCCCGTTGATTATCTGCTGTAGACGAAAACAACTGAAACACATAAAAAATCAAGCTGGTGGAAATAACCACCAACACTATTAATGCTGACCAACTCAGACGCAAAGATCCAAGTTGATGATTCTGATGATTAATAGTGCTGAGGTTTTTTCGCATAGTTTAAATACTAGTCTATCAGGTAAACCCCATTAAACCAGGTAACCACAAGACAATAGAGGGCGCTGCAATTAATGTCGCAATAGTCAGTACATCAGCAATGAAAAATGGTGTACAGCCTCTGAAAACATCCTGAACAGACACTTCTGGTCGAACACCAGCAACGACAAAACAGTTCAAACCAATCGGTGGTGTGATCAAACACAGTTCGGCCATTTTGACGACAATAATACCAAACCAGATGGAACACCCTACTCCCGATACGCCAAAGGCTGAATCAACTGCAGCCACATCCGCCCCGCCATTAAGAGCAATCACAGCCGGATAAACCACGGGTAATGTCAGCAAGAGCATACCAATTGCATCCATAAACATACCCAAGACTGCATAAGCCAACAAGATAAAAATCAAGGTCAGCATCGGACTTTGCTCCAGACTGGTCAACCAGTCGGAGAACACCGCTGGCAGCTCAGCAAAACCAAGAAAACGTACATACAGCAAGACCCCCCAGATAATGGTAAAAATCATTACTGTCAGCTTGCTGGTTTCAATCAAAGCTTCTTTCAATGCAGGCCAACGCATCCCTTTATATAAGGCCATCAACAATATAACAAACGCACCAAGTGATCCCGCTTCAGTTGGCGTACCAACTCCGCCATAGATGCAAATTACAATGATGCCAACTACGAAAAAGATAGGAAAAGCGCCCGGCAATGTCGCAAAGCGCTGTTTCCAGGTGAAACCTCGCACAGGCGGGCCCAGCTTTTTGTTAAAAACCGCCAGTAAAATCACCAGGCCGCCATAAATCACCGCCGAAACCGCCCCGGGTAAAAAGCCTGCCATTAATAAAGCACCCACGTCCTGCTCTACAATAATGGCATAAATTACCAGAATGGCTGAGGGCGGTATCAATGACGCCAGAGTACCACCTGCCGCCACAACACCTGCAGCAAAGCGTTTGTCATAGCCCAGTTTGAGCATCTCAGGAATAGCAATTCTAGCAAACACCGCTGATGTTGCGACTGATGCTCCAGATACAGCAGCAAAACCTGCGGTAGAAAAAACCGTTGCAACGCCCATGCCTCCCGGTAACCAGCCGACCCAACGCTTGGCGGCTTCAAACAAAGCTCTGGTCAAACCAGCATGGTAGGCCAGAAAACCTATCAATATAAAGGTGGGGATCAATGACAATGCCAGAGATGACACTTTTGAATGCGGAATCGTTCCTGCCATTTTCACAGCAACAAGAAACCCCTTTTCAAATCCCATGCGTGCAGAAAAAATCCACACCAAGCCCAGAAAACCAGCCATAGCAGCAGCAAATGCCACTCGCACACCGATAATAACAAATACCAACATGGCACCCGAAACAATCAAGCCTATATCGATTGGCTCCATCGCAGCCATTGTTTCAAATAGACTCATGACTGACCTCCCTGTTTGCGTTCATTGTCAGACTCTATAATGTCCTCACCAGCAATGGCGATAGCCTCTTTCGCAGCTATGGTTGCGGCATCTTCAATCAAGGGCACTGCCACTGGAGTATCAGTATTTTGTTTGATAGCTCGGCAATAACCCCAGATTTGCAACATCAAACGGCAAGATAAAACCGTCAAGGCGAATGGCACAACCAACTTGGCTGGCCAGGTAGGAAGGTCAATATCAATAGAAGTATCTCCTATGACGAAAGCCCTTTTGAAATGCAGGAATGAGCCGTAAATCAAAATCAATGTCAAAATCAACATCAAAGCGGTTGAAATCAATTCTGCTAACCAAAGAACACGTCCTCTCAATGCTCCAATGACAATATCCATGCGAATATGTCCACCCACACGTTGAGTATAAGCTATGCCCAGAAAGGCAAAGAAGGCCATTGCCTGCTCTACCCAGTCTATAAAACCGTTGATGGGACTTGAAAAAATCCAACGCCCCAGAATATTAGTCACTGCCAGAAAAACCAATAGGAAAATGGTTATTCCGCCAATGAGAGTCAACCATGATTCCAACTTAAAATAGAGTTGGTCTGAGCGACTTAAAAAAGTATCGTCCGTTAAGACAGTTGATGAACCAGCCATATGTATCTCTTTTACTTAAAGTTCCTGCACTCTTTAATCTTTTGCTAAGCAAGATGAATAAAGAGTGCAGGTATTAAACGGTTATCAGAAAACTAACCGTCAACCGACATTAGTTGAACAACTGTGCTGTTGCTTCAATCAAGGCTTTGGAATCAAAATCCTTACTGTATTTTTTGATCCAGTCAGCGCGAACAGATTCAGCCAGACTATTTAGCTCAGCTGTTTGTTCAGGCGTAAATGTCACCAGAGTCAGGCCTTTTTCAGCAACGGCTTTTTCATAGGCACCAGTAGTGTTGTTATCATAATTATCTACATAGTGCTTAATGGCTTCGTCAACTGACCCCATCAATGCGTCACGATTGGCATCACTTAAACCAGCAAGAGCATCACTGTTAACAACCACCGGGCAATTTGCCGTTCCAAGGTTCAAGTTGGTTGTTGCCCATTTACCAACAGCAATTGTTTTTGTCGCCATATGTGCATGAGGAGCAAATGTTGCTGCATCAATCACACCAGAATCCATGGATTGGCGTACCTCACCGAAAGTAACGCTGGTCTTAATGGCTCCCAATTTTCCCAGAACCCCCATAATTCCACCAGGGCCTCGCACGCGAAGACCTTTCATATCCGCTAATGAAGCAGGTACATCACTTTTGCTGACCATATTGTATTGCGGCAAGGGTGTTGGCATTAATAAAGTTGCATTCCAACGAGCAAGATCCTTCGCTACCGCTGGCATTTTATACACAGCAGATGAAATTTCGGCCATGCGTGCTAAAGACACATCTTTGGAAAATGGCAATTCAGTGACAGTAATGGTCGGGTTTTTACCGGTGTGATAAAACGAACAAAACTGGGCCATTTCAAAAGCACCAATTGAAATTCCATCCAGGTTCTCCTTATTTTTAGACAATCCACCATAAGAAATATTGAGTTTGAAATCACCATTGGTCTTGGCAGAAACTAACTCAGCCAGCTTTTCAACATGCTCTGTAAACGCACGACGTTTACCCCACAAAGACACATTCCATTCGGTAGCAGCATGAACTTCTCCAGCAACAAAACTTACTGCCAAAGCAGAAGCCAATGCGATTTTGTTCAATTGTTTCATGATTTTTATCCTCCAAAATTAAATTATATTGTCCAGCTCAAAAAAGCCAGAACGCTTAGTGTTCACCATCTACTAATGCACAAAGCATGCCAGTCCATAAGTCATTGTTTTTCCTGCATGCGATTTTAAACATAGCACATAAATAGGAATTTTCTTTCTTATCAAGCAATCTCTTACGAAAAAATGCGCTTATTTTTTCGCATTTAAAGTCACTGCTTTGTTCAATATCCACTATTGTTGGCCCTTTTGCTGTTTATTGAAGGCTTAGAGGCCTAGCACCCAAACCGCAAACCTGTTACTTTACGTTTTTTTCAACACATGCAACGAGTTCCATTTACTTACCCATGTCCCAAGCACATTCTCAGTCCAACTCAGCACCCAAACAGCAGCGCACTATATTAGTCACAAGTGCCTTACCCTATGCTAATGGCTCTATTCATTTAGGCCATTTAGTCGAATACATTCAAACTGATATCTGGGTTCGTTTCCAGAAAATGCGCGGGCATCAATGCACTTACGTCTGCGCTGACGATGCTCACGGCACGCCAATCATGTTGCGCGCCCAGAAAGAAGGCATCGACCCACAACAATTAATTGATCGGGTCAAACAGGAACACGAAGCAGACTTTGCTGGTTTCCATATTGAATTTGATCATTTTCACAGTACGCATTCCGACGAAAATAAAGAACTCTGCAGCCAGATTTATCAAGCCCTGTTTGACAAAGGTCATATCAGCCAAAAGACCATCAAACAAGCCTATGATGAAAAGGCAGGCATGTTTCTGCCAGATCGATTTATCAAAGGTACTTGCCCTAAATGCAAGACTCCAGACCAGTATGGCGACAGCTGCGAATCCTGTGGGACAACTTATGACCCGACAGATTTGATTGATCCTGTATCAGCAGTTTCGGGTGAACCCCCCATTGAAAAAGAAACCAGTCATCATTTTTTCAAACTCGGAGATTTTGAACAAACATTACAACAGTGGACCAAGAGCAACAGCATCCAACCTGAAATTGCCAACAAGCTGCAGGAGTGGTTCGATGGTGGTTTGAAAGACTGGGATATCACCCGTGATGCCCCTTATTGGGGTTTTGCCATTCCCGGGACAAGCGATAAATTCTTTTATGTCTGGGTCGATGCCCCAGTCGGCTATATGGCCAGTCACAAATACTATTGTGAAAACAAAAGTGGTGCGCAAGACGCTGGTGCTGAATTTGATCGCTACTGGCAAGCCGACAGCGAGACTGAGCTTTATCATTTTATTGGTAAGGACATCGCCTATTTTCACACCCTGTTCTGGCCAGCCATGCTGATGGGCGCTGACTTGCGCAAGCCAACCGGTGTTTTCTGCCATGGCTTTCTCATGGTGAATGGTTCGAAAATGTCCAAAACACGTGGGACTTTTATCAAAGCCAGTACCTACCTTGATTATCTAAACCCGGAATATCTGCGTTACTATTTCGCAGCCAAACTAGGCAATGGGGTTGATGATATTGACCTGAACCTGGAAGACTTCAGCGCCAGGGTCAATTCAGATCTGGTTGGGAAAATGGTCAATATTGCCTCACGCTGCGCAGGTTTTATTAATAAACGGTTTGACGGCAAACTGTCTGAAGCACTGGCCAACGAGAAGCTCTACCTGGAATTTTCTGAAGCAGCAGAGCACATTGCCAACCGCTATGAACAACGCCAGTACTCTCAGGCCATGCGCGAGATCATGGCTCTGGCTGATAAAGCCAACCAATATATCGATGAAAACAAGCCCTGGGTTTTGATCAAAGATGACACGCAAATTCAAGCAGTGCAAGATGTCTGCACCATGGGACTGAATTGCTTTCGAGCATTGGCGATTTTTCTCAAACCAGTCCTGCCAGAACTGGTCAAACAGGCCGAACACTTTTTGCAGATAGATAGTTTGCAGTGGAATGACCTGCAAACCCCTTTACTGAACCACACAATAAGTCCCTTTAAACCTTTAATGACCCGGATTGAGCCGGAAGCAATTGAAAAAATGATCACAGACAGCAAAGACAACCTGGAAGCCACTGATACCGCACAAGCCGCAACTATTACCGGTCCTTTGGCTGACGACCCTATTGCCGACACGATCAGCTTCGATGATTTCGCCAAAGTCGATTTGCGCATTGCTCTGGTCGCTAATGCAGAAGCCGTAGAAGGTGCAGACAAGCTTTTGCAACTGACACTGGATCTGGGCGGCGAAAGCAAGAATGTCTTTGCCGGCATCAAGTCTGCTTATGCACCTGAAGACCTGATTGGAAAACACACCGTAATGGTCGCCAATCTGGCCCCTCGAAAAATGCGCTTTGGTCTTTCCGAAGGCATGGTTCTGGCAGCTGGCCCAGGGGGCAAAGACCTGTTCATTCTGGAACCGCATGATGGCGCCCAACCAGGAATGAAGGTTAAATAAAGACACAGCACTGCCATGTCTGAACCAACAAAAAGCCCAGACCCGATTGACGAAGCCAAAGTCACTGCCATAGATGCATGGCTACCGCAGACACAATGCACCCAATGCAGCTATCCACGCTGCCGGGATTATGCCGTTGCCATTGCCAACGGCGAAGCTGATATCAATCAATGTCCGCCTGGAGGTGACATAACAATTCTCGGTTTAGCAGCATTACTGGGAAAAATGGGTAAACCCTTGAACCCAAAGTTTGGTATTCATCAGCCTAGAACAGTAGCAGTGATTGATGAAAGTACCTGCATTGGCTGTGTGATGTGTATCAAACCCTGCCCGACTGACGCCATTGTTGGCAGTGCCAAAAAGATGCATACGGTCATCAGCAGGGACTGCACGGGTTGTGAGTTATGTATTGCTCCTTGTCCAGTTGATTGCATCACAATGGAGCCTGTGACTGATATCCAATCTGAACTGCATTGGCGCTGGCCGGAATATTCCCCTGAAGGTGTCGAACTAGCTCGACTGCAAACCAACAATAAACTTAGCCGCGAAGCCAAGCGAGAGCAATCTCGCAGTGCCAGCAAAAAACTGAAAGAACTGAGCAAAGTAGGCAGTGCGGACATCAAATTGGATATTGCTGCAGCGGTTAAGCGAGTGCAACAAAACAAACGCTAGGAGTTGCAATGAATCGTGAGAAACGCACACAAATATTCACTCGACTACGTGCAGAAAACCCGAACCCAAAAACGGAACTCAACTACAGTAACCCTTTCGAATTGTTGATCGCAGTTATCCTATCTGCTCAGGCAACAGATGTTGGGGTTAATAAAGCTACTGACAAGCTGTACCCTGTTGCTAATACCCCAGAAAGCATCTATGCGCTTGGCATAGAGGGCTTAAGTTCTTACATCAAAACCATTGGTTTATATAATAGCAAGGCAAAGAATGTCATAGCGACCTGTAAAATGCTGGTTGAGCTTCATAATAGCGAGGTACCACAAACCCGTGAAGAACTCGAAGCACTGCCTGGTGTCGGCAGGAAAACAGCAAATGTGGTCCTGAATACAGCCTTTGGCCATGCTACCATGGCTGTCGACACTCATATTTTCAGAGTTTCCAATCGCACTAAAATTGCGCCTGGGAAAAATGTAGTTGAAGTTGAGAAGCGTCTGATGCGCGTTATTCCAGAAGAGTTTATACTTGACTCACACCACTGGTTGATACTACACGGGCGTTATACCTGTATGGCACGTAAACCAAAGTGTCCGAGCTGTCTGATTAATGATCTATGCGAATATAAACACAAAGAAACAGCCTAATCACCTTAACCATTATGAATAATGACTCGATAGCAACAGGAATTCGCTTTGGTGCCACGGCTAAACCTGAACACGCCAGAGAGGCTGTCGCTGCTGCAATGGAAAAAGCCAAACTCAGCAATGCAGCCAGTGTTATCTTATTTTTAACCAATGGTTATGCCCAACAACCGCAGGCTGCAATCACAGCAGCTGCCAAACAAGCAAGCACCTTGCAAGTCTATGGTTGTACTGCAGCAGGTTTGTTTTCTGAGCAGGAATGGTTGTTGGATGTAGAAGGAGCCGTGGCGATGGTTTTCCCCAACGAATGCGCTTTGGAACCCGCCAGTGTACTGGCATCGCGTGAACAGTTGACACGCAACATGCCTCTGTTTTGCCTGACCTCACCACAGAGCAGCAACATAGCGATTAACCAATGGGATCAAGGCATGATTGGCGCCATTTCTTCAAATGAATATGGTCAGGGAGATTTCCCTATATGGCAAGCTTCACGTTTGAGTAAAACTGGTTTCATTCATGCTGGTTTTGCCGCTGATTTACAGTGTGATATCGCCGTTTCTCAAGGTATTCGCCGTTTATCGAAAAACCAAATCATAAGCACATCATACAATAATTGCATACAATCAGTTGATGGCTTACCGGCAGCACAATCCCTGCAAAAAGCATTGCCGGAAAATGTCTATGATATGTTCCTGGAACAGCCTTACCATACTCTATGTGCACAATCAGAAAACTCCAGTGGCGAGGGTCTGAACAATGGTTTTTTCAAACTCAACAATGTAGTTGCTATTGACCAGGAAGAACAAAGCATTTACCTGTCCGGTTCAGCGAAAAAAGGCCGTCACATTTTCTGGGCACTGCGTGATCGCTCCCTGGCAAAACAGGAAATGAAACACAATCTACAAAGCCTGCAGAAATCGATTAAAGCTCCTAAATTCGCCCTTATTTTCAGCAGCATTTCACGAGGACCATATTTTTACGGCGAACAGGATTGTGACTTGCAGCTATTCCAACAGCACTTCCCAGAAGTACCCTTGATCGGAATTTATTCGACCGGTGAAATCTCTCCAGGCTCTCACTATGCAGCTTTATCACGCCGCTATTCATCAGTGATAGCGGTCTATAGTTGAGTTGTTTACATGTTTGAAAACAACTCGAACTATCTATCTTATCTATTTGATGTAAGCAACCAGCAATGAAACCTCCTGTTTTTGACACGACTTGGTCTGAAGAAGTAAAACGAGTCTACCAACATGACCAACAGGAACTTTGGGACGCCACTATCAGCCCGCATATTTTCAATATGTACCAGAACCAGTTGGCTCTATACCAATCCCTTGTGCCGGAATCAAAATCACGAATTCTCGATGTCGGTTGTGCTCAAGCCACACTTGCCATATTACTGGCAGAACAAGGCCATAGTGTAATCGCCATGGACCTGCGTCAGGACTTCCTTGATTATGCCGCCAGCCGTTACACGCACGGTGATATCGAATTCAAATGTGGTAACGCGCTGGATTTAGCAAACAGTAGCAACGAAGGCGACTCACCAGACACTCGATACGACATCATCTTTGCCAATCAAATTATCGAGCACCTTGTTCACCCCGAACAATTAGTGTTCGGTTTAAAAAAGTTACTCAGGCCAGCTGGTAAACTTATTATAACAACGCCCAACCATAGTTATTTCAAAAACACCCTGCCCACATTTACCGAATTGGGCGATGTTAAACAGTGGGAAGACAAGCAATTCACTGCTGATGGCGATGGACATTTTTTTGCTTATACTAATGATGAGCTACTTGCTATTTTTGAACAGTGTAATTTGACCGAAATCAGCACTCGTTTCTACGAATCCCCATGGATTTCAGGGCATATGAAATTTCGGTATTTACATAAATTCATGCCATATGCTGCATTGAGTGCCTTGAACGAACTCTCTCTGAAAATGCCTTGGGCAAATAAGATTTCTCACCAATTGATGATAATTGGGCATAAACCCCGATAAGCTGGTTTATTGCAAACATCAACAATAGGCCCTAAGATTAAACGTATCAAAACGTTTGCACACCATCAGATAGAACATCAAAACTTGAAATACTATTCAGCAAAAACTGATTATAATTATTTTGTATGTTTTTCCTGCTTGCACCTGTCTACTATAAATGTTTTTGTATAAAACACTGACTCTTTCACCGGCGTAAAAAAGACGAGGTACTATTTATACACCCATTCAAACGCCTATCAGTTTCAGAACCGAGAAATAAGCATCATAAACACAGACTATGAATTTAATAATTAAAGCCTCGATGAATGTCCCTGAGACGGGTCCTCAATTTTCAGATAAACTGGCTGAAAACAACATTCGGCTACGCCGTGAAAAACCATCAGAACTGCAATTAAATTTAGGAAAACTCTGTAATCTCGCTTGTCACCACTGCCATGTTGATGCCGGACCCAAACGCACAGAACTGATGAGTTGGGAAACGATGCAACGAATCCTGCAATGGCTTGACAGCGATGAAATTGATATTGTTAAAGTTGACCTGACTGGTGGTGCTCCAGAATTAAACCCACACTTCCGCCAATTCTGTGAAGAATTACTCGATAGAAATATCCAGATTACCTCTCGTTGTAATATCACCGTTTTATTCGAGCCGGGACAAGAAGACCTTGCACAATGGTATGCCGACAGGCAAATTCGCCTGGTATGTTCATTGCCCTGTTATACCGAAGATAATGTCGATGCTCAGCGCGGCAAAGGCGTTTTTGACAAAAGCATCAATGGCCTGAAATTGTTAAACAAGCTTGGCTATGGCACACACAATCAACTCACTCTTGATTTGGTTTATAACCCAAATGGCGCCTTTCTTCCACCTGAACAAAGCGCTCTCGAACAAGATTACCGTGATATGTTAATGAACAATTTCGACATTCACTTCACCACTCTCTTAGCCATCACCAATATCCCTGTGAACCGTTTCGCCCATGCCTTACGCCGTGATGGCAAACTCGAAGAATATCAACAGCTGCTGGTCAACAATTTCAATTCAAGCACCATTGATGGTTTAATGTGCCGTCATCTGTTAAATATCGATTGGATGGGCCGCGTTTATGATTGTGACTTCAACCAGATGCTGGGCATGCCTCTTGGTAACAAGCCAACACAGTATTTATGGGAATTGAATTATAAAAAATTGGAACAACAACCCATCGCAATGGATCGCCATTGTTTTGGCTGCACAGCTGGTGCAGGCAGCAGCTGTGGAGGTTCTTTGTCCTGAGAAACCCAGGGTCTGTTAAGACTATCTTTTAACACCATCTTGTAACACTAGGCCATCACACTTCGCTGGGCTGCCCAACGCCGTAATGCTTCCACATCCTCATGCATCAATAGTGATAGTGGTCGGGTAGCCTTAACCTGATCAACTAACAACTCGGTTGTAATCGACGGTTGACCACTACTATGACCAGCATACAAAGCCGCCACTACAATCTGTTCCAACTCAGCACCAGAGAAGCCACAAGTCAGTGATGCGATCTGCTCTACATCAATCAAATCAGTCAACAGTTCACGCTTGTTCAGATGGATAGCCAGAATAGCTGAACGATCTTCCTGCTTTGGCAAATCAACAAAAAACACTTCATCAAAACGACCTTTACGAAGAAGTTCAGGGGGTAAAACGCTTACATCATTAGCCGTTGCGACAACAAAAACCCGCTGTTTTTTCTCCGCCATCCAGGTCAGAAATGTACCTAACATCCGCTTAGAAACATCATCACTTGCCGATACTGCGGATAATCCTTTTTCAATTTCATCGACCCATAACACGCAAGGAGACATAAGCTCTGCAGTTCGTAATGCATCTCTCATATTCTCTTCAGTCTGTCCAAAAAAGCGGTTGTACAATGCCCCCAAGTCCAAATGTAATAAAGGCACTTTCCAGGCACCAGCTATAGCCTTAGCTGCCAGGCTTTTTCCACAGCCCTGAACACCCAATAGCATCACCCCTTTAGGAATATCTGCGCCCGGTAATGTAACTTTACCGGTAAATACAGCTTCACGAACACCCAACCAATGCTTGAGCTGGTGTAGACCCGCGATATCCTGCATTTTTTCAAAATCAAGGTGCAAATGAAGCACACTGTCTTGGTTCAACAGCTTAAACTTTTCCTTAGCCACATCGACAATATCCTGATTATCAATTATTCCATCATTATAAATAGCATTTCTGGCCAGACGATCTGCATCAGCCAATGGCAAACCTGATAGATTGGCAATCAAACGTTGCAAAACATCATTACCTTTGCGCTGAACCTTCTGATTATGCTCTCGACTCCATTGCTTTGCATGCCCATAAACCATTTTTTTAAGCTGTTCTGCCGTGGGAGCAGGTAACTCATAGTGCGTTATTAATGGTTGGAGTTCTTCAGGAATCTCAATATTAGGAGAAAGAAAAATCAAAGAATTATGTTCATTGGCGGCCAATACATCCTTGATCCGACGTATATTCATTGCATCTTCAATATACGGGTGGAAATCAATCAAAATAAATACAGAAGCTCTCTCAGACCGAAGGATTTCTGAAAACAAATATTCAATATTTTTGCTTAAAGGTTGTTGATTAAAACTGGCTGGAATCTGCTCCAAACCCTGTGTTGCCGACCAACGGTAATACAAGTGCCTGGAATGTTTTGCTATTTCCTTAAAACTATTCACACAACCGGCTTCCTGTTGCGTTTCCAACACAATGAGGCGCTTACCAGATTCAATCAGTGCTTGCAGGTCGTGCATGTTTTCCATTTTGCTCCTTTATTCATCTCTTTATTTTTTATAAAACATGTTTTTTCAACTATGATTATATTACAAATACTTCGATTAATTCCCACTCATGAAACACAGAGCTATAATTAAACTGATATAATTAATCATTAAATCCCAAATGAGTGCCATTGCGAAACACCTCTTAAAGCGGCTTTGGTTAATATTTTGCACTGATATCACGGTTTGTGATTAGCTTAATATATTTATGCAGGACCATGAAACTGAAGCAACCGTGCCTCTTAGAACAACGCCTCTTACAAAAGGCCACTTGAACACATTGAAAAAAATAAGTATTAATATTATTGGGTTAAGAGCATTTTTTCGATATTTATCGAAAACTGTTATATTAATTAACCTCCCAACAAACCGTGTAAAAATGCACAGCCTTATCCATCCGTTCTAGCCTTATGAACAATCAGTCACGTTCCGAAATTGAGCGAGCTCTCGCTGCAAAACAACTTCCCCCGACAATGCCTCGCCCCGCACAACAGGAAGCGGACAATAGTTCCCCATTTTCTAATCAACGTGCAGCCAATATTATTGGTGGTAATATCAGCGGACTACCTAAAAAACCGCGGGCGAAAGTCGGTCTTATATGGTGGTTAACGGTCGGCCTGATTTTATTAATTGGTGTCGTATTGCTTATCCCGACTCCTGAGAACAATGACGTTCAAGCACCAACCGTTGAAGTATCTCCCCAGGCACTTGCTGAGAATCCGATTTATACCGATGGCCGAGTTGATGAAGCAGATGTAAGCTCTACAGGCGACACCAGTTTTTCAAGTGCTCAGGATATCGATCGAGCTAATCAATTTCGACAAACGGAAATCGACAATGAAAAGGTCGCCCAACTCAGCGAAAAAGCCAAAGCAAATATCCGCAAAGGGGAATACACTGAACCAAAGGGTGATAACGCCTTGCAGCATTATCAAGCAATATTGGCCATAGATGGCAATAACAGCTTGGCACGAAATGGCATTGAATACATTTCAAATCGTTTTTTCGTTTTAGGCAGCAAACAAGTTGAAAAGGGCAAATTAGATAACGCACGAGAAAGTCTGGCAACATTGTTTCTGATTGACCAGAACTCCGATCAATACATTGAATTAACCGATAAAATCACTGAGTTAGAACTCAGCCTGCAGCTGTCTCCTGAGGAACAAAAAATAGCAAACCTGCTTGAAAAGGCATCTGCAGCAATACTCAAAGAGCGTTTTACTACACCCACTAAAGACAATGCCTTGAGCTATTATCAGGCAGTGCTGTCTCTGGACTCAAACAATCAAACAGCCAAACAGGGTATAGCCACCATCACAGGACGCTATGTCTTGCTGGCAAATGAGTCTATGCAGAACAACAACATAAAAAAAGCAGAGAGCTATGCCGCAACAATATCAGCCATAGATCCCAACCACCCAAGTTTGGCTTTATTGATAAACCGTATTAAGAAAATTCGAAATGATGAATTATTATTGCAACAGGCCCTTCAACAGCCAAACCTTAACCAACCAGAACCTTCAATAGCAACTACACAAGAGCCAAACCCAGCTATTGAACCAACACCAGCACCTGAATCGGGCAGTGTCACATTAGTCCCAGCAGTTTCATCGGATACCGTTAATCCCTCAGAGAATACGTCTGCATCGGCAAATGATTCAACTTCTACCAACTCCGTAACAAGTCCAACGACTAACCCAGCAACAAACCCAACAACAACGGCGAGTCTAGAATCCCCTGAAACCATTTCTGCAGAAAATAGCCAGGCTATTGAACTGGCAACTGAGTCTGCCAGAGAGTTGGATGAAGTTCGTTTGCAGACCGGACTTAAAGCCTATTATGGTGGCAATTATTCTAAAGCGCTGACTAATCTATTGCCACTTGCAGATAAGAACATCGCTCGGGCACAAGTCAGGGTTGCTTATATGTATTATCTAGGCCGTGGAGTTGAGCCAAGCAGAAATATAGCTGAAGATTACCTGAGAAAAGCGATGCCTGCGGTCAATTCCTTTGCCAATGAAAACCGCGCCTGGGCTCAATCAGACTTGGGGTCCTTGTTTGAAGATGGACTTATCCTGAAACAAGACTACAAAGAAGCTATCAACTGGTACCAAAAAGCGGCAGATCAAAATTACCCAGGTGCACAGACCAACCTTGGCAATATGTACTACACTGGCAAAGGCGTCGAGCAGGATAATGCCAAAGCCATCGAATGGTTCCGACGAGCTGCTAACAATGGGGATGCAGTAGGCCTGCGCAATCTACGAGCGCTGGGTGTTTCAGTAAACTAATCTAGCAACAACAAGCAATAGCAAAATTATTCGATACTATCTGCTGTAAACAGCTCAGCGTCAAAGTCAGGCTCAGGGTATTCAGGCTTCATGTCTACCAGAGTGTCGTGAACAATACGGGCAATAGCATAATCACGAAACCAGCGTTGCTCAGCTGGAATCACATACCATGGTGCCTGTTCTGTGGAACACTGACTTAATGCCGTATTAAATGCCTGCATATAGTCATCCCAATGCCGACGTTCATCTAAATCACCAGGGTTAAACTTCCAGTTTTTCTCAGGGTTTTCCAGACGACTTTTAAAACGACTTAACTGATAGTCTGGTGAAACATTCAACATAAACTTCAACACCTTGGTGCCACTATCAGCCAACAAGGCTTCAAACTGGTTAATATGTTGATAGCGCCGCTCAATAATCTCGGGCGATTGCCAACCATGCACTTTCACAATCAACACATCTTCGTAATGCGAACGATTAAATAACACCATCTCGCCCTTCGCAGGAGCCTGACTGTGTACCCGCCAAAGAAAATCATGAGCTAATTCATGCTTAGTTGGTTTTCCAAAACTTTTCACTCGGCACCCCTGAACGTTCAGTTGTGTCGTTAACTTTCGAATAGTACTGTCCTTGCCTGCAGCATCCATTGCTTGCAGAACGATCAATAAACTCTGTTCTTTACCGGCATAAAGCTGTTGTTGTAACTCAAGCAATGATTTATACAAATCTTTAGTCTTTTTGCGTATATCTTTTTCATCCAGACCATAAACCTTGTCCGTCTCATTGGCTTGCAAATCCACTTTTTGACCAGGGAGAACGCGCAATTCGGAGAGAAATTTTGTCATTTTTTGACCTTTTATCGTAAGTCTATTATTTTCACTAAAATGTATAAATAAGTGTATGAAAAATGAAACTAAAGGCTGAAGCCTCTTTATTTATACACCAACAAACCTGTTTCTAGCACCATCGATCGGCACATACAACTCTGAACTTTACCAAACAGTTGATATCAATTCCCAGCAATCACATGATAACAGGCATCACGGATGAACTTAGGTATATATTTGCCCAGGCTTAACAAATACCAATGCCCAGTTAAATCCTTAGTAATTTCGAATGCCGCGGACGATCTGATGAAACATTCACTTTCAATAAGAAAGAGTTTATTTCGCCAACCTCATTGCCTTTATAATATTCAACCATCATATAGATTGTGCCAATTCATTCTGCATGGGTGCAAACGCAAAGACTCCTCCAAGGTCACGCTTGATAATAAAATTAACCGCGCCATTACAAAAATTGCAGCTACCATCAGAAATGATGGTAGAACGGTTATCCAATATGTTATCTAAGCCCATTGAATTTCATCAGGTAAGTCAAAGCTACTATATTCAACATGCAAAACACGGCGCTGTGTTGGATTAATCGCTTTACTTGAAGCATGTAGCAAATGCGGACGCATAACCAGAGCTGAACCTTGCTCGCCCATACAATATAAGGGCTCATTCGCAGTCACATGCCCGGTTATTTGTTCCTGTGTCATAATGCCTTGTTTATGGCTACCAGGAATAATTTTCAAACCACCATTATTTTTATCAACTGCGTCCAGGTGAATACGAAAAGTAACCATTTGATCCAAAACATCAAGTGGTGGTTGCACATGCTGTACCTTATCTTTAATGCTCCAAGGCCCCCACCCCTGGCAATTAAACTGATGAGAAACAGCGACCGTTTTATCCTGATGCCAACTCACCAACCAATTACTCTCGGCTGTTTTATTAAACAATATCACTCGAACCAGCTTTGCCTGACCACTTAAGTATCGTTCAGCCCGATTTATTAAATAGTCAGAATCAACCAGATCTCGAACTGATCTTAGTTTTTTTTCGGCATTGCGCAAACCACTTCTGCTTTCAGCAAATTGCTGTTGTTCAAACTCCTGAACTATCGACTGAACTATAGCCGGTTCAATAAGCTCATCAATTATGTCAAAACCCTTTTCCATCATCACTAAAATAGCAGATTAATAAACCGAAAGCACTGCCTGACATTACTTCACCAGTAGCAACGTTACCAACACCCCCATCAGACCACCCGAATAGCTGGCAATATGCATATAAGCGACTTGAATGAATGATCGAGGGTCACTTATAGCATAACGCTGAATCATATCAGCCCAGACAGCATAATCCGGCCTGACCTGAGCTGTGTACAAACCCGTAAGAACAGCAAACGAAACAGCCATTACCCAAACAATTATAAAACCCAGTTTGATGTTCTTGCATGCAAGATCAATCGATCGGTTTCGCAAGTATCGACGCGCTAAAAGCCATCCAACTACCAACCCGGCACCAGATGAAGCGACAAAACCAATACAAGCCGCAAAAATACGATCACCTAAGCCAAAATCAAGATAATGAAACTGTTTAAATTTCACCTGAGTAAAATACTCAGGTGATAAAGAATAGCTTATCTGGTTATGTATCAGGCCATAAAACCCCATCACCAATGCACTCGCCAAAGCAACCCTAATAAGAGGTAACAGCTCACGCTTATGAATGTCTGGAATCAGATATTTACGCAAAGCTTCTCTCAATCAGTAGCCTGACTACGAATCAGTTCATCAACGTTCACCTGAACTGTGAATGTCATTTCGCGAGATAGCCTTTTTTGTTGTGAGACAGAGTAAGTTTCGCTAGTTTTTGCTTCATTTTCCATGATCTGTGCTTATCTCAACGTCAAACGATGCTAAAATAAAACATCATAAAAGGAAAGCCTTTGTGCCCCATGTTGACACCATTGAATGCCGAATTGCCCCAGCCTCGACTGATTGCTGAAAAGATCTCTTGCCAGCGCGGTGAACTGCGTTTGATCAATGACTTGGATTTCAGTTTGCACCCACAACAACTATTACGCATTATCGGTGCCAACGGCAGTGGAAAAACCAGTTTACTGCGAATCATTGCCGGCTTGAATGAACCTGTTTCAGGTCACGTATACTGGAATGAGCAATTGGCTTCTGCTTCCGATGATTTTGCTGCCAATGTTGGTTACATTGGCCATCGAGATGGCCTGAAAGGCTCACTGACTGTGATTGAAAACCTTCAGTTTTATCAACAAATGCATACCTCACTGAATATTGGTTCAATTGAAAAAACATTGCACCAACTGGGCATACTGCATGTTGCCGAATTACCCGCCAGCCGCCTGTCATTTGGTCAACGTCGGCGACTTGCCTTTGCCCGCCTATTGGTTGCTCCTTTGACATTATGGCTATTGGATGAACCTTTCACCGGCATTGATGTTTCCGGCCGCGAACTGATAGAACAGATTTGCGTTGACCATCTGACTCAACAAGGCATGATCATAATGACCCATCATGGCAGTCTAGACGACAGTCCTTTACAACCTTACGAACAACAGCTTATTCTGCAGGACAACAATGGCTGATATGCTGCAACAGTCATCTCTCATTTCCAGCTTTCGACTGTTCTTCAGCCGCGAACTGGCGTTATTGATACGTAACCGTACTGACACCGTTCAACCCTTCAGCTTCTTTATTATTGTTGTCTTCCTGTTCCCATTGAGTTTGTCTCCAGAGAGCAATTTACTCAAGCAGATCATGCCCAGTTGCATCTGGGTCTCTGTCGTTCTGGCAATCATGATGGGCCTGGATAATCTCTTTCGTTCTGATTTTGAAGATGGGTCATTAGAACAATGGTTAATTCATTACCGTTCACTGCCGATGATTGTTTTCGCTAAAATTTTAGCTCACTGGTGCACAACAGGTTTATTGTTATCCGTTATTGCAACCTTACTATGTATGGCTATTGATATACCCGGCGAGCAAATTTCGGTATTATTCATTTCACTGGTTTTAGGTACTTTAAGCCTGCAATCTATTGGAGCGATAGGTGCAGCTCTGACCGTCAGTTTACGACGCAGTGGTATGTTGTTAGCGGTTGTTGTTTTACCTTTATATATCCCGGTACTGATCTTTGGTTCAGGTCTGGTGGCCCGAGCTGGCGATGGTGCATCAGTTGTCGGTCCCTTATATATTCTGGCAGCCATTGTTGTATTGGCTATAACACTATCACCACTAGCGATTAGCGCCGCTCTTAAAAACACCATAGATTAAACCTAACCGACACTACTTGACTCGACAACACCATGTTTCAGACACTATGGAATACACTTAAAACGTTTTACCACCAACTCGGTTCCCCACGCGAGTTTTATCGCATCAGTAATTTTTTAATTCCCTGGTTCGGCTGGCTGTTTGTCACCCTTATGATTATCGGAACCTATCAAGCCTTCTTCACTGCACCGGTTGATTATCAGCAGGGCGAAAGTTTTCGCATTATCTATGTCCATGTTCCAGCGGCCTGGCTATCCTTGTTTGTTTATATCATTATGGCCGTTGCAGCCGCTATAGGTATGATCTGGCGCATGAAAATGGCATTTATCGTGACCATATCTTCAGCACCGATTGGCGCAGCCTTCACCTTAATCGCATTAGTCACCGGTTCACTCTGGGGCAAACCCATGTGGGGAACTTGGTGGGAATGGGATGCCAGACTCACCTCAGAATTGATTTTGTTATTTTTATACATAGGCGTCATTGCCTTATATTCAGCATTTGACAATCGCAAGACCGCAGAAAAAGCGACCGCGATACTATGCATAGTCGGCGTCATCAACATTCCCATCATTCACTATTCAGTAACTTGGTGGAACAGTCTGCACCAGGGAGCCACTGTTATACGTGATGGCGGACCAGGCATGCCAGCCAGCATGTTAGTCCCCTTGTTGATCTTAGCCATAGCATTTAAAGTTTTTTATGGCTGGGTGCTGCTAATGCGTGCACAAAACCAGGTTCTTGAGCAGGAACAGAACAGCCAATGGGTACAGAAAATGCTGGGGATATCACAATGAACTGGGCAGATTTTTTCCATATGGGTGGTTACGCTTTTTATGTCTGGACGTCATGGGCAGTTACCATTACTCTAATGATCGTACTTGTTGTGACTGCTCGCCTGCGCAAGCGACAACTGATCGAGCAATTGCGACAAAAGCACCGTCGAGAACAACTACAAAAAGCGGCACCATCATCAACACCTAAACAGGAGCAACAACCGTGACGCCTCGTCAAAAACAACGACTGTGGGTAGTAACCGCAATTATTGCGGGGGTTTCTATCGCCACTGCACTCGGCTTACGAGCATTTAAAGAAAACGTCACCTACTTCCTTGAACCCAGTGATGTCGCATCTGGTAATTTTGATAGAGCCAACAACTATCGAGTCGGCGGCATAGTCAAGCATGGCAGCGTCGTGCGTCTGGAAGATGGTATTACAACGCAATTCAAAGTGACAGACTGTACTGCTGACATTGTCGTACGTTACCAGGGAATTCTGCCGGATCTGTTTCGCGAGAGCCAAGGTATAGTCGCAAATGGCAAACTGAATCAGGACTCAGTTCTGATTGCATCCCAGGTATTAGCCAAACACGACGAAAACTATATTCCCAATGAAGCCGCTGAAGCTGTCATGAAAGCCAAGGCTGATAAATGTCAGCCCAGCCCTGAAGCAAATGCCAAGACCTCTTAAACTTAATAAAGCCTTAATCACGGACCCACCTAGTAAATACCTGAACTATGTTAGCTGAAATAGCCCAAATTTGTTTGATATTGGCACTCTGTGTCGCCGTTGTTCAAGGCGTGTTAAGCCTGTTGGGAGCCCACCGAGAACAAATAGCCTGGATGAACCTGTCGAAACCAGCCACTTATGTCCAATGGTCATTGGTAGCTATTGCCTACGGCTTATTAACACATGCGTTTATCATTCATGATTTTTCAGTTGCTTATGTGGCCAACAATTCCAACACAGAGCAACCGCTGATCTATCGAATCTCCGGTGTCTGGGGGGCACATGAAGGCTCTCTTTTGTTATGGGTATTAATTCAATGCACCTGGTCAGCATTAGTTGCCAGTTTCAGTCGACAAATTCCAATGGCCATCATTGCCCGTGTTCTTGGAGTGTTGAGTCTGATCAACGTGGGTTTTCTGAGTTTCATGCTCTTCACCTCTAATCCATTTGACCGTTTTCTGCCCGCCCCATTGGAAGGTCGCGAACTGAACCCTTTATTGCAAGACCCCGGTCTGGCCATTCACCCGCCAATGCTATATATCGGCTATGTAGGTTTCAGCGTAGCTTTTGCTTTTGCCATTTCGGCATTGTTAAGCGGTAAAATGGATTCTCAATGGGCTCGCTGGGTCAGACCATGGACAGGTGCAGCCTGGTTATTTCTGACTATTGGTATCACACTTGGCAGTTGGTGGGCTTATTATGAACTCGGCTGGGGAGGTTGGTGGTTCTGGGATCCGGTTGAAAATGCCTCATTTATGCCGTGGCTGGTCGGCACTGCATTAGTCCATTGTCTGGCGGTAACTGAAAAACGTGGAGCATTTGTTGCCTGGACTGTACTACTGGCTATTTTTACCTTTTCATTAAGCCTGTTAGGCACTTTTCTAGTTCGTTCTGGCATTTTAACATCCGTGCATGCTTTCGCCAGCGACCCAACGAGAGGTTTATATATTCTGATTTTTCTGAGCATCGTTATAGGTGGTTCACTAGCTTTGTATGCGTTTCGTGGCAGCAGCATCCGCAGCACCGTCGGATTCACATTATTTTCGAAAGAAACCAGCCTCTTACTGAATAATGTATTCCTACTGGTTGCTGCCTTTATGGTTTTTCTGGGCACCTTATTCCCATTAGTCATAGAGGCGATTGGACAAGGGAAAATTTCTGTCGGAGCTCCCTACTTTGACCTTATGTTTGCCGTATTAACCATCCCACTGGCTATTTTGGTCGGCGTCGGTGCCATGACTCGTTGGAAACAGGATCAGCTCAATCGCTTTTATCCAGCAATGGCCTTATTTGCCGTGTTGAGCATCAGCATCAGCAGCGCTATCACGGCCTACCTCAGTCATCGCGCTCAATCTGATTTTTCATTCGGTGCCATGGGCGGAGTCTCTCTGACATTGTGGATCACATTATGGACTGTGCATGGCATACTTGATCGAGGCAAAAACCGAAAAGGTGTGTTAAACAAACTACGTCAACCCGCAGCGTTCTGGGGCATGAGCATTGCGCATTTCGGCGTTGCGGTGTTCATTTTAGGTGTCACCCATGTCAACACCTACAGCTTGGACAAAGACCTGACCATGATCCCTGGTGATACTTATGAAATGGCCGAGTATCAATTCAAGTTTGCAGGGATCGAACAAAAAAGAGAACAGAACTATCTGGCCAACGAAGGTCGTTTTATTGTCTCAAGTCAACAACAAGAGATTACAACACTCTACCCACAAAAGCGTTATTATCGTTCTGGTGGCAACCCGCTGACTGAAGCAGCCATCAACACCAGCCTGACTCGTGATTTGTACGTTTCTCTGGGCGAGCAAATCAATCCCCAAACCCAGCAGTGGAGTGTGCGCTTTTATTACAGGTCTTACGTTGTCTGTATCTGGCTTGGTGGTTTTATCATGGCTCTTGGTGGGTTGATTGCCATTTTTGACCGGCGCTATCGCAAATCCGGTGAGGCTACGGCATGAAATCACTACGCTTCATTTTGCCATTAGCCGTTTTTATTGGTCTGATTGTGCTGTTTATGAACACTCTGAATCGCGACACCCGTTATGTTCCATCTCCTTTGATTGATAAGCCTGCACCCGACTTTTCGCTACCCTTATTAAGTGATCCTAACACTGTGCGCTCCCCAAAGGATCTGCTGGGCCACCCCTGGATTATGAATATTTGGGCTTCCTGGTGTGCTGCTTGCCGTATCGAACACCCCCTGTTTAATCAACTGGCAGCTCAAACCGATATTATGCTGGTCGGTATGAACTACAAAGACGAAAACCCAGCTGCCGAACAGTGGCTGGCGCAAATGGGCAACCCATATCAACAAATCATTGTTGATGCCAAGGGCAGCGCTGGCTTAGATTGGGGGGTATACGGTGTACCTGAAACCTTTTTAATTGATGCTGAAGGCATTATTCGTTACAAACATGTCGGACCTATCACAGCTGACACAGTGCGCGACATTATTTTGCCATTTTTTGCTCAAACCGGTTCGGTGCCTTCTTCCTCTGAAACAGGTGATAAGTAATGAATATCTATGCAGGCAACATACGGTTGAATCCGATAAAGAAGACTTTCGCGTTCATTTTTCTATGCCTACTTGCTGTTTTATCTCAAACGGCTTTTGCAATAGATGAATCACTCAATTTTGACAATCAAAAACAGGAACGACTCTATCAATTATTGATTCAGGAATTGAGGTGTCTAGTCTGTCAGAATCAGAATATTGCTGATTCAAATGCAGATCTGGCCAAAGACTTGAGAGAGCAAACCTATACTATGGTCAAAGCTGGCAAATCCGAAGCACACATAAAGCAATATATGCGTGACCGTTTTGGCGACTTCGTCCTATATTCCCCCCCCATAGAACGCAAAACCTGGCTACTTTGGATTGGGCCAGCTTTGATATTGTTTTGTGCTTTATTTTTTGTTACTCGACTGGTACTGCGTAACGCTAAAGAAGTTAACAACAGCAACAACGATCACGAATCATTATGACCTTATTTATTATTATCAGCGCAGTCATCATTGCTGTTGTTCTGCTTGTTCTGTGTCGCAGCCTGTTTCAATCCGGGGAAATGCGCAATAATACTAAGCTACTGGCTCTGGTCTTGGTTCTATTACTACCAACAGCAAGCAGTTTTATTTATCTCAAAATCGGCTCTCCCAAAGCGTTTAACACAACGGTATCAGAAAGCGAAACTCCCCAAGACTCACTCAGCGCTGAACAAATTCAACGAGCCATAACAGCTTTGGAGACAGCCACTCGCAATAATCCATCAGACCAGGAAAAGTTGTCAATGTTGGCAAACAGTTATTTGCTACAGGAACGCTATAAAGACGGTGCTGCCACTTATGAGCGCATGCTGAAAAATAAGGCTGACCCTGAAATTATGCTTAAAGCAGCAGATACCTATACCCGCATTGCCGGCGGCTCAATCACGGTACGAGCAACACAACTGATTGAGCAGGCCTTAGGCCTTGCCCCCAATAACCCGCAAGGCCTATGGCTGGGTGGGATGGCTGCAGCACAATCCGGTGACTTTGCCAGCGCTCAGACCTACTGGGAACGCTTGCTGCCATTATTATCTTCAGCACCACAACAACAGCAGGAACTTAAACAATTAATCCAGCAAGTCGTTGCAGAGCAGGCCCAAGGCGAGACAAGACCAAAGCCTGACAATTTAGCGGATACACAAGCTCAAACAATCACAGGCAAGACAATCACAGTTAAGGTTGAGCTTGATAGTGAATTATCTGACAGAGTATCCTCGCAGGATACGGTCTTTATCTTTGCCAAGGCACAGAATGGCCCACCGGCTCCACTAGCCGTAAAAAAACTGACCGTAGCTGACTTACCAACGCAAGTCGTGTTGAGTGATCAGGATGCAATGATGCCACAGCTGACTATCTCGAAATTTCCTCTTATTAATCTGACAGCAAAAGTTTCCAAAACTGGTAACCCAACACAAACTGCAGGAGACCTTATCGCTCCCACTTTAGCCGTTGATTTAAGCAATCCGCAAGACAGTTACTCCCTGATAATTTCCAAGAGCACTGAATAAATAGTTAGCTAAAGGTTTGCTTTAAACAGCACCACTGCAACACCTGAAGTCACTTAAAATGGCAGGTGTTGCAGAATATCATCCAGCACATCAGTAACTACCCCATCCGCACCAATGTTTTTATAATGTTGAATTCGCTGTAAATCGTTTATCGTCCACACTATAACTTTGATACCTTTATCCTGAAATAGTTGCAAATAGTTCTCATCGATAAACTGTCGTCCTTGTATATTCAGAGTCGTAATATTGAGCGCTGTCAACTCTCTCAACAACCTTTTATTTTCGGGGTTTATTACCCACGGCAAATTTCTGCGCAACTTGGATAGTTTTATGAGATTCATCTCAGGCTTGGCCTTCTTTAACGACTTGAGAACAGACGCATCCGAACTTTGCAAAGCTATTTTAGCTTCTGGAAAAAGATTAGATACCAACAATTTCGACAAAGTTTTAATGAAAGACGGGTCAGTCTCTTTAAAGTCCAGAATATAGTACCCAGGGGGAATACCCAACTCAAACACAGTTTCCAGACGCACAATATCAGGATCAAGTTGTTTAATCCGTTCATAACTCAACTGTTTAACAGGTACACCACCAATGGAAGGATCATGAAACAGATACAATATGCCATCTACTGACATTCTCACATCAACTTCAACCGCATCAGCACCCTTCTTCCAAGCAGATTCAATCGCTTCCAGAGTATTTTCTTTCAAGGATCCATTAATACCCCTGTGAGCGATCAACTCAAAGGCATTGACAGACTTAATCGAAAAAAGCACAGCTAGCGCAAACAGTAGAGTAATTCCTTTCATGAAAATTTACAGCGAAGCCTGCTAGGGCCTCATAATACTTAACGAGTTATTCATTATTGTTAAATCCTTTGTCTTAGAATGATAAAAATACATTAACGATTCAGTCTTGGTTTCGCCGTAATACCAAGCTTATGCCTCGGAAACTCGCCAGCATCAATGGTTTCTAAATAGCCATGCCACACAGCATGACCGATGGCCGGTAGCAAGAAAATCAAAGCAACACCTGCCGTTAGAATACCAATGACAATTGCCAAGGCTATAATCATCCCCCAAACCATCATGACTACTTTATTTCTAAGCACAGCATTAATTGAAGTAACCACCGCAGTGACAGCATCGACGTCTCGGTGCATGATCATTGGCAATGAAAACACGCTGGCCGCAAAAGTAATGCTTAAAAACACCACAGAGACAAAACTCAAACTCATTAGATAACCTGTCATTTCATCTAGATGATATTCCGGGTTTGCCGGTAGAAATATACTGATCACTGAATGCGCCCTTGCCCATAATAAAAACACAACCAAAAGCACCAAAGCAAACACTAATTCATTACCTATGTAACGTTTGAAACTGGCTCGCAGGGCACGTTTCAGAGAAACTGGCTGATTACGCTCAAGCTGAGCACTAATTGCATATGTACCAATACAGGCAAGTGGCGCTGCAAATACAAAACAACAAAGCATCGACAACATAATCCACGCACTACCGAAATTCCAAGCCATTACTGTCACAAATAGAATCATTGTTGCCATAACGGCACCATAACCCAGGCTTGCCAATGGCGCTTTATAGACATCGTTCATGCCCTTTTTAAACCATTGCCAAGGTGACGACACATGCAAAATTTTGCATGGCGCTATAAACGGATATTGCTCGGTACTGGGTTTTGATTGAGTCATGCAGCGTTACCGGGGTCACATTTGTTACCAGCATACCAAAGTGAACCCATTAGACAAACTCATTCAATCCAGACCAATTTAATACTCGGCTTGTTATTCATAATTCTGCAAAATTATCAGCTGCTGCTTCTGAGCTTAACGACTCGAGCCATTCCCGCACCGACAGTACTTATTTTCTGGGTCTATTTCAGCTGTATCATTATGCCGGCACTGGCTATGTGTTTTTAGTTTGATACTCCATTAACTCTATGGGGGCACCATTCACTTCAATAAATGCAACCATTAAGCCTTCACTTGGTGAATTAGGTTGAATTATGACATTTTTCCCCTCTATTTCTTTTTGCAGATTATCAACAACAAAAGCTACGTGCGGCACTGTTTTAACCAGTTCCGGGTATGGTGCATTTTCCCAATACCTCTGCCATTGAATACCATAAGGGTTATTTTCATGGTCTGATACTGTCATTTTCAAATGAGGAAGATCAATTTCACCCTCAAATACGCTTTTGGTTGGTATACCAATATGATTAAATTTCATTGATTTCCTTAAATACTAAATATCTTCAGCGACAAAATAATGAGCGACTTTGCAAGCAAGCGCGCCTGAGTTTATTCAAATGATTGTGGCATTGATCTCTTGTTTATAGTCCTTGACCACCCTACCGCTAACAAATATGCCAACAAAGAAATACCTGCCCATGCAATCGTCATTTCAAAAATTGAAGACAGGTAGTTTGATCTAAGAATTAATTGACCAAAAACACTCCCCAAAACAACACTCGTTACAAGAATTTGCCAACACAGAGAATAGCTTTTCAACACAAGGGCTACTGCAATAAGAGCCAAAATAGACACTAAGCCAAACATAGTTGAAATTAACAGCATGAATTGTAATGCCCCAACACAGCCAAACTTGGGGTCGCAGTTTTCAAGAACGAATACTTGCCAACTGCCATAAAACAACATAGGACAAAGAAATACGAAAAATGATATTAACGATGTTTTTAGAAGATTGACCATGTTTATTAGAATATAAGTTACTTATCAAATGGCTATCAGCTACCGTTCCCTAGTTTGTGTTTTCTACATGTTCAAACTTCCAGATTCGGGTAACCCATCCTTTGAAGACGCGCTGCAAACGACCCAGTACCAGAAATACATTACAGATTAACACGCTATGTCTTTTGACCAAGGAATTCAACCTCCTTTGCCATACCTTGAGGATCAGTAAAAACGAAAACAATTTTTCGTAGGGTTTGTGAAGCTGTATAGGCGCCACTTGGCGTGTCTGCCATATATTGCAGCCTGACTTTCCCCATGGATGTCGTTGCTATACCTTGACTAATTTCAAGAGCAGTATTAGCCATGAAATAGATAATGACTCTTAGCTGTTTGTTCCGGGTATTTACAATAAGCATTTGCGCAGAGGGTACATAATCAAACTCTTCTTCAGGCTCTTGCACTTCAAATTCATAGTCCATTTATTGACCCTTTAAACCTTAGACACTACATAATAAAGCCACTCTTAGTGCACTTGTTACGAAACGATTTAAGTCAAATTACTTTCTCTCGATTAAATCATCACCATCAGATTTTAAAAACTTATTAAACTCTGTTTCTTCATCTAATGAGTGTTTAGTTCTGATTTCGCATAACCAGAAAACTAATGAACCAAAAACGATCAAAATCACAGCGATAACAAAACCCGATATACCCTCAACAAAAAAAGGCATAGCGAAACCAACAAATATAGACAATGCTGGAATGGTTAATAAAAGTAATCTGATCATTATTATTTAAACCTCATCAATAACGGACAACTGCAACATAGAAAAACCACGAACCAATAATAACCCATAAACGATGAATGAACTCATTAAGAGAAGTTTAACGATTAGACCTGATGCCAACGATATCTATCTCCAAAGCATATAGCGCCGACATTATGCCTGTGATGCGTGAATTTCTCTGTTAGAGTCCGACATAGCCAGAAAGACTCCCAATCCAATCAGGCAAGCTCCTGACGTTGCCTGTTGCCCTCGTCTAAATGTCACATTGGAATTCCAAAGCCTTTCTATCGGCTTTGAGAAAAAGGAAATGAGGAAGTCTGGGATGGTATTCAATATAACCACAATCATGCCCAATACAATGAATTGCCCAAACAAGGAGCCTTCTGCCGGCTGCACAAACTGTGGAATAAATGCCAAAAAGAAGATCGCTGTTTTTGGATTGAGAACTTCCGAAACAACACCTTGGTAAAATGCCGATTTAATCTCTTCACGCTTGTTTGTCTTACTCACAACAACCTCCAGATCAACGTGTTTAAATGCTGAAAAAAGCATTTTTACTCCAAGATAGATAAGAAACAATGCCCCTAGATATTTAACTATAGTAAATCCTATCGCGGAAGTTGCCAATATTGCGGAGATGCCAATTGCAGCAGCAAAGACATGAATCATTCCACCAACAGCGGCCCCAAGGGTAGATGCAATTCCAACAGACTTTCCTCCTGAGATAGCTCTGGACAGCACGTACAACATCCCTGGCCCAGGTGCAAACGATAATGCTACTGCTGCGGTAAGAAATATAATCCATGTCTCAAAATTTAGCATCAAATGACCTCGGCAGTTTGGTTATGTTTTCTCTAATTCAGGAATAAAAATAATCTCTTGTAAGCTTAATGCCTCCACTCCAATTTGTATACAAGGCAAGCGGCTTGCAGGATCAGAACAAAATCAATTGCACACCTTGTCTTGCCTAAAAATAGCTATAGCAGAACAGATTAGCCCGGTTGCTAAAATCAACCCGGAGGCTATATTGACTTCAGGGTGGCGTATTCCAACGACAAAATCTGCAGCAATACCTGTCAGCCACATTGCTGTTAAAGATGAGAATAAAGCCCAGAAAACCCATTTTATCTTCTGAAACAAGCCACACCATATCGCAGACAGCGACAGCATACCAAAAGCAACATTTACACCATTAGCAAAAACAGCAATCGCATTTGCGTTGTTCACTATATTGCTGTCGACCCTATTTATGTCTCTTTCGCTAATCGACTCAAGCACAGCCGGAGCATTTTCGCCCAGTAGTATGACAGGGATTAAGACCACAACTAACGAAGCTATCAGATTAAGCAGACTCCATAAGCCCAAAATAATACATCCAATTTTTAGCATTACTTTCCTCCTTGTATCAACGTTTTTGCAGGTTTATTACTAGACGACATTTTAGCAAAACAATAAGCAGATAAAACTCCATCAAATACAACAATCAGCATAAAAAAACGGCACTGTCCATCAAACAGTGCCGCCTTTACAAACATTGATTATTTATTGTCTTTTTTAAAAAAACTATTGAGCAAAACCATCAATCAATGCGTTCAAAGTTTTGCTTGGCCGCATAGCAGCATCAACACTTTTAGCTGGTGGATAATAGTAACCCTTGATATCAACCGCAGACCCTTGAGCTGCATTTAGCTCATTGACGATGGTCTTCTCATTGTCAGCAAGAGCTTTCGCCAGTTCAGAAAATCTAGCCTTTAGATCTGTATTTTCGTCCTGTTCAGCTAAAGCTTGAGCCCAGAACATTGCCAGATAGAAATGACTGCCGCGATTATCTATTTCATTGACTTTGCGTGATGGAGACTTGCCTTCAGTCAACAACTTGCTGGTTGCCTGATCCAGTGTGTCTGCTAACACTTGCGCTTTGTTGTTATCCTGCACATCAGCCAGATGTTCAAAGGAAGCGGATGTTGCCAGAAATTCCCCTAGAGAATCCCAACGCAGATGGCCTTCTTTAGTGAACTGCTGAACATGTTTTGGAGCAGATCCACCAGCTCCAGTTTCAAACAAACCACCACCATTCATCAAGGGGACAATAGATAGCATTTTAGCACTGGTCCCGAGTTCTAGAATTGGAAACAGATCCGTCAAATAATCCCTCAGGACATTTCCTGTAACTGAAATGACATCTTTGCCAGCAGTAATCTGTTCCAATGCATGACGAGTTGCTTCAGCCGGTGAGAGAATCATAATATCCAGACCTTCGGTATCATGATCCTGTAGATATTTATTCACTTTGATAATTAATTGCGCTTCGTGCGGCCTGTTTTTATCCAGCCAGAAAACAGTGGTAGAACCTGTCTTACGGGCGCGTTTAACCGCCAACCTGACCCAATCCTGAATCGGTAAATCCTTAACCTGGCACATGCGCCAGATATCGCCTTCCTGAACAGCATGTTCAAAAAGAATCTGCTCAGTTTCTTCATTTACGACACGGATATAGCCATCATATTCCATTTCGTAGGTTTTATCATGCGAACCATATTCTTCTGCTTTTTGTGCCATCAAACCAACATTGGAAACACTACCTATTTTTGTTGGGTCCAAAGCACCATTTTCTTTGCAGAAATCGATCATTTCCTGATAGACATAGGCATAGGTACTTTCAGGGATTACCGCTTTGGTATCCATCAGGTTACCATCCATATCCCACATTTTTCCTGAGTTACGAATCATCGCTGGCATAGAAGCATCTACGATAACATCACTCGGCACATGCAGATTTGAAATACCTTTGTCAGAATCAACCATAGCAATTCTTGGTCTGTTTTCATAACAAGCCATAATGTCCGCTTCAATTTTTGTTCGCAGACTGCCGCTTATTTGCTCAATAATATTGTATAAATTGCCTAAACCATTGTTCGGCTGAACATTCAGTTCTTCAAACAGGGTCGCATATTTTTTGTAGACATCCTTATAATAAACCGTCACCGCATGACCAAATACGATCGGGTGGGACACTTTCATCATAGTTGCCTTAACATGCAAAGAGAACAACACATCCTGTTGTTTAGCATCTTCAATTTGATCTTCATAGAACTGACGTAAAGCATTTTTGCTCATAAACATAGCGTCAATGACTTCGCCATCAAGCAAAGACAGACCATCCTGTTTAATCGATTTATTGCCATATTTGTCAGTAAATTCAATTTTGACCGAACAGGCTTTATCAACCGTCATTGAACGTTCACTCGAACGAAAGTCACCACCATTCATGGTAGCAACATGCGTTTTCGAATCAGGTTGCCATTCACCCATGGAATGGGGGTTATTGCGAGCATAGTTTTTCACTGACTCCGGTGCGCGTCGATCTGAATTACCTTCTCGAAGTACAGGATTAACATTGCTGCCCTTTACTCGTTCATAACATGCTCGAATTTTCTGCTCTTCTTCGGTAGTCGGGTCATCAGGAAAGTCAGGTAAATCAAAACCTTTTTCCTGCAACTCACTGATTGCTTCTTTGATTTGTGGAATCGAAGCACTGATATTCGGTGTTTTGATCACATTGGCATCAGGTTGCAATACCAATCTACCTAACTCTGCCAAAGCATCATTAACCTGTTGTTCCTTAGGAATATAGTCGGACAAATTAGCCAAAATTCGTGCGGCCAGGGAGATATCTTTAGTACCCAACTCAACATCACAAGCGGATGCAAAAGACTGGAAAATTGGTAGCAAAGACCGAGTGGCCAATGCTGGTGCTTCATCAGTGAGAGTATAGAAAATTTTCGATTTTTCGGTATTCAATGTATGTGACCCTCTTTATATAACTGGAATAATGTTGTCGTAATTTCGAACAGGGCTTATTTTGATCAGTCTCTTAATTGTAGATGAATTTGCATTCAACACAATCATCAAAAAGTCTGATAATTAATTTCGCAGCAACTCTCTGGCTGCTGCTTCATACTGCTTTCGTTTGAGCAGGAAATCCCAACGGCTGCCACCTTTTTGCTGCCAGAGAAAACTGGCGCGGATGCCTGCCAGCAAAAAACTTCTTACCTGCGATGCCACTTGTGGATCAGCTAAATACCCCTGTTCACCATTGACTAAAATCTTAGGCTGCAGATTGGAAACAAAAGTGACATAGATCTTCTCCATGTTTTCTGTCAACTCATCTCCGCTGAACTGTGTCAAAGCTTCGACACCTTGTGAAAAAGCGGCCATACGTTCATCATCTTTCAATAAACGCTTTTGCAATTGAGCCAGATTATCAACATATTTAAACAGTTCGAGATTCAATTGACTGCGCTGACTGGAAAAACAGGACTGCAACGAACGCAATCCCATTTCAATACCTTCCTTATCAGAAAATACCGCCTGGGTGTTGATCGCATCCAACACCAATACTGAGTTAAGAGAAGCCCGGGCAGCAATGCGATCAGCACTGCCCTCACGGGCTACCTGTTGCACTAGACGGGCTGCCTGGAATATCCCAGCCAACCCTAGCGTACGTTCAAAAAATGCGTCCATCAGATATTCAGTTCAACCTGTCGTTTTTCAGCCGAAAACATCAATGCCACGATACAAGGCTTTAGCGCCAAGCTCAGCTTCGATTCTCAGTAACTGATTATATTTAGCAACACGATCAGAACGGCACAGAGAACCCGTTTTGATCTGCCCAGCTGCTGTGGCAACAGCCAAATCAGCAATGGTTGTGTCTTCGGTTTCACCAGAGCGATGAGAAATCGTTGCTCGGTAGCCTGCATCATGAGCCATTTTGATGGCATCAAGTGTTTCTGTCAAAGAGCCAATCTGGTTAAATTTGATCAGGATTGAGTTGCCGATGCCTTTTTCAATGCCTTCTTTAAGGATTTTAGTGTTGGTAACAAACAGATCATCACCTGTCAGCTGAATGTCACTACCAACACGTGCAGTTAAATCTGCCCATCCAGACCAATCGTCTTCAGCCATGCCATCCTCAACTGTGATGATTGGGTATTTTCTGACCCAGGCTTCAAGATAAGCTGCAAATTCACTGGAATCCAAGGATTTATTTTCTGCCTCTAAATGGTATTTACCATCACGATAAAATTCCGTGCTTGCTACATCAAGACCCAGCATGATATCACTGCCTGCCTTGTAACCCGCTTTTTCAATTGCTTCAATCAGAATGGTAACAGCAGCTTCGTTGGATTCCAGATTTGGAGCAAAACCACCTTCATCTCCCACAGCTGTGTTGAGTTTTTTACCATTGAGCACTTTTTTCAAGCTGTGGAACACTTCTGCACCAGCACGTAATGCTTCAGAAAAATTCTCAACACCTGTCGGCAAGATCATAAACTCCTGAAAATCAATCGAGTTGTCAGCATGTTCTCCGCCATTGATGATGTTCATTTGTGGAACAGGCATCAAGTATTCGGAGTTACCAAACATCTCAGCGTAATAGCGATACAAGGGTTTATTCTGACTGTCAGCAGCCGCTTTAGAAACAGCCAATGACGCAGCAAGTATTGCATTCGCTCCCAGCTTGCTTTTGTTTTCCGTCCCATCCAAATCAATCATCGCCTGATCAATCGCACGCTGATCATAAGCATCTCTGCCGGCTAATGCCTTGGCAATTGGGCCATTAACATTATCGACCGCTTGTGTGACACCTTTACCCAGATAGCGAGACTTGTCGCCATCGCGCAATTCCAATGCTTCCAGTGACCCCGTTGATGCTCCTGATGGTGCTGCAGCGCGACCGAAGGCGTTGTCGGTTAAAACCACATCCGCTTCAATAGTCGGATTACCACGCGAATCTAAAATTTGTCTCGCTATGATTGATTTAATTTTTGCCATAATTCTCTATAAACTCAATGTTAATGTTTTAGTTTTAAGGTTTCAGTTCAGGGCTATGATTTAATAATTTCTTTAAAGTTTTATGAACGTTTTATTTAAGCTAGTTGCTTGGCTGATGCATCAAGCTGTTTTAATACACGTAATAATTCTGATAATTGATCCAGGGGCCAGGCATTAGGGCCGTCACTCATTGCTTTTTCTGGGTCTGGATGAGTTTCCATAAAAACACCGGCAACTCCAACAGCGACAGCTGCTCTGGCTAAAACCGGAACAAATTCACGTTGTCCACCAGATTTGTTACCCTGACCTCCGGGTAATTGCACTGAATGTGTTGCATCAAAAACAACCGGACAACCAGTATCTCGCATCTGCGCCAGTGAACGCATATCGACCACCAAATTGTTATAACCGAATGAAGCACCGCGTTCACACACCATAACTCGACCTTCACCACCAGCATTAATTGCTTTCTCAGCAACGTTTTTCATTTCCGGTGGGGATAGAAACTGGCCTTTTTTGATGTTCACAGGCTTACCGCAGGCACCTACAGCCTGCATCAAATCAGTTTGCCTGCACAAAAATGCCGGCGTTTGCAACACATCAACGACTTTGGCTACTTTTTCAACTTGTTCAGGAGTATGCACATCCGTCAAGACTGGCATCTGCAAACGGTCACGCACCTCAGCCAGAATATCCAAGCCTTCATCCATACCTGGTCCACGAAATGAGCTGATGGATGTCCGATTTGCTTTATCAAACGAGGATTTGTAAATAACATTGATTCCCTGCTCAGCACCAATATCACGAATGCGCTCAGCTGTTTCTAAAGCAAAGGATCTGGATTCAATCACACATGGCCCTGCAATCAGAAACAAAGGCTGGTCCAAGCCGACTTCAAAACCACATAAATTCATATTTTTCTACCCAAGGTACTGCTGTTGATAATACACATTTCTAACTATTAAAGACTCAAGTAGTGGCCTTGCCAGATGCTCTTTCATCACGAAATTCGCAGGCCGCTTTGATATACGCTATAAACAATGGGTGGCCTTCACGTGGATTCGAAGTAAATTCAGGATGGAACTGACAACCAACGAACCAACGATGACCTGGCATTTCAACCATTTCAACCAAATCGTCTTTTGAGGTTCCAGCAATAATCAAACCTGCATCTACGAGAGTTGGGCGCAACTTATTATTAAATTCATAACGATGACGATGACGTTCTACTATTTCAGAACCACCATAAATTTGTTCTGATTTAGAACCCGCTTTCAGCATACAGCGTTGACCACCTAAACGCATGGTACCACCCATATCCGAATCCGCATCACGCTGTTCCACACTGCCATCTTCATTAGTCCACTCAGCAATCAAAGCTACTACCGGCTTGCTGGTATCGGCATCAAATTCAGAACTGTTGGCGTCTTTCCAACCCACGACACTCCGGGCAAAGTCAATAACGGCTACTTGCATGCCCAGACAAATTCCTAAATATGGAATATTATTTTCTCGCGCATATTTAGCAGCCAGAATTTTACCTTCTATGCCACGATCTCCGAAACCACCAGCCACTAGAACAGCATCTGCCTTATCCAGCACATCCGTTCCTTTCTTTTCAATATCTTCGGCATCGACATACTCTACTTTGACACGGTTCAAGGTATGGATACCGGCATGAGCCAGAGCTTCGGACAAAGACTTATAAGATTCAGTCAAGCCAACGTATTTACCAACCAGAGCAATTTTGACCTCGCCTTCTGGATTAGCTTTGTTATGTACAACTTTTTGCCATTGAGACAGATCCGCAGGTGGCACATCAAGACGTAGGTGGTTAACAACCAGTTCATCGACTTTTTGCTCATGATAAAGCAATGGAATTTGATAAATGTTATCAACATCAATGCCTGAAATTACTGCTTTGGGGGATACATTGGTAAATAAGGCAATTTTTTTACGGGCATTTTCCGGAAGTTTTTCTTCAACACGGCACAATAGAATATCCGGTTGGATACCAATGCTTCGCAATTCTTTAACGGAGTGTTGCGTGGGCTTGGTTTTGATTTCACCAGCAACCGCAATATATGGCACCAGAGTTAAATGCATAAACATGACATTTTCATAACCTAGATCAACCCGCATTTGCCTGATCGCTTCCATAAATGGCAAAGATTCGATGTCACCTACGGTTCCACCAATTTCGATCAAGGCGACATCAGCGCCCTCAGAGCCCTGATGAATCGCTGACTTCATTTCATCAGTGATGTGAGGGATAACCTGGACCGTACCCCCGAGATATTCACCACGGCGCTCTTTGCGCAGTACCCGTTCATAAATACGTCCGGTCGTAAAATTATGCTTTTGGGTTAATTTGGTATTCACAAAACGTTCGTAATGGCCTAAATCCAAATCCGTTTCCGCTCCATCGTGAGTGACGAAGACCTCACCATGTTGGAATGGGCTCATAGTGCCTGGATCAACATTAATGTATGGATCCAGTTTCATCATGGTAATGTTCAACCCTCGGGCTTCCAACAAAGCCCCAAGAGATGCAGCGGCGATGCCCTTCCCGAGTGATGAAACTACCCCGCCGGTAATAAATACGAATTTGGTCATTTTTGAATACTGTGTACAGGCTGTTGTTTCAATGTTAGCTTTAATGTTACTGAAAGAATCACTAAATTAGTAAAACAGCGCTTAAAGTTTAGGCTATAGCACTCGAAAAATGAGTACCTCAGAAGGTTCTACAGAATACCAGACCGACGTTTTTTGAACAATGAATTAAGCAGAAATAGTGCGTAAAAAAAATCGCCTTTGATCACTTTCCTGCCCACCGGGAATTACCAACAACTCTTTTCCCATAAAAACCAATGGAACCAGATCTCTTCGCCATTGAGGAACGCCAACTTCCTGAAAGCGTTTGCGGATATCAACATGCCCAGATCCATCTGGTAACAAAATCTGCTGTTGTTGTTCACGAAATCGCACTTGCAACTCTGTTCCCGGTGAAAACTGATCAGGCTCCAGACAAACTAATTCAGCCGAAAGTTCAGTCAGCAGCAAAGGCTTTGACAGGTCCTGCCAGCACATTGGTTTCATGTGCGGCAGCAAAGGCTTATGCGGCATCACATACATATAACCTCGATAATAACGATATTCGCGTGAACCTCTGCGCAACGTGGCCGCAGCTGTTGTCCCCTGATAAGTCCACTGACAAAGTTGTCGTACGTCTTCACTATCATTTGCCGGATAGCCAACACTTTGCAGCCAATGCTGCAACACATTCCTCAAACGCACTTCAGACAAACCACGCAAATCCAACAGGCAAAGGGCAAAAGATTGATCCAGCGGACAAAAAGCCTGTTGTTGGATAGACTGTAAATCCTGCTGCGCCAACTCTGTCAATAATTCATATGCAGCACGCATATGGTCACTGGTCTTAACAAATTGGCGGGCGGCGTTTTGTCTCAATTCTCGCAAAGGCGGCATAAGCTGTTGCCGAATAGAGTTGCGTGTGAAAGTTGTATCCTGATTACTGGGATCTTCGATCCATTGCAACTGTTCTTGTCTGGCATAATCAAGCAATTGCTGACGAGTCCAGTCCAGCAAAGGTCGCATTATGGTATAACCGTTTTGCTTTTTCAGACGAGCAATCCCTCTCAATCCAGCAACACCTGTCCCACGGAGCAAATTAATCAACATCGTTTCGGCCTGATCATCAGCATGATGACCGGTGAATAAAACCGGCGCCCGACTGGATGACATTGCTCTGGCAAACCAATGGTAACGTGCATCCCTAGCACTGGATTCCAGACCCTGCTTTGGATTAATCTGCACTGATCCCGCCTGAGTCAAGAAAGGAATTGAATAAAAAGATGCCCGCTCTGCACAGAACTCGGCCCAGGAAGCAGAATTTTGCTGCAATCCATGGTCAAAGTGAAGAGCCGTGATTTCGATATCAAGTTGTTCGGCCAGTTTTACCAGCACGTGCAACAACACCGATGAATCCAGCCCACCACTTAGAGCAACAAAAAAATGAGTTAATGCAGGTGGCTGATCTTCAGTCAGCAAATTCTGCTGCAAACTCTTTAATACGAATTGCTCAAGTTTTGCTGACACCTATTCTATGAATCAAACTTACCGTGGTTCATCAAACGTTCATAACGTTTTTCCAGCAACTCATCATCATTCAAATACGTACGTTTGACTTCACTCAAGTGCTTCAACAAAGCCTCACGAATAGTGGCTGCAGTCTGCTCAATATCACGATGCGCGCCACCTTCAGGTTCAGGCAGGACCTCATCAGTGAGTCCCAGTTCATACAAATGGTTAGCCGTTAACTTCAACGCTTCTGCTGCTTCTTTGGCTTTATCAGCGCTTTTCCATAAAATGGATGCACAGCCTTCAGGCGAAATCACCGAATAAGTGGCGTACTGCAACATCAACAAACGATCGGCAACACCAATCGCCAACGCACCACCTGATCCCCCTTCACCAATCACCGTTGAAATAATCGGTGTTTTTAATTGTGCCATTTCAAACAAATTTCGTGCAATTGCTTCACTTTGGCCACGCTCTTCAGCACCAATACCTGGATAAGCACCCGGAGTATCGATAAACGTGATCACCGGCATGTCAAAACGTTCCGCCATTTTCATCAAACGCAGGGCTTTGCGATAACCTTCAGGACGGGGCATACCAAAATTGCGATATATTTTATCATTAGTCTTGCGACCTTTTTGTTGACCAATCACCATAACGGGGAAATCTCCCAGACGTGCTGTACCACCCACCAGAGCATGGTCATCTGCATACATGCGGTCGCCGTGCAGTTCCTGAAATTCATCAAAGATCAGATCAACATAGTCCAGAGTATAGGGACGCAACGGATGTCGTGACAACTGGGATATCTGCCATGAATCCAACGAGGAAAATATATTTGCCTCCAATTTCTGGCTTTTCTTTTGCAGTCGCTCAAGCTCTTCTGTGATATCAACCTTATCCTCAGGCTTAAGTTTCTCATTTTCGCTGAGCTTCTTCAGCTCTTCAATTTTGGCCTGCAGCTCAGCTATTGGTTCTTCAAATTCTAAATAATCCATGCGGTATCATGATAGTGATTAATCGATCGAGGTGCGGATTATAGCACTCAATTATATTCTGACGACTGATTATTTTCAGTAAGCCAGCCAAAAATCCACTAAAAAGTTCAGACAACAGTAAGCCCATGATTTAACAGCCCTACTGATTCCTGACTCTGCATTTCTTGCTTGAAACTGAAATTAGAAACCTTATGCATACCCCACACAAAATCACCTCACCTGCCTCTTTCTCATTGCTTTTCAGTGTGACAATACTCAGCAAAGACAAGCCTGAATTCGACTCCTGGCTCACAATTAACCACATCAATCTTGCCTTGCATTAAACTGGTCAATTGTTTCACCAAAGCCAAACCAATGCCAGTGCCCATAGTCTCTCGTGTCAGTTCGTTCTCGGCACGATAAAATAAACCAAACACTTTCTTCATATGTTCTTTATCAATACCTGGTCCATAGTCCCTGACACTAAAACAAATTGTATCGGACAAATGCTGGTCAACAGTAATGTCAATCACTTTACGTTCTGCTTGAGCAGCAAATTTCACAGCATTATCAACCAGATTAATAATAATTTGAGCAAAAATGTCAGGATCAACCTGCATCTCAGACGAAGCCACACTGTCATCCACTGCCAGTTTTAGTTTGAAATTTGAGTGTTCAACCTGACTATCAACTTTGGACTGAATCATATCAACAAGCTCACTGACGCCAATCACCTTGAGGTTGATGGATGTTTCATTGCGCGTCATTCTTGCCATTGCCAGAACATTATTGATCAGTCGTGTCAGACGTTCACTTTCATCAAAAATATATCGGTAATAACCCTTCTTTTTATCTTCGTCCGCCCAACCTTGTTGGAGTATTTCTCCGTACATACGAATAGAAGTCAGCGGTGTTTTTAACTCATGACTCACCGCAGACACAAAGTTCTGTTGTTGATCCACCAGCGCAAGGTTGCGCAAGCTTAATCGATATAGCAGATAGAAACCGGCACAGAGTACCAAAGTCATGATAAACGCCATCCAGACAATCACACGGCCACCGGGTCCCGCCGGAAGATGGCGAATGGTAAACACATTTTCAAGTTGATCAAACGGTGCAGAGTAGCGAGTTCGATACAGCAAGTCTCCCTCTATGGTAAACCGTCTTTGCAACGAATAGGCCTGGCCTGCATTACTGTAGTTAGCCAAGGCATTACCTTGATAAATGACTGTCAAATCGCTCATCTCGGATAGCAGACTATCATCAAAACTTTGTTCAATCAGACCATTGATTAGGGCTGACTGCTCAAGCAGCAAGCCCTGGATATAGCGCCTACCTTCTCTCCAAACCTTTCGATATAAGACAAAATGTCCGCTTTCCAGCAAACTGATTTCAAAAGGATCAATTTCACTTTCGAAAATTTGGATACTCGATCTTGAAATCTGATTATTGATAACTGCATCGTTTTTTTCATCTATAAAACCGACTTGCCCATCTTTGAGTGATCGTTCTCGAGTGGTTTTTTTATTGCCAACCTTGCGTTTAAGCGATTCTTCTTTATTTTTAATTGTTGTCGGTGTTAAAGATTCTTTTTTCTTTTTGCTACTGAATTCACGCTCACCAACTTGTTTTTTATAAGGCGATTTCTTTTCAAGTTCAGCAAGTCGATCAAGCAAATCATCGTTTTTCTCAGATTTCTTATTGAGCTTCGATGGTATGGATTTCAACTCTGACAGCCTATCAAACGCAGCTTGGTTTGTTGCTTGTAAACCCTTGGCTACCTTATCCTGCCCGAATTGTGAAACAGGCAAAGATTCCAGCTGAGACTCGGTATTAAATTCAGCCCCACTCCCACTGACAACAATCTGAGAAACCGGTTGATTCTGCACCTCTTGTTTAGCGACCAATTTATTGCGACTCAATACCTCTTCTATTGTGACTTGAGCCAACATACGTTGCTCGAGTTCCTCCTCAGAAAGTCCGTACTGAGATGATTGCTCTGGTGTAATAGGCACCTTTGTCAGCTCTAAGACCGGCACTAATGGAGTACTGAACGCACCTTCAGCATCAATTTGAAAGTATCCAACTATCCCCGGCGTATCAGTAGTGACAGGGTAAGAAGACAAAGGAGAACGCTCAAAGTAATTAACCTCATTATTCCCACCAACAAGCGTATATGCATAATCACCAAACGAACGACTTTCTTCTTGCAGGACAAGTTCATTAAACGTTTGATCAATACGCTTTGAGAACTCTTCAGCCAATTGTCGGTGTTGATAAAAGGCTTCCCACTTGAGCTGGTCATATGATTTGTAGATAAGCACTGCCGTCGGCAAAGCCATGGCGATAAAATAAACCCACATAAGCTTGCGCAAGCGGCTGGCTTTTACTGTGTGGTGCGCTGAATTAGTAGACATGCTCAGTTTCGATAGTGACCATTAAGTCCCAATCATTTCACCAACAATCTGTAACCAGCACCACGCACGGTCAATAGATATTTAGGAGATTTGTGATCAGGTTCCAATTTACGGCGAATCTTAGCAATATGAATATCAACAGTCCGAGTTTCTATGTCCATATCCTTGCTGTAGCCCCATACTTTATTGAGTAGTTCTTCCCGAGATACCGGGCGTTCTGAATGGGCATTAAGGTATTGCAACAGTTCAATTTCCTTGCGAGTAAATACAAACTTGGTATCGCCCCTGGAACCACATAAGTTGATGGTATCAATGTTTAATTTATCTGCGAGTTGAATCATGTTATTAGTCAGAGTCAACGCCTGCGAGCGGCGCAAAACAGCTTGAATGCGCAACACCAATTGAGTAATTGAAAAAGGCTTGGCAATATAATCATCAGCACCATATGTCAGCCCACGCACTATATCTTCATCAGCACTTTTGGCGGTGAGCATTATTATCGCTTGTTCCTTATCATGATGACGAACCTGGTTACAAATCTCAAAACCATCTACTCCCGGCAACATCACATCTAACAATAGCAGGTCATAGCACCCACTTAATGATTTGGTCAATCCCTGATTACCATCCATAGCAAAATCGACCTCATAACCATGAAAGGTCAACACATCAATCAAGCCGGTACGAATGGCTTCTTCATCCTCTACCACTAATAGACGTAATTTTTTATTCAAAGTGCCTCTTTGGTTTTAACAGTATTAATAATGTGAAGAATATCAGTGGTAAGGTTTTTTTCTGTAAACAGTTTGTAAACTTTAGCCTAATAATTTTACCGAAGCATGTCTACTACAAACCACCGAGCTTATTTACATTACTGACTCTACCTAATGTTCACGGAGGCCAGAATGGCAATAATCAATCGACTATCGAGATTTCTCAAAGCCGACATGCATGCTGTATTAGATCACATAGAAGAGCCCGAATTACAGCTCAAACAGGCAGTGCGCGAGATGGGTGAGGAGTTGATAAAAACCGAAACTCACATGCAACAACTGCAATATGAACTGGAAGATTTAGAGGACAGGCAACGCACTATTGATGTTTTAGTGTCTAAAACGGATGAAGAAATAACGATTTGTTTTGAAAATAATAATGAAGATCTTGTGCGAAATTTGATTCGTCGAAAATTGGAAACAAAAGAAATGTCAAAGGCTACCAGCCAACGCAAAGACCAACTCGAAAAATTACTTAATTCGGTTAAAAAACAACAAGACCAACAAGCATCATTGTATACCAGCATGCAGCAGAAGTCTGAGCTGATAAGTACCAATTCGAAGTGCCGACCTGACAGTTCTCATATTCATTCAGGCATTGCCGACACTAGCATTTTCAGCGTCAAAGACTCTGATATTGAAGTTGCTTTATTAAAAGAACGCCAACGTTTCTCCTCAAAAAACAAGGTATCCAACAAGCAATCTAAGTCAAATAAAAGCGTTTGAACTCACTATCCTTGTTCCACTTATTTCTCATGCAACCATTATTTATTACAAAAGGAGGGTATTCATGTCATCTCTAAGCTTTATTCGAAGCACTGTTGTTGCTGTCCTGCTAAGCATTGCAGCTTCCGCCATTTATTATTCAATGACGATATTGTTTAGCAATGAGTTTTCGATTCGTCTGGTAATTTCAATCGTAACTTTTGCCTATATTCTTTATCTATTAACCGAAGCAGAAATGTCGTTCGGAAAATTGAGTTTTGGTACGGCCTACATTTTAAGCACTGCCGCAATGGTAGCTCTAAACCCTCCCTTGCTGGCATTTGCATTGTTCCATGTTGGTTTTATCTGGCTGATACGAACAGTGTACTACCATCACTATTTTTTATTGTCATTGATCGACCTGGTTTTCAGCATTGTGAGTTTTACTGCAGCCATTGGTGCCATTTTACATTCACACAGCCTGTTTATCTCATTCTGGAGTTTTTTCCTGACACAGGCATTGATTCTGCCAATGTTGCATCACCTGTTCAACAAATACCAGAATCCCAGATTAAAACCTCATCCTCGCAACACACATTCCCAGCATGATTTTCAACAGGCACACCGCAATGCCGAAGATGCACTGCATAAACTTGCCAGACATTCATAAACTATTTTCATTGTTCAGGAGAACCCAATTATGAAATCCCCAATTATTGCTTTAAGCCTTATTGTCGCGACAATTAGCACTATTTACTTTTACCCCAGTGTTAACGCTAACCCAATCAAACACCAAGCAATCTCACCCCCAGAACAAATCAGTGAACCAAGCCCCAATACCATTGTTTATCCGGTAATATCAGATAAGCATCAAAAAAAGATTGAAGTCGTATTTGTCTTGGATACGACCGGCAGCATGTCAGGACTTATTCAAACCGCTAAGAACAAAATCTGGTCAATCGCTTCGACTATGGCTTCTGCACAACCTGCACCGATTATTAAAATGGGCTTAGTTGCTTATCGGGATCGAGGCGACGACTACATTACAAGAGTAGTCGATCTGAGTGATGACTTAGACACAAACTATGGAACTCTGATGAGTTTTCAAGCAGGCGGTGGTGGTGACAATCCAGAAAGCGTCAATAAAGCATTGTACGATGCCGTTAATAATATGTCGTGGAGCCAGGATGACAACACCTATCGTGTCATATTTTTAGTCGGTGATGCCCCTCCACAAACTCAATATAAAGATGAAATGCAGTTCCCAGAAATCATTGAATTAGCCCAAAGCAAAGGCATTATCGTCAATACGATTCAATGCGGAGATATGACAGTGACCACAAAGCCCTGGAAACAAATAGCCAAACTGGGTCAGGGAGATTTTTTCCAAGTTGATCAAGCAGGAGGGGCCGTTGCCGTTACCAGCCCTTTTGATGACAAAATTGCAGAATTATCCAGAGAACTTGATGACACCCGGCTTTTCTATGGCGATAAAAAAACCAAAGAAACTAAACGCAGAAAAGTGATCGCCTCCAACAGTTTTAACCGAGAAGCATCATCATCAGCTATTGCTCGCAAAGCAGAATTTAACGTATCAAGCAGCGGCCATCGGAATTTTGTTGGTGAAAACGAATTGGTTGACGCCATAAGCACCGGCAGCGTGAAACTGGATTCTATTCAACGCAACGAGCTGCCTGATGAATTGCAAGACCTGAATCATGCCGAACAGACCAAAGTCATTAAGGACAAAGCTCAAAAAAGAGCAGAGTTAAAACAGCAAATTTCGGCACTGTCAAAAAAGCGCAGTGATTACGTGCTTGGAGCAATAGCACAATCAGGTGCTGACAAGGACTCTCTGGACAATCAAATGTATCAGTCAGTAAAATCACAGGCTAAAGAAATCGGCCTTGAGTATTCAGATGAAACTCCCAAATATTAATTCACCAACAGCAAGCTGAGTAGCCGCAAACTCGTATCACCCATTTCAAAAAAGGGAAATACGAGTTTGCTTTTATCTGGACCTAAGTAGAATTCCCTTTAAAGCTAGTCTGTTGAAAATAGTATTTTCTGCAATAATTTAGCGGTTTCCAACATAGTAGGAATTTTCGCTTCCAGATCACCAAGACTCTTGCGTGATGTCAACGAATGAGTAGACAAACATGAACATAAATCACCATTTTGATTATAAATTGGGACAGCGGCACCGATCATTCCGTCAAACCACTCTTCATTATCAAAGGAATAACCTCGTTCACTAATCAAATCCAATTCAGCCGAAAACTCCTTTTGTGTCTCGATTAAATTACTGGCTTGACGTGTAACTCGTATACTCTTAAAAACGGTCAACGCCGCTTTTCGCTCAAACGTACTCAAATACAATTTACCTGAGGCACTGCAATTTAAAGGCAACTGATCACCAATTTTAACATTATTCTGGATAGGCCAGTGCGATTCAAAACGGTCATAATAGACCAATGATTCAGCACTTGGCATAGACATACTGACTGTCTCATCCAACTCAGATGACAGTTTTTTCAAAACAGTTCGTCGCAATGTCACTTGTGGTTCACAAGACAAGCTATTTAACATTAATGACCGCAAACGTGATCCGGGAACAAACGTTCCTGAAGAATTGGATGAAATGAACTCCTCTTCAATCAATGCTTCTAACTGCCGATAGATAGTAGGCAAAGGAATATTCAACGACTGTGATAAGTGTATCGCAGTCGCTGCATTTGGTTCTTGAATAACCGCACCCAACACATCAAGAATGCGTTTGGACGAGGTTCTCTTTACTTTTGAATTCATCTGTTCCTACCAGCCTGTTGCCATCCATTCACACGCTGGACACTTACACAACGGATACTTATTAATCAGCGACACAGCTACGAACCTCACTATTAGCATTTGCTTTTGACACACTAGACCCTGTTGGATTGACAACTCTCACCGTTGCCACTTTATTTTGTGTAAAAAAGTCGACAGCATCTTTACCCTGTACTTTATTATTGCCCACCAAAGAGTCTTTTATCCCGCCGAAAGGCAAATAGGGATGCGGCGCACAAATACCAACATTAACCCCAACCATACCAACTTCAGCACTGTTGATAAATTTTTCAACATAGTAGCTATTCTGGGTAAATATACAAGCCCCGTTACCCATACGTTGGTTTTTTATCCACTGTAAAGCAGTATCAATACACCCTACCTTCATCACACTCAAAACAGGACCGAATATTTCTTGTTGCGCTATTTGCATACAGGGAGTCACTTCAGTGAAAATAGTTGGCCCGACAAAATAACCTTTCTGATTTTGCTCCGGCAATACCGGATTGCGTCCATCCAATGCCAGATTCGCACCACCTTCAATACCAATGCGAATATAGTCTTCTATTCTGGCCTTGGCTTGAGCCGATATCACTGGCCCCATAAAAACATCAGGGTTGCGCGCATCTCCCAAAGACACCTCTTTGGATGCTGCCAACAAACGTTGAACAAATTCATCATAAATTTCTGGCACCACCGCAATATTGGATACTGCCAGACAACGTTGGCCCGCTGACCCATAGCCTGACATCAGAATATTCTCAATCAACAGGTCCATAGGGGCATCTTCCATGGCAACCAGAAAGTTCTTAGCCCCTCCTAATAACATGGTTTTTTTGCCCTGGCGACCACAACCTTCAGCAATAGACTTTGCTGTCGGAGTTGAGCCAACCAGGCAAACACCTACAACATCATCATTATCGTACCAGGCCTCCACCACTTCACGATCACCATGAACCACGTTAACCACACCAGCAGGCAAACCAATATCTATCAACAACTGCATCATTTTCTGCATGAATAAAGGTGATTCGCTAGAGGGTTTATAAACAAAGGTATTGCCAGTTGCTATAGCCACAGGAATGAACCAACCAAAGACTAATGCAGGAAAATTAAAGGGCGCCACACCGCAAAAGACTCCCAATGATTGCTTTATTACCCGACCATTGATGTTATTAGCAATCCCTTGAATCGTTTCTCCCTGCATCAAGCTTGGAACACTGCAAGCCATTTGCACAATTTCGATGACACGCGCAACTTCCCCGCGCGCCTCAGAGATATGCTTAGCCTGGTCCAATGCAATTGATTCGGCCAGCACTTCGATGTTTTCCTGCATGGCACTATATATTTTAAAAATATAATCCATACGCTTGGGTAAGGGTGTAGCAGACCATTCAGGATAAGCATCTGCTGCTGCTTGAACGGCCTGATTAGAAATAACCTGATTTGATAATGGCACTTCACCGATGATTTCACCTGTCGATGGATTATACAACGGCATGGATTTACAACCCTCAGCTATGACCCACTTGCCATTGATAAAGTTTTTTATTTGATTCGATTCTTTGATGTTATTCATTTGCAATTCCGAGTGTCACATTATATTAAATGATAATTATATTCTCATTATATTGACTTAAGATCAAGATAGTAATATTGTTAATTAATAAAATATTTATCATTTAACAAATTATTTTCAAGGTCATGTTTTATTTATCCATAAATTTATAGACCCGACTACCAGCAGATCAACCTTTCGAGAGAAGCCATGCAAGACACTATACGAGTTTGCACACCCAGATATTTACAAATAGGTAAAGGCAGCATCACACAGTTATCCAATGTTCTTAAAACCATTGGTTCAGCTAACCGCCCTCTAATTGTCACTGACAAAATGATGGTTGAGCTTGGACATGTAGATCGTATTAGACAACATTTAAACGAACATGGAATCAACTGTGGTGTATTCGATGAAACCATTCCAGATCCAACTGACACCGTCATAGAAGCAGGCTTAAACACCCTTAAATCTGGCGGATTTGACTGTGTTATAGGTCTTGGCGGTGGCAGTCCAATTGATACCGCCAAAGCAATCTCCGTTCTGTCTCAACACAGTTCAAATATTCTGGACTACCGTCCGCCCAAACAATTTAATCAGGCCGGACTTCCCATAATCGCTATCCCTACAACCGCAGGAACTGGCTCAGAAGTGACCCATCATACGGTTATTGTGCATTCAGCTACACAGGAAAAGATTTCGTGTAGAGGTGAAGCATTTGTTCCCACTGCCGCAATCATTGACTATGAGTTGACACTGTCAAAGCCAAGTCGCCTGACCGCTGACAATGCCTTAGATACACTGACTCATGCAATTGAAGCGTATGTCAGTCATAAGGCAACACTTTATACCGACAGACTTGCACTTGACTGTATGCGCCTGGTCACAAGCAACCTGAAAAAAGCCTATCTAGATCCTGGCGACATTGTGGCTCGCGAGTCCTTAATGCTGGCAGCCACTTTTGGCGGTTTAGCTTTTTCAAATTCATCCATTGCTCTGGTTCATGCCATGAGCCGTCCATTGGGGAGCCTGTTCCATGTACCACACGGAATGGGCAATGCAATGCTATTGCCAACAGTCACTGCATTTTCCAAGCCAGCTGCATTAAGCCGCTATGCAGATTGCGCTAAAGCTATGGGCTGGGCCAAGGATGATGACACCAATGATGCAGCAGCCAATGCATTAGTCAATGGACTCTATGCACTGAACGATCAATTAAATGTCCCTACGTTATCTGCGTTCGGTATAGACAAAACTGCTTATGATGACGCAATTGACCAAATGGCTGATGACGCTATCCGTTCTGGCGCACCTGGAAACAATCCCAAGGCAAGCAGTAAAGAGGAAATATCACACCTGTATAAACAAGTCTGGGCATAGAAACATTGAACAGACTATTCGATATATACATTACAACCATTTTATTAAAGAGGAGAATACTATGACAATATCAATACAGACTCTCACAGATTTTAGCCGCCGAGCATCCAGCATTGCGGCACTCTCTGCCTTGTTCTTGATAGCGGGTTTAAACATACCTGTTCACGCTGAAGAAAAAATTCGCTGGAAAGTTCAATCAACATTCAACACAGGCTGGCCTGCTCTGGGAGACCCTATTGCCCGTGTTTCCAAGACACTCAAAGAAGTGACTGATGGCCGCATCAATCTGAAAGTGTATGAACCGGGAAAAATTGTCCCGCCTCTGGAAATCTCACCTTCAATCAGTCGAGGTGATTTACCAGCAGCCTACAATTATTTAGCTTACGATCAAGGTCGAATCCCTTCTGCAGTACTATTCTCAGCAGTCCCCTTTGGCATGGAACCTTGGGAATACGCCGCATGGTGGTTTGAAGGCGAGGGTTCAGCACTGGCAGCGGAACTGTACCATGGCCAAAATATCCACCCATTGCTGTGCAGTACAATTGGACCGGAAACAGCCGGTTGGTACCGCAAGCCGATTGAAAAACTCAGCGATATGAAAGGGTTGAAAATACGTTTCTCAGGTTTAGGAGGCATGGTTTTAAACCGTATTGGAGCTTCAGCAACGTTGATGGCTGGAGGTGAAATTTTCGCGGCCTTGGAAAAAGGCACATTGGATGCCACTGAATATTCAATGCCAGCAATAGATGAAATTCTTGGTTTTTATAAAATTGCTAAATACAATTTATTTCCTGGGTGGCACCAACCTTCCACATCCACTCACCTTTTGATCAATCTTGATGAATGGAACAAACTTTCTAAATCCGATCAGGCATTGTTTGAAATGGCATGTACAGCTGCAACCATGCGTGCAATCACTACTGGTGAGGCACTCCAGGGAGCCCAAATCAAAAATTTCGCTGATAAAGGAGTAACAGCAGCCAAACTACCCGATGAAGTCATTAATGAACTTAAACGCGTAACTGAAGAAGTAATGAAGGAAGAAGCCTCTAAGGACAAAGATTTTGCTCGCATCTGGGAGTCGCAAAAAGCATTCCATGCTGACTATCAAGTCTGGAAGGAATGGGGATATTTGCCACGCGACTTCAAATAATAACAAAATAACACTGAATGCTGCCCTATGATAAATTTCCTCATGGGGCAGCCAGTACAGTATTCAATGGAAACAGGCGGGACTCATGCAAAAAACCGGCAATGATGATAAAACCATAATGACCAGCAATTTGCCCCACCATGACACAACATCTGTCATGCGTGATAACGTTATTTCACAAAAAATTGATTCTCTAATCAGACTGATAGGAGAAATATTCAGTTGGCTGTGGCTGGTACTTCTGGCAGTTATCATTGGCAATGTCATTTTACGTTATGTCTTTAGCCAGGGCATGATCGAGTTGGAAGAACTGCAGTGGTATCTATATGCTGCAGCCTGGCTAGCTGGCCTTTCTTATACGTTCATTGCCGACGGTCATGTGCGGGTTGATGTCATTTATGAAAAACTGCGCTTTCGCACTCAGCTATGGTTGGAAATGACCGGGCTGCTATTACTGTTCCTGCCCTTTGTCTGTTTTATTATCTACTATTCAGTCCCCTTTGTTGAGCTATCCTGGCAAACCAATGAAACCTCTACATCAGCGAATGGCTTAGGTGCAAGGTGGCTGATAAAGGGCTGCCTTTTGTTCAGCTTCTGTTTGCTGCTGCTGGTGGGTATATCTCGGCTATTACGCGTAGCCACAACACTGGTTTACGGACCCGATCTGCGGGGTGAAAAATGATAAGTGATCCAAGCCAGTACATGGCAATTGCCCTATTCGCAGCCTTCATTATGCTCATTTTCTCAGGCTACCCAATTGCCTGGTTAATGGGTGGGCTGGCAGTATTATTCACTGCCATTTCTGTCTTTTCAGACACGTACTTTGACACTTTCTTTGGTGTAGACTGGGGCTATAGTTCTATTGTTGTAGCTCGCATATACGCCGTCATGAACAACTGGGTATTAGTTGCTCTGCCTATGTTTGTCTTCATGGGTATTATGATGGACAAATCAGGCATTGCCGAAGATTTAATGACAGACCTGACGAAACTATTCGGGCGCGTCCGCGGTGGCCTGGCAATTACTATTATTGTGATAGGCGTGCTATTAGCTGCTTCAACCGGGATCATCGGCGCATCAGTAGTATTATTGGCCATTCTCGGTGTACCGTTAATGCTTAAGCACCAGTATGATGCAGCTCTGGCTTGTGGTGTGGTCTGCGCAACTGGCACATTGGGCATTCTGATACCACCATCTATTATGCTAGTGCTGATGGCAGACCAGATCAGAGTTTCCGTTGGTGATTTATTTATGGGAGCAATGTTTCCTGGACTTATGTTAGGCGGTCTCTACACCCTTTTTATTTTAAGCTATGCCTTCTTACGACCAACCGTTGCCCCGGCACCCAGAGATGCTGAACCCATCACGTTTCAATTGATCCTGAATGTTCTAAAATCAACACTGCCACCAGCAGCTCTGATCATAGCGGTTCTTGGCAGCATCTTTTTTGGCATTGCCACCCCAACTGAAGCATCTGGTGTTGGCGCTTTAGGTGCTATGCTTTTAGCACTTACACGCAAGCGGCTCTCATTTGCCGATTTGCAACAAGTTCTGCAAGGCACTATGAAAACAACGGCTTATATCTTTGCCTTATTTGTTGGTGCAACTGCTTTTTCATTGGTATTACGTGGCTTTGGCGGTGATGAATTGATCGAGAATGCACTCACCAGCCTACCCTTCGGACCAAACGGCGTTGTTGTTGTCATTCTTATTATTGCCTTCTTTTTAGGTTTCTTTCTTGATTGGATTGAAATCACCCTGATCATCCTGCCCCTTATTGCACCCGTGTTAAGCAATCTGGGTGTCGACTTGGTCTGGTTTGCTGTGATGTTTGCAGTTTGTCTGCAGACCTCTTTTATTACTCCACCTGTTGGCTTCGCACTTTTTTATATGAAAGGAGTGATCCCCAAAAGTGTCGACATCCGCACCATCTATAAAGGGGTTATCCCTTTCATAATTATTCAGTTGATTGGCGTTGCCATGATTTACGGTTTCCCACAAATTGTAACCTGGCTTCCAGACATCGCTTACGGAAAATAGAATTACAAACAAGTATGTAGCTATTAATGCGAATAGTTACATACTTGTTACGAAACTCATACACAAACCTTACTAAAGGAAATACAAGGCGCTGTAAAATGTAAGGCGTAAAAGGTGCTTATTTAACGCCATTGCCAAACTATTGGCAACAGCGTCATAGGACTGATATTTGCATGCAAAGGAATCGAAAATGTCGGGAGATTCAACCCATAAAATCCTGACTCTCTTCCCAGTCTCTTTGTTTTGAAATTGGCGGTTGACCTTCAGTGGTAAAACGACTTTTCCCCGTGGATTGCTCTGGGGGTTGATCGCCTTTTACACTACAACGACTAACATCAATCGTTAAGAAAGCAACAAAACCTCAAAGAATATTCATTCAAATCAATAATGCAAGGACACTCCTTCAGCACCCAGCAACACCTCTAAATCTTCAAGCATTTTCCCATTAGGACTTATCTGCATCGACCCATTTGACACCAGATCGACTTGGCCATGGCTTGATTGATAGACAATTTTGACAGAACAATTGGCATCAGGCTGAGCTTGTATTATCCCTTTTAGTTCTGCCATAAACTCTGGAGTCATTTGCGATGATGTTAAGTTTAACTGCAATTGTTTTGCCAATGTTGTACGAACAGTATCAATACTGTAAACATCATTGCCAACAATACGGGTTTCCCCAGTAAAACTGTTCATGCTGGCAATACCTTTGATAATCAAAACCTCATCTTTACGGATAATATCCTCATATTGCTCCAGAGTTTCAGCATATAAAGTAACGTCCAATCGCGCTGATTTATCATCCAGAGTGACAAATGCCATCTTGCCGCGATTCGTATTTTTAACGCTGAAACCAACCATCAAACCAGCCATGGTAACCGCTTTTTTATTGTTATTGCTGTCCACACTGATATCAACCAGAGGCGTGCTGGCAATCTGCCGAACTTCCGGCAGATATATGTCAATAGGATGGCCACTCAGATAAAGGCCCAGAGTGTCCTTTTCATACGACAACAACTCGTTCTTTTGCCATTCATCAACTTCGTTGAGTTGGCTCACAGTTTCCACTGGAGCTGCGACTGAGAAGAGTTCATTCTGGCCAGCAGCCATTGATGAAGCCCGCTGGTTTGCTGCTTCTATCGCAATTTTAATGCTGGCTAACAGGCTTGCTCTATGAGCGCCAAAATCATCAAAAGCCCCGGCTTTTATCAATGATTCAAAGGCACGTTTATTCACTTTTTTGATATCAATACGATTGCATAAATCGAACATATCTTCATACGGTCCACCCGATTCACGAACTTCGATCAAGTGCTCAATGACGGCTTCACCAATACCCTTAACTGCCCCAAGCCCGTAAACTATACGCTTGGTGTCCAAAGCACGGAAACGATAGTCACACTGATTAATGTTCGGTGGCAAAACAGTCAGCCCCATATTGTCTGCCTCGTTCAATAAAATCACCACTTTATCAGTATGATCCATATCCGCAGACATACACGATGCCAGAAACTCTGTTGCATAATAATTCTTGATCCAGGTTGTTTGGTACGAAACAACCGCATACGCTGCAGAGTGTGATTTATTAAAACCATATTCAGCGAAGTACTCCATCAGACCGAAGACTTTGTTGGCAACCTCTTCGTCAATGTCCTGCTTTGCAGCACCTGCGAGAAAAATTTCCCGCTGCTTGGTCATTTCCTCAACCTTCTTCTTACCCATGGCTCGGCGTAATAAGTCAGCCCCGCCTAGCGTATAACCTGCCATAAACTGGGCGATTTGCATCACCTGTTCCTGATAAAGAATAACGCCATATGTTGGTTTTAAAATGGGCTCCAGGATTGGGTGATCGTAAACCACAGGCTCACGACCATGCTTACGATTACAGAACGTTTTCTCCATATTCGCGCCAAGCGGCCCCGGACGATACAACGCCAATAAAGCCGTAATTTCTTCAAACACTTCCGGTTGCAAATCAATGATCAACTTTTTCATACCAGATGATTCAAGCTGAAACAATGCTGTTGATTGACCTGTCTGCAGAAATTTATAGACCTCGGGGTCATCATACGGCAAGGTTGAAATATCAATCGGTTCCAGGCCTTGTTGCTGACGTTTTTGATTGATATCTTTCATCGCAGCATCGATGATGGTCAGCGTTTTCAAACCTAGAAAGTCAAACTTAACCAGCCCTACTTCCTCTAGATCGTCCTTATCGTATTGGCTGACAATTGAGGCGTTATTATCCTCACAATACAATGGGGTAAAGTCGGTCAAATCACTCGGAGCAATCACCACGCCACCAGCGTGCTTGCCCACGTTTCGTGAAATACCTTCCAGTGATTTAGCCAAATCAATTAAATGCGTTACTTCATCTTCAGTGTCATAGCGCCGCTGTAACTCTTCTTCCTGTGCCAGGGCCTTATCGAGAGTAATTCCCAGATCGAACGGAATTAATTTAGCGATTTTATCTACAAAGCCATAAGGCATACTCAGAACCCGCCCAACATCACGCACTACCGCTTTAGCAGCCATGGTACCGTAGGTAATGATCTGAGATACTTTTTCACGACCGTATTTGCGTGATACATAATCGATTACACGGTCTCTCCCTTCAACACAGAAATCCACATCAAAGTCAGGCATCGATACCCGCTCCGGATTTAAGAATCTCTCAAATAGAAGGTCATACTCAATCGGGTCCAAGTCAGTGATACCCAATGCATAAGCAACAATTGAACCTGCCCCAGAGCCACGACCAGGGCCTACTGGAATATCATTTTCCTTGGACCATTGGATAAAGTCAGCAACAATCAAAAAGTAGCCGGGAAATCCCATTTGATTAATGATGCCCAGCTCAAAGTCCATGCGTTGCATATATTCGTCGCGGTTAGCTTCAACTTTATCTGCCCCTAACCTCAGTAATACGCGCTCCAAACCTTTCAGACTTTCATTACGCAAATGCGACTCAATTGTTTCACCTTGAGGAATAGGAAACTCAGGTAAATAGTAATCATCCATTGCCAATTCAAGATTACAGCGCTTGGCAATTTCAACGGTGTTGGCAATCGCAGATGGAATATCGCTAAACAACTCAATCATTTGTTCAGGCGATTTTAAATACTGTTCAGGAGTAAATTCTTTAGTCCGGCGCGGGTCAGTAATAGTGCGACCCTGATGAATACAAATTCGCGCCTCATGTGAATCAAAGTCACTTTCATTGATAAAATGCACTTCATTCGTCGCCACCACAGGCAATTGATAGTGCTGTGCACACTGCATTGCAGCATCGATATATTCTGCTTGATAAGGCTTATTAGTACGATGCAACTCTATATAGAAACGCCCCGCAAACAAGGATTTATATTCCGTGACAATACGCAATATCATATCCTGATCCTGGCTCATCAGAGCTTGACCAACTTCCCCATGCATGCCTCCAGATAAAGCAATTAAACCCTCACTATGGGCATGTAACCACTCTTTTCTGACACAGGCTTTTTCGTACTCCTGACCTTGTTGGTAGGACTTTGAAATTAAGACACAGGCATTTTTATAGCCTGCTGCATTTTGCACCAGAAGAATCAATTTAAAGGGTTCGCTTGGTTTCTCCTCATTATGAACCCAGAGATCTACACCAAAAACTGGTTTAATTCCTTTCTTTTTAGCTCCTGAATAAAATTTGACCAAACCATAAAAGTTCACCAGATCAGTCAATGCCACTGAAGGCATACCCATACTTTTGCTGTTAGCGATTAAGTCAGGCAGACGAACAATACCATTTGCCAGAGAAAATTCGCTATGAACATGCAGGTGAACGAAAGCTTCAGATGTCATTAGTATTCAGTAATCCTACGGTCTTTTTAAATAAAAAATATCAACAATCATTTTAGACTGATGTAAGTTACGCTTTTTTCGCGTCAATAATTTTGCGTACCGGCCCAAAGCTGGTTCTGTGTTCTGGCAATATACCATGCTGCTGCAAGGCTTCCATATGTTGCTTGGTTGGATAGCCTTTATGCTTATCAAAACCATAATGAGGATGTTGTTCAGACAACTTTACCATATCTGCATCCCGAGCCACTTTAGCCAGAACCGATGCCGCAGAAATAGCGGGTTCAATACCATCACCCCCGACAACCGCTCTGGAAGCATAGCTCCAATCAGGTAGTTTATTACCATCCACCAACACGAAACCCGGTTGCACCGACAATGCTTGAACTGCACGTTTCATTGCCAACAAAGATGCTTGCAGAACATTAATTTGGTCAATCTCCTGGGCACTGGCTTGCGCAACACTCCAGGCAATTGCTTGCTGTTTGATTAGTACCGCCAGTTGTTCACGTTTTGTTGCAGATATTTTTTTTGAGTCATTTAGACCCGGCAAATCAAAAACCTCTGGCAAAATACAGGCCGCTGCTACAACTGAACCAATAAGAGGGCCACGCCCAACTTCATCCACACCAGCAATTAAATCATTATTTGGATTATCAGGTTTGTTCATTGTGACATTGAAAAGGTTTCAGCTCAGCATTTTTTATAAGTTCATAAAGATTTGCCATTTCATAATTCAGGTGTTTTTTCCAGTAATTCGACAATGGCATCGGCAGCTAACTGGTCTGCATCATAATCTAATTTTGCATGAATTGTTGCTAATTGTTGACTGGTTTTTGTGCGTAAGCCTGCATCTTTCAGGTAAGTTTGTAAAGCTGCCACTAAATTCTCGACTGTTGCCTGTTGTTGAATAAACTCAGGAACAATCGGTTCTGGTAACAAATGATTGGGCATAGAGGCATGCTTTACTGCAGTCGTTGCTTTGGCAAACCAATACGTCAACCACGATAGTTTGTAGGCAACCACTGTCGGCTTAGCCAGCAAAGCAGCTTCCAGCGCCGCAGTACCTGAGGCAAGCAAAACAATATCGGCTGCCGACATCGCTGTACGTGATTGTTCACCACCTACTAAATATAGAAATTCATGATCCTCAGGTTGAATAAACACTTCAAATTGTTCGTGAATGCGTTCGTTTACCAACGGAACAATAAAACGTAAGCTATGATCCTTCTGATATAAACTGCGCATGACATCCAGAAACAATCCTCCCAGCCGTTTTATCTCACTGGAACGACTGCCTGGCAATACCGCCAACAGGGTTTGTTCTTGATCAGCATAACGTTCGCGAAATTCTGGATCACAATCATGTGGTTTGACCGATTGAGCTATTGGGTGACCAACAAATTTTACTGGAACCTTATGCTGTTTGTAAAAGTCCGCTTCGAAAGGGAAAAGCGTCAGCATCAAATCTACAGCTCGGCGAATCTTATGAATTCGATAACTACGCCACGCCCATACTGTAGGGCTGACATAGTGAACTGTCAGAATCCCTTGTTGACGCAACTTTTCTTCCAGAGTCAAATTAAAATCAGGCGCGTCAACACCAATAAAAATATCTGGCGGATCAGCCAGAAGCGTTTCGAGTAAATTTTTTCGGATTGACAGTATTTCTCCAATGCTGCCCAACAAACCATCCAAGCCCATAATAGACAACTTTTGCATATCCGCAACTGACACCATGCCCTGATCTTGCATCAAGGGACCGGCAATACCCATAAACTCAGCTTGAGGGTATTTCTTCTTTAATGCACTAATCAGACCTGCAGCGAGAATATCACCCGAGGTTTCTCCTGCAACAATTGCAATTTTCATCTAAGGCACCGAAATATATCAGAAAAGACGGTTAAAACTGGCCATAAAGCCAAGGCCTGTTGAAAATTCATTGTTAAGCTGAGATCGTTGCTATTATTTCTGTCACGTATCTCAAGAGCAAGCAATTTGAAAAAAATTAGTCACAATCTCAATCACATTACTCCCTTTGGTAAAAATGAATTCTCAACAAGGTCTAACGAATAACCCCACGTTTAGAGTTACCAAGAAAGCTCAGTAAATGCGTTATATGATCGCTTTCCCATTCCAAAGCATTCATTTTTTCAATCGCATTAGAAGTCGTCAGGCCTGAACGGTATAACATTTTATAGGCTTTTTTTAACTCAACTATATCCGTTTTACTGAAATTACGCCGACGCAAACCTTTGACATTAATACCATGTGTAATCGCTTTGTTGCCAGCAACCAGAGTATATGGAGGCACATCTTGAATACAGACAGCACCGATACCCGTTATACAATGCGGACCAACACGACAGAATTGATGCACCAGGGAGAACCCCCCCATAATGACATAATCGCCAACATGCACATGCCCTGCCAGACTGGCGCAATTGGCAAAAATGGTGTGTGATTCCAAGTGACAATCATGCGCTATATGCACATAAGCCATCAGATAATTCTGGTCGCCAATAGACGTTATACCCTCATCTTCGACTGTGCCACGATTGATAGTAACAAATTCACGAAAAACATTGCCATCACCAATTATTACTTGTGTTGGTTCCCCTTTATAGGAAACAGATTGCGGCGCTGCCCCAATAGAAGCGAATTGAAAGATCTGATTATCACGACCAATCTTTGTGTGCCCTTCGACTACTACATGCGATGCTATTTGAGTATTGTCACCAATTTCAACATTGGGGCCGATAACCGAAAATGGTCCAATACTGACATCATTGCCAATACGTGCACTCGGGTCAATAATTGCTGATGCGTGGATCATAAATCTTTATACGTGAACATCAGTTCAGCTCTTGCTGCGGTTTCACCATCAACAGTTGCTACACCCTTACACTTCCACATATTTCTAATACGACGCACTGTTTCAACTTCAAAAATTAATTGATCACCTGGTTCTACAGGGCGCTTAAAGCGAGCTTTATCGATAGCAGTGAAATAGTAAACACGATTTTCGATATCCACTTCTTCTAGGTCATAACTGGCCAAAATAGCACTGGCCTGAGCCATGGCTTCCAGCATCAAAACACCAGGCATCACCGGTCTTGCAGGAAAGTGGCCAGCAAAATAAGGTTCATTAATAGTAACATTTTTTAATGCCGTCAGCTTTTCCTGAGGAATAACCTCAGTAACTCGATCCAATAGTAGAAATGGATAACGGTGTGGTAATAAATTAAGTATTTGGTGAATATCTAGAGTCGACACAATAGTAGTCCTTATTATCAATAATTATTGTTTTGATAGTTTTTCCAGCACTTTCGCCGTGATATCAATCTTGGGGCTAGCATAGACTGTACCTTGATCCAGAATCAAATCATAATTCTCGTTCTTGGCTATTTCCAGAACTGATTGATAGACCAATTTCTGAATGGCACTGGTTTCCTGATTTTGTCGCAACGACAAATCTTCCTGATACTCTTGATACAGCAACTTCAATTCACGATTCTTGGCACGCAATTCTTTTTCTTTCGCATCACGATCTTTTTCAGTCATAACCAGAGAGTTCTTTTCCAGATCTGCCTTTGACTGTTTAAACTCTTCGTCCAATTGCGTGATTTTCTGTTTACGTGGTTCAAACTCTGCCTCTAGTCGCTTTTCAGCTTCCTTCGCCTGAGGCACGCTATTAACAACTTTCAAAAAGTTGAAATAACCTACTTTCAATTCCTCAGCATGACTGAGATTGCTGATCATAGTTGATAATAGCAAGCAACCTATTAGCCAAAAATTCTTTTTCATCATTAATACCTGTTGTTATAAATATATAGTTACTAAAAGCCTGTTATCTATAAGGTCGTATATGTCGCATTGGACAATATAGCAAAACGTGTTGTACAACTATCGAAGCAAACGTCCGATACTGAATTGAACTCTGTCAATATCATCGCCTTCTTCATCATTCAGAGGCACACCATAGCTCAGAGACAACGGTCCTACTGGCGTCAGCCAGTTCAAACCAATGCCTGCGGAGAAACGCAACTCGGACAAGTCTATACTCTGATCAGAGGCATAGACTTGGCCTGCATCAACGAACAAACCAATGCGTTGGCTTTGAGTGTCAATTCCTGGAAAGGGCAATAACAATGTCGCATTAAATAATACGCGTTTACTACCACCCAACGGGTCAGAATCCTCACTGCTATCTCTAGGGCCTAACGACCTGGCACGATAACCACGTACCGTTGAATTACCACCAGCGTAATAGTTCTTAAAGAAAGGCAAGCCATCAATGTCACCATAGCCATCACCATAAGCGATATTCGCACCCAGTTTAAAGGCGCTGCGTTCAGTTAGTGGCAGATAATAAGCTGATGATGCGCTGGCTTTATAATATTCCAGATCACTGCCCGGAGTAGCCAATTCTACATCCACTTTATTATACCAGCCTGATGTTGTGTAAAGCAGGCTGTCGCGCGTGTCATAAGCCAATCGTGAATTGATGCTGATTTGGTTATTTTCCGGATGCTCCTCGATAAATGGACCAATCTCAGGTGGTGTTGAATCAGTAGAAATCAAATCCACTCTTTCCAGACCACCACCAATACTGAATGTTGAATATTCACTGATTGGAAAACGATAGGATAAATTGACACCCAGTGTTTCTGTCAAAAAGTCAGAAGTGTCAGCTTCAGAAGAATCCAGTCTCTGTCCTCGGAAACTGATAGTGCGCTGAACACCAGATGTCGTCAAATAAGGATCGGTAAAATTAAACCGAACAGAATCAGCACTGCCTGTTGTATCAATACCAAATTCAAATGATTTCCCAGTACCTAGAAAATTGGCTTGAGTTATCTCCGCCTGTACTATGACACCGTCATCACCCGAATAGCCAACACCGAATAAAAAGTTACCCGTCGGTCGCTCCAACACCTCTACTGTCAAATCAACCTGGTCCGGGCTATCTGGAACCGGCTGAGTTTTGATATCAACCGTTTCAAAAAAGCTCAGGCGTTGCAGACGCACTTTCGATCTCTGCACCTGGCTGGGCGAAAAAGGAGCTCCTTCTAACTGCCGCAATTCTCGTCGAACAACTTCATCGTTCGTTTTTGCATTACCGACGATCTCAATTCTGCGTACATAGACAACACGATTTGGATTGATATTTATAGCAAAACTAACCGTTGCATTATCACGATCAAATTCAGGAACCGGGACAATACGTGCATCAGCGTAACCTTCATCAGCCATTCGCTCTGACAAGGTTTTCACCGTTTCATCGACATCTGCCCGTGAGTAATAACCTCCTGGCTTGATAGATACTAAAGGCAGCAATTGGGCCTCTTCAACGATTAAACGCCCGTTCAAGGTAAATTGCGACACTCTGAAGCGTTTTCCTTCATTAACGTTTAAAGTCAAATAAATACCGTCTTTCTCCGGTGAAATAGACACCCTTGAAGAAACGATTTCAAAATCAACGAAGCCAGCATTTTGGTAAAGACTGCGCAAGGTTTCAATGTCACCTGTCACCTTATCTTTTGAATACAGGTTCGCCTTACTGAAGGGATTCAAGCCTTTACCGGTTCTTGATTTAAATTTACTGAGAATAGCCTTATCAGAAAAGAACTCATTACCAATGATCGCAATCTTTTTGATCTTGGCAGTCTTTCCCTCACGTACATTCAAGCTCAAAGCAACGCGATTGCGATCCAGAGTTTTTACATCGATTTCTGCTTGAGCTGAGTATTTGCCAATATTTAAATATTGAGCTTTGAGTTGTTTAACCACCAATTCAAGCACACTGGGTTTATAAATTTCCCCTTCACGCAGACCACCGTCCTGCAATACCTGCTTTAAGATTTCATCAGCAAAGGCTTTATTCCCCGTAAAGGCGATAGAATCAATGGAAGGGTTTTCATCAACAATCACGATAAGATCATTGTCGTCTTGCTTAATGCTGACATTCTTAAAGAAACCCGTTTTATAGAGCTCGCGAATTGCATTCACAGAGACGTTTTTATCAAAGTTGTCCCCAATCTTTACCGGCAAGTAATTAAACACTGTACCAGGCGTTATCCGCTGCAAGCCCTGAACCCGAATATCATTTACCACAAAGCTGTCCTGTGCCATGGCATTATTAACACTCAAGCCTAATGACAACGTAATTGCCATCACCATAACCGTAAATATTGTTCTCAAACTATCCTCCACTTGGCGTTTATTGAGAGTTTAATCTACCAGCGAGGCTCACCCCGACAAGCATTATCTAATTAGAGAAAGTACTACAAATGCTGCTGTGAATTAACTCAACAGTCGGAATATATCATTATAAAAGGCAAGTAACATCAAACTACCCAGCAAAACCAGGCCAATTTTTTGCCCAAACAGCTGCCATTGCTCTGATAGAGGCTTACCAGCAACTGCTTCAAGTGTATAAAATAACAGGTGTCCACCATCAAGCATTGGTATCGGCAACAGGTTCATCACCCCCAAACTAATGCTAATAAGCGCTAAAATATTAATGTAATAACTAAAACTGACCTGGATCGCATCACCCGTTACCTGGGCAATCGTAATAGGGCCACTGACATTTTTAGGAGAAGCTTCCAATGTCAGCATTTTACCAAGCATGCGCAAAGTAACCACCGACATCAACCACGTTTGTTCAACTGCCTTACCAATAGCCTGAAAAAACGAGTTCTGATGCGTCATCAAAAACTCATCCGGTATATCTTGAACTTTCGGGTATATACCAATTTGAGGAACCTTTTCCTCTCCTACAGTAGCCATTTTCGGTGTAATGACCAACTCCATCAATTCTTTGTTTCTTTCAACAGTGAATGTTGTCGCAGACTCACCTGCAGCGCGGATCAAACGAACGATATCTTCCCAGGAATCTATCGCTACACTATCAATTTTTCGAATCTTGTCTCCCTCATTCAGACCTGCCAGTTTTGCTGGAAAATCAGGGACTAAACGCCCAACAACAGGAGTCGCTTTAGGCATTACACCACGCAAGCCTATATGCTGGGATAAGATGCCTGGATTTATGACCCGGATAGAAACATCTTGCAGAGAAACATCGACATTAAACCTGCCACCATCGCGTTCAACTTCCAGCTGCAAGCTATCCTGACGAATAATCTGATTAAAAATATACAGGTCTTGCAGTTGACTGAAATAATCAACATTCCTTCCATCCAGCTTTACCAAACGATCACCCGGCTCAACACCCGCTTTTGCCAACAATGATTCTTCGGGAATATCACCAAAAATGGGTTTAACCGTTTCAACAGGAAGCATCTGCAATCCTGCATACAATAAGATCGCAAACAGAAAATTAATCATAGGGCCGGCAAGCACTATCAGGAAACGTTTCCATAAAGCCTGGTTATCAAATGCGCGGTGACTTTCCTGTTCATTGAAATCATCGTCACCTTCACCGAGCATTTTGACATAACCGCCCAGTGGAATAGCGGCTATTACATATTCTGTATTATCTTTGCCGGCAACCTTCTTCCATAAGGGTTTACCAAAACCGACAGAGAATTTGAGGACTTTCACACCCAACTTTTTTGCCACCCAGTAATGACCAAACTCATGCACAGTCACCAGAATCGCAATAGCGATCAAAAATCCAACAATGCTATATCCAAAACTTAACATGCCTTACCTATTATTTGAGCTAATATTGAGTTGTTTCATACACTGCAAAAGCCCGTTTCAGCTTAAGCTCTCTGGAGCACAGCTTTTACAAAAAGAGTTTGCCAATACTCTGGCGCGTTGGTCAACCTCGACAATTGCCTCAATTGTATCAACCGCCTCATTTGGCATTGCTTGCAGCACTTTATCAATAACTACAGGAATGTCTGTAAAGCTTATATTTTTATTAATGAACTGATCAACAGCAATTTCGTTTGCTGCGTTAAGCACCGCTGGAGTTATACCCCCAGCTGCAGCAGACTGCCTTGCCAGGACCAGACAAGGTATCTGTTCCAGATCAGGTTGCGAAAAATCCAATCGAGCTACCTCAGCCAGGTTCAAGCGCTTAGCTCCTGACTCTATGCGTTTGGGCCAAGCCAACGCATGAGCAATAGGAATACGCATATCAGGAGAACCCAACTGAGCCAACTGAGAACCATCACGATATTCAACCAGTGAATGTATAATGCTTTGTGGATGTATTAAGACATCAATTTTTCGTTCTGGCATGGCAAATAGATGACTGGCTTCGATCAGCTCAAGACCTTTATTCATCATGGTTGCCGAATCAATCGAAATTTTTGGCCCCATGCTCCAATTTGGATGAGCGATAGCCTGCTCTGGAGTTACCGATTGCAATTCACTCCAGATACGGTCACGAAAAGGTCCACCGGAAGCCGTCAGAATCAAACGTTCAACTTCCTGTTTTGCCTGAAATGGAAAAGGCAGACACTGGAAAATAGCATTATGCTCGCTGTCGATGGGCAATATAGTTGCTCCAGAGCGCTGCGCAGTTTCAGTAAAAATAGCGCCAGCCATCACCAGAGGCTCTTTATTAGCAATCAACACGGTCTTGCCTTGCTCTACTGCCGTAAGCGATGGCAATAAACCAATAGCGCCAACAATAGCGACCATCACCGTATCCACTTCAGACAACTCCATTAATTCGACCAAAGCCTGATCACCTGACCACACTTGGGTTGCTATCTGAGGTTGATCAGACAAAGCCGCGCGTAACTGCTGAGCGGCAGCTTCATCTACCATAACGGCAATCTGAGGATTATGTCGAATACATTGTTGCAATAAACGCTCGACATTGCGGTTCGCTGTTAATGCAAAGACTGAGTAATTCTCAGGATGGCGAGCCAGCACATCCAAAGTACTGACACCTACAGATCCGGTAGCCCCAAGCACAACAATTTGTTTAGCCGGTTCACTACCAATGCTGGGTTGCGGATTATCTACGGAAGATTTCTGAATCATCTATCAGTATTAATTTAAGCCTAATGACAAACCTGACTGCCATGCATAAACCAGCAACATAAAGGGCAAAGCAGCCAATAGGCTATCTACTCTGTCAAGGACACCTCCGTGCCCCGGCAGGATATTACTACTGTCTTTCAAGCCCGCCTGACGTTTAAGCACACTCTCAAATAAATCACCACCAACAGAAACCAAGGCAATAATAATTGCTCCTACAAACAACAATACGCTGTTGCTGTACATCTGCAAACTGAGAATAGCAATTATGGCGTATATAGAAACAGCCACGACTCCACCAATCAAACCTTCAACAGTTTTTCCAGGACTGACATGTGCTGCCAGTTTTCTCTTACCAAAACGTTTGCCGGTGAAATAGGCACCGCTATCGGCTAAAAACATGATCAGCAAAAAGCCGACTAACCACCATTGACCATCGGTCTGTGCTCTAAGCCAGATCAAAGCCCACCAGGTCAGGGCCAGAATCCATACACCGAGAAATAGCTTTACTGTTGGCAACCACAATAATGAATTGAAATTTACATTGCTACGAAGTGTGCTGACAATCAAGAACAGCCACAGAACAACACTGCCTAAAACAGCAATCCATGAATAAGCACTCACTGTCAAAGCATACGCCCCTGCAAGCAGTAACGCAGTCGCCAACCAGACAACCGGTTTACTCATAGACATTTTCGACAGTTTAATCCATTCACGCCAAGCCTGAATCACCATAACACTGACAAAAACCAACCAAGGCCAATGACTGCTACTAAAGAGTGTCGTAAAAAAAATTCCGGCTAGAATCAATGCAGTAATAATTCGTTGTTTCAGCATAGTATTCGAGCAGCCTCAGTTACTCTGTATTTGTTGTGCTGTCTGGCCATAGCGACGGTTTCGCTGCGCATAACTTTCCAAAGCTTTGTCCAACTGCTCTGCATCAAAGTCCGGCCACAAAATATCAGTGAAATAGAACTCAGCGTACGCAGACTGCCAGAGCAGGAAATTGCTAATACGATACTCACCACTAGTGCGAATGAATAAATCTGGATCCGGCATGCCAGCAGTTGCAACAGCTGTAGAAAAATGAGCCTCATCAATTTCATCGACGCTCAATTCCTTGGAGGCTACTTGCTGTGCCAATGTCTTAGCAGCTTCAACAATATCCCAACGACCACCATAATTCATAGCGATATTAAGCGTTAAACGCGTCTGTTCAGGCGTCATGGTCTGCGCCTTGTTCGCCAGAATTTGTATAGTCTTATTGAATTTAGAAATGTCTCCGATTAATTGCAGGCGCACACCATTTTCCTGCAATTTTTTGGCTTGATTCTTCAATGCGTTGGTAAACAACTCCATCAACGAGCCTATTTCAGCTTTGGGTCGATTCCAGTTTTCACTACTGAACGCAAACAAAGTCAAATAAGAAATATCACGTTCAACACACGCTTGAATGATTTCTTTAACTGCTTTGACTCCACCTTTGTGGCCAGCAGAGCGAGATTTACCCTGTTGTTCCGCCCAACGACCATTGCCATCCATAATGATGGCAATATGCTTTGGCTTATTCATATACTCGGTATTTCACAAGGGCAGTTTTTGCTAACACAGTTTTTGTCACAGACCTAAACGGTCATGATTTCAGTTTGCTTTGCTTCGACGACCTCATCGACTTTGACAATATATTGATCTGTCAGCTTCTGCACCCTGTCATGAGCAACCTTATCTTCATCTTCAGATATTTCTTTTTCATTCAACAATGATTTAATATCGCTATTGGCATCACGACGGATATTGCGAATAGCAATTTTCCCGTTTTCACCTTCATTAGAAACCATTTTTGCCATTTCCTTACGACGTTCTTCAGTCAATGGAGGTAATGGAATACGAATCACCTCACCAGCCGTAACCGGATTTAAGCCCAAGTCAGATTGCATAATTGCTTTTTCAATAAGAGGCACCATCGGCTTTTCCCATGGCTGAACCGACAATGTTCTGGCGTCTTGTACAGTAACATTCGCCACCTGATTAATCGGTGTTTGAGTACCATAGTAATCAACCGTAAGGTGCTGAATCAACGTTGGGCTTGCTCTTCCAGTGCGCACTTTGGCCATGACCGTATTCATCGATTCAATCGATTTTTGCATACGTTGCTCTGCATCTTTTAAGATTTCATCTATCATCTTACTGCCTCAATAATCTATTTTTATTCGTTAAATTCAGACTGTTATTACACCCAGATAACTACTGGGTGCTCAGAGATATCATTCTTCAGGCGGTGATTTTAGTACCGACTGATTCTCCGGAAATAGCTCTCAACAATGAATTCTCTTCGTGAATTGCCAAGACCTGCAACTGTAATTGATTATCACGACACAAAGCAATAGCTGTAGCATCCATCACATTAAGGCGCTTTTGCAGTACATCATCGTAAGAGATGGTCTCATACTTGAGTGCATCCGGGTTTTGCATTGGATCAGAGTCATAAACACCATCAACTTTAGTCGCTTTGATCAGCAAATTGGCGTTTATTTCCGCAGCCCGCAAACTGGCCGCAGTATCTGTAGTGAAATAGGGGTTACCTGTGCCTGCAGCAAAAATAACCACGCGGTTCATATTCAAATGTTTTAGTGCCCGTAAGCGAACATAAGGCTCTGAAACCGGTGAAATGGGAATCGCAGACTGAACTCGTGCTTCAACTCCAATCTGTTTTAATCCTTGTTGAACTGCCAGCGAGTTCATCACAGTCGCTAACATGCCGATATAATCAGCCGTGGCTCGTTCAATTCCCGCTTCTGAGGCACTGATACCTCGAAAAAAATTGCCACCACCAATGACAACAGCTACCTGAACTCCTGTGGCTACGACTGCTGCAATTTCCTTGCAAACGTTATTCAGGATAACGGTATCAATTCCAAACGATTGTTCGCCGCTGAGAGCCTCTCCACTGAGTTTCAGAAGGATACGTCTTAACTTAGGCTCTTTTGACATAATAAATCACTCTCTAAACTCTTCAAATAATCTGATGGTTTATTTCATTTTGGAACTGCTTTATAAAACCAGCGCATATAGAGATGAACAACTATCTATAAATAGCCATTCATCTCTTGATCAGTCAATTAAGACTTTACTGCTGCCATAACTTCTTCAACAAAGTTATCTTCTTTCTTTTCAATGCCTTCACCAACTTCATATCGGACAAACTGCTTCACTTGCGCATCGGCAGTTTTCAGCAGTTTCTCAACGGTCTGGTCAGGGTTTTTAACAAATGCCTGGCCCAATAAGGTAACTTCATTAACAAATTTACGCAACTTACCTTCGACCATTTTCTCCATGATTTCAGCAGGTTTGCCACTATCAGCCGCTTGAGCAAGATAAATTTCCTTCTCTTTGGCAATAGTTTCAGCAGACACTTGATCAGCGCTCACGCACATAGGCTTACTGGCAGCCACATGCATCGCAATATCACGACCCATTTCGGTATCTGCCGTGCTGTGCACCAGAACACCAATATTTTTGCCATGCTGATAAGCACCAACCGTTTCACCATCGGCAGCAGCAATGCGTTCAAAGCGGCGAACATCTACTTTTTCACCAATTTTCTGAACCAGAGCGGAACGTGTTTCTTCAACAGAAGCAGTGCCCCCTGCAAGCGCCAAAGAGTTCAAAGCCTCAACATCAGCAGGGTTACCAGCTACGATAGTAGCCGCGACATTGTTAGCAAAAGCAACAAAGTTTTCATCTTTGGCGACGAAATCAGTTTCACAGTTCACTTCAACCACAACACCTACTGAACCATCAACGACTGCAACAACAGTCCCTTCAGCAGCAATTCGGCTGGCTTTTTTGTCAGCCTGAGCAGCGCCACGCTTACGTAACTCCTCAATAGCAGATTCAATATCGCCATTGGTTTCTGTCAGAATTTTTTTGCATTCCATCATGCCTGCGCCAGTACGTTCGCGCAGTTCTTTCACTAATGCGGCAGTAATTGCCATAATACACCTCTCTATTTTATCGAGATTATTTTGTCGTTAGTATAGTCAGTGCTACGTTCTCGCAGCACTGACAAAAATACTATTAAACTTTTGCTTGAGCCTGTTTAACCCACTCTTCACGCTCAATACGGCCTTTGAAATTCAACTCTTCGTCAAACTTGGCAATATCTTCAGCTGTGAACTCTGCAATTTGCTTGAATGTTGTTACACCCGCAGCAGCCAGTTTCTTCTCAATCACCGGGCCGATACCATCGATCTCAGTCAAGCTGTCGCCTGCATCAGATTGAGCTTCAGCAGCTGGCTCTTCCTGGGCAGCAACTTCAGCTGCAGGAGCCTCATCAGCCACGGGAGCTTCCGCCACAGAAGCTTCAGCCGGCTCTGCTGGCGCTACTTTAGTAACCACATTGGCAATTGCGTGACCTTCTGCATCAACTTCCACATAGGCACCCGCGTCACCAGCGACAGTGACTTGAGAAGCACGACGGGCATTGATAACTGTTTCCGCTAGAATCTCAAGATAAAGTTTGATAGAGCGAATCGCATCATCATTACCTGGAATGACATAATCCACGCCATCAGGAGCGCAGTTGGTATCAACCACTGCAACTACAGGAATACCCAGCTTATTTGCTTCTGAAATAGCAATGTACTCTTGTTTAACGTCAATAACGAACAATACATCCGGCAAGCCCTGCATATTCTTAATGCCGCCCAGACTACGTTCAAGCTTGATACGCTCTCGTTCTTGGGTCAAAGCTTCTTTTTTACGCAACACCTTATTAGTTCCTTCAACAGCCATAGTATCCAATTCTTTCAAACGACGAATCGAATTTTTTACAGTCTTGAAGTTAGTCAACATACCGCCTAACCAACGATGGTTAACATAAGGGCATTCTGCATGTTGTGCAGCTTCCTGAACCAGGCGACTTGCAGAACGCTTAGTGCCGACAATCATAACTTGTCCGCCATTAGCAGCAATCTGACCAATGAAGTTCATTGCATCATTGAACATTGGCAAACTGGTTTCAAGGTTGATAATGTGAATTTTATTGCGTTGGCCAAAGATATATGGACCCATTTTCGGGCACCAGTAACGGGTTTGATGGCCAAAGTGAACGCCCGCTTCAAGCATTTCACGCATAGTGACATTAGACATAATATTTTCTCCAATTTAGGGTTGTTAACAAAACCGCCGATCCCATTTATCAACTGCATATACAACGTTTGTATTGGCAAGTAACAATCAATATCACTGACAACACGAAGTTGACTACAAGCACCCAAGACAAATGTGTCAATTGGCGGTCGAAATTTTGTGTGCGCTTTATAGCACAGCACGCCTTGATCAACAACGACTTTTTGCCTTTTCAGCGATTAATTTCGGATATTCAGAAAACCTTCACACCAGCGCCTCAGAAAAGAAACCCGCAAAAAACCATCAACTGCACCATTAGAAGCAATTCCACCGTAAAATATCCACAAAAATAATGCTTAACTTGTGCATTATAAACTCCCAACTGCATGTCCAGCAGGCTATAATGGGCGCCAAAATACCTCCAACGAATTGATCACTATGACTGTCAGCATAAAAACACCTGAAGAAATCGAAAAAATGCGCGTCGCCGGACGCTTGGCATCCGAAGTTCTGGATATGATAGAGCCGCATATTCAACCAGGCATTACTACCGACGAACTCAATACCATTTGCCACGATTACATTCTCAATGAACAGCAGGCAATTCCAGCGCCATTAAACTACCGAGGGTTCCCCAAGTCTATATGCACCTCAGTAAATCATGTCATTTGTCATGGAATACCCGGTGACAAACGACTCAAGAAAGGCGACATTATCAATGTTGACATTACCGTCATCAAAGATGGTTACCATGGTGATACCAGCCGCATGTTTCATGTTGGCAAAACCTCGATTATTGCGCAGCGGGTTTGTGATGTAGCCAAAGAATGCATGCTGCGAGGCATTGCTTTAGTCAAGCCCGGCACCCACTTAGGGGATATCGGCCATGTCATTCAGCAATACGCCGAAAAACAGAATTTTTCTGTCGTTCGTGAATACTGCGGGCATGGCATTGGCAAAGTATTTCACGAAGAACCTCAAGTACTGCATTACGGAAAACCAAAAACTGGCATGAAACTCCAGGCTGGCATGACCTTTACCATAGAACCAATGGTTAACGTGGGCCGCAAAGACACCCGCTTGTTGGCTGACAACTGGACTGTCGTCACCCGAGATCACAGCTTGTCAGCACAATGGGAACATACTATTTTAGTAACCGACAATGGCTACGAAATTCTCACGGCCTCTGCTAACTCAGTGCAGTAAAGTCTATGGCCATTGCGAGAAACAGCCTGTTCAAGCCCAATCAGTTCGCCCATGAATTAGCCAACACTTCTACACCATTACCCTTATTCAAGGCGGCGCTTGAAAACACCCGTAATGAACTGAAAAAACAGTATTTTGCCGGCACTAGCGCTGGCGACATCATCCAAGGCCTGACCTGGTTTATGGACCAACTACTTATCCAGGCATGGAATCTGCACAGCGAACAATTACCCGACAAAGCCGTCATTGCTCTGGTGGCTGTAGGTGGTTACGGGCGTGGAGAACTACACCCCTACTCCGACATTGACATCCAAATCCTGCTAGAAAAGGATCATTATGATCAATTTCAAGAGTTCACTGAAATTTTTGTACGTTTCTTATGGGACATAGGTCTGGATGTTGGCCACAGCGTCCGCTCAATAAAAGATTGTGTCAAAGAGTCGAAACAAGACATCACCGTAATGACCAATTTATTGGAATCTCGATATCTTATAGGAGATAAAGACCTGGTCGTCAAAATGGATGAAAAAATTCGCCACCCCCGGGTCTGGCCAGCCGATAAATTCTTTGCCGGAAAATTGCAGGAACAAATTGATCGCCATGCATCATTTAATGATACAGCCTACAATTTGGAACCCAATATAAAAGAAGGCCCTGGAGGGATGCGCGATTTGCAAACCATATTATGGATTTACAATCGCCGCTTCGCCTGTCGTAACTACAAGGACATAAAGCAGCAAGGTTTTTTACGGGACCAGGGAATTCACAACTTTATCCGCAACCGTAACATCTTATGGAAGCTGCGATTGGGCCTGCATTTTCTAAGTAATCGTCGTGAAGACCGCCTCCTGTTTGACCACCAACGCGTTCTGGCAACGCAATATGGCTACATCGACAATGATCAAAACCTGGCAGTCGAACAGCTGATGAAACGTTATTATCGCACCGTCAAAGACATTAGCCTGCAAAACGAATTACTGCTTGAACGCTACCGACTTGAGACGATGAACACGCGTGCTCGCAAAGCAAAACCCAAGGTCATTAACAAACGCTTTCAAGTGCGCGACAACATGATTGAAATAGTTGATGAATCAGTTTTTGCAAAGTCACCATATGCTTTACTGGAAATTTTTCTGCTAATGCAAATGCATCAAGTTAACTATATGCATCCGGACACGATTCGAGCCATACGCTACAACCTGCACTTAATCAACGGCAAGTTTCGCAAAGACATTCGTTGCATAAGTTTGTTCATCGAAATATTTCGCCACAACTCAGGCTTGACCCACACTTTGAGGCGAATGAACAACTACGGCGTTCTCGGGGCTTACATACCAGCATTTGGCAACATCGTCGGTCAGATGCAACACGATTTATTTCACGTATATACTGTAGATGCCCACACATTGATGGTTATCCGCAATTTACGTCGCCTGACGACCCATCCAGAAGAATTCCCATTGGCAAGCCGCATCCTTAATCGCCTGTACAAACCAGAACGATTGTATCTTGGCGCATTATTTCACGATATAGCCAAGGGTCGCGGCGGCGACCATTCAGAGCTAGGCACTGTTGATGCAGTCAATTTCTGCCTGCATCACAAAATGAGTGACTATGACGCCAAGCTGGTTGGCTGGTTAGTCAAACAGCACTTGTATATGTCACACTTTTCACAACGCCGAGATATCAGTGACCCTGACGTTATCCGTGAATTTATTAATGTCATTGGCGATGAAGAACACTTGGACAATCTGTATCTGCTCACCATGGCAGATATTCGTGGCACCAGCCCTAAAGTATGGAATGCATGGAAAGGACAATTATTAAAGGATCTGCACACAGCAGCCAGACGCATGTTGCGCCAGGGAGAAGCCAAGCCTATCGACATAAAAGAGCATGTCGAAGATGACAAAAAGCTTGCTTTGCAACAGCTTCGGGAAACAGATATTGCTATCGACAATGTACAGCATTTCTGGAACACACTGGACGATGATTATTTCGTACGCTACACCCCCGACGACATTGTCTGGCAAATAACCACCATAGATCAACATTCGATACTCGGCATTCCCATTATCGCAGGCCGTTATAACGCCAATCTCGAGGCCAATCACTTTTTTGTATTTGCTGCTGAGACCAATTGGTTGCTCAGCGAAGTCACTGGAGCTTTTGAACAAGCTGATGTGGACATCATTGAGGCTAAAATAAATAGCACCAGCGCTGGCTTTGGCTTATACACTTTCACCTGTGTAGTCCCAGAAACGGACCTCGCCAACGAACCACAATACATGAACCACTTAGTACGGGAGTTACGCAACAGCATATTATTCGGGCAAAATAATCGCAATTTTAACCGCAGTTTTATTTCAAGAGCCTTAAAACACTTTCCAATTAAAGCCTCGGTCTACTTTATTAATAACAATGAACACCACACCATCATGGAAGTCATTGCCCAGAACCAACCGGGCTTGTTACATAAGGTTGCACTGTGCCTATTGAAAAATAATATTCGTTTGATCAATGCACGAATTGCCACATTCGGAGAAAGAGCAGAAGATGTTTTCTTCATCTGCATGCGTGATGGCAGCACTGTCACCGACCCTGAATTACTCAGCACCATCGATAAGAGCATTTGCGACGTCCTGAACAATGATTCTACCGAAAATGCAATTACGCATAGCGCTGCCAGCTAACTTGTTGGATAATCCCACCATTCCTGTAAACCAATAGATCATATAATTATGTCATTACAAACCATTATCGAAGCTGCGTTCGAAAACCGCAGCAGCATCAACCCGAGCAATGCCACAGCTGAAGTAAAAGAAGCGGTTATAGATACTATTGATCAATTAGATCGAGGTATCGTTCGCGTTGCGGAAAAAATAGACGGCGAGTGGGTAGTCAATCAATGGCTGAAAAAAGCAGTTTTGCTTTCTTTTGCTATTCGTGACAACAGCATTATGGATGGCGCTGAAACCAACTATTTCGACAAAGTCCCCTCTAAATTCGCTGACTACGACGAAGCTCGTTTTCGTCAGGATGGCTTTCGAGTTGTTCCACCTGCAGCCGTTCGTAAAGGCTCCTATATTGCTTCAGGCGCGGTATTGATGCCCAGTTATGTCAATATCGGAGCCTACGTTGACAGTGGAACAATGGTAGATACCTGGGCAACTGTTGGCTCTTGCGCGCAAATTGGCAAAAATGTTCATCTATCTGGTGGCGTTGGTATCGGCGGCGTACTGGAACCCATTCAGGCTGGGCCAGTGATCATTGAAGACGATTGTTTTATCGGCGCCCGCAGTGAAATTGTTGAAGGCGTTATCGTTGAAGAAGGCTCTGTTATCTCTATGGGCGTTTACATTGGCCAAAGCACAAAAATTCTTGATCGTGCTACTGGTGAAGTAACCTATGGACGCATCCCAGCCGGTTCCGTGGTCGTCTCTGGATCGATTCCGGCCAAAGATGGTTCTCACAGCCTGTATTGTGCTGTGATTGTCAAAAAGGTTGATGCAAAAACCCGCTCTAAAACGGGCCTGAATGAACTACTTCGCGTCGATTAATTACTTACAATACAATAATAGTACCAGTTTTATGCAAAACCCGACTCTTGAGCTCGCAAAACAACTTATCAGCCAGCGCTCCGTTACTCCTGATGACGCACTCTGCCAGACAATAATGGCAGAACGACTCGAGAATCTCGGGTTCAACATAGAACACATGCCATTTGGTGAGGGCACTGAACGTGTCGCCAACCTCTGGGCTCGGCGTGGTACAGCCGAACCCTTACTGGTTTTCGCCGGACACACCGATGTCGTTCCTGCAGGTGATCTTGCTGGTTGGAATACCGACCCATTCATCCCTATTGAAAAGAACGGGGTGCTTTACGGTCGAGGCGCAGCCGACATGAAGAGTTCCCTGGCCGCCTTCATCACAGCGATTGAAGACTTTGTTTCCCAACATCCAGATCATGCTGGCTCCATTGCTCTTCTGATTACATCTGATGAAGAAGGCATCGCAAAATATGGCACAGTAAAAGTTATCGAAACACTCCAGGCTCGCCAGGAAGAAATAGACTACTGCATTGTTGGGGAACCAAGCTCAACCAATGTTCTGGGAGATGTCATCAAAAATGGACGGCGCGGGTCACTGGGTTGCGTTTTAACCCTGAACGGCAAACAAGGACATGTTGCCTACCCACATCTGGCAAACAACCCTATTCATTATTGCGGGACTGTTATTGAAAAACTAACAGCCATTGAATGGGATCAAGGCAATAAATATTTCCCGCCAACATCCTTTCAAATTTCCAATATCAACTCAGGAACAGGCGCGACCAACGTCATCCCAGGATCAGCTATTCTTACTTTCAACTTTCGCTTTTCGACAGAGATCACTGACGAACACATTCGCTCCACAGTAGAATCCTTATTAACCAGAACACTTGAAAATACAGGAATCACCTATGAGACCGACTGGCATTTATCAGGCCAACCATTCATCACCGGGCACGGCGAATTGGTCAATGCATGCGTAAATGCCATCAAATCAGAACTTAATATTGAAACCAAATTATCTACCGCAGGTGGGACATCAGATGGGCGCTTCATTGCCCCAACTGGAGCAGAAGTTGTTGAGTTAGGCCCAGTCAATGCCTCTATCCACCAAATAAACGAGAATGTGGAAATAGAAGCATTACAAGGCTTATCCAATACGTACAGAGCCGTATTGGAAAATCTGTTATTGGAGTCCTAATATCAAGGTCTGGCTATATAGCCAGACAGCTATTCTATCGATTTAATTCCAACTTCAAGCTGTCTTTGCCGAAGCCATGCAGCGCAATATTATTTTCGAAAGTAACGAAAAAATCATCATATTGCCATTCAGTTATAGGAGGACGCTTAGCATTAAAGCCACCAACCGGCCCTTTAATGCTAACTGGTTCACCATAGATAGCTTTAATTTGAGCCTTAGTTTTTCCACGGACATCATATCCAGCAGCTGCCGCCTGAGTAGTCGCTGCCAAGGCAATGCTGAATAACACAGCGCACGAAATCGACTTCAGCTTCCCGCCATGAAAAGCACGAATAGTTGTTGCACCTGTCAATCGTTGTATTAGTTGTTTCATGTTATATCCTCGCTATAGCTTCCAACCGACCCTTATTTGAACAACATGATATAAAACAATCGACTACAAAGACAAGCATTGCCTGTTTTTTTTCTAAATCTCCCCCAAAACCAGCATCTCACTCCATTAGATCAACATCCGCCAATTCCAGCTCAGGCCTCTCATCCAAACCCAACAAATCCAGCATTTTATCCTCGAACATACACGCCAACTTATGACAACCCGATGAATTAGGATGCCCTTCATTAAACCAATCCTCATCACTCAACGCATCACGACTATCAATAAGATGGACATTGCTATAATTAGCCGACAAGGCATTTAAACGCGTATGAAATTCATCTATGACCGCTTTCGCTATTTCCGTCATTACTGCCTTATGATCAACACCGGGCAAATCAACCGGATTGACCCCTACTTTTCCACCTTCTGATAGCTTCTGACTTAAAGGTTTTTCTACATAATCGTCATTTGTAGGTCGCAAATAGGAGTAAGAATACGTCAGAACATGGCATTCAGGGTGGTGCGCCTGCACGTGGTCAAATATATTCTTATATTGATCAATCACCTTCACCAACAAATCATTTTTATAATAATCAGCCAGATATTCAGCACCTGATCTGCCTGGTTCGTTCGGATCAACGGCTCTGACAATTTGTTCCATTCCCCCACGATGGCTGCGCAAAATGTCGTTACCGCCTCCAGAAATAAGCAGGAAATGAGGGTTTTCTGCTGCCAGAGCATCAACCACATCGCCATGAAGGTCTCCATTAGCGTCCTTATGCACAAAATCGAGCAGATCATCGCCTGGGTAGCCAGCACTGAACACTGCATAGGGAGAATTAGCCATGAAAATCAACTGATTAATGACATCGGTTAATAGCGGCATCAATGGAAAATGGAACCACGAATCACCCTCAGAGACTATTTTTATTGGATTTTTATATAATTCAAGATTATTCCGGTAATTAGAGTCGCGTATCTGCTTACTCACTTTGACCATTAGTTTAACTGCTTGTTTACTGGAAATCAGACCCATCATCACCCCCCTATCAAGGATTCAGCTTTAATTATAAGATGATCTAGATCTTAGTAGCGACGTTAACATTACGCAATGTCAATAAACTTGCATTTGCAATAATTCAATAGACAACTACCTGCAGACAAGCCATAAAAAATATCGTAACTCAAGTATCTTTGCCACTTTCAGATGCCGCATGCATGACTCGCACTTCATCTAACAACCACTGTCTGAATACTGTAAATGCCTCGCGTTGCTTTATAGTTTCAGTATATAAAAGATGGAAGCCAAAGCCTTCCAACTGAATATCGAAAGGCTCTACCAGCTTATTATTCTTTATATCCTCTTCAAGCAATTGATTGGCCAACACAAAACCATATCCATCGATTGCTGACTGGACCCGCACATTAGGATCAACAATAACCGGCCCAGCTCCTGCCCCTAATTCACTTAAACCAGCCTTCACCAACCACTCTTTCCAACCATCATTGCCAGCCTGATCATGAAGAAAGACCTGTTTCTTCAAGTCTTTGAGTTGACGAACTGGTTGTTCGCCATTAATCAATGACGGTGAACACAGCGCAATCATTGGCGAAGCGAATAAAAGCTCTGATTCGGTATTTTTCCAATCACCTTTGCCCCAACGTATTGCCACATCCACCTCAGAAATCTCAAAACCAGGATCATTCACTGAGTGTTTCAATCTAAGTGCTACCTCAGGGTGTTTATATAAAAAGTCTCCCAAGCGACGGGTTAACCATCGCGTTGCAAAAAATGTGCTGACCGCAACCGTCAACACTGTCTGAAATCTGTCTGGGGAGATGGAAACCACCTCGTCTTCCAATTCTCGAAATTGCCGATGAACAACTCGAAACAAGCGCTCCCCGGCCTGAGTCAGTTTTATTTGCCTGACACCACGCTTGAACAATGCAATATTGAGTTTTTCTTCCAGCTGTTTAATTTGATAACTGATGGCCCCTTGAGTTACAAACAGTTCTTTTGCAGCCGCAGTAAAACTCTGTTGGCGGGCAGCAGATTCGAACGCTCTAAGCGCTTTAAGTGGAGGTAGTTGCTCAAACATGTTTCATTAAAAAATTTAATCCATAGTGTAAATAATTTGGTTTGTATACTTATCAAAAATCAATAAACATATAAATATCAGAAACAAAAACATAAATCACACATTAACAAAATTAATCAAATAACTAAAGAACCCATCAAATCCAGTATAAAAATTTCGAACAACAAACAGAGCAACCACATACCCAAGAGCAATGACAAAGCAGAATCCCCCCAAACAAAACACACGAAAAAATTGGCATCATCAACCCACATTGCCCATCCAAGTTTCGCCATTATTCATACGACCATTTAAACCTATTGATACCGTAAAATGGTATATCCGTTCCTGGTTCCCAGTTTCCGAACGATTGATTATTTTGCTGCTTTCCATTATTTCATGGGCTTACCTCCACCCCTCACTAGAACGTTGCCAACAATTCCAGTTGGACTGGGTAGCCCAGATTTTTCTGCGCAACCTGGGGTTAATTTTCCTGGTTGCAGGCGGTCTACATTTGTATCTTTACACATTCAAAGTTCAGGGAAACAAACGCCAATATGACACTAGACCACTGGCCAAAAACAAGCGCACTTTCACCTTTAACAATCAAGTCATGGACAATATGTTCTGGAGCTGCGCCAGCGGAGTGACAATCTGGTCGCTCTACGAAGCTTTAATGATGTGGTCAATAGCTAACGGCTATGTTCCAGCGCTGCCTGAATCTGGCTATTTTCTATGGATGGCGACCATCATTTTTCTGATTCCTATCTGGGAGACCTTTTATTTTTATTGCATCCACCGTTTACTCCACTGGCCTCCTCTTTATCGTTTTGCCCACTCGCTACACCATAGAAACACCAATGTTGGACCATGGTCTGGCATGTCTATGCACCCATTTGAACATTTGCTTTTTCTGGGCTCAGCCTGCATTCACTTTATCATCCCAGCCAATCCTTTATTGATTATATTCCATCTGCAGTATTTCACCTTATCCGCCGCTACAACACATACCGGCTATGAAGCTCTGGCCTGCGATGATAAGAGTTTCTTAGCTCTGGGAACCTTCCACCACCAGCTGCATCACCGTTATTTCGACTGTAATTACGGCGGACTGGAAATACCTTGGGATCAATGGTTTGGCTCCTTCCACGATGGCAGCGAAGAGTCGCATAAAGAGTTTCTAAACAAACGAAAAAAAGCTCTGAAAAACCAACAAGCGAACTGACGGTCAGAAAAACAGATTCATACCCCCAAATCTCATGACAAATAGCCTGAGAAAGTACACAATTACGAATCAGTACTCTGAATATCTACGAAAAAAATTGCACACGATGCAAATATTACCGTTATCAATGAAACAGAAAAGGAGCAAAAACTCAGGCAACCATATTGATATCCAAAATCACTTTTCTTCTGCATCATTATTGCACTCGACAAGCATGTCTCGCAGTAAAAACTTTTGAATTTTGCCAGTAGAAGTGCGGGGTATTTGAATAAATTCGAACCGCTTTGGAACCTTATAGCGCGCTAACTGCTCACAACACCAGCTCTGCAACTGCTCTGCTGAAACATCATGACCTTCTTTGCATTCTACAAATGCACATGGTACTTCACCCCATTTTTCATCAGGCATAGCCACCACCGCTGTAACACTAACCGCCGGATGGCGATATAATACTTCTTCAATTTCAATAGATGAAATATTCTCTCCTCNNGCCTCCTGAAATTATGATGTCTTTCGAACGATCTTTAAGTTGGATATAGTGGTCTGGATGCATGACACCCAAGTCTCCCGAGTGAAACCAACCACCTTGAAAAGCATCGTCTGTTGCCTTTTTATTTTTAAGATACCCCTTCATCACAACATTACCTCGAAACATCACCTCACCAATGCTTAGTCCATCCGCTGGTACTGGCTCCAACGTGTCAGGATCAAGCACAGACAGCTGCTCCAGTGGTAGATATCTCACCCCTTGCCGCGCCTTTAAGCCCGCTTGAGACGAAGCATCTAAATCATCCCATTCTCTATGCCAGTCGTTAACCACAGCGGGGCCATAGGTTTCGGTTAAACCATAAAGGTGAGTGATATTGAAACCTGAAGACTTCATATCAGCAAGAAGTTTTTCAGGAGGTGCTGCTGCGGCAGTAAAAAAATCAACAGTGTGCTCTAGAATGCGTTTTTCATCAGCAGACGCAGACATTAGCAAAGACATCACAATTGGCGCACCACACAGATGAGTGATGTTATGTTCATCCAGTTCCCTCCAGATAATTTCAGCACGAACCTGTCTTAGGCACACGTGAGTACCGATAATAGCGGACAGTGTCCAAGGAAAACACCATCCATTGCAATGAAACATCGGCAAAGTCCATAAATAGGTAGAATGCTTTTTCATTGATGTCGTCAAGGCATTACCTAATGCCAATAGATAGGCACCTCGGTGGTGTGAAACAACGCCCTTGGGATCTCCGGTAGTGCCTGAAGTATAATTAATTGAGATTGCATCCCACTCATCATTCGGCATTAACCAATCAAAATGAACATCTCCCTTTGCCAAAAAATCTTCATAAGTGATGTGTGTTGACATGGGGGTAACATAATCAAATTCAGTATCAGTATATTCCACCAACAACGGTGATATAGACGTCAACTCCAGGGCCTGTAACATCAGAGGCATAAGTTCTCGATCAACAATCACCGCTTTAGATTCTGCATGTTCTAATTGAAACGCTATCACAGCAGGGTCAAGTCGCGTGTTGATCGAATGAAGAACCCCGCCACACATGGGTACCCCATAATGACATTCAAGCATGGCAGGGGTGTTTAACAAAAGTACTGAAACAGCATTACCCCGGCCAATTCCATATTGAGCTAAGCTTGATGCCAGTTGGCAAGAACGCGCATAAAACTCTGCATAACTGTAATGTGAAGCACCATTAATAATGGCGGTGTAATCTGGAAATACACTGGCCGCTCTATGCAAGAAAGTCAGCGGGCTAAGTGGTTGATAATTCGCTGGATTTCGATCCATATCCATATTATAAGGATTGATCACAGACATCTATTTGTCAGACCACTTAGCTTGTCGTTTTTCGATAAACGCCTGTATCCCTTCTTCTGCATCATACTTAAGCATATTATCAACCATGACCCGGGATGCGTATTCATACGCTTGCTCAAGACTCATCTGTCTCTGCTCATAAAAAGCCTGCTTCCCTATGGCGATAGTCATAGTTGATTTCCCTGCAATTTTCTCAGCCAGCTTCATGGTATGTTCGCTCAAATCGGAACCATTGATAACCTGATTTACCAAACCAATATCAGCCGCACGCTGAGAGTCAATTAAATCGCCACAAAGCAGCATTTCCATTGCCATTTTATTTGATACATTACGCGACAATGCCACCATGGGTGTAGAACAAAATAAACCAATATTGACACCGGGTGTGCCAAATCTAGCAGTGTCTGCCGCATAAGCCAAATCACAACTGGCTACCAGTTGACAACCCGCCGCCGTAGCAACACCAGCTACTTCCGCAATAACAGGTTTAGGGTTATTAACAATGCTTTGCATCAGGCTTGCACACTTACCCATCAACATGGCAAAGTAATCCCGACCATGATCTGCCATCGTACGTGCAGCAGTCATTTCCTTCAAATCATGCCCCGCACAAAAAGCGGGCCCTTTGGCCGCCACCACAATTGTTCTTACTTTTTCATCAACAGCAGACTCATTCATTTCTTGAGCAAGGAGATCTATCATTGCTTCAGAAAGTGCATTACGCCGACCATTATCATTTAAGGTAAGACGTAATACTCCCTGTTCGGTTAATTCCCGAAGTACTATATCCGGGCTTGATGTGTCAGTCATTGCATGTTTCCTCTATATTTGAACAGTTTTTTAAACGCAGTGAGAGATGGCTCAAACACTTTCAACCAAGATGCAAATTGAACTCGACACTCTCAGCTAAAGTATTCGCCACAAAACAATATCGATGAGCTCGTTCTTGCATTTGCTGAAGGTCATCAGCTGAAACTTCAAACCCAACATCAAATTCAACCCTAGGACTTAAATCGATACGTGTGATGGACATTTGCCCTTTTGGATTTTTACCCAAAAACGCCTCGGCTGTATCGCTGTACGCTGATACAGGCCATTTAGATTTTGCAGCTAAAGCCAGAAAAGTCATCATATGACAGCTACTCATAGCTGCAGCTAGCGCTTGCTCTGGATTGGTATTTTGTATATCACCGCCCCAGTCTGGTGCAGCATCTGCTTGAACTTCATAGTATTCATTATACTGGACGCTATGCGCGTATGAGTATTCACCTGCATTGAGCCCTGACTCTTGCCTGTGCCACTCTAAAGTTATTGAAAGTGAGCTCATATTACCTCCCAAGCTTAGAATATATTTTACGAGACCTCTGCATAACTCAGGGGCAAAAGAAAAGTGAATCCATTGTGACCATTTTTACTTGTTCATTGAGTTATGTTGAGGTCTCTTTACGTGTTTCCAGTTGCTTTGCTTTTTTGTGGGTCGTAAAACGGCTTTTCAACTACGACTGCTTTTTCTATACCGTGGGATGTTGCCACTTCAAGTTCAGTACCAATCACAGAAAATTCCGTCTGCACAATAGCCAGCGCAATATTGCGCTTAAGCCTTGGAGAATGGACTGCCGATGTTACTGAACCAACATTCTCTTGCTCATTGATGACAGCCCAGAAAGCGGTATTCGGTCCAAGCAATTGCGCACCCTCAATTTCAAGACCTACCTGCTGGCGAGAAACACCTTCTCTTTTGATACGTTGCAGAGCAGGCTTGCCGATAAAGTCAGCAACAATGTCAGTATTCACCAAACGTCCCAGACCCAGTTCATAAGGATTATGGCTACTGTCCATATCAGCTTGGTAAGATAACATTGCACCTTCTATTCGCCGAATCGTCGATGTATGTCCCGGCTTAAGTCCAAAGGGCATACCAGCTGTCATAATCCGTTCCCACAATTGCTCACCTAGCGAAGAATCTCTCAAGTACAACTCATACCCCAACTCGCTGGACCAGCCAGTCCGTGATACCACAAGTGGAATTCCATCAAGGTCCAGCTCCCGCAACCAAAAATATTTTAAGTCGTTTATTGTTTTACCAAACAATGCCTCCATGATTTTGCCTGATTCTGGCCCTTGCAACTGCAAAGGTGACACATCAGGCTCACAAATGGTGACATCAAGACCTGAATTAATAGCAACACCTTGCGCCCAAAGTAGAATGTCACTATCCGCAAGTGACAACCAAAAATGATTCTCTGCCAGACGCAGCAAAACAGGGTCATTTAAAATGCCACCCTCTGCATTGACAATCAAGACGTACTTACATTGCCCAACCGCACAATTAGATAAATCACGCGGTGTTAACATTTGAGTGAATTCAGCAGCATCTGGCCCGGTTATCTCAACCTGTCGCTCCACAGCAACGTCACAGAGAATTGCCTTGTTGATCAAATTCCAATAATTCTCTACAGGATCACCAAAATCTCTGGGAATATACATGTGGTTATAGACAGAAAAATCCTTTGCCCCCCAACGCATAGTCGCATCAAAATAAGGAGACTTTCGTACTTGGGTGCCAAAACCAAACTCGCTTGCATGATTCTTTATCATAAACGCTCATTGCCATAAGAACATCGGTGGCGGTAGAACCACGTATTACTACACTTTTTGATGCGCATTCAGAATAGCAAAGAGTGCAACAAAACAAGTCCTGAAATAAGCGATTTGGCATTACCTTATGGCCTTTTTATTTGGTTTATTCAGCCCAAATGGTCTGTCAAACAGGTGAGCGTTTCTTAAGCCGTTAATTTAGACAGATTGGGATAAGACGCCTTCACTTCTCGTGTCACAAAATACGTTATATAGCGATCAATACCTATTTCGTCTGCAACCATTTTCTCCATAACATTTTGAAAGTGAGAAAAACTGGAACAAATCACGGTGATTATATAATCAATACCACCACCGGTAGTGACACACTGGGTAATCTCATCCAGGTTCTCTATATATGATTCAAAAATTTCAAAATCTTGCTTACGGTGGTTCTTAAGAGAAACGGTAACAACAACCTTAGTAAACTCCATAACTTTTTCCAGAGCTATGTCCGTATGGTAGCCTTTAATAAACCCGGCCTTCTCCAACCTTTTTAATCTAACCCAGCAAGGACTTGATGAAAGGTTAACCTTTTCTGCAAGTGCCGATTTACTGAGCCGCCCACTTTCCTGTAATGCGCTGAGTATACAAATATCGGTTCTATCCAAACTGGTTTTGCTCATATTAACAATGCCACCCCGTTAACGATAAAGAAAAAGACATAACTTCCTCCCCATAACTTTTGAAAATGGATCTACTTAAACACACTGAATCAAACAAGGAATTCAGAGCATATTACATTGTAATGCCGTTTTTAATCAAATTCTAAAAGCCGCTTTTAGATCATTTCATAGCAGTCAACAGGTCCTCAAAGCAATAAGTAAACAGCAGGAATAAACAGAAGCGCTGCGCATACTAAGAAACCCAGTATTGATGACTTAGAACACCTGACAGATCAATACAATATCAGCCTAACCAGACTCGAGCATTTCTAAATAAACGCATCCAAGGGCTATCCTCTGCCCAACTTGGGTCAGACCAGGAGTTGGTGACAGTCCGAAAAATACGCTCGGGATGAGGCATCATAATCGTCACACGACCATCTTTATTCGTTAAGCCAGCGATACCTTGCGGCGAACCATTAGGGTTTGCTGGATAGCTATGAGCTGTATTTTGTTGATAATCGACGTAACGCAAAGAAATTTGACTCTGTATGGCATCAATTTGCTCTTCTGAGCCAAACTCAGCACGACCTTCACCATGAGCAACCACCAGGGGTATCGACGACCCCTGCATGCCTTGCAGGACGATAGAGTTGGTTTGCTCAACTCTGGCCTGAATCACCCTGGCTTCATACTGTTCTGATTTGTTTTTAACAAAATGTGGCCAATGCTCAGCTCCTGGGATGATTGATTTCAGATTTGACATCATTTGACAGCCATTGCACATACCCAATGCAAACGCATCTTCACGTGCAAAGTATTCGCTGAATTGATCGCGCAAATTAGAATTAAACAATACGCTTTTGGCCCAACCTTCACCAGCACCCAGAACATCTCCATAAGAAAAACCGCCGCAAGCCACAAGGCCATGAAAATCAGCCAGAGCAAAGCGTCCAGAGAACAGGTCAGACATAGTGACATCAATCGCTTTAAAACCTGCCCTGGTAAAAGCAGCTGCCATTTCCATATGACCATTAACACCCTGTTCACGCAAGATAGCAATACTTGGCTTAACCCCTGTATTGATTAAAGGAGCAGCCACGTCTTCATCAGGATCAAAGCTCAATATAGAGTGCAAACCAGTATCAGCAACATCTAGCAAACGATCATATTCTTGCTGCGCGCACTCTGGATTATCACGTAAATTCTGCATATTAAATGTAGTCGCAGACCAGGCTCGATGGCAATCCGTACGCTTTTCATCAAGAAGTTTCTGACCATTTACAGCAATAGCCAACTGCTCACCCGCAACAGGCCGACCAATAAACTGCAAGTGCTCTGCTACACCAAATTCCTCAGCCAAGCTTTTTAATTCAAGAGCATTGTCTTTATGGACCTGTAAAACCGCACCTAACTCTTCATTAAACAACATCGCCATCGAATCGAGCTTGGTCGTTATATCAATATCCAAACCACAACGTGAGGCGAATGCCATTTCCAGCAAAGTCACAATCAAGCCACCATCAGACCGATCATGATAAGCTTCAAGAATACCTCGCTCAACAGCCGCTTGAAGAAACTCAAAGCTTTGCTTGAGCATTTGTGCATCATCCACATCTGGACATTGCTCAGCAATTCCAACTTGCTTGTACACCTGGGCCAAGGCTGACAGAGATAAGCGCCCCTGACCTTGAGCAATATCTAAAAACAGCAACTCGGTGTTGGTAAAATCGTCATTCAACGCCGGAGTAAGCGTTTTGCTCACATCATTAACTGGCGCAAAAGCACTGACAATCAAGGAAACCGGAGCAGTGACACTGTGTTGCTGCTCATCTCGCTGCCAGACTGTTTTCATCGACATTGAGTCTTTACCTACAGGGATTGCCAGCCCCAAACTCGGGCATAATTGCATACCAACCGCTTCCACAGTTGCATACAAAGCAGCATCATCGCCTGTATGGCCTGCGGCAGCCATCCAGTTAGCGGATAACTTAATCTCGCGCAAATCACGCACATTCGCTGCAGCAATGTTAGTCAAAACTTCACCAATTGCCATTCTTCCACTGGCAGGACCATTGATGCTGGCCAGCGGTGTCCGCTCACCAATCGCCATGGCTTCACCAGTTAAACCAGTATAGGCCGAGGCAGTGACAGCAACATCTGCAACAGGAACCTGCCATTTACCAACCATCTGATCACGACAGATCATTCCAGTGACTGACCGGTCGCCAATCGTCACCAAAAACGTTTTATCAGCCACCGCTGGCAGCTGCAGAACCCGGTATAACGCTTCTTTCAAATCAATACCATCAGTCACAAGATCTTCTGCTTGTGGTGCCGCACGCTGGACATCACGCAACATTTTTGGCGGTTTGCCAAATAGAATGTCCATATCAAGATCAATTGGCTTTTGTTGACGCTCGGTACCTTCTGAGAATTCACTATCATCCAATACCAAGGTCTGCTGGTCAGTTGCACGACCCACTACACAATACAAACAACGCTCACGAGCACAAATAGCTTTAAACGCCTCCAAATCATCAGGCATTACAGCCAGAGTATAACGTTCCTGAGCCTCGTTGCACCAAATCTGCATCGGCGTCATGCCGGGTTCATCGTTTAGAACATCGCGCAATTGAAAGTGACCACCTTTCCCCGCATCCCCAACCAATTCAGGCAAAGCATTACACAATCCACCAGCACCTATATCATGAATAGACACAATGGGGTTATCGCTCATCGCACAGCAGGTATCAATCACTTCCTGGCACCGGCGCTGCATTTCAGCATTGCCACGCTGTACAGAGGCAAAATCAAGGTCCTCTGAGCTCGTCCCTGTTGCAACACTGGATGCTGCACCGCCGCCCAGACCTATCAGCATAGCAGGACCACCTAAAACGATGATATAAGCACCATCCGGTATGATGTTCTTTTTAACATGTTGCTCACGAATGTTGCCCAAACCACCGGCCAACATAATAGGCTTGTGATAGCCACGTGTCTTGCCATCGACTTGTTGTTCGAACGTTCGAAAATAACCCGTGATATTAGGGCGACCAAATTCGTTATTAAAGGCTGCCCCGCCGATCGGGCCTTCCAACATGATTTGCAGAGGAGAAGCAATTCGACCCGGCTTATTCTCATCGCCTTCCCAAGGCTGTTCAGCACCAGGTATGCGCAGATTGGACACCGAAAATCCATTTAAACCCGCTTTGGGTTTGGAACCACGCCCAGTCGCACCTTCATCGCGAATTTCACCACCAGAACCCGTGGCAGCACCTGGGTACGGAGAAATTGCAGTTGGGTGATTATGCGTTTCAACCTTGCATAAAATATGAACTGGTTCTTCATGACCACCATATTCTTTGGTTTGCGCATCAGGGAAAAAACGCTCTGTCACTGAACCTTCAAGCACTGATGAGTTATCAGAATAAGCAACCAGTGTACCGTCTGGATTTTGCTTATGCGTCTCCCGAATCATTCTGAATAAAGAATGCTTCTGCTCTTGACCATCAATCAACCAATCAGCATTGAAAATTTTATGTCGACAATGCTCTGAATTAACTTGAGCGAACATCATCAACTCAACATCCGTTGGGTTTTTGTTGATGCGTGTATATTGTTCCGCCAGATAATCTATCTCATCATCTGATAACGCCAACCCCATCGCTTGATTAGCGTCAGACAAAGCTTGTCGGCCACCTTGCAACAGCTCAACTTCCACTAAAGGTTGAGGCAAATGTTCAACAAAAATATCGTCAACCTCGGCAAAACTAAAAACAACAGACTCAGTCATAGGATCGTGTAAAGAACCTGCCAACTTACCAAGTTCGCCATCAGATAAGATGGTATCCGACTGAACATACCAAGCGATACCACGTTCAACCCGTTTGATAATCGGCAAACCAGCGTTATGCACAATATCCGTTGCTTTTGTCGACCATGGTGAGATAGTTCCAAACCTGGGCAGGACCAGGATCAATTGCCCCTTATGTTCAACAGCACGTCGACTGGGACCATAAGTCAGCAACTGATGAAGAGTCTCTGTCTGTTGATCACTCAAAGATTGATCAACTATATCGACAAAATGCTGATATTCAGAAACCAACTGTTGAATTTGCGGAAATTCGCGTTTTACTTGAGGTAATAGTTTTTCAATGCGAAACGACGATATGGCTTGGCTGCCAGGTATATGCAACATCTTAATGATCCGAATGTATCAAAGTGGTTATGGTATTTTCTCTTCACACATCAAACAAATGCTTGATGTGTGCTTGCGTATGCAAATGTTTATTTGTAACAAATCAACTATAAATGGGTCAAGAATGGGTCAGACTTCAATTGCAATGCCTAATCGGCTCGCGACTTCAAGGTAACCTTCAATGACATTACCTAAACTTTTTCGAAAACGGTCTTTATCCAGTTTTTTGCCAGTCTCGGCATCCCATATACGGCAGCCATCAGGACTGAACTCATCACCCAATAACAACTCGCCATCAGCACGACCAAACTCCAGTTTAAAATCAGCGAGAATCAAACCCGCATCCGCAAATAACTGGCTCAGTATAGTGTTCACCTCAAATGTTTTCTCTTTCATTACGGCCACTTCTTGTTCAGTAGCCCAATCAAATGAGGCGATATGATAATCATTAATCATCGGATCATGTAGCGCATCATTTTTCAGAAAAAATTCGAAAGTTGGTTTTTCCAAACGCAAACCATCTTCAACTCCAAGACGCCGACAAATGGATCCCGATGCATAATTACGCACCACACACTCAATGGGCAACATATCTAAATGTTTGACCAGTGACTCGTCTGCACTGAGCTGTTCTACGAAATGTGTCTTCACACCTGCTTGCTCAAGGTGTTGCATAATAAAAGCATTAAACTGGTTATTAACCGCTCCCTTACGGTCCAACTGCTCAATTCTTTCTCCATCAAGTGCTGAGGTGTCATTACGATAATGAATCACCAATACACCATCCTGCTCAGATTCGTAAACTGATTTAGCTTTACCTTCATATAATAGTTTGCCGCGTTGCATGTCAGTCATCTTAACCTTCTTTATCCTCAACTTTCTTGGCGTTTTTAGAGTCATCTTTATCAGGGTTCGCCTGGGCGGGCACTTGTAAAGGCGGAATTTGTTTAGCCGTATGGTAGTCGATACTGTTATCTTTGGATATTTTTTTCTGACTGCCACTACAGGCACTCAGTAACAAAACCACACAACTCAAACCAATTAATAACGGATAATTTTTACTCATATACAACCTCGTAATTATGCCACCGGCAAACTAATATCAGCCTCAAGTAGAGCCTGTTCAAGCTGGTCGTGATACTGGGAAGAAAACTGTGTCATTGGCAGACGCATATGCTCCCCAATCATCCCCATACGATTCAAAGCCCACTTAACCGGAATCGGGTTAGATTCTATAAACAAAGAAGAATTCAATTTTTCCAGCTGACTGTTAAGTCGATCCGCCTCGGCAAAATCACCATTAATAGCAGCTTCACACAATTGGCTCATCAGCGCTGGCGCAACATTCGCAGTCACCGATATATTACCTTTTCCACCGACTTTCATATGAGCCAATGCCGTCGAATCATCCCCAGATACCACATCCATTTTACCCAGACAACGTTCAACCAGGTCCTGACCTCGAGCAATATCCCCAGTTGCATCTTTGATACCGATAATATTATCAATTTCAGCAAGTTGCACAGCAGTATCATTGTCCAAATCAGCTACCGTTCTACCCGGAACATTATATAAAATTTGCGAAATAGGCACTGCATCGGCAATCGTTTTATAATGTTGGTAAAGACCGTGTTGAGTTGGTTTATTGTAGTATGGGACGACTAAAAGGCAAGCATCTGCTTTGACCTCAGCTGCAAGTCGTGTCAGCTCTAAGGCTTCATTTGTAGAATTACCACCAGTACCTGCGATAACATCAATGCGACCCGCAGCCTGTTTAACCGTAAAGTCAATCACCTCGATATGTTCGTCCACTGGGATAGTCGCTGACTCACCAGTTGTACCGACAGCCACAATGCCATGAGTACCGCTTTCAATGTGAAACTCAATTAAATTGCCCAAAGATTTATAGTCCACGCTGCCATCCGCAAGCATGGGAGTGACGATGGCCACATAACTACCGTATAAATTCTTCATCATATTATCTTTACTCAACCTCCCCAGTTGGGGCTAGATACACCTTATTTAGCTATTGACTTCTACCTTTCCAATTATGCCAGACATAATCGAACAAGCCACTGAAAAAATAGCTGGTTCCCACCAATAAAAAGGCAACTGGCGGATCAAAGTAAATTGCCGCAAAAATTAAAACACAGACAATCAAACCAACAAATGGCATTTGATCCTTGACATCAAAGTCCTTAAAACTTCGATACTTAACATTACTGACCATTAAGATGCCACTGGCAAACACCAGCAAGCACATAAATGGCGCTATTGTTTTCGCTGAAACGTCATAGTCAACACAAACGTACATAGCCGAAATCACCAAACCGGCTGCCGCTGGACTGGCCAATCCAGTGAAATGACGTTTATCCTCAGATTTCATGACATTAAACCGCGCCAAACGTAAAGCGGCGCAAGCCAGATAAACAAAAGTTACTAAACCACCTACTTTACCAAGGCCATTTAAAGACCATTGATACACAACAAACGCTGGAGCCAAACCAAATGAGATCATGTCAGCCAAACTATCATACTGAGAACCAAATTCGCTCATCGTATTCGTTAACCGTGCAAGTCGACCATCCAATATATCCATCACCATAGCAACATAAATGGCAATACAGGCAGCTTCATAGTGCCCTTGAGTGGCTTGCATAATCGCGTAGAAACCAGCAAAAAGCCCGCAAGTTGTCAATAAATTAGGCAAAGCATAAACGGTTTTCGACGGTTTATTTTCAAGCTTTTGCTCTACATTGGAATCGGTCGCAACGACCTTTTCTTCTTGAGATGGTGTTTCTTTTGTCATAGTTACTTATTTCTCATCAGGAAAGCGCCCGAGTATTGTGGAACCAGCCGAAACATTATCACCCAAAGCAACATTCATAGTGAAGTCAAGTGGCAAATAAAGATCAACCCGCGAACCAAAACGGATAAAACCATAACGCTGGCCTTGTTCCAATTGATCATCTGCTTTGACATAACATAAAATTCGTCTTGCAACTAAACCAGCTACTTGCACACTGACAATTTTTCGCCCTGATTCATCTTCAATCACAATTGCATTGCGTTCATTTTTTTCAGACGCTTTATCCAATGCGGCATTAACAAACAAGCCTGGATGATAGTTCACATCCTTGACAATACCAGAGACCGGCGCACGATTGGAATGGACTGAAAAAACATTCATAAATACGCTTATCTTAAACGCAGGCCTTTCTAGATAAGGGTCTTCTACCTGCCCGGCAAAAATAACTTTACCATCCGCCGGGGAAACCAACACTCCAGCTTCATCGGGGATATCTCGGTGTGGGTCACGGAAAAACTGCAACACAAATAGCATTATCAAAACAAATACTAAGGCGATAACTCCACCCACCAACCAGGCAACAAGCACTGTTGCCACAACAGACAAAGCCAAATACAGCCAACCTTCTCTGGCAATAATCGGATGCTGGTCAATTCGTTTCATAAATCATGTTTCCGGTATAAAAATAGATTGCGGATTATAACGCAAAGCCGCCTGTCACACCTACAGAAAAGCCGTATAATTAGAGACTATTAGAACGGCGAAACACTTTAGATACAAATAAATGGCTACTTACTTCATTTCTGACCTGCACCTGGCGGCTAATGCACCGCAAATCAGCGAACGTTTTTTTCAGTTTATTCAGCATGAAATCAATGATGCAAACACCTTATACATACTAGGCGACCTATTTGAATACTGGGTTGGGGACGACGCCGCTAAAACTGTCGGCATGCAACCTGTTATCAGTGCATTACAAGAACTCACGACAAAAGGGGTAAAAGGTTTTTTCATTGCAGGCAATCGTGATTTTTTAGTCGGCGATCAATTTTCAGCCGAAACTGGCTTTACCGTTTTAAAAGATGAAACGGTCGTTGATTTATATGGTCAAGAAACACTGTTGTTGCACGGCGACTCTTTGTGCATAGATGATGTTGCACACCAACAATTCAGAAGTCAGATGATGACAAATCCTGAATGGCATCAAATGGCTTTGAGTAAGTCAATTGCTGAGCGCATCGAAATAGCCAAACAAATGCGGGGATTAAGCGCTGAACACAAAATGAACTTGAGCGACGCCATTATGGACGTCAATGACTCTGCAGTTGTGAGCTTGATGGAAGACAGGAACATCACCCATATGATTCACGGACATACTCATAGACCTAATATTCACCAACATAAGACCCATAATGGCCTATCTGAACGCATTGTTTTAGGGGACTGGTATCATCAGCAAAGTTATCTTCGTGTAGACGAACAAGGCAGTTCGCTGACCCACTAATCAACGGGCCGTTCATTTTTTAAGCGTGCAAAGATAACGACGAGAGTCTTAAAATCCAGAGAACGTGTTACAGCTGCCAACATCACCAGCCTGCAAACCCTGCTGGAACCACTGCATACGCTCTTTAGAGCTGCCATGAGTATAAGATTCACGGCTTAATGTACCTCGACTTATGCGGTCATCACCTACAGCAGCAGCGGCATTCATACCTTCTTGAATATCACCTTTTTCCAAAATAGCATTACGATTTTCAGTATGGTTAGCCCATACACCAGCCAGACAATCCGCCTGCAACTCCATTTTCACCTGAATCGCATTCGCTTGTGCTTTGCTGGCGCCACGTTGACTTCGTCGCACTTGATCAGACAAGCCAACCAGGGTTTGTACATGATGCCCCACCTCGTGCGCAATCACATAAGCAAAAGCAAAATCACCTTGGGCTCCCATACGCTGCATTTCCTGCAAGAAGCTTAAATCGATATAAATTTTTCTGTCTCCAGGGCAATAAAAAGGTCCGGATGCCGAAGAACTTGTTCCACAAGCCGAGCGTACTGCCCCGCTGTACAAAACCAGTTTTGGCGGAATATAGCGCTGCCCCATCTGGCTGAAAATCTGCCCCCATGTATCTTCCGTTTCTGCCAAAATCACCTTAACAAATTCAGCAACTTCATCCTGCCCAGATGATGCCCTGTTACCCTGCTGAGTCTGATATGAACTGGAGTCAGGTTGTTGCATTACCTGACCACCACCCAGTAGCAAATTAAAAACCCCTCCTAGGTCCTTGCCAAAAATCAAAGCTATGATTGCCATAATAATTATGGCTCCGCCTCCCATGCCTCGCTTTCCCCGAGTGCGACGACCACCACGAACTCCACCGCCGAATATCCCCCCCATACCTCCAGCACCACGACGGTCTTCTATATTTTTACTTCGTCGTCTATCTTTCCAGCGCATGGCGAATACCTCATAGTTAAATTACTTTTCTCACTTTACCAGCAGCAACCTTAAGAGCATGCAAAAAATTGCAAAAAATCAACCTGCTACCAAATTTATTTAGCACTATTTTTTAACAATAGCTGTAACTGTGCAAATACTTTTGCGAAATCACCAGCGCCGTTATCACCAATGTCACTGGAAACGTCCAACATCACCAACAACTCTGACGATAATTGCGACAGCTCCTCAAAACCATACATCCCAGCAGATCCAGCCAGTTTATGCAAAGCCTGGTACAGTGGCTCTGTACTAGCCGGGTCCAGTAAAGCCGCATCGTAGCTGCGTTGCAACTGTTCACACTTTTCTGGCAGGCTCTGTCGGTACTTATCGTGAAGTTGCTGGGCTCGTTCAGAAAGATCCATCATTCACCCCCTTCTTGTTGCACTGCCATCAAAGTAAACTGCAAAGTCTCACGTAACACAGAAAAATCGATAGGTTTCAATATATGCCCATCAACAACACTTCCCAAATGTTCAGGATTACGCTCATCCAAAACTTTTGCAGACATAATATAAACGGGTTGCTGACAACCTTGTTCGCGTAAACATTTAATGGCTTCCAAGCCTCCCATTACAGGCATATTTAAATCCATCAGAATCAGATCAGGTTCATGTTCCTTAACCCATTCAACAGCCAGTTGACCATTGTTCACATGTTGAAGTTCATAACCCCAGTCAGTAATATGCATCTCAACCAGGGCCGCAATATCCTGATCATCCTCCACCAATAAAACGGTTTTCTTTGCTGCAGACAAACTCTGCTCAACATTGATAAGTTCCTGCTCCTGTGCTGAGACCTTCGCTGCAGGAAATGCCATGGTAATTGTCGTGCCTTGACCAGGTTCTGAAGCAACCAACAAATCCCCCCCCATCAAGTCAAGCAACCTCTGGGTAATGGTAAGCCCCAGACCCGTTCCTGCTCTATCATGCTCCTCAGACTGCCAGAATGAAACAAACATATTTTCACGATCTGTCTCACTCATGCCGATTCCAGTATCCTCGACAGCAACAGTCAACTCATGTTCAACCCAATTACACTTAATAGTCACACTGCCGTAATCGGTAAATTTAATGGCATTATTGATAATATTGACCAAACACTGCTGCACTCGTGTTTCGTCGATATACAGCTGCAAATCATCAGCCAACTCAGCCTCTAAATGCAGACCAATTTCTTTTTGCTCAGCTATCGGTAACAGCATCTGTTGGACGGTCTCAAAAAACACCCCAATGTCTACCACCTTGGGCTGGATAGACAACGCCGCAGAATCCAGGCGCCCATGATCAAGCAGGTTCTCCACTAATGCCAACAGGTATTTAGCATTTGACTGCACTATTGATAATTGTTTCTGGTCACGTTCGCATATTTTTTCCTGCAAAGCATCGCTGTAACCGATAATTGAGGTCAATGGCGTTCGAAATTCATGGGATACACCCGATAAAAAACGAGTCTGCAAACGAGAGGCCTCTTCTAATTGTTGATTCTTTCTCGCCAATTCCTTCTGTGTGGCAAACAACTCTTTCATCAACAAACGCTGTCTGGCACTCAATAACTCTGCTTCATTGGCTTTTTGTTGCAACATGAACTGTTTCTGAAAATCCTGCGTCGCATCCATAATCAACACATTAATTTTATCGTCTTCAGGCAGGATAGAAATAGAAACATGAATACCACTTGGGCTAGTGACAATAGGCAGATCCAATGCAGTTCCGATTGGATAACCAACCAGAAAGTCAAAATTATCACTGCAGTCTTTCATCAAACTCAAACCAACATAGCCATACTCTTGTATATTTTCACTCCACTCCAGCAACTCTAATTTCGCATTAGTCACAAAATAGGCAGGCTTAGTGCTGGCCAAAAGTAGCTTTTTTAGTTTCTGAGTTTTTGAGTCACTTAAGGTCATAGCAATTTTCCCGCTAAATACAAAAATGCATTTTCCACGTTTTCTCCAGTTTTCGCGCTGGTTTTCAGAACATGCCAACCAAAACCTTCATATTCACTCATATCAGCATCAGTAAACAACCACTTATCAGCCATGTCTGATTTATTAACCAATACAATAAAAGGAACATCAGGCAACTTTTTATGCACCGTTTCAACAAGCATATTGGCTGAACTGATTGTTTCCCGACGAGTGCCATCAACTACCAGAATATAACCAGCAGCACCAATCAGGTAATTCGCGTTCAACGGTGATAAAGAATCACGCCCAGCTACATCCCAGATGACCAACTTCACAGTGCCGGATTCCTGAGAAATGATTTTGGTGTCAATTTTGACACCAATAGTTGTCAAATAACGCTCTGAAAAGACCTGATTAACGAACTGCTGGGTAAGGCTGGTTTTACCTACTGAAAAGTCACCTACCAAACAGATTTTCTTCTTAATTTCGTTCAAGCTTTGCTTCCTCAGCAATAATCAATCTGACTGCCCTGGCAGAACTGCCAAATTGATGTGAGACACCATCAACCTGCAATATTTTAGGGCTAACCCCTTTGCTGATCAGTTCCTGAACCACCAATTCCGCTCGTTCCCGTCTCAACGTTCGATTGCTTTCTTCAGCCCCAACATTATCAGTAAAGCCTACCACTCTGATGCGCGGCGACAGCGACTGAGCTTCCAATAACAATTGCAATTCTTTTATCCATACTGTCAATTGGTCAATATTATCCTGTTCAGCCGCTTCAAGCGCCAATCCACCGCTAAACAACACCTTTTTTGCCTGGAGTTTATTCTGCAAATGCTGCTGCCAATCTGCTGCCGTGATTCTCTGGATAAGATCATCACCCTGCAAATAATTAGATAAAGTGGCAAACCAATTAGATTCAGGAACACCATCAACCTCCAGTGTCTTATCAACTACCCGCATGGAGATATTAGAAGGAATACCTATTTGCTGGTCAATATGCGTGTTAATACTCAAGGGCTCGAGTATCAATTCTCGCATATCGATTGAACCAATAGACGACAATAATTGTTTGTTTCGCAATAAGTTTCGATAAGCAGAGTAATCCAACGATCCCGACAAATAGATGATACTTTCACCAGAGCTTGATGAGGAATCATCCATTTCAATAGCGACCTCAGCAGGCAGTTTCAAACTGGACCGTAAACGGGTAATAACAATCGCAGGTTCCAGAGAACGGAACTTTTTCATCGATAACACTAAATTATCCCGATTAACTCCTAATTGTGACAATTGCTCCCAAGGCAGTTGAGCCACAGGATCAATCAAGCCAACAACATTGAGTTTATCTCTTTCCCAGAACACATCAGTAGGCAGCACCCCTGGAATCGCTGACAATAGTTTTGTTGTTTGGTTACGAGTATTATTTCGTCCTATGTCATGAACAATCCAAGACAAAAAACCAATGACTAAAGCCCCCAGAAGCAACCAGGTTACCCAAGATATTTTCTTGCGTTCACCCTCATAGTCTTTTAACTTCAATTGCAAACAAGGTTCTAATTTCTCATGAAGACCTGGAAATACTGGTTGAGTAGTGTGAAATTCGTTCAGTTGCTCGGCATAATCACGATGAACTTCATCAAGAATTTCCATCAATTGCCCCCGCAAAGCCGTGGGAGCTTCTCCACGAATAACACAAGCAAGAACAGCCTGTCGACCATGAATCAGCCAGACATTCAGTTCGCCGACAGCCATATTGGTCAAGTTCTCATCATCATTTGCTGAAAATGATTCCCTGACAAAACTCTGAATTGCCGTCAACATGGCAGACACCGCATCGGAATCCAGGCCGGCAACATTTTCATTCACTAGATGATCGATCAACAAACCCGCCTGTTTCTCCATCACGAATACCTGCTCAACCCGATATTCCAACATATTCCGCAATGCCAGCTCTGCATAAGGAACACCACTACGGATCGATTCAAAACGCCATCGCAAGCCTTTGACACTGGTTGTAGACTCAACGCTCTGGTTAATGGATGACATCAATGAACGAATTGCATTAGCAATCGTCAAACGTATCGAAGGTGCCATTACCGGATAAAAGACATCGGCAAATTTCTGAGGATCACGCTTTATTGTCTGTTGAACAGCGTCCCCCAGCAATGGCGCAAGAGCAGAACTCAATGCTTTTTCTTCATCCTTGTGGCTGAGTTTGATAGCATCGGGTAATACTTCAGCCACATCTTTAGAGCGCAAAGCGGACTGCTCCAACCGCTCCTTTAAAGAATGCAACTGATCGGCTTGCTCGCCTACAATTATCCTTCTTAACTCAGTTAGTTGGCTCACTGGATTAGTTCAATAGAGTATATTCTCAACAAAATGGGAATTATCTATTTCGGTTGTTTACGTAATCTCAGAGTGATTTCATCAAGCATCATTGCCAGACTCTCACGGTCAACTTTATTATTTTCAAGAGCATCAGCCTGCTGTTGAAACATTTGCACCAACTCTGCACGCAGTTCATCAATATTTTCGCCAGTAGAGTTATTTTGTTTTTCAACCAGCATTTTCAACTCTATTAACTCCTGTTGTGATTGATCTTCCGCCGCCAGTAATGATTGCGACAAACTTTTTTCGGTTTGTTGGATACTATTCGTTAAACCGCTTTCCAGACTGGCAAAGACATCACTTCGTTCCAGGCTTTCTTTATGTAAAGCCTGGTTCAATTTCTCTACCGAGGTATCAACCGCCTGCTGTAAGTTTTCAACTTGCTGCTTCATGCTTTGCTGCATTGCCTCAAGGCTTTTTTCTAATGATTGTTCAATCTGTGCAAACCTTTGTTCATAGGCATCCATTTGTCGACCAAACAAAATACCACGGATTTTATCAATCTCACCCAAACCCGCATCAATGATAGTCGCACTTTGCTTTTTCTCAGATTTATCTGACATAAAAACCACCCAAACGATGTGTTTTAATTATTTGATTAACTTATTTATAGCATAGAAAACGCCAATATGCGTTTTCTATTGCGAAGCTGATAGCTGAAGATTAAATCAGCTTATTTTTTCCAGGCGATAACCATGTTGATAGACTGAAGTCAGCTCCCAGCCTGTCAAATCTGCTTTTAATTGCAGCTTATTTCGTAAACGACTGACATGCGTATCCACTGTACGCGTATTGATCTGTGGATTAGTACCCCAAACCACTTGCAATAAATGACCACGTGAAATAATTCTTCCTGCATTACGAAACAAAAAGTGCATTAATTCATACTCTTTCTGCGTCAGGCTAATCACTTCATCACTTAAGGTAATTTCCCGTTGGTGGGTATCGACAGTAAACGGTGCAAACTCAAGAATTTTCTTTTCATCATTCTGCTCAAAACCTGAGCGACGCATCAAGGCATTTATCCGTGCTATTGTTTCTTTGTGCTTAATCGGTTTGCACATATAGTCATCAGCACCACGTTCCAGAGCAGCAACAATATTTTCTTCACTGTCTTTCTGAGTTACAAACAAAATTGGCACAACACTATCGGCGCTAGACCGAATATGTTCCAACACTTCCAATCCTGACATCTCAGGCACCATCCAATCCAGGATGATCAAGTCATAACTTTCTTTTGCGTAATTTTGTACAAAAGAAGCCCCATTATCATAGCTGTAACAACTGTGCTCAGCACTTTCCAACCAGGCAGTCAATAAAGCAGATTGTTCAGCATCATCTTCTAATATAGCAATTCGCATAGCGTTAGGTTCTCCCAAAAAACTGTTTGGATGGTTAGGTAATTTTACACGGAAACCAGATTCAAAAACTCACCGCGAGTTCCAAGATCAGAGCGGAATGAACCCAGCATAACAGATGTCTTCATAGACGAGTTCTGTTTTTCAACACCACGCATCATCATACATAAATGCTTCGCCTCAATCAGAACACCAACACCTGCAGCCCCAGTCGTTTCCATAACAGCCTCTGCTATTTCTTGTGTCAAGCCTTCCTGAATTTGCAAACGTCGAGCAAACATGTCAACAATTCTGGCAATTTTAGATAAACCGATGACCTTACCAGTAGGCAAATAGCCGACATGGCAAACTCCGATAAAGGGCAATAAATGATGTTCACACATGGAATACATTTCGATATCACGCACAATAACCATCTGATCATTGGATGATTCAAAAATAGCATTATTCACCACTTCATCCAGCGTTTGCTTATAACCTTTGGTCAGAAAACCAAATGCTTTAGCTGCTCGCATTGGAGTGTCTTTTAAGCCATCTCGATCTACGTCTTCTCCAATGCTTTCGATCAGAGCTTTATAATGGGCAGCGGGTTTTTCGTAATCAGTCATGTTCGGTACTAAAAAATCAGATTTATAATAATTATCTCTAGAGAATAAAAGTCATTGAGCTTTCGTGTTAAGCAACGGCGAATACAGCAAACACTTAAAACGAAAGCTCATAACATTGAATAAGCTTAGCCTTCAAGTACAAAGGTAACTTTCATTCTTACTCGGTAAGCAACAACTTTACCATCTTCAACCACCACTTGCTGATCTTTAACCCAAGCACCTTTGATATTTTTCAAGGTCTTATTAGCTCGCGTTATTCCTGCTTGAACAGCAGCTTCAAAACTATCAGGTGATGAGGCAGTAACTTCAGTAATTCGTGCAACACTCATGGTATTTCTCCTTATAGTAAATTGTGTAAGTTACGTGCATATAAATATACACAGCCTGCATTTAAGCACTTTTTACTATAAAGTGTTAGCATAAATGACAAAAAAGAACAGCTGTTCCAGGCTCAATAGCACTGCACTGATGGTCATAAATCAAATAACAAAGATCCAACTGAAACCTTTTTTTACAATCATCAACATAAAACACTTTAAAATAGATACACACTCTATGAGACCTCAATATAACTTAGATGCAAAAGAAAAATCAGGCAGAATTCATTCGATGAGGCGAAAAATGCAGCGACTAGCTGGTTATTCGTTAATTCCAGCCGCCCTTTTTCAACAAAAAATGAATCGCTTATAGCCATTTTTATCCGCCTACTTGAGTTATGCTGAGACTCCTCTATCTATTAAAGATCAATTTAATCACCCCTTTGAAACTATCAAAAATCTCATAAGAGGCAGCATTTATGAATATACTCAATGAAATATTGCAGGCTGGTAATGGTCAAATAGTAAAGCAACTGGGCCGTCAGTTCGGACTGAACTCATCCACAGCAGAACAAGCCATCAAGAACCTTCTCCCTGCAATCGCCAAAGGGATGCAAAAGCAATCTCAAACGGGTGATTTAAATTCTATTTTTTCAAAGTTAGGTCAACAGGAAGTCGAGACATATATTGATCAACCGGATGTTTTTTCACAGCCTAAAGCTCAAACCAATGGCAATGCAATCCTGGCAGATATTTTTGGCAACAAAGACGTCAGTCGCGCAGTTGCCAAACAGGCTGCACAATCAAGTAAAATCGATTATGGCGTATTAAAAAAAATGCTCCCCATCATTGCTGGCGTTGCATTTGCAGTGCTCAGCAAAAAGAACAGTGCCAGTGGTGGCGGCCTTCTTGGCTCCGTTGCCAAGGGTGCCATGGCAGGAAAGTTAGGAAGCGGTTTGTTAAGCAGCTTATTGTCGCGTTTCACAGGCAGTAAACAGGCAAACAAGGCTCAAAACGGACTGGAGTCCTTCCTGGACTTTGATGGCGACGGGTCTATCGCCGATGATGTTTGGAATTTGGCACGTAAACTGTTTTAATAAAGATCATTAAAAGAGACCTCAGCATAACTCAGGGG
>JBOEHE010000002.1:0-69831 GCA_050633785.1 Arenicella sp.
GGCCAGCGCGATTGCCGCGATACTTGTTTTCATTTTATTGCTCATAGAATGTTTTCCTCTCTCATTAAAAAATTATCTATATAGGTTTCATTATTAACTGAAACATTCCTTAAATGCTCATCACGAATAAACTCAACATGGAGCACTTAAAAAATTCTTTCATTGCCTGGATACAGTTCTGCTGTAATGCCCTTGTACAATACGATCAATAACCATAGCGCAGAACAAGATAGCCAAACCAGCCAGCAAACCCTGTCCTTTGGCAGCATATTGGAGCGCTTCAAGCACATTCTTGCCCAACCCTCCGGCACCAATTAACGAGGCAATTACAACCATCGACAAACACATTAAAATAGTCTGATTAACACCCGTCATTATGGAAGGCATAGCCAATGGAATTTCCACATCTTTCAACAAAGTCCAACGCGTCGCACCATAAGCAATAGCGGCCTCTTTAGTCTCCTCAGGAACACCCTGCATACCCAATGCGGTCAGGCGGATAACAGGCGGCATGCCAAATACAATGGTGGCTAAAACACCAGGAGGCTTTCCCGTGCCAAAGAAGGCAATGATAGGAATCAGATAGACAAACGCTGGCATAGTTTGCATAAAATCCAACACCGGCAAAGCCGCATTATAGGCACGTTTATTTTTTCCAAACCAAATCCCCAAAGGGATACCAATAACAACACATAAAGCCGCAGCCGCCCCCAACAAAGCAACTGTAACCATGCTGGTTTCCCACAGGCCCAGAAAAGCCAGATAAGACAAAGCTGCCGCTGTGAAAACAGCGACCCTGGGACCAGCAAGACGCCATGCAGTGACCAATATGACAGTCATAACAACCGGCCAAGGTGTACTCACAAACACCGTTTCCAAGCCATTCAGCAAATAACGGATGACTACAACAACGGTATCGAACATTCCTGCAAAGTTGCTCGACATCCAATCAAAACCATTATCAATAGCCTTCGACCATGGAGTAAACAATTCCTTATCAACTGGAAACTGCAATACCCATTGCACAGGCTTAGTCACCGTAAAACGGTAGAGAGTCATAGGCACAATTGCCATCCAGAGAACTGCACTGCATGCAACCCATGCCCAACTGAATCCTGATGGAATTGTTTGCGGATCTGCTCGCCATTTTAAATATTGTTTTTCATAACGCAGGTTGGCGTAAAAACCCTGAATCAATTTGACCAACACCAGAATCACAACACCAGCAATGATGTAATTGATCGAACCACTTGCCAGCTCCTCAGCTTCAGCAGTGACTCTTTGGGTAGCCGTTTTAAGGTTATCAACTGTTTTCAGTAAACCTTGCGCATCCTCTCCGGCAGCGATTGCTGCCTGAGCCTTCAGCTCAAGTTCTTGATAGCGATGGGTCAAACGTTCAACCCGTGCCATTTTTTCAGCACCCAAGTCTCCCCACAAGCCCTTGCCCAACTGCACGAATGCTAACAACTCAAGCATCATAAACGTCCAGAAATAGCCCCAAAGCCCTCTGGCTGCTCCCCAGAAAGGCCCAATAAGTGCGGCATAGCTATTCCATGACCAGGGAAATCGATTGACCGACTGAATTTTTTCAAAAACCGCTATGTAATAGGCTGAATTTCTACTGGTAAACTCTCCTACCGAATTCTTTAAAAGATCAGAGGATGGAGATTCTGTATGTTTATTCATCAGACATTGCCTCCTTTAATTCCTTTAAGTAGGGTTGTTTTATTAACAACACCAACATCTTTACCCTGGTTATTCTGAATAACGATCGGTTGAGTAGTTGTCGTAGAAATATCGATTAAACCACTTAAATCAGTATCTTCCGGCACTTTAGGTGCCTCCTTAAGATCTTCGCCAGGGTTGATTTGATAGGCATTAATATCTTCCATAATGCTGCGGGCAAAAATTAATTTCAGCGTTGATATACCTTCAACAAAGTCACTTACATAATCATCTATTGGATTAGTAACAATTTCCTCAGGCGTGCCAACTTGCACTATCTTCCCATCTTTCATAATAGCGATACGATGGCCAATGCGTATGGCCTCATCCAGATCATGCGTAATAAATACAGTCGTTTTCTGCAAATCAGCTGACAAAGCCATAAACTGTTGCTGCAATTGACGCCGGATCAAAGGGTCTAACGCAGAAAAAGGCTCATCCATTAATAATATCTCTGGATCAGATGCCAGAGCCCGAGCTAGTCCAACGCGTTGTTGCATACCGCCAGATAATTCAGCGGGAAAACGATCCTCATAGCCATCAAGATTCACCAGATGCAGACAATGCTGAGAAACATTCCAGCGTTGAGACTTGGGTTCCCCTTTAACCTTTAAAGGAAAAGCAACATTATCCCTGACCGTCATATGCGGCAGAAGTGCCATATGCTGGAACACCATACCAATATGGGAAGCCCGCATTTCTCGCAGCTGCCTGGGGTCCAGTGACATCATATCCTTGCCCAACACCTGTATCTGGCCAGACGTCGGCTCATGCAAACGGTTTAGATGCCTGACCATAGTAGACTTTCCCGAACCCGACAAACCCATGACACAAAAAATTTCCCCACGCTTAACCTCAAACGAACAATCAGCAACACCAACGACACACCCATATTGCTCAAGCACTTGTGCTTTGCTCAGGTTCTCCTGCTGGATTGCTCGCATAGCTTCATCGGTTCTGGAACCAAAAATTTTCCAGACATCCTTCAAATTGATAACCACTTCATTCAAAACAGAATACTCCAACAACACTCTATGATAATAACCGGCATAGCCTTTCTAATAGCTATGCCAGGACCTGTTGACGTTCCATTATCTACCACTGTTATTACTGAGAAAGATTTCAAGCAAAATTGGGGAAACATCGTTGACATCAGCCCAATCAGCTACGAAATCAACATACCTTGAAAGCAAGTACAATAAGTGAACTCTCAGCAACATCCTGATAGGCATGGACTGTTCTTTGCCCAATCACAGTCCACAGCAGTGTCAGAGACGAAACGTAAACAGGCCTGACAAAAAACCATTTATTTCCAGCTTATTTCAACCATGAATCAACGGTAGAACCATTGTCAGCAACCCAGCTTTTAGCGAATTCAGCCGGGTCCTTTTTATCCACCACCACAGCGAATGTCATAGCCGATACCATATCTGTATCAAATTTGACATTGGATAGCAGGCGGCTCGCTTCCGGGTACTTTTTCTCCAATGATTTAGCAAAGTGAATATTTAGAAACACGGAGCTATAAGCAGTTCCTGCATTCGATTTATTTAACCAATCTGCATCATCGTTAGGTTGCAGAACTTTCCATTTATCAGCATCATGCGCTGGCTCTTCCAACAAAACCAGATCATACAGCTCAAACATGTGATGTGGAGTAAAGCAAAAGAAAACAAATGGCTGTTTCTTCTTGATCGCATTATCCACTTCTGCCATTGCTACTGCCTCATCCAGCTCTTTGAGATGCATAGTCGTATCATAGCCATAGCTTTTAGCACGCACTTTTTCAACATTGGTTGATGCCCAGCCAGGAACACCAATCCAGACTTCGCCCTTACCATCACCATCGGTATCAAAGTGCTTGGCGATATCGGGGTTTGTCAAATCAGACAGTTTCTTGATTCCCGTGGTTTCAGCAGTATGCTTAGTAGCGCACATGCCTTGAGTTGATGGCACACCATTTTGATTCATAACAACGGTGCCATTCTCTGTCACATATTTATCATGCAGGTTTTGCTGGTTTGGCAACCACACTTCTGGATGAACATCCATGCTGCCCTTATCCATAGCTTCAAAAATAACCACATTGTTGCCATCTTGAATCTCGATCTCAAGACCCAGATTATCTTCCATAACAACCTTAAGAACATTGGCTGTGACTTTTGCCGATGGCCAGTTAGGTCCTCCAATAACAATATCAGCAGCATGAGCAACATGCATTGATGACAGAAGTCCCAATGCCAATGTGCCTGTCAAGACTTTACTCGATAAATCTAATGTTGTTTTTTTCATAATCACTCCTCCTCAGAGCAAAATAGTTTGATGAGAGCCAAGGCTCTTCATGATTTAGAATGCACCTTTAAACAGGTGTCTTATTTTATAAACTTCCTGAACCTTTCCAGGCGTTGATCAACAAGGTCATTCACCGTCACTAAACTCCTGCATCAGCATTGGAATGGCCAAATTGCATGAGTGAATTCCCATGACCGTTGTCAGTTGAATGACTTCCAGTATTTCCTCTTTAGTCGCACCCGCCTTGATAGCATTTTGCATGTGCCGTCTGGTGCCAGGTTCATAAAGGTGTGTAGTCGCTGCGTTTATCGCAATCATAATCAATTCTTTGTATTTCTGCGGCAGCGGCCCTTTAGTATGAGGGACACTGCGAAATGCCAGATACGCTTCCAGATAGTCAGGATCCAATTCAGCCAGCTTATCCCAGACCGGATTCCAGTCGCCTTTATCCTTGTGATCAAGAGTATGCGGATACTGTTTGTCTTCAGAATTCAGTGTCATTGCATTAACCCCCTCTGTGCTTGAATGAGTCACGGCGAAAACTGAACAAGGCTTCAGGGTCGACAGACACATCGACCACCGCAGGTTTTCCGCACGCTAAAGCCGCTTCAACTGCAGGCGCAACCTGACTTAATTTTTCAGCCCGAAATCCAGCAGCACCATAGAGTTCGGCCATTTTGTCAAACTCTGGGCTACCTATATCTGCACCGATATACCTTTGGTCAAAAAAGTCACGCTGATACGCTTTTTCTGCTCCCCAGCAACCATTGTTCATGACAACTGTGACTGTATTAATTCCATGATCAACAGCAGTGCTCAGTTCTGACACACTCATGCCAAAACCGCCATCCCCCATCAAGCTGATCACAGGTGCTTCTGGACGAGCCAGTTTCGCTCCCAAACCACACGCAAACGAAAAACCAACCAGACCAAAATCCAACGGTGTGAATAATGAGCGTGGGGAGTGGTAATTCATAGCATCTGTTGCCTGCAAGCACAGAGTTCCTGCATCCATGGTTATGATGGATTGTTCTGGGATTACTTGACGCAAGACTTTAAACAAACCAGAAGGTTGCATTGGACTGTCATCCATTACTGCATCTGAATCGCGTTGCTGCCTGTAGTTCAAGCGATTGTTTTTAAACGCATGAGTCCAGGCATCAACCTCAGCCTGATTGTACATCTGTGTAATCGCTTCTCTGAGTTGATTTGCTACCGTTGGCGCATCCCCCCAGATACCGAGTTCAACAGGAAAGAAACGGCCAATAGCGGTAGGCTCCAATTCAACCTGAATAATAGCCGCATCGCGATTAATATTGTCATAGGTATAAAACGTGGAATTGAAACCCAGACGAGTACCCAAGGCCAGAATAACATCGGCTTCTCTTACCAGACCGGATGCAACCGGGTTACCCCGTGGCCCCATTTGACCGGCATTGAGAGGGTGAGAATATGGCACTGCATCACCATGACCCGGTGAAGTGACGATCGGCGCATTTAACGCCTCAGCTAAGGCCAGTGCTTGCTCGTGTCCAGCTGTGTTTTTGATGCCTCCACCAGCAATAATCACCGGACATTTAGCATTCATCAAGAGTTCAGCGGCTTTTTTGATAGCATCAGGTGCGCCCGCTGGAACAGTTTGTGATCGATAGTTGACAGGTTGTTGAAACTCAGAATATTCAGCCTGGGCTGACAATACATCTCGCGGCAGGTTCAATTGAACAGGGCCTCGACGTGGTGTCATAGCAACACGAAAGGCTTCTCGGAATAGTTCTGGAACACGGCCTGCATCAGTCACCGTCCAGGTCTTTTTAGTCACTGGTGTGAATAATGATTGTTGGTCGACTTCCTGAAATGCATCACGATAAACATGCTGAGTTGATAACGAACCAGCAATAGACACAACTGGAGAAAAAGCAGCCGCAGCCTGCGCCAAGCCTGTAACCAAATTGGTCGCCCCCGGGCCATTCTGGCCAGCCAGGATCACACCTGGTTGACCACTGGCTCGAGCATAACCATCCGCCATATGCGTACCAGTGCGTTCATCATGCACACCAATAAAATTGATGTCATTAGCATCATACAATGCATCAAACATCTCCATAGTTGCTGAGCCGATAAGCCCAAAAACGTGTTCAGTTTTTTCGGCTTTTAAAGCCTCAACGGCGGCTTGCCCACCTGATAATTTGTGCTTCATAATTTTTTTGCCTTCAAAAATGTCAAAAGAGGTTCAATAAATAGTTCTGGTTGTTCCACCAGCCCCATATGTTGCAACCTGGGTAAAATTACTGTTTCTGCGCCATCTATTTCAGACGCAATGGCCAATGACATGGCAGGTGTGCTGCCACTGTCGTTCTCACATGTGATAACAATAGTCGGCGGCTTAACAGGCGGCTCCGGTCTGATTAACTCAGTTACACCTACTGCCAGAACCTGTCGGCACTGGGTATATCCAACAGGGTCATTAGCCAACACCCAATCAGCAACTTGCTGCACATACTCTTTGTTTGAGTCCAGAAACTCAGGGGTAAACCAGCGTTCCAGAGTTGCAGACAATGTTGCCCCCAGCCCTCCAGCACCAGTGTCAGCCACCCGTTGTTCAACCAATTTCTGAGCTTCAGGGCTACGCTCATGCGGGGAGTTTAAAATACCCAACGCCGAGACCCGTTCAGGGTTATCCATTGCAAAGCGCCGATTGATCATTCCCCCCAGAGAAAAACCGATAAGAACCGCTGTTTCAATGTCCAGCTCATCCATCAGCTGCCGTAACTGCAAGGCATAAACCGTCAGACTGGGCTCACTTTCCGGCATGACACTATTACCATGCCCAAGTAAGTCATAGCTGAGCACCCGATACTGTTTTTCAAATACTGCTACATACTCATCCCATACGTTCTGATTCAATCCCAAGCCATGAATCAACACTACCGTTGGGGCATCTCGCAAACCCGTTAAGCGGTAAGCAGTCCCATTAGCTCTGTGATGATCATTGCAATCACTATTACTATTTTTCATTCTGTTTCGGCTCTACTTCGACCACCCTTTCACTCTGGTTACAACGTAATATCACTCTGAAATTCCCATATCTTTCATATCCTGATACCGGTCACCAATGCGATGGTGCGGGTGTCCACCAACAGATGCTCCCAAGGCAATCACAATTTCATCTTCAGCAGGTGCATCAGGTACATTCATATGGATAGTCTGGTAATGCGAACGACGCCCACCATCGTGCTTATCCATCAAAGGTATCATCAGAGGAGTTCCAGCCGCTCCGCGAGTGTTAGTAAAGACCAGATAGGTTTTGGCACCAACCGCATCACGATATTGATTACCAAACCAAAGGCTATGAGTAACTGCCTGAGCATGTTCAATTTCACCGCCCATACCCACTACAGATGCCTTTCCATAGCCTTCAATAGCATCACCAGTCACATCCAGAATCATATCAACCAGCACTTTGCCAACGGTTGGGCAAATCGCCTGAATTTCGGGACTCAGATCTTCGACAAAGCCACGTCCATACCATGGGTTCTTGATTATAGCGATTGCAGCTACCAGCTTGGTTGGTGTGGGCACTGCTTTGCCGCCTTCGATTTGTGTGGTTTGAACCTGCAGTAAAGTACGACGTATTTCAGCCTGTATTGCTTTAGACATAAGTTTTCCTGATTAATTTTCTTAATAATTGATTACGATTAAATTCTCTTTGCCGGTTTATTGGAACGCCGGCATGACCTCATCGACAAACAGTTGCAGAGAACGCTTTTGTTCCTCCAGGCCAAGCCCCATTGAGGCGTAATAAATAAAGGCATCCACCCCAAGTTCGTCATACAGACGTAATTTCTCTATTACGGTATCTGGAGAACCGAAGATCAGGTTTTCCTCCAGCATTGATTCATCAACAAAGACATTACCCTCCAAATCTTTCAGAGAAACTACGTCAGGGAACCCATTAACGACATCGCCTTTTTTCATCATCAAATTGCCGAACTGCCCTAATTGTCTGCGCACAGAATCCAGAGCAGAGCTACGATCAGTATCATTGGCGTACACAGCGGTATGACGCATCATGACAAAGCGACCATCAAAAGTGCCGGAATGTTTGGCAATCGACTCATCCAGCTGGCTCTTATACAGTTCAGCCTCAGCAAAGGGTTTGGTCAATGGCCAGCTCATAATGTTGCAGTTGTTGGCTACAGCGTAGTCAAATGTAATTGGTGAACGGGCTGCCACCCACATAGGAACTTCCTGTTGTAAAGGTTTAGGACAGGAAGTCGCTTTAGGAAACTGCCAGTACTCACCATCATGCTCGACATCGCCTTGCCACAAAGCCGGAATCAAGGGCAACATTTCCTGCATATAACGCCAGCTGTCCGGCTGTTGTAAACCGGGTTTCATTCGGTCAAACTCGCGTTGATAAGCTCCTGAACCTATGCCAAATTCCAACCTGCCACCACTGATCAAGTCCAGCATGGCTGCTTCACCGGCAAGATTAATAGGATGCCAATAGGCAGCATTTGCCACACCACAACCCAGACGAATATTTTCGGTATGACCAGCCCACCAGGTTAATATCTGAAATGGGTTTGGCGCAATAGTCATCTCCAGAGCATGATGTTCAGCGGCCCAGACTATTTCAAAACCAGCCTGATCAGCCATCTGAACCATTTCCAGAGTATGACGAGCGACATCCTGCATGTCAGTAGTAGCATCCATGCGCTCAAGATTAATTGCTATTTGAAATTTCATATGTATTTTCCTAAACGTTTTTTCGACTAGAATCAGGTCAGTAAGCGCTTATCGACTGACAAACTGACTGGCTAAGGTTTTACCGGATGTATCTACCCACACTGTTTTTGTTCTGGTGTAATCAAGCACTGCCTGAAAACCGCTCTCACGGCCATAACCTGATGTTTTCATGCCACCAAATTCAGCAACCGGCGAAATCACTCGATAGGTATTAACCCAGATAATTCCCGCCTTTATTGCATTAGACACACGCAATGATCGAGCGCTGTCTCTGGTAAAGATTCCTGCCGCCAGACCATGCTTGGTTTCGTTAGCCAGGCGAATAACTTCGGCTTCATCTTTAAAGCGTATTACGCTTAACACAGGACCGAACAACTCAGTATCAACGATGCGTAAATCCTGATTTGGACATTCAATAATGGTGGGCTCATAGTAAAGCTCTCCCATCCCCTGCGGCTGTTTACCCCCGCACAGAACTTTTCCTCCCTGCTCTACTGCATGAGCAACTTCCCGTTGAATATGCGCCAATTGATTGGCTGTGCACAAAGGTCCCATTTGTGTTTCTTCCAACATTGGGTCACCAATCTGAACCGAGTGCGCCACAGCGATCATTTTTTCGAGAAATTCATCCGCTATATCTTCATGTAAATACAATCTGGAACCAGCGACACAACTTTGTCCTGCTGCAGCAAAAATACCACCCACAGAACCATTAACGGCACTATCCACATCAGCATCGTCAAAAACGATAAAGGGTGATTTGCCTCCCAACTCTAATGACACCTCAGCAAAGTTATTCATGGTATTTTGAATGACATGCTTAGCTGATTCCGGGCCACCGGTAAAAGACACTCTCGCCACCAAAGGATGCGAGGTCAACGCTCTGCCGCAAGGTTCACCATGGCCCGTTACAATATTAACCACACCAGCAGGGATGCCAGCCTGTTCAATCAATTTGCCGAACTCAAGTAATGCGGCTGAAGCGTACTCAGAGGCCTTGACGACAATGGTATTTCCACCCGCAAGAGCCGGACCAATTTTTACCGCACTTAGAAAAAGCTGTGAATTCCACGGCACTACTGCTGCAACAACACCTAAGGGTTCACGTTTGGTAAATACAAACATATCCGGTTTATCGATAGGCAAGGTCTCGCCATTGATCTTGTCAGCACAACCCGCATAAAAATGAATGAATTCTGAAATATACTTAGCCTGCCAACGGGTTTCTTTGAACATCTTGCCAGTGTCAATTGATTCAACCTTACCCAGAGCTTCAGAGTTTTCCGCCAGCAAATCTGCCAGACGCCGTAAGCAATGACCACGTTCGGTCGGGCTCATTGCTGGCCAAGGCCCTTCGTTTAAAGCACGATCTGCCGCTTCCACTGCTCGATTGATGTCGCTCTCTGTTGCTTCAGGAATGCGTGACCAGGCTTCACCCGTGCTTGGATTAACACTGTCAAAAGTGCCGCCATCAGCCGCATCTACCCACTGCCCATCGATCAACATCTGATAATTTTGTAAAGCGCTCATCAGCCTGCCCTCCGTGCATGTAATACCGTAGCCGGTTCATGACTTGAATCAGGAAGGTTTTTAGGACCCAGGTGATGATAGTTACCGTTATAGTAGATCAGTGGCTCAGGTATATTGCCCTTGATTTCAACGACCCTGCCAATGAAGATCATGTGACTACCAGAGAGATAGCTATCGTTAACATCGCAGCGAAATGCCGTGCAACCAGTAATAATCGGTGCCTTTACAACACCATCTTCCAAATCAACACCATCAAAACGATCCTGAAGTACATTATCAAAACGTCCGGCAAAACGATCGGCTAGTTCCTGCTTTGAATGATCCAACACATTGACACAAAAACCGCCGTTCTCAGCAACAGTCTGAGCAATTCGACTTTCAGCATTCAGACAAACCAGAACCATGGGTGGATCAGCTGACACGGAACAGAAAGCGCTGACCGTTGCCCCATGGCACCCTGCGGCCCCACCCGTCGTCACCACCGTGACACTGCTCGCCAATGAACGCATGGCCTGAATAAAATCAGCTCGTTCGACGCTTCTCGGTGAATCTGTTGTGGCTTTGCCTATTGTCATAATAAACCTCTAAAAAATGCGGTAACTGTTTTGGAATTTCAATATGCCAAAACACCATCTATCCGTAAAGCGAAATATTATGTACAATAAATGCAACTTTTTCGAATTTACTAAAACAATGAATTTATCCAACCTGCACACGTTTCTCGCAATCGCCGAAACAGGTAGCCTGGTCAAGGCATCAGAGCGCCTTTTTGTCAGTCAATCAACGGTCACTTCACGGCTGCAAAGTCTGGAGGCCGATGTTGGTCAGACTTTATTTCATCGAAAAAAATCGGGTGTTACTCTGACTGTCGCTGGTCAGAAGCTGAAACGTTATGCCGAAGCAATGACCGACCTGTGGCGTCAGGCACGACAGGAAACCTCACTGCCAGATGGTGTCAGTTCAGTTTGCAATCTAGGGTGCCACTATGATCTGTGGCCCAAAGTAGGAAGGCGTATCATGGATAAATTGCACCAGAGCTACCCCTCTACAGCATTATCGGCTTACCCAGGGCATCATGATCAGTTAGACCAATGGATGGCAACAGGCTTGATTAATGCCGCTCTTACCTACCGTCCTACCGCACAAGAAAATCAGACTATTCACACACTGAACAATGAACAGTTAGTGCTAGTCGGCAGCAGGCCAGACAATCCCATGAGGTTTGATCCCGGTTATATATACGTTGATGCTGGCGCTGACTTTGGTCGCCGCCATGCAGCTGCTTATACGGATGCCGGCATTGCAAAAGTCAGTTTCGGTAGTGCTGTGTGGGCTTTAGACTATTTACTTGATCACGGAGGTTCTGCTTATCTGCCAGAACAACTCGCTGAACCGCATATAACATCAGGAGTGCTTTATCTGATCTCAGAAGCCCCTATTTTCAATAGGACTGCTTACCTGATCACCAATGACCTGGCTGCCAACCAATGGGAGTGGCTAAGCGACATCACAGAATTGATTCAGGAAACAACAGTCTCTTAACGCAGCTTAAATGGATCAGGAATCGGAGCATCAGAGGTATTTATCCATACCGTCTTGCTGCGGGTATAATCCAGAACAGATTGCATTCCCCCTTCTCGGCCCAAACCGCTGTCAGCATATCCCCCAAATGGCGCTATTGGAGAAACCACCCGATAGGTATTGACCCAGAGTATGCCCGAACGCACTGCACGAATGACTCGGTGAGCTCTGGCCAGGTTAGTGGTAAAAACACCACCAGCCAAACCATAGGTACTGTCATTAGCCATAGCAATTGCTTCTTCTTCTGTATCGAATGTAAGAACACTGAGTACTGGGCCAAACAATTCATTGGAAACACTGGCAGCATCAACAGCATCAGAACAATCCAAAATCGTTGGAGTGTAATAATTGCCTTCAGGAAATGCTTCTGGACGTTGCCCCCCTGTGACCAAACGAGCCCCTGACTGCAGACTCTGCTCAACCACACGCTCTATTTTCGTGAGCTGTTCAGGGGTCGCCAAAGGACCAAATTCTGTCTCTTGCAGGTCGGGCGTACCAATGTGTATCTGTTCAGCAATAGCAGTCAGCTCAGCCAACAGCTTCTCTTTGATACCACGCTGAACCAACAAGCGTGAACCTGCAACACAGCTTTGACCGGATGCACCAAAGATTCCTGCCACAACACCATTCACCATGGTGCCTACATCAACGTCATCGAAGACAATTACTGGAGACTTACCACCCAATTCAAGAGAAATGTCAGCCAGGTTACTGGCTGAATTATGCACGATATGACGTGCCGTTTCCGGCCCACCAGTAAACGCAATACGAGACACTTTGGGATGGCTGGTCAAAACACGGCCGCACTGATCACCAAAGCCAGTTATTATATTAAACACACCTGCAGGAAATCCTGCCTCATGCACCAGGCGGGCAAATTCCAATAGTGGTGCAGGCCCTTCTTCAGATGCCTTCAAAACAACAGTACATCCCGCTGCTATGGCTGGACCGAACTTAACGGCTGACAGAAACAACTGAGAATTCCATGGCACAACAGCAGCAACAACACCAATCGGCTCGCGTCGCAGATAAACTTCCATATCAGGTTTATCGATCGGCAGATGAGAACCCTCTATCTTATCCGCCAAACCAGCAAAGTAGCGTATATATTCTGCGGTATAACCAATCTGCCCCTGAGTTTCGCGTATGATCTTGCCTGTATCACGCGTTTCAAGCTCTGCCAACACTGAGGCATTGTCGGCCAACAAATCAGCCAGACGATACAACAACTTGCCTCGTTGGGTTGCCGTCATTGTTGACCATTCAGATGATAAAAATGCACGCTGGGCCGCCGCTACTGCGGCCTCGGTCTGCTTTTCACAAGCTGCAGGCATGGTTGCCCAAGCTTGACCAGTCGCCGGGTTCAAACTGTCAAAGGTTTGTTCACCAGCAACAAATTCACCATCGATATAATGCTTAAAAACGCGTAAATCGCTCATTCTAACTCTCTTAGTTAAAGCTTCATTTAGTTCAGGTTTAATTACCTGGATAAATTATCTAATTATGACAATTCAATATCTGTTCTTAATTGCTGATCACACCCACTTTGCCGGATTGAGTATCACCCACATAAACACCAAACGCATCACCTTGGTGCTCTGTCACATAACGCAACACCATTTTACGAATTACATCATCTGGCAACTTATCGAGTGGGATGGCATCCAATGCAAACCATTCACCAGCATCAGCATTTAACTGTCCAGTCACGCTACCCCGGTAATAAGTAGAAGCAGTACCATTGCGTTCATCCTCAAACACCGCAAACAAAAAGCCAAGTTCAGGTTCAAGACCAAGAGCCCTTAAAGAGGCAATTAAACCTTGTTTGCCACTCAATTGTGGCGCTGATGGCAGGCAGTATTGTCCAGTCTTATCCTTAAGTAACAATAAAGAATCATTCTGCTCCAACAAAGCACCGACAACCACCTCAAGTTTCGGGTTCTCAGATGCGGTAATAGCATCCTGCGTCATGCCAAAGGTAATATACCCCCCTCTGTGGTAACCCAGAGGGTTCTCATTATTTGACGAAAAACTCACAACTCTACCAATCAGAATAATATGATCGCCAGCGTCCACCACTTCATGACTCTGACAATCAAAACTGGCAGCTGAGTCATTAATAATCGGACTTCCCGTGACTTCTGTACGCAGGCTGACACCAGCAAATTTATCGGGCACTTTTGATGCGAACTGGTTGGATATATCTCGTTGATTTTCGGTTAGAACATTAATGGCATACGCCGGTGCATTTTCAAAAGCATCGGCACTGAATGCTGTTTTTGCCAGGCAAACCAATACTAATGGTGGATCTAAAGACACTGAGGTAAAGCTATTCGCAGTGAATCCTCTTTTCGAACCATCAGGCAGTTCAGTGGTTACTACAGTAATCCCCGTGACAAATGTCCCCAGGGCCTGACGAAATTCTTTTGCATCGAAGTCTGATTGACTCATAATTATTATGCCCCTCCTATCTCGGCAATAGTGCAGGAACTGCCAACGGAGTGACTAAAGAAGTCCAACACAAGACCATTGACCGTTTCAGCATTAACGTAAGGCATAGCATGTCGCATTTCTGGCAAAACTACAAATTGTCCATAAGGTGCAGCTGCTGACATATCTTTTGACATTTCAGGTGTTGAGTTAGGATCCAACTCACCGGTCGCAAATAAAGCAGGGACAGATAATTGTTCCAAGCGGTTCTCATGCGCTCTGTCCGATCTGGCAAACAACTGATATGCTCTTGCGTAACCCTTTGGCTCAACCTGCAACAACCATTGCCTCAAACATTGCCTGCGTTCTTGCTCAAGCGCGCTTAATTCAGCACCAAACCACCGGTGCAGAGTTTCTTCAACCAATAATTCTGCCTGACCATTTGCCAGCATCTCTGCTCGTTCCTGAACCTGCACAGCCTGATCTTGAGGGCGACAATAAACACCATTGAGAGCCACCAGTTGAGTGACTCGATCCGAATTATTGAGAGCAAACTCAAGTGCTATCAAAGCACCTAGAGAATGTCCCAGCACTTTAGTCTCCGACACCTGCAGATGATCCAACAACTCAAGCAATTGCCTGTTATAGTCCTTTAGTGAACAAGGGTTTGGGGGCAACAAACTGTTCCCATGCCCCATGATATCGTAGCTCAGAACCCGATAAGAAGAGGAAAGTACATCAATTTGTGGTTGCCAGAAGGCCCGGTTCATACCAACCCCATGAACACAAACCAACCATTCTTTTTGTTCTTTTTTTCGAGAATCTATTTGATACTCTGTTCCATTGAAAACACCCTTATGTGATGTATCTGTAGAACTGGGTCGATCAACAACCATGATTACTCAGCATCAACAACCGTTGCTGTATCTCCCAATTCTTGCAGATCTTGATAACGATCACCAATGCGGTGATGTGGTCGGCCTCCAACAGAAGCGCCCAGGGCTACGACAATTTCATCTGGCGCTGGTGAATCAGGAACGGCCACTTGAACCGTCATGTAATGGGAACGCATGCCTTCATCGTGTTTATGCATCAAAGGCACGCTTAAAGTACCTCCAGGACCTGACCGTGCATTGGTAAAACACAGGTAGCTTTTTGCACCAACTGCATTGCGATAATGATTGCCAAAACGAAGTGTGTGAATCATGGCAGATGCATGTTCAACTTCGCCATCGGTGCCCACAATTGCAGCCTTGCCATAACCTTCTACCGCTTCACCGCCACCGGTCATACCCAGGATTTTATCTGTCAGCAGTTTCCCCAGAATCGGAGCAATAGCTCTGATCTCAGGCTGCAAATCTTCAACAAAACCACGCCCACTCCAAGGGTTTTTTATGATTGCGGCAGCGATAAATAGATCCAATGGTTTATCCGCTTTTTTTCCGCCTTCAATCAGTTGTGTCTCATTAAATGTTACTACACGTCTTAATTCAATAGTCATATCAATCAATCTCTAAAATGTTCTCTTAATGGATAAACTCTGCTTGCAGCATTTAGATAGCCAGTTATACCGGATAAGCACTTATCACTCATTCTCTGCTAACAAGCACACCCAGATTTGCTCTATAATTCATAAAATTGTAGCATGGTATACCATATTACGAAAAGACAATTTCTTGCTTGAAATTCGAAACACTCATAAAATGCGCGCTAGAATTAACACAGTTGAGAGATCAGGCAGGGTTATTGAGTGAAGGAAACAAAGAATGGCAACAGCGAGGCAAACGGCTTGAAAATTGATCGAGCAACAAAGACATTGCGCGAGTTAGCTTACGACAATGTACGCCAGGCGATTTTTGATGCCCATTTCCCTCCAGGAACCCGTCTGATTGAACGTTCTTTATGTCAAGACCTTGATGTCAGTAGAACGGTAGTTCGAGAAGTACTCCGACAACTTGATGCTGAGGGCTTAGTCGAAACCATTCCTCATGTCGGCCCTATTGTGGCAACGATGGATTGGGATAAGGCCAAACAAATTTATGAAGTTCGTGGCACACTTGAAGCCATGGCAATTCGCTCCTGCGCCAAACTAGCAAGCAAAGATGATATAGCTTTGCTGGAAACAAAGTTCAACACTATCAGTGCGGCCTTTGATATGGATTCTCCGAATTCAATACTCAATGCAACAACTGAATTTTACAATACTCTTTTCCTGATTGGAGAAAAACCCTTCGCCTGGACCGTGGTTCAATCACTCAATGCCCGAATTTCACAACTAAGAGCAATGACTATCACAACTCCTGAACGTCATCTAAGCTCAATCACTGAGATGAAAGAGATCATCACAGCCATTTCATCGGGAGATATTGATGCGGCAGAAACGGCCAGTTGGAAGCATGTCAATGCCGCTGCCGCCGTTGCCGAGCAACTATTAAATCAGAATTCAAATTAACACCGCCACAACCTCAGGCGGTTGCAACATCCCTGTTATACAACCATGTCTTTTGCAGTCTTCAGCTTTAATAGCCCTGGCCTGGGACCCAATTAGTACCAGCTAAAGGCACACGCGCCATCGCTGCAGATTCAACGGTTAAAGCAACCAAATCTTCAGGCTCTAAATTGCGTAGATCGTTTTTACCACAAGCACGTGCCAGAGTTTGCGCTTCAAGCGTAAGGACACGTAAATAGTTTGCGATTCTACGCCCGCCCTCTACTGGGTCTAAACGCTTCATCAAATCAGGATCCTGCGTTGAGATGCCTGCTGGGTCCTTACCCTCTTGATAGTCATCATAAAAACCAGCAGCAGAGCCAATTTCCTTAAACTCTTTATCGTATTTCGGATGATTGCAACCTAATGCAATCAAGGCCGCTGTACCAATAGCAACCGCATCAGCACCCAATGCCATACATTTAGCCACATCTGCACCATTGCGAATACCACCAGAAACAATCAACTGCACTTTGCGGTGCATTCCCATTTCCTGCAATGCCTGGACTGCCTGAGGGATTGCTGCCAAAGTTGGAATTCCAACATGTTCGATGAACACATCTTGAGTTGCTGCGGTTCCTCCCTGCATGCCATCAACAACGACGACATCAGCACCTGCTTTAACAGCCAGTTTCACATCATAATAGGTTCGTGTGGCGCCCACTTTCATATAAATAGGTACTTGCCAACCCGTTATTTCGCGCAATTCCTGTACTTTAATGGCTAAATCATCTGGACCAGTCCAATCCGGGTGACGGCAGGCAGAACGTTGGTCAACACCCTTTGGCAATGTTCTCATCTGAGCAACTCGATCCGTAATTTTCTGCCCCAGTAACATACCACCGCCACCGGGCTTCGCACCTTGGCCTAAAACAATTTCAATCGCATCTGCTTTACGAAGATCATCTGGATTCATGCCATAACGAGAAGGCAAATATTGATAAACCAACTTGCTCGACTGCCCACGCTCTTCGGGTGTCATACCACCATCACCTGTCGTTGTAGATGTTCCCATGGTTGATGCTCCACGGCCAAGTGCTTCTTTGGCATTGGCAGATAAAGCACCAAAACTCATGCCGGCAATGGTAACTGGAATATCAATAGTGATTGGTTTTTTAGCAAATCGATCACCCAGCACCACAGATGTATTACACGCTTCGCGATAACCTTCCAAGGGATAACGAGACATACTCGCTCCAAGGAACAATAAGTCATCAAAATGCGGTAGCGCACGTTTGGCACCAAAACCGCGAATATCATAAATCCCCGTTTCGGATGCACGGCGTATTTCAGCCATTGTTCGACGGTCAAAAGTTGCTGATTCGCGTAAACTAGGGTCTAACTCAGTGGGGTCTAACTTAGTATCATCACTCATCTTAATTATCCTCTTTAATACTAGTACGCTGCTGCTTTATCAACGTCAAAATTATACAAATTACGAGCAGAGCCATAGCGCTTGAACGCCTTTGGATCTTCCTCGCTTCCCGCCAGCTTCAACAAGTTACTTAATTCATCAAGATGTTCTTGTCGCATTTCTTTCTGAACGCAATCAGCACCTAATGATTTCACTGTGCCTTTAACATAAATATGAACTTCGTATAAGGAGTCGCCCAAGGCATCGCCTGCATCACCACAGACAACCAAAGAACCCGCCTGCCCCATAAAACAACTCATATGACCGACGTTGCCTTTAACCACAATATCCGCTCCTTTGAGCGAAATTCCGCAACGTGCACCGGCATTACCATCGATGACCAACAATCCACCATGGGCTGTTGCACCGGCCGATTGAGAAACATCCCCTTTAATATGCACCTTGCCTGACATCATATTTTCAGCCACGCCTTGACCTGCGCTGCCGTTAACGATGATTTCAGCCTGCTGATTCATACCTGCACAGTAATAGCCTGTATGACCTTCAACATTAACCACCAGATCCTGGTTTAACCCGCAGGCAACAGTATGTTGCCCTCGAGGATTCAACACCTGCCACTCACGTTCGCTGCATTCGTCAGCTTGAGCATGCAGCATAGCATTCAGGTCGCGTACGCTTTGATCCGCTAAATCAACTGTTTTCATAGAAATAATCTCCTTCAAATAATGACTTTAAACTAAGAGTATTAGCCATGATTGTTTCGTTCCCAGACATAAATAGTTTCTGGCTCAGGTTCCCATACACGGGCATTTTCAATTCCAGGCAACGTCGTCAGCGCCTGATATTCTGAAGCCATTGCGACATAATCATCGGTTTCGGCAAGAACAGCTGGTTTGCAGGCAATTGGATCACGAACAACGGCAAAGCCATCTTTGGTACCAATCGCAAAGGTAAAAAAGCCATCCAGGTCCCGCAACGCATTTTCTAATGCAGCATTCAGATTATCACCTTGCTGTAAGCGTTGAGTCAGATAACCTGCCGCAACTTCAGAATCGTTTTCAGTTTCAAATTGAATCCCTTCGCGCTCTAAATTAATCCGCAAACGATTGTGATTCGATAATGATCCATTATGCACCAGACACAAATCCAAACCTGTTGAAAAAGGATGACTGCCCGCCATTGTTACAGCGGACTCGGTCGCCATACGAGTATGGCCAATAATATGACTGCCTTGCATCTTATTTAACTTAAAGGCTTTCGCAATATCTTCTGGCAAACCGACTTCTTTTAAAATTTCAATCGATTTACCCGAACTGAGAATCAACACCTCAGGGGCATGGGCCGCAAAAAAGGCGTTGGCTGTTGATGCTTCGGTTTGCAGCTTAAAAACAGCCACTTTATTGTTTTGAAACCAATCAACAGCGACATCCAACTGTTGTTTAATCCTCTGCGCAAGCTCAGCCCAAGCATAATTTTCATCTGAATGACGCAAGGTTAATTTAATCCAACCGTCAGGCACTTCATCACCATAAATGGCAAAACCGGCGCTATCTGGCCCACGTTCTGTCATTGCTACCAGCATGGGTTCAAACAATTCACCCAGTCTGCTTTGTAATGAATCATTTTTGGCATATAAACCAACGATTCCACACATAATAAAATCCTCTTATATCTAAAAATTCAAGGTTGTTTATAAATTCACCGCTGCGTTAAAAGAACTCGCCATAACGCTCGATTTCCCAGTCAGAAACATGACGGCTATATTCAATCCACTCATCACGTTTGAGTTTGATAAACTCTTCCATTACTTGTGTACCAATACGGTCTGTTAAAATGGTATCAGCTTCTAATTCATTGACAGCTTCATTCAAATTTTGCGGCAATATACCAATGCCCTTTTCAACACATTCTTGCTGAGTCAAATTGTATATATTGATATTTTGTGGTTCGCCTGGATCAAGTTCGCGCTCTATACCATCAAGTCCTGCAGCTATCAATGCAGCATGCATTAAATAAGGATTACACCCAGCATCAGGCAAACGAAATTCCAAACGTCCATAAGGCACACGAACCATCGCCGAACGATTGTTATCGCCGTAACAGATAAAAGCGGGAGCCCAGCTTGCACCGGAAACAGAGCCACCTACGACCAAACGTTTATAGGAGTTAACGGTTGGGGCGGCAATAGCACATAAGGCTTTGGCATGATGCAGCAGGCCGGCTGTGAAATGGTAGGCCATTTTGGATAAACCCATGCCATTCTTATCACTGTCATCGTTGAACAGATTTTTGCCTTGTTCATCGGTAATGGACAAATGGAAGTGCATGCCATTACCTGGACGATGCGAAGCAGGTTTCGGCATAAACGAACAAATCATGTCCATATCATTGGCTATTTCGCCCGCCGCCATACGCACAAACGTAAATCGGTCAGCAGATGTCAGTGCATCGCTATAAGTATAATTCACTTCAAATTGACCATTGGCGTCTTCATGATCTATTTGATATACATCAAAATCTACCGCTTGCAGTGACTCGATAAATTTTTCCAGAAATGCTCTTGAACGTGACAGCCCCTTATAGTCATAGCAAGGTTTATCCAAAGTATCGCTTTTATCAACCGGAATTAACTGACCATCTTCACCACGTTCCAACAAGGAAAACTCGGGTTCCAATCCTGTATTCAAGGTCCAGCCTTTTTCTTCCAGCAAGGCCAATTGGCGTTTCAATACAACGCGGCTGTCATAGGGGTACGGCTCATCATTAACATGCCCATCACAAACGATGCGAGCATAGCCTGGTTGCCAGGGAACAATCGATAAAGTGTCAAGGTCACCACGTGCCATGAAATCAGGTCCATGCGGTTCCATTCCTAAACCCCAGACGGCAAACCCAGCGAAACCAGCACCACTTTCAACAACACTCATAAGGTGTGATGCAGGTACAGATTTAGTCTTTGCGACACCATGGATATCAACAAACTGCGCCAATATATATTTGATATTATTTTCACTGATAAATTTTTCTACATCAATAGTCATGTCAATCACTCCTCGAACGCTGTTAAATTCTGATGAAAGATATACTACTCCAATTTTCCTTATAGGAAAATAATTTTCTTCACAAGAATTTAAAATAATTCAAATTTAGCTGAATTAAACACAGTTTTGGGCAAGGAGAGATACAGCAAGGAACAATAAATCCACGCATTGATGAAGAAGATAAGAAAGGTCATTGAATGACGTTGTGAGTAAATTGTTAACAACAAACGATACCTAACGACCATTATTCACCCTGGCAATCCCATTGCCATACTCCTCCTATTGCCATACTCCGATTGGGTATGGCTATTTTACTTCGAGATCAGTTCACTGACTGAATGGTCCTCGCGCAGTTGGATCAACCAATTCGCTCTATCAGGCAGGGTAGCCAAGCCATGTCTGGTGAGCCGTTCATAATGAGAGATAAAGCGGCGCAGTTGTTTCGTATTCATGGTTAATGCCCGGCTCTGTCCCTGTTGCAGACTTGCGATCAGTTTTTCTTCCTGAAGTGAGCGCCATTGATACACACAATCAAAGCTTGGCGCTTGCAGAGCGACCAGAAAATCCAGTTGTGCGAATAGATCAGCATAGTCACATTTCAGTTGATCGTTGACGTATTTGCGCCAGATGCCATCAGGATCTTCGTCAGATTCCAGAGCATTAACCGGTGTGGTCAGCTCTTGTTGTTGCTGAGGAGACATTCCGACACACCAACCTTCGAGAATCAGTATATCGACTGGAGCATCAACACTCAGCCAGTTTTCATGGCTACACCGATCATCGATGGCTTTATCGAATAGCGGAATAGAGTAAGTCTCACCAGGAACCTGCTTCTGAATAGAATCAATTACCGATTGCAGTAACTCGATATCGTGCGTGCCTGGCACACCACGGGTCGCAAATAATGGGTGAACTTCGACGCCAAGCTGAGAGCGTTGAGCCCGGGTCAAATAGAAATCATCTAGAGATGTCACTACAGTTTTCAGATTAAACTGATTTTCTAACAGCAGTTTGAGAAAAGCAGCGCAGGTGCTCTTACCCGTGCCTTGAGCACCCTGCACACCAACAATCGTCGGTTTACCAGTTTCTCGCGAACCGACAAGCGACTCGCATAAGGGTAAATAAAACTGCAGGACGGTCTCGTTAAATTCCACAGGCAGTTTCTTCTGCGTGATCAATTGATCGATTGCTTTCTCTAATTGTACTGAGTGTGATGAAGGTGTCATTATTGCACTAAGCCATTAAAACGAATGTTGAATTACAGGAATATCTGCTTTTCAGAACTTATATGCAACCACTATACAACTTGATCACCTGGTTTTTGACCGGAGAAAAACTGATCAAGGTTCTGAATTGCTCGAAATCCCATAGCTTCTCGCGTAGCTGCAGTGGCACTTCCCAGATGGGGTAACAGCACTGCATTCTGCAATGATAAATACCTTGAATTGATCGACGGTTCATTGCTGTAAACATCCAAACCAGCGCCGGCAATTGTGTTCTGCTCTAAAGCATCAAGCAATGCTTGCTCATCAATCACTTCACCTCGGGCAGTATTAATAAGATACGCACCCGGCTTCATGCTGTTGATCAACTGTTGATTAACCAGATGTGTATTTTCCACACCACCAGGGCAATGCAATGAGACAAAATCTGAGTTGAAAAATACATCCTCCAGAGTTTCCACCTGAACAGCATTGTATTGCGCTAAGACTGATGGGTCGACAGGTGAGCGGTTGAAAACCAGTATCTCCATGCCAAAGCCAATAGCTCGTTTAGCCGTTTCCCGACCAATGCGACCAAAGCCAACGATACCTAAAGTTGCTCCCGACACTTTTGATCCAATCAAATGTGTCGGTCGCCACCCACTCCACTGACCACTGCGCAATTCTCGCTCACCTTCACCGGCTCTGCGAGCCACCATCAGCATCAATGTAATCGCAATGTCCGCAGTACATTCACTGAGTACATCAGGTGTATTAGTCACTGCAATACCATGCTTTGATGCAGCATTTATATCAATATGGCTATAGCCCACACCATAATTAGCGATGACTTTAGTACGAATATCGCTGTTGTTAGCCAGTTCAAATACGTTGGCTCCGACATTGTCTGTGACGGTAGTTAGCAGCGCATCAGCAGAGCATAATGCACTCTGCATTTCGGCAATGCTGAACGCGGTGTCAGTTTGATTAAATTCGACATCGTAGTTTTGTGCCAGTTTAGCTTCTACCGCAGCTGGCCACCGACGGGTGACAATGACTTTTGGCTTCATATTACAGTTACTCCACGTGTTAGGGTCATACAGTTCTTTTCTCAGTCAGTTTATGCACTAGATGATGCAAAAACGGATGCTACTGTATTACCAATTTCAGATGGGTTAGGCGCAATAACTGCCCCAACTTCTCTGAGTATTTCAACTTTCTCATTTGCGCTTTCACCAAAGGCAGAAATGATAGCACCAGCATGGCCCATTGTTCGACCTTTGGGTGCTGTGAGTCCAGCAACATAAGCCACCACAGGTTTGCTCATGTGGTCTCGGATATACTCCGCAGCTTCAGCTTCCTGCGGCCCACCAATTTCACCGACCAATACGACTATATCAGTATCATCATCAGCATCAAACAACTTAATAATATCTAGAAATGAGCTGCCGTTAATGGGGTCTCCACCAATTCCGACACTGGTAGAAATGCCAATACCAAGGTCATTCATCTGGGCTGCTGCTTCATATCCAAGTGTTCCTGAACGGGCAACAACACCCACATTGCCTGGCTTATAGATATTTCCCGGCATAATGCCCAACAAGGCTTTGCCTGGACTGATAATACCCGCGCAGTTTGGACCAAGCAGTGTCATACGGTTCGCTTCGCGGTAGCGGCGCATATAACGTTTTACCCGAATCATATCCTGAGCCGGGATACCATCAGTGATGGCCACACACAGGCGAATGCCTCCATCAGCAGCCTCCATAATGGAGTCCGCAGCAAAAGGTGGAGGAACCATAACCACACAGGCGGTTGCACCCGTTTCAGCAACGGCTTCCTTTACCGTATTAAATACCGGCACTCCTTCAACGCTCGCGCCACCTTTGCCGGGCGTAACACCACCCACAATGTTTGTTCCATACTCGATCATTTCTTTGCAATGAAATGCGCCAATCTTGCCGGTAATACCCAGCACTAATACCGGTGTTTCACGATCTACTAAAATACTCATGACGCTACAACCTCCAAATTGCCCTTGTTATCAACGGCCTTCACCGCTCTTTCAGCCGCTTCAGCCAGTGTATTTGCACGAATGATTGGCAAACCACTCTTAGCTAAAATCTTTCGGCCTTTCTCAACATTGGTTCCTGCCAACCGAACCACAATTGGTACATCGATAGGGTTCTTTGTGATAGCTTGCACAATGCCCTCAGCAACCCAGTCGCATCGATTTATACCGGCAAATATATTGACTAAAACCGTAGATACATTAGTGTCAGACAAAACCAGTCTGAGTGCTTTGGCAACACGTTCCGGGCTTGCACCACCACCAATATCAAGAAAGTTTGCGGGCTCTCCGCCAGCCTGCATAACCATGTCCATAGTAGCCATAGCCAATCCAGCTCCATTAACGATACAACCGATATTGCCGTCTAGACCGACATAACTGAGTCCACGATCCATAGCGCGAGTCTCACGTTTGTCTTCCTGAGACTTATCTCTGAGCTCAGCGACCTCTGGGTGCCGGAATAGACCATTATCATCAAAGGTCATCTTGGCATCTAATGCATAAATCAAGTCTTCAGAAGTAATGACCAATGGATTGATTTCAACCATAGTTGCGTCCAGTTCTTCGAATGCTCGATAGCAGCCCATAATAGTTTCAACGGCTTGATTCATTAATGCAGAATCAATACCCAGTTTGAAAGCAATTTCACGAGCCTGAAAAGCCTGCATACCAACAGCAGGTTCCACCACACAACGTACAATGCTGTCCGGTTCCTTGACGGATATTTCCTCAATTTCCATACCGCCAGAACCTGATGCCACAACCATGACCCGTTCAGATTTTCTATCAAGAACAAAACCAAGATAAAGCTCTCGCTCAATCGGCACTGCACCCTCTACATACACTCGATAGACAATTTTCCCATCGGCGCCGGTTTGATCCGTGATCAGTTTCTTACCGAATAACTTGTCAGCAGCATCATAGACTTCGTTTTCGTCTTTGCACAGGGTGACACCGCCAGCCTTGCCTCGCCCGCCACTATGAATCTGAGCTTTTATCGCCCATTGACTGCCGCCGATTTCTCGTGCTCGATAAGCAGCCTGCTCTGGACTATATGACACAGCCCCCCTTGGTACACGAACTCCAAATCCTGCGAGAAGTTCTTTAGCTTGATATTCATGAATATCCATTGTTCTTCACCTCGGTTTTTTCAGATTAAACAGCTTTAGACAGAGTCGTAACATTTCCGGTGTTAGCCCGAAAATATTCCTGTGCTGCAGCTACACCACTTCCAGCTTCTACAGAGATACCAAAATCCCGCAACGCCATTTCTGAACCAGCAATGGCCGTTAAAACCATCAGCTCATTCAGGTCGCCAAGATGGCCAATACGAAACACCTTACCTGCAACTTCAGATAAACCTGCACCCAGCGACAAGCCATAACGATGATAAGCGTGTTTGATCAATTCACCAGAATCATAGCCCTCGGGAACACAAATAGCGGTTACTGTATCAGAATGCCATTGGGGTGCTTTAGCGCAAAGGTCCAAGCCCCAGGCGTCTACAGCATTTCGCACACCAGTCGCCAGATAGGTATGTCTGGCAAAGACATTTTCCAAGCCTTCTGCCAACAATCGATCTACCGAAACGCGCAAGCCGCGTATCAATGACATAGGTGGTGTATAAGGGAAATAGCCCATTCTATTGACGTTGATCATGTCTTGAAAGTCAAAATAACACCGATGAAAGCTGTTGGATTCAGACATGCCAAGCGCTTTCTGGCTGATACCGAGAATGGCTAATCCCGCAGGCAACATAAAGCCTTTTTGAGAACCGGAAACCGCTACATCAACCTGCCATTCGTCCATACGAAAATCAAGGCTTCCTATTGAGCTGACACCATCAACAAACAACAATGCCGGATGGTTCGCAGAATCCAGAGCTTTACGTACACCTTCTATGTCACTGGTGACACCAGTCGCGGTTTCGTTGTGTGTCGCAAGCACAGCTTTGATTGTGTGATCACTATCAGCTTGCAGTCGTTGAGCGTATATATCCAAAGGAACACCTTCGCCCCATTCGACATCGATGACTTCAACCTCCAGACCCATGCGTTGACATAAATCAATCCACAAATGAGAGAATTGTCCAAATCGTGCTGCCAAAACCTTGTCGCCAGGATTCAATGTGTTGGTGATAGCAGCCTCCCAACCAGCCGTTCCAGATGCAGGAAACAACAGTACATGACCGTCTTCTGTTTTGAAGATCTTTTTAAGATCATCAAATAAAGGCAGGACAAATTCAGGTAAATCAGGAGCACGATGATCTTCCATTGGAATGTCAATCGCCTTGCGAACACTCTCTGGGACATTAGTCGGCCCAGGTACAAATAAATTTCGATTTCCGGTCAACATGACAGGTGCCCTCCGTTAGTTTGATTATTAATGGACTTATTTTTAGCCAACATAAAATAATCATCAACACTCGTTTCTCCACTTTTTACTAATAATAAGGATAGCTTACAAACTATATTAAAGTGTAGTATTTGGCAAAAACGAGGTATACTCCCCTATCCTTTAGACTAGGTTTTGGGGTAATTATGGAAAAAATAGACATATCTTTAGCTGATAGCAACTCTTTGATGCTATCCGCCTTGTCCGAAATATTCGAAAAAGATGGACGGTTCAGTCTAGTGAGCACAACAAGTACAGCCGAAGCTTTCTTACAGGCTGCGCTCACAGTCCCTTGTTCAGTAGCCGTTATCGATTGGTCACTACCCTCTCTGGGTGGTGAAAAGTTGATCCAAATTCTTCGGGAACAAGAGTCACCCATGCGAGTTATAGTCTGCACGCACGGCAACTCCAACGATTTACCCAAACGTGCTATGGCGGCCGGAGCCGCTGGTTTTTTTCGCCACTCAGATGCCCCAGAACAATTACTGAAAACAACAGCAGAAGTTGCCAATGGCAAAATGGTGTTTCCCTATCTCGATGTCCGATATTTGCATGATCCATTTCAATCTCTTACCAAAACTGAAAAAACGCTGCTGGCTTCTTTATCACTGGGGCGAACCAATCAGGAGCTGTCAGATGATCATGGCATTACCATCAACACTGTAAAATTCCACCTGCGTAATTTATACGACAAATTATCGGTCAAAAATAGAACTCAGGCTATCGCCTTCTATTACTCCAAGACCTTACCGGGAGATATCGACTCCGACACATAATTAACCATAAGACAGTCAAAAGGAATCAGGACCTGGTTTTTATTCAAACCAGAGAACAAGGCAAGAAGCTCATAAAACCAACGATAGTTGCATGGGCTTCCCACCCTTTCTGCGCATTTGCCAATAAATAAGCTACCAGTTTTTGCGCTTCCAACGTCCCTTGCTGGCAGGTCGTGCTTCTGCTGTGCCATTTATAAGGTCTATCATATAATCATTCGCCATATCACCAAAGACATTGCAAACCCTTCTGCTTTCGTCGACTGCTGCCTGAAAATGCACACCAGCCCAGACACGGCTTTGCCCACAATCATCAGCGAACTCAGTCCATGTGTCATAATTCAACACCGTATCTACAGCTGGCGTAACCCCTGGTTCAATTCGTGAAGAACCAGCTGCTCTAGGGATCTGATAAAACAAGTTATCATTGCCTAAAAACAATCTGGCTGATTGGCTATGAGCTGCGCAAAAACACGCTGAAGCAGAGGGATATTCTGGATGATCAGCTTCTTCAAGATAACTTTTCCATTGGTTAGCAGGCAAAACGGTAGTGCCCTTGCCCGGCCCACCCCAGGCAGTTATGGGTTGGCTGCCATACAAATAGTTGATAGCACTGAAAGGGCGGACCGCGTCATACCTGCGCTTTTCCTTCCAGATAAAAATACCGGCATCATGAGCAGACATGTTTGTCAGAAAATCCAACTGGATAAATTCCAGCAATGATAAACCTTGAGACAAGCCAGCAAATACAGCTGAAAAACCCAGAGACTGAATTTTATTATCAAACAACTCTGCTTTTAATTTCTGTTCATCAGTTAGATTCGCGGAAGCCTGCAACACTTCATCTGCCTGATTTTTATAGGCATAAAAATTTCTATGATTACTGGCACGTGGTTTGCGAACTCGGAGAAACCGAGGGGTTTTGTAGGAATAAGGCTCAACAAAAGCGTATTGTGGCGTCACAAATTGCTGAATTTTGTAAATCCCTATGCCTTGTATTTGCAAATCAGGCTGCCATCTCGACGGATTTCTCAAACGATAAGCAGTATTGACTGGACGGTATTGAGTGTAATCACTGTAAGGCGTGGGATTAAAGCTCCTGCCAACATCACCCAATTGATTCATGCCATCATTAATACGACCTGCAACAACCGCCTCGCCTGCTACATTACCCAAACCAACAGGTGTCGTTATATCCAAACTATTGTCATCCGGATCCAGACCAACATCTATCAACATATCTCGCCATGTCTGGTTACTGACTGGCAGTAAACTATTTAATACTCGGTAACTCGCATACAACAATGCGATATTAATATTCAAGTTGGTTGCAGCTTCTGCAGCAGGCCGCCTGCCAAGCCGGGAATAAACACCCACAGCCGTTGGGTGATAAGGTGCGGTGGCATCAAACCATGAGTTTGTCACCATTGATGTAATCCTCAAGACCAGTGTTGCATCACCACCTGATAATGACACTTTTTCAGTCACTACAGGTTCCACCGTTTGAATAACGATTTCGAAAGCGGCATTACCCGTATCAAAATCAAAAGGCATTGCCTGTGCTTGAGAGACACAGAAACAACTAACTAGTGCAATAAACAGACACTTCATTACTTTTATGGGTGTGTTAAAAACCATTACTACCTCCAATTGTGGTTATGTGGCGGGCATACCCAATTAAAGAGAAACAATGCATTCAATGCTTTTAAAAAATTCCAACAATTCAGCCTGTAAACAAACATTGGTTCTACGTTTATTGAAAATGCCTTTATCGTAAATCGCAAGCTTAAAAGCCTGTCTTATTGGAACTATATTGGAACTATGTGGGTCATTAGCATAACCCTTCTGAAAGCATAAAATGACTATTATTGCCGTCACTTTACACTCAAAAAAAGCAAATTGACCGAATATTTGTTAGTTTTCCACCAGTCAAGAAACTCTACGAAACTATCTATTTACACTAATCTGCTATATTTTTGCAATCAATCTCCAGGACTGCCTTGTCCTGGAGAAGAACTGCTTTATCTTACAATGAAAGTTGCTCCACCTTGGCAACCAATGCCTCAGCTTGTCGAATGGATGCGTAGTCAATCAACCGGCCATTCAATGAAACCGCACCTTTGCCTTCTGCCGCTGCATCACGCATAGCCTTGAGTATGTCTCTGGCTTGCCCTACTTCCTTTTCAGATGGGCTCATCGCGTGATTGGCCAATTCTATCTGACTTGGGTGAATTGCCCATTTACCTTCACAACCCAATGTTGCTGCACGCATGGCAGCAGCCTTGAATCCATCCGGGTCAGAAAAATCACCAAAAGGTCCATCAACCGGTCTCAGCCCATTAGCTCGAGCTGCAATCACTAACTTAGATAAAGCATGATGCCACATGTCTCCCCAATGAATTGAACGCGATGAGTCGTCATTTGAAGCATCCGTCAACACGGAATAATCTGGATTTACTCCGCCGATATTCGTGGTTCTTGCTCGTATGGAAGCGGAATAATCAGCCACTCCAAAATGCAATGATTCCAGTCGTGGGCTGGACTCAGCAATTGAATTAATATTTTTCATTCCCAAGGCAGTTTCAATGATCAACTCAAAGCCAATTTTCTTCTTCGCTCCAGTTGCTACTTCCAACTGACTAACCAACATATCCAGAGCGTAGACATCGGCTGCATTGCCAACTTTTGGAATCATAATGAGGTCCAGTTTATCCACTGCCTTTTCCAGAATATCAACAACATCTCGATACATATAATGTGTATCCAGACCATTTATCCTCACCGACATCGTTTTTCCCTGCCAGTCAATCTCATGCAGCGCTTGAATGATATTGGATCTGGCAACTTCTTTATCATCTGGTGCGACAGCATCTTCAAGATCTAAAAAAATAACATCCGCAGCAGAAGAAGCCGCTTTTTCAAACAACTGCGGCTGACTGCCCGGCACTGCCAGTTCGCTTCTGTTTAAACGCGGTGAAACTTGATCTATTGTCTGAAAGCTCATATTGAAACCCTGTTGTAGTTAACTGGCAACAGCTAACTTGTTGTCGTTAAAACAAGATATATCGGAGACACTATTTAAGTGGAATTTTCCTACTGAAGCATATTACCAAGGGATAAAAAGTAAGATTTATTACCTTACTCACCTCTGATACCACAAAAAACAGCAGTACGTTTCAAGCAAGCTTTTAGTATCCAACAGACCTTGCATAGTCAATTTCTTACTATTGTTGCTTTGATAGTTTTCAAAAGAAACGTCCTTAAATGACTAATTGGGTATATTTATGGGCAGGGTTAATCCCATTCTAAAGTATGGTTTTTTGAAAAAAACATACACTAAAGGAGAATTTTACAACCCTTTTGATTAGGTTTTTACTGTTATTTGTAATCCAGGGTAGTTTTGCTTTTTCCATTACCTTTGAAGCAACTGCGTTTTAAGCCTTTCCAAGCTGAGCATTAATTACCAACGTCTGCGTGTTTATGACCTATATTATTCCTTAAATACCTAAATACGCTTTACGAACATGGTCGTTATTAACCAGTCCTTTCGTTTCTCCCTGCAATGTAACAGCTCCGGTTTCCAACACATACCCTTGATTAGCCAATTCAAGTGCTAAATCTGCATTTTGCTCAACCAGCACAATAGCCACCCCCTGTTGATTAATTTCCAACATAATATTGGCGATATCCCGCACTATAACCGGAGCCAGCCCTAAAGAAGGCTCATCGAGCAACAACAGTTTTGGACGTGACATTAAAGCTCGAGCTATTGCCAGCATTTGTTGCTCTCCACCGCTCATCGTACGTGCTAACTGCCCCTTCCTCTCACGTAAGCGAGGAAAATAGCTATACATTTTATCAATATCCTGCTCAATAACATCAGTATCATTGCGCACAAAAGCACCCAGGCGTAGATTTTCTTCGACACTGAGGTCTTTGAAAACACGTCGACCTTCAGGCACATGAGCAATACCTAGTTTCAAAATCTTATCCGCAGCCAATTTTTCGATGTTCTTTCCGGCAAAAATAATTTCACCTGATCGCGGTTGCTCCAAGCCCGAAATAGCACGCAAAGTAGTGCTTTTGCCAGCACCATTTGCACCAATTAACGTAACAAAGTCAGCTTCCTCTACTTGCAGACTGATTCCTTTTACGGCAGCGACTTGTTGATAATAAACATAGACATCTTTCAACTCTAATAACATCAGGCGCTCCCGCCCAGATAGGCTTCTATTACTTTATCGTTATGGCGAATGTCCTCGGGTTTTCCTTCAGCCAGCAATTGGCCAAAATTTAAAACAGTAAGGTTATGGCATAAGCCCATTACTGCTTTCATATCATGCTCAACCAGGACGATAGTCACGCCAGAATCGTGCACCTTTTCTGTCAGCGCCATCATATGATTAGTTTCCTGGGGATTCATACCGGCAAAGGGCTCATCCATTAACAGCACTTTAGGTTTTGACGCCAGGGCTATAGCTATAGCAAGCGCACGCTGAGACCCCAAAGGCAGCTCCGCAGCCAATTGTTTACGGCGATCAGCCAAGCCCATAAACTCAAGCACTTCTTCAACGTTTTCTAAAGCATTTTGCTGACGGACCTGATCAAGCCCCAGAACAGCTGAAAAAATGTTACTACGGGCAGCAATATGCCGACCAATCAGAACATTCTCCGTGACACTTAATTCATCAAACAAGGTGGTTTCCTGAAAAGTGCGCACAATACCCATTGCTGAAATAGCACTGGGCTTGTTCCCCACAATATCGTTCCCTTGGTAAACGATACGCCCTTGTGTCGGGGTATAGAATCCAGAAATATTTTTAAACATAGTGCTCTTGCCTGCACCATTGGGGCCAATCAAACCTCGTATTTCGCCTTTTTCTACGCAGAAGCTCACATCATCTAATGCAACCAGACCGCCAAAACGCTTTGTTACGTGTTCAATTTGAATGATTGACATAGTTCACCCTGTTAAAACGAGCCTTCAGGCATCATTGACTCTTTGTTTTAGTCGGTTCCGAAAAGACTGTTTGATCTTCGTCGGAATGCTCTCAAGACCCTGTGGCAAAAACATAATAGAGACAATCAACATCACACCATAGATGGCCGGTCTGATTTCATCAAAACTGCGAATAGATTCATCGAGAATGCTAAGTACAACAACACCAATAATCGGACCGTAAAATTTTCCATAGCCCCCAACAATTACCCAGATTAAAATAAACACCATAAACCCAATATCAAACTGCTTAGGTGTCAGGGTTCCCAGATAATGCACTTTCAAAGCACCGGCAATGCCAACAAAAAAAGAACCGACAATAAAAGCCAATGCGCGGTAGTGCCAAGTATCAACCCCCACTGACTCAGCCAATGGGGCTTTCCAGTGCACTGCATGCAAGGTCAGTCCAATTCGGGATTTTTCAATTCTGTATAAAATTAACAGACAAATACTGACAACTAATAAAGTCAGGTAGAAGTAGGGAATAGCATCCAGAAAATCAATGCCACCCACAATCGGTGGTTCAACCCCACTTATGCCACTGGTGCCACCAAACACTTGCACAAAATGAATCCAGACAAGCCGTATCGCTTCACCTGCTGCAAATGAACCAATCAGAAAATAAAACTGAGTCATACGAAACAAAGGAAAACATAACAGAGTTGCAATAAGCGCAGTCACACACCCAGCAAGAGGCAGTGTGAACCATAGAGCGAGACCAAACTGTTTGAATAAAATCGCTGCCGTATAACCACCGACACCCATCATGACAGCGTGAATCAGTGACCACTCACCGGTTAATGTTACCAGGCGATAACTGGCTACCACCAAAACGTTGATCACCAAAAAAATCAGCATATCTTGATGGTGAAATTTGAGAAAATGCGGTAATAGAATAAGACCGACCAATACAAGCCCAACAAGCAACCAACCTTTTTTTGACATAGCCACCATAGTCATAAACTACTCGCTAACTCTATTGCCCATCAAGCCTGTCGGCTTAACGATTAACACTATAACCATCATCAGTAAACCGCAGATAGTAGCGATCGTGCCACTGAAGTAGGTCGTAATAAATGTGTGGAATACGGCATAGATAACCGCCGCAAAAACAGCCCCAGACAAACTCCCAACACCGCCAACAATGGTCACAATGAATGCGGTTATAATGACATTGTGCCCCATATGAGGATTGATATTCGTCAGCGGCGCCATCAAACCACCAGCCAAACCTGCCATTGCCCCACCAATACCAATAGCAATCATTGAGATACGGTTGATGTTAATGCCTTGCAGAGCTGATGCTTCACGATCCAGAGCCACAGCACGTATCGCCCAACCCAATTTAGTGCGGGTCAAAAAATACCATAGAGTCGACAAGGCTACGAAAGCACTGGCAAGTCCAAATAAACGTTGATAGGGAACTCTTATACTTTCACTGAGCACCCATGTGCCAGAAAAAGGTGGTGGCACTTGCTTTGAAGGGCCATCCCCACCAATCACTGTTGCAGCTACCTGAAGGATAAACAACACACCAATTGAGCAAATCAAGCCACCCAGCGGGTCATCTCGTTTGGGGCGAAATAAGAAGTACTCCATTAACAAACCAATGCCAGCAACCAGCATTATTGCCAGTAATAGTGTCGTAATAAAGGGAAACTGATGCTGTGCATGTAAGTACCAGATTGTATAAGCACCCACCATGACTAGTTCGCCATGGGCAAAGTTAACCACTCCCATAACTCCAAAAATGAGCACCAGACCTACTGCAAACAAGGCAAAAAAGCCTCCCTGAATCAAGCCATTAAAAACAGTTTGGAGAAACAACTCCACTACACCCTCCGACAATTAATGATTAACCCTTATCCAAAGGGCAAAACACAGGTTAAATTTCTGGCACTCCTGCTTTGAAGCATTTCGGCATTGAATCACGTTATCGTCAAACAGTTCGTAGCCCCAGTTCTTTCATGTGTTTGACTAAGACAGCTTGATTATTTTTCAACCAGGCAGAGACACTTTTATACTCTTTAATTCGTGCTTTACCACCCTCAACCACCACTACTGGCCAGCGACCAACAACAGCGTTATCCAGTCCCCACAACTCACTCCCCCACCACTGACCTTCACCAAAGACAAAGTTTGGCGTTTTATTCGAGTGCAGCGCTTTAAGTACATCGCTTGGCTCAACACTGTTTGCTCTTTGTGCAGCTTCGACCCAATTCAGCAGGATTGCAGGATACTCCCATGCAACAGCAGACCAGTCATTGGGATGGTCTTTGCGAAATTGTTGATCGAACTTTCCTGGGTCAGGAAAGTTAATGCCGCTTTCTGTCAGTTTTGGGTCATCAAAATCAGGAAACTGGAAAATAGTTCCATCAACAAACTCCTGACTCGTTTTGGCAATAATTTCGTGATAATAATCAAGTGTGCAGGAAATAATTTTTCCCTTAAATCCCTGATGATACAACTGCTCCATTAATGGGGTGACGTAGAAGCTGGTCGCCATACAAAAGATATCCGGCTTTTTCGCCAAAACCGAGCTGACAATGGGTGCAAAGTCTGTGATGTCAAAACCATGCAGATTCACATCAATCACGTCTATGCCTGCCACTTCGAATGCCGCTTTGTACGTTGCTGCTGACTGTAAGCCATACTCCACATCATTGTTGGTGACAATGACAGCCGTTTTTGCCTCGGGATGATTTTCTGCCAGCCACTGCACACCCGTTACATTATAAAGAGGGTGTGATTCACAGCTGGCAATCAAGTAATCTGAATCAGGTGTGATATCACTGGGAAGTAAGGTGGTGGTCAGCATTTTTTTACGTTGAGCCCAGGGCAGCACAGAGGCCACAGTAGAACCACCCAACATCATCACCATTTTCACATCATCTTCTAACACCAGTTTTTTATAGCCTTGCACGGCTTTTTCAGTGTCATAACCATGGTCATAAGACGCCAGTTCGATCATATAATTGTCGTCACCGACTTTAATACCGCCATTTGCATTGATAGTATTTGCAATAATCTGGCAACCATATAATCCAGGTAACCCCCATGCAGCATAGTCTCCAGTCATGGGAATGTTCATACCCAGTTTAACGGTTTTTGAGTCGGCAAAAGCAACTTGAGGGATACTTCCCAATGCGGCTAAACTAACACCTGCAGAAATAGTTCCAAGGAAATCACGTCGCCCAAAGCGAGCTTTAAAGATATCTGTTGACGTTTTCTTAATCATCCTAAACCTCTTTATTTATTAATCTAGGTACATCCACAAAACAATAGGTAGACATCATCTTTACCGCCTGAAACCGGTTATTGATTGTGAAACAACCACTAAGTGTTATATCTACGATAGACATAATTGAATACTTGTACTCTGGCAGTCAATCTACAATCCGAGATACCCCAATAGTAGTAGTTCATGACACTTGTATTTTTGAACTTTTTTTGAACTTTTATTGAACTATCAGGAGGCTGTTATAGCCAGAAACAAATCATTTTTTATCGCTTTTCATTATTTCCAAAAAGTGATTTTTTATAAAAATGCCCCAGTCAAAAACTGGGGCTAAAGGTAAGTGATATAGAGCTAAGAGCACTCACCGAATGATATAGATCTAACTGCTCTATCCAGTTTTAGGGATTTCACTTTCATTGCTGAGATACGCCTCAAGAGAATCGTCCAGAGCATCTTTCCATGGCGTGTGATGAACAGGTGCCATAGTACCTGTCAACGCCGATTTATAGCCATTATCGCGGAAAGTCATAATGTTCTTCTTCTTATGCTTTTTCCATTCAAAAAATGCCTGGTTTGCATCGGCAATATTGAATTCAGGATAGTCCGTTAATGCCATTAGACGTAAGGTATAGTCCCCTTGAAATTCAATGGCTGCATAGTCATCCGGCAAATTGTCTTCAGCATCACGCCAGTGATCAATATCAGTATGCATTTCTTCCTGTGAAGGCAAGTCGAGACGCCCCATGATCACATCTCTGGCATACCACGCCTGCGCATCAAACATATTAAATGTATACCATTGATCCTGCATTCCCAGATACATCAGCTTGGGATTATTCTCCCAGACAACACCATTGTATAAACTGACCGGGTACAAACGGTTGTTGGTTTTCAGTTTCAAGTCTTCTGCCATGAATGGAAAGTGATGGATGTAGCCAGTACACAGAATAATCGCATCTACTTCTCGGGTGGTACCATCAATGAACGTGGCGGTATTTTTTTCCACTTTTTCAAGTAATGGAACCTCTTCCCAGTTATCTGGCCAATCGTAGCCCAGAGGCGCCGTTCTATGGGACACTGTAATCGACTTACAACCGTACTTCCAACACTGAGAACCAATGTCCTCTGCCGAATAGGATGTTCCTATGATCAACAAGTCTTTGTCCTTAAACTCCAAAGCATCTCTGAAATCGTGGGCATGTAGAATCCGACCATTAAACGATTCGAACCCTTTGAATTCGGGGACATTAGGGGTTGAAAAGTGTCCACTGGCAACAATGACATAATCAAACTCTTCAGTGTATTCAACATCCTTTTCATTATCCTGCACAGTTACGTGAAACAGGCCAGCCTCTTCATCATAATTGACATGACGAACCGGAGAGTTAAAGCGGATCATATGACGAACCCCGGCTTTTTTCACTCGGCCTTCAATGTAATCAAACAGCACTGCTCGTGGGGGATACGATGGAATTGGACGACCAAAGTGTTCCTCAAAAGAATAGTCAGCAAACTCCAACCCCTCTTTCGGGCCATTAGACCATAGATATCGATACATACTGCCATGAACTGGTTCACCATAGTCATCCAAACCAGTACGCCAACTATAGTTCCATAAACCTCCCCAATTTGACTGCTTCTCAAAACAAACGACTTCCGGGATATCTGCCCCTTTCTCTTTGGCCGATTGAAATGCTCTGAGTTGAGCCAGTCCACTAGGGCCAGCACCAATGACGGCAATACGTATTTTCATGATATCTCCACTTAATAATCTTATAATTAATGAGTGACTATGAATGACCGCTCGTCCAGGACGTGCGTTTTCTTAGATAGTATTTACACAAGACATAATGCTATTTTTTGCAGTCATCATATAAAGGTACATCAGATTATAATTAAGCTACAAATTCACATCCTGTCTGGCAAAAGATTTGTCTGTCAATTTTCATTCATTTCACTGCACAAACTTTAAAGTCTGCTTTCAACAAGAACCAAGAGTAGACAAATTCCCAACAGCCAAAAACTCCCATTAATAGGTATTTAAAAAAGAGTACGAATCGACTGTAAATCAGCTTAATTTTTCATCTGTAAAATAAACAACAGGAACCATTCTTTTCTGCATTTTCACTAGAATAATCACCCTCCATTTTGTCTATTATTGGTAATGCTGATCCTCACTCAATAATGGAACATAAGCAGCCCTATATCCATGATATTGCTATAGATTATCTTATTTTCAGTGAATGCATAAGCAGACTCATTTACACTGAAAGAACCTTGGAAAATTCAGAATCAAATCAACCGCCAGATACAATTACAATTTCAAGAGTTTAATATCCAAAATCGAATTACCTGTGAACTGATCGTGCATTGACTTAAGTCACAATGATCCATTTGACACACGACTAGCACCAACAACAAAGGCTACTCACTAATAGGTACCTCAAAGTGAGGGGTATTTTTTCTATTTTCAACCTTCCAAGACCACTTCAGAAGCCTTTTACTACGGCCATACAAACGTTGGCAAAAATGAAGGCGGTGCCAGCGAGTCAGAAATATCAATTTTTTGCCAATTATTCTGGTCTATCATGTAAATTTTTGGCCCTGTATGTTTAACAAAATCACGAGATTCCAAGATACGTACAGCTTGATCAATGGATATCCTGCCTTGCATGACTGGAGCATCAGTTGGAGCCGCTAAAATACGCCCACGCCGAATGCCACGGTAAACAGCCGGAGTAAAGTACGTTGACACCACCTGAATTTTCGTTTCCAACTTACGATTGCGCAAAGTGCTGATAGCAGCCTCTGCCATCAAAGCATTGCCGACGATATAATCAACATCAGGATGGCTTTCCAACACCTCTTGCACCAATGTACGCTGAATCTCTTTACCAGTATCTCCCCATTTTGTTACGGCAATTTTCACAGCACTGCCTTGCAAACCCTGCTTAAATCCAGCCTCAATAAAATCTACCCAGCCAGCGCCTTGTGGCCCGGGGAACCAGGCAACGGTCACAGCTTCGGTATCTGAACTGTGCTTTTTAGCAAGGTATTCACCTGTAACCCTTCCCATAGTCGTCCATGACACTCCCGATTTAGCAGTGATTCCGGTGTTATCAATATCGTTGACTGTAGCCAGCACAGGCATTGTTTTCGCAATCTCAGCAATGGCTGGATTCAGCCCTTGAAACGACACAGTACCAATGATTAGAGCATCAACATTTTTAGCAGTACAGGCTTCGATCTGCTGTCGTTGGCGTTCAAGATTAGGATATCCCCCAGCTTCAACCAGAGAAAAAGCAACACCAAGGCGTTTGGCCTCCTGAACCATGCCATAGTTAACATTCAACCAATACGCATCTTTCATGTGTGGGTAGGCAATACACAAACGCCAGACACGACTAGCAGGTGCCGTAGGTTGATAATCGATAAAACGACTATCGCTGGAATAATCAAAGGGTGTCGACCATGTTTCCAGCCTCCAACCCTCTGCTCGGGCAGTTGTCACAGAAAATAAGACTGGCAGTAAAACCACGAAAAACCGAAGGTAAGTTAGAGTATTCAACGCATTTCTTCCACAAAACTGAATTATAAATCATTGTACGCTTGCATTTTACAACTGCAAGGTGCAGCATTTTGCCATGCGTAAGCTCGGTATTGCAGCAAAATTATATTTAGCGTTCGGCAGCATATTCCTGTTGGCGGCGCTTGCCTCATCGATTGGTTGGAAAGGTTTTCAACGAGTCGCTGACTCCCAACATTCTGTTATTGGCCAAGCAATACCCGGTTTACGCCAGGCCCATCAACTATCCACATTGAATGCTCTGATCAGTGCTGCAGCCCAACAACTAGTGCGAGCAGACAATGAACCACAAAGAGTAAACATCAGCTCAACTCTGTTTACTCAAGTCAAACAGATGAACACCCTGCTCGATGATTTCCAACAGCAGGGGTTTTCAGTTGACTCGCTGGGGCCTTTACGCCAGACAGTCTCCAACATCGAGAGCAAATTACGCCTGCAAGATGATCTGGTACGCCAGAGAATTCAGCAGCAGGCATACTTTACCGAGCTGGCCGTGAGACTGGTCGCTGCCACTGAAGAGTTGAATGACTTAGCTGATTCTCTGGTAGCTAACGCTGCGGCCACCAGCACCGCTATCACCTCAAACCTCTACGATCTGGTTGAAAATGATGCCAGTAAAAAACAGCTCTACGATGTTTTTGATCGCTTGATTGAGGTGGATCTTGACGCCATGGAACGAATGTATGAATTGCGTCTACGAAGCGCTAATTTGAGTGGACTGTTTAACCAAGTCCCCAAAGAATCTGAACTGCAGGCACTGAATGCTCTGAGGCAACGTACCACCGAAACCATTTCGATTATGAAACGTCGAGTACGCGAGATTAACGATCCACAAAGGCGCCAGAAAGCAACTGAGTTACTTATTGCAATGGAACTCAACAATGGCCCCCTATACGTTTATGGTATTTTCGAAGCACGAATATTTTTACTGCAAATAAACGACAAGCTGACCGAACTTTCCGTAGAAATGAATCAGGAATCTCTGGCACTCAATAGGATTATCAATGAACTCAATGTTACCGGTGGCACACTGATCAACCGGGTTTCAATTACCGCCAAACAAGCACTCGATACCAGCCGTCAATTGTTTGGTGGAATATCTATCATCCTGTTACTTGTTGCCGCTGCAATCCTCTGGTGGTTTATCAAACGCAATGTCATTCGACGCCTGTTATCGCTGCAGTCAGCCACACATTCAATCACCAAAGGTGATTATGATGTAGACATCATCATCGAAGGGCACGATGAATTAACAGATATGGGTATAGCCTTGCGCGGTTTCCGCAACAATGCAATCCAGAACCGTAAACTTGATGAAGAATTACACCAATACAAAACGCATCTGGAGGAATTGGTGGAAGAACGTTCCCAGCAGCTGCATAAAACCAACCAGATGCTATCTGAAGAAGTGCAAAACCACGCACTGGCTCGGGAAAAAGCCGAACATGCCAGCCAAGCCAAAACCGCATTTCTGGCAACCATGAGCCACGAACTTCGCACACCACTGAGCGGTGCTCTGGGCACATTGCGCCTGTTGTCTGATACGCCATTGCAATCGGGCCAATCCGACTACGTCAATATCATCAATGCTGCCAATACCACTCTGTTGGACATTGTGAACGATATTCTTGGCTATTCACAACTCGAAGCCGGCAAACTGCATATCGAGAATCGCCGCTTCGAACTCACGGAACTTCTACAAGACGTCATTGGTCTGATGAGTGTTTCCGTAGGTGAAAAAAATAACTCCCTACTCCTGAAAATGGAGCATCAGGCTCCTCTGTGGTTGATGGGAGATTCTGGCAAACTACACCAGATTCTGATAAACCTGATAGGCAATGCCAACAAGTTCACGGATAATGGTTCGATAACGCTTCAGGTGAATACACTACTGCACACAGCGATACCCAATAGCGTGCACAATACTGTGACTTTGCAGTTTTCAGTGCTCGACAATGGCATCGGCATTGCCAAAGACAAACAGGAAGATATTTTTCAAGCATTCACTCAAGTCGATACCAGCAGTGCTCGGCGGTATGGCGGCATTGGTCTTGGGTTGGCTATCTGCGACCGCCTGGTTAATGCAATGGGAGGAAAAATCACCCTGCATAGCGAACTTGGCAAAGGAACCAACATCGGATTTGAAGTTGATGTTGAATTGCGTGATGCTAAATTGCCAGTAACATCAAAACCAACAAAAACACCGACACTCCAGGTGTTGATGGTGGAAGATGATGCTACCAACAGCATGATCACCAGCCACTACCTGCAAAAACTTGGCCATCAAATTCATTCGGCTACCACCGGTGAAGATGCATTGGCGCTGCTGAGTGAACCCAAAGAACTATCACTGGTATTGCTTGATATCAGCTTGCCCGGCATTGATGGTCTGACAATTTTAAAACATATCAGGGAAAGCGATGAGCAGCAGCTGGCCAATATACCGGTTATAGCCATGTCCGCTCATGTATTCACCGAAGAGGTCAAGCAATACTTAAGCGCTGGTATGAACGGGTTTCTTGGCAAACCCTTCTCAATCGAAGACCTGGAACGGGCAATTGCTCAGGCCATAAACGGAGACGAGACCATCATAACAAGCAATCCTGTGCAACAGGGTGAATTAACAGAGCAGTTAGCTGCCGAACCGGTATTCGATGCATCAATCGTAGATGGAGATATCGATCAATTAGGTTTGAGCAATGTAGAGCAACTGGTTGAATTATTTTTCCAGTCCAGCAAACAGTTAAACACTGAGGTGCTCGAGGCAATCAAGCAGAACAATTATGGTCAACTGGAAAAGCTATCTCACAAAATGAATGGGGCTGCCAGCAACTTTGGACTCAAAAGGCTCTGCCTGTTCTTAGGCAGAATAGAATCTCAAGCAGAACAAGGCGTTGCAATACCACCCTCGATGTCCGAGCAGCTACAGAACGAATATATCGACGCAATGACAGCTCTGAAAACTCATTTATCAGAGCAACAAAAATCTCATAATAAAAATTAAATTGAATCTATGCGCCTAAAAAACATCGCTGGCAAATAAATATCCTTCACCATGGACAGTGAGAATTATCTGCGGAGCGTGGCTATCCTCTTCAATTTTATTGCGTAAACGCAACACAAGCACATCGATAGTTCGCTCATTTGGCGACCAGACCCGGTGAGTTACTTTTTCCATCAACCATTCCCTGTGCAGAGTTTTGCCGGGATGCTCAAGAAAAGTCACTAATAACTCAAACTCACCCCGAGTCAATGGCAACTTTTCCTGTGTACTGGAAGACAAATTGCGACGCGACAGATCCAATGTCCAACCAGAAAAGGACTTGCTTCTTGTTTTTTGCTGGGAAGAGGTATCCGGTTGCTTGAGGCGAATCAAGTTTTTCACCCGCGCCAATAACTCACGAGGATTGAAGGGTTTACAAACATAATCATCAGCGCCAATTTCCAGGCCAACAATTCGATCAATATCATCATTGCGCACTGACACCAGAATAATACCAACATCGGTCTTTTCACACAGTTCCCTGGCAAGTTGCAATCCATCTTTTCCAGGTAAGTTAATATCCAATAACACCACATCAATAGCTGATTCAGCTATCAGGCGATCTACGCTTTCACCATCTTCAGATTGACTGACTCGATAGTTTTCAGCTTCAAAGTACGCCACCATACGAGCACGCGTTACCGCGTCATCTTCAACAATCAATACATGATGAGTGCAATTCGTATCTGTCACAATTCTCAGCTCATAGTTTCTTGGATAGCCTCACAGGTCGAGTCCTGAGGGTTATTGGGTGGTGATGTTAATAGATTAGCACGGGTTTATGAATGAGGTGTTGGTAATTGTTAACAAATCCATTTTTCTGTTAACAATTCATCATCCATAATTTTTAATCACTCTCTATAATGAGCTGTGGTCCCAAAGCTCTTAAAGAATAACAAGTACATAACGAACAATATTAATAACAAGTTTTGAAATACACATAGCATATGATTTATATGCCAACAGTATTGACAAAAGCTGTTTAATATTTACAAAACCGTCTAGTGAAAAATGACTTTTTTAAAGCTTATTATCACTTATCTTTGCTTTGCAACTGTCATGTGGAACAGTCCAATAATAGCAAAAAAGAACAGTGATCCAATTAAAATATTGAAACTGGATTGGACCAGCCAAACCATCTTGTCTGAAATCACGGGAAGAATTCTCCGTCAAAGAGGATACAACGTCGAATACATATCCATGGAATCTACCGGACAATGGTATATGCTCTATACGCAAAAAGGGCATGTCCAAATGGAAGTATGGCAAGGAACAATGGAAAAAAAATACACTGAACTCACACAGGCTAAATATCTCATAGACGCAGGAGACCATAGCGCCTTGACTCGAGAGGAATGGTGGTACCCTTCTTACGTTGATGAATTATGCCCCGGTTTGCCAGACTGGCAGGCCTTGCGCAAATGTAAGGAGCTTTTTGCGGTCAGCGAAACAGCTCCTGAAGGCCGTTACGTAGGTGGTCCATGGGAAAAACCAGATGAGGCAAGAATTCGTGCACTTGACCTGGGTTTTAAAGTTATAAAACAAAGCACAGGAGATGGTATTTGGGAAGAGCTGAAAAAAGCAGTGGACCAGAAACAACCCGTCGTGCTTTTTAACTGGTCTCCCAATTGGGTTGAAGCAGTCTATGATGGCAAATTTATCGAGTTTCCTGAACATGACCCTGCCTGTGAAACTGACGCGGAATGGGGTGTCAGCAAAAAATATACCTGGGACTGTGGAAACCCCAAAAATGGCTGGCTGAAAAAAGTAGTTGCAACTTCAGTGCCGGATACCTGGCCCTGTGCATTTAAAATAATACAAAACATTGACTTTTCTAATGCAATGATTGCCGAAATTGCAGCCAATGTTGATGTTTATGGAAAATCAGTCAATCAAGCTTCTAAGCAATGGATGTCAGACAACAAAGAACTTTGGCAATCGTGGTTGCCAGATAACTGCGAATCTTAGAAAAAACCTAACAACAATAAGAAAACCGCTTTGATTAGCTATCTGTTGATACAGGTCGATTTAATGTACTAGCGGCATATTCTGTTTTTAAATAGTGGGGCTCAAATGAATAATAAAAAAACAATCAACAATTCCAAAGTGAATACCTTGAACAGTATTCAAACGAAAGTCAGTTTCATGCTGGTTTTATTGACGATGATAATCTTTTTCTTTATGAGCTTATGGCAAATTTATAACATCAATGAACGTCTTAATTTTGAACTTGTTGTCAACAATCAAAATACGGCAACTAAACTCAGCAACCATATCCGTCTGCCTATGTGGCAATTAGATACTGGCTTAGTCAACGAATCATTGAATTCAGAATTTTTGACTCCGGATGTTTACGCCATTATGGTTAAAGTTAATGCAAAACAATTGTATACCGCTTTTATCAGAGACGATGAATGGACCCCCCAGCCACTGAAAGACTTAACGGCAGAAGAACAACTTCGCGATAGAGATGACTTGATAGCCTCTACTAAAACAATATGGCACAAATCGAAAGTTATCGGTGAAGTCATTGTTTTTTCCACAAAAAAATTCAATAACGAACGCGTACAGAGTCAGTATGTTGACATTGTTATTACTATTTTTGCGATTGGCCTAGTGCTGGTATTGGTGACCTTCCTGGTATTAAACATCATGGTAATTCGACGCGTCAATAAGCTCAGTGAAGCCGCTCTTACTATGAGCCAAGGTCGTTTTTTTGATAGTCTGGACGTCAAATCCAAGTCTGGTGATGAAATTGACCAATTATCATTTTCTATGAACATGCTCAATAAGAGTTATCAAATTGCTCGTGATGAGCTTAAGTCCACATCGATTCGAACCTGAAAAAAGCAGGGTTATTCACCAGCCCAGGCAACAATTATTCCTCCTGGGGCCTGTAGCAAGATGATTGGTGAGTGACCCTCTACTCCAGCCTTAAGCGATTCATTAGCAACCTGCTTAATAAGCAGTTTCACTCTTTCCCGAACACTACCTCTAACACAGAATAGCGATGCTTTGTTATTCACTCAAAGTGACAACAAAGACGATAAACCATGCGTTTATCTTTGTCCGAATCTATCTACACCAGCAAGGTTAGCGCCCAACCAAACCATACCTTCCGCACTGTCCCCACCTATGCCAAGAGTATTTGATGGTTCGCACTTCTCCTGCCTGCATATTAGTTGACAAAAAAGCATCAACATAGAGACAGATGGTCTTCCAAATCCTCAGTACAACACATAATCAACAAGCAATAAACAATCGACACTATGAACATTTATCACCGTGTTCACCCAAACACTTTGCAATATCATCACAGAACAAGTACCGAGAGCTCTCAATTGATAATGTGAATAAATTAACACCGTTTTGTGAATAGCACACAGCTCCTTGTTAACAGATTTATTTTTTCGTTAACAATTCAAAATCCATAGTTTTTAATCACAACTTATAATTAACCGCGTTACCAAAACTACTATACAGCTGTTGGTAAATAACGAACGATGGATCTTAATAAAATTTTTTGGAGTACAAGTAGCACAGAATCAATGTGACAGCGGTACTTACAAAAATAAATACAGCATCCCGAGGAGAATAATATGATTTTAAAAAAACGTAACTTTTTTAGAGTTTTGATCCCGGCATTGTTTATTGCTTCAATGTCAGTTTCAGGCGTATCGAGTGCCGACAGCAACCAACCAATCAAAATCCCCATTAAAAACTGGTCAAGCCAAATTGTTATGGCTCATGTTATCGGTGGTATGTTTGAAAATATGGGAAACAAGGTTGAATATGTGCCAGTCGACACTCAAGCCAGTTTTGAAGCAGTTCGTGCTGGAGACATTACCGTTTTGCATGAAGTTTGGCAGTCCACTATGCAAAACGCCTATTACAATGCAATGGAAAAAGGCGGCCTGATCGATGCCGGCAGCCATGACGTCGTGACCAAGGAAGAAATGGGAGTTCCAAACTGGGTCATTGAAAAAGGGCTTTGCCCAGGCTTGCCCAAATGGGAAGCATTGAAAGATTGTCATGAGGCATTTGCAACTCCTGATTCTGCTGGTAAAGGTCGCTGGCTCGAAGGTCCACAAAGTTGGCATGGAGATGTGATGCCAAATCGACTTAAAGGCCTGGGCCTGGAAGGCAAATGGACGGTTAAATTTGCTGGTGCTGCAGACGCATTATGGACAGAACTGAAAGCGGCTGAAAAAGAAGGTAGAGGCACTGTCATTTTCAATTGGTCACCTAACTTTACAGACGCTACAGGTTTCACTTTTATTGAATTCCCTCCCTATTTCGACGGTTGCAGACTGGCCGATGGCGGTAGCACAGAAACAACCGGCTGTGGTTCACCCACAGGTTGGTTGAAAAAAGGTGCAAACTACAAGTTCCCGAAAACACACCCTAAAGCATACGCTGCTTTCTCAAAGCTGGCATTCAACAAAACACACATCGGTCAAATGGCTGCACTGGTTGATGTTGATGGCATGACTCATGCCGATGCTGCTAAAAAATGGTTGGAAGATAACAAAGATATCTGGCAACCATGGACAGTATCCACTCTGGGTGCTGGCACATAAAAACTAACGACACCTTTCAACACTCAATAAAACAAGGTTCCTCTTTTGTGGGGGAACCTTGTACTGAGTAAAGGCTTGCCATGGACACCCCTTGAAGTAAGCCATCTTTTGTACCTATAAACCGCCCGATAAACTGACAATCCAGAAACTGAAAAACTGGTAATGGTTGTCAGAACATAATAACTACTATAAAGACACACATGCTTCGGCTGGGTTCAATATCTGTAACCGGAGAATAATGTATATAGTTTAAAACCAACCCTTTTAAATCAGGAAGTACGCCATGTCCTCTCACATTGAATCCACAAGCACTGAAGAAGTGATCATAAAATGTGATTCCGTTTTTAAAATTTTTGGCGACAATGCGGCAAAAATGCTTGAATCCTCAAATGGAAGCATCAATGCTCAATCGTTTCTCGATGCAGGCTGCGTCATTGGAGTGAACGACGCGTCATTTGAAGTCTATAAAGGTGAACTATTAATCCTCATGGGGTTATCAGGTTCAGGAAAGTCAACCTTATTGCGCTGCATTTCTCGGTTGACAGACCCCACTGCTGGAAAAATTTTTATCGAAGGTCAGGACTTACTGTCCATGAACAACAAGGATCTGATCGAACTGCGCCGCAACAAAATGGGCATGGTATTTCAGAACTTTGGCTTATTACCTCACAAAACAGTTCTGGAGAACATTGCCTTCCCCTTACAAGTAAAAGGCAACAGTACTGAAGAAAGCATAAAACGCGCTATGGAGATGGCTGAGCTGGTTGGGCTCGGCGGCCGGGAAAATTATTTCCCTCGCGAATTGTCTGGTGGTCAACAACAACGGGTAGGTATTGCTCGATCTCTGGCAGTTGAACCCGATATCTGGTTTCTGGACGAGCCTTTTTCAGCACTTGATCCTTTAATCCGTAAGGAGATGCAGGATGAATTTATCCGGCTACGCAAAGTCTTAAATAAGACCATTCTGTTTGTTACACACGACTTTGATGAAGCCTTGCGACTTGCCGACCGAATAGCCATCATGAAAGAAGGTGTAATTGAACAATTAGACACACCAGCAAATATCGTACTTAACCCGGCAACTGAATATGTACGTAAGTTTACCCAAGAGGTTCCCAGAGAAAAAGTACTGACAATTGAACCTATCATGCAACCCGTCAATCACGCCGAAGAATTCAGTGACTTGAAGGTTTCAAAAGATGCCGTTGTTGAAACCGTCGCTGAAGCTATTTTGGCCCAGGAAAAAGCCGTTGCTGTTATGGACGACAACAATGAAATCGTCGGCTCTATTCATGCCTCCCATGTCATCAGTATTTTGTTTGGTGGACGATCCGAAAAAGCCACGCAGGGTTAAGCAATCATTATGAATCTTTCAGCAAAAAATCAAAAGCCAATACAGTTTCTTATCCTGTTAACCGTGTTCTTTGCCTTATGTTTGCTCATTGGCCCCTCTGAGTCGAATTACCTGTGGAGGTTGCCGCCATTGCTCAAGGAGCTGCCGGCCATGATCAACGATTCCATACAATATGTGATGTTTGACTGGCTACCAATCCAGACTTATGACCCAACCATTGATGACTACGAGGAAAAACCTTTATTCAGAGAAATAACCCGAGCCATTTCAAATTTCTTTCTTTTCATCATTACTTTTGTCAGAGAAATTTTTCTTGGTGGAACCAAGACTATCGTTGCTTTTACCAGCTGGGACTTTGTCAGCAACAATTCCTGGGCAAGCTGGCCCGCTCTGCCATGGACTGTCATTGCTGGCTGGGCAATCGTACTGGGCTATAAACTCAATGGTAAAGGTCTCGCTTTACTGGCAGCACTTTCTACTGGATACATCGGCATTTTTGGACAGTGGACTCCCTCTATGCAGACCTTGTCTTTTGTTTTGATTGCTGCTCCGGTTTCTGTATTACTCGGGTTGGCATTGGGCATTTGGGGTTACAAAAAAAAATGGGTGGAAACGGCGCTGAACCCATTACTCAACGTAGCTCAAACCATGCCACATTATTCCTATCTGGTTCCTGTAATTGTATTGTTTGGCGTTGGTGATCAGGCTGCCGCCATAGCCACTATATTTTTTGCGACTCCACCAATGGTTCGGCTTACTTTACTGGGTTTGAAAAACCTGTCTTCCGACATAGTAGATGCAGGCATGATGAGTGGTTGCAATCAATTTCAATTGCTTTTCAAAGTGCAGATTCCAACCGCCAGACGTGACATCTTAATCGGCGTCAATCAAGTCGTTATGCAATGCCTGGCAATGACCGTCATCGCTTCTTTCATCGGTGCACAAGGCCTTGGGTCCAACTTAATGATCGCTCTGAATTCACTTAAAATCGGCTCTGGCCTGGAAATTGGCTTATGCATCGTATTAATTGCAGTGCTGTTGGATAAACTGTCTCTAGCCTGGGCCAACAAACAAACCGATTACTTTGCTGATCTCAGCTTTTTTCAACGCCATAAATATTGGCTGATTTGTCTGGTGATTTTCGTGGTTGGCGCTCTATTGGCTTTCATAGGTCAATGGATCTTCAAAGAAAACTTTAACTATTTATACATCGTGCCTCAGAACAAAGGCATTACCACGGCACCTTTCTGGCAAGCTGCGGTTGACTGGATATGGGATACCTTCTTTTACTCATTGAAAAGCTTTAACGAATTTCTGATTGTCAACATATTAGTACCGATGAAGCAAGCCTACCTGAACATGCCAGTTATCGCTACCTTTGCACTTGTTATGGGAACGGCTTACATTCTGGCGGGACTCAGATCTGCCTTGATCGTTGGTGGTTTTTTATTATTTATCGCCTTTTCTGATTATTGGGACAGAGCCTTAATAACAGCTTATATGACCTCATTTGCCGTAATAGTCGCAGCCACCATCGGCATTACCGTTGGTTCTCTGTGTGCACAAAACTCACTGGCGACCAAAGTAATTCTATTTATCTGTGACTTTTTCCAAACCTTCCCTTCATTTATATACCTGATTCCTGTGATTATGCTATTTGGCATCACTGACACCTCTGTGATTATTGCCTCCATTGTCTATGCTTTGGTTCCAGCAACTCGATATACCGTGGAAGGTCTACGCAATGTTCCTGCAGTCTTGCAGGATGCAGGATCAATGATGGGTGTCTCACGTTTCCAGAGGTGGATTTCAATTGAACTCCCCCTGGCCTTCCCTCACATCATGCTGGGCGTCAATCAAACGGTTATTTTCGCCTTATTCATGGTGATTATAGGCGCTTTTATTGGTACCACAGATTTAGGACAACTAATCCTCAAAGCAATCTCTGATCCACAAGGTACTGGCATAGGCATTACTTTGGGCTTGTGTGTCGCTTTTATAGGATTGGCCGCTGATCAAATATTACGTACTTGGGCTGAGAAAAGAAAACAGGCTCTAGGTTTGGGCTAGATAGATCAAACATAATAATGAATGCGGTACTTCTGCTTAAGGCTCAATCTTAATATCAGGTGTAATCAATACGCTTGACCTTTAAACTTTTCTATGTGAAATGCCTGTATAAAAAGCATCAGAATCAATACCCTTCAAGCCCCATGCAAGAATTGGCATAAGAACCGTCATATAGCGCTAACCAGGCCTCATAGTCAGCGATGTCTAATATATATTCATCAATTTCGCTTTGTATTTTAGGAATCACCACTTCAGAGTCGGGTAAATTTGAAGAATTATTAAAAAACTGGCAACTCCATTGTCCATCAACTAACTTTTTGATTTCAGTTCTCAGATCTTCGGCATGCCCTCCTTCATGGCGCAGGCAAGTCTGATTTAAAAAGTTAGTCGAATCATCGCACCCAATGATCTTGGTATCAAGGCAAACCAATTCACCATCACTGGATCTATTGACACATAAGTCACCTTTGTCTGGAAAACAAGAACATTTAGTCCTGGCATCCAGCACTGTCGTTCCTCCTTTATATAAACCTGAACTGCCTTTTTCTCCAACTGAAAATCGTGTATTTAGCTCGTCCTGTATTTCTGAAAAAGTCTTATTAGAAAAGTTTGTTTTGGCGTCTTTATAAAACTGCAGTACTTTTTTTGCATTTTCCAACTCCTTTTTTAACCAATATTATTTCATCACATGGAACTCGTTTGGCATCAAATCCAGAACGGTTTTCTTTGCTGCCATTAAACGTACACGGGCTTGCGGTGTCTATTCCTTCCCAACCCCATACGCCTGAGAAAGAGTATGTGCTTTGGGGCTCTGTAGATTCCGGATTCGTGTAACTACGGTGATCTTTAATAGTGACTTTGAAGCTTGTTTTCCTATGTGGCCCCAGGTCATTAACACAGGCTCTAGGAATGCAACTCGTTAACTTCCCAGAGAAAGTATTTCCGGATAAAACACCTTCAAAGTAGTGATCTCGTTTGACGTCACTATCATTATTACGACATTTATTATCTTCATCTACAAATCGAGCAACTACTTTTTGGCCTGTTTGCTCCAAGTCATAACGCTTTCCATTAGAGTTATCTACCCATCGGCCGGTTAAATCTATCTCTGAATCTGCTTCACTGCCAGATGCCGGGTTTTCAGCTTCAGCTACATTCGACTCAAGACAGGCGATGTTAACAACATTAACTTCCTGAGCGTAACTGGAAAATGACATACCGAATAACCCGGTGACAATAACAAAGACAACTGACTGATATAACTTCTGCATAGCAACCCTAGACCTCTGACGTTCAATAATTAGTGGCTTTAAGCAATCAAATTAAGAACCACGTTAACATTTAATTTTTTTCGCATATAAAGAGAGTATTAAAATATAGACTAATACCATCCCTATCATAAACACACCACCCCAAAATGATATTGGTAAAAGTAAGCAGCAAGAAAGCGGTAAATAAATGATGTATATTATAGGAACCAACATCAAAGTTGGTTCCTAGAAACAGGTGAAGATAGACCCTCAATGCTATGAATGTGAGAATCATAGACACAGAAATTAAACAAGCCTTTTTCCTATCAAAGCTCAAACAATAAACTCCATTCTAGATACCTAATACATTTGAACGCTCTTCACTAAAATTGCCATATCAACTTACATTAATCGGCTCCTTGTTTATCAGTTTAAGGTTATATTATTAGCGCCATCTTACCTTCTTCAATGCTTCCCCAACTCTATTGCTGATGGCGATGACATTTCGTGATTCAGGGTTAAAATAATACCCTCTACACCCAGGATTTCACCGCTGTCAGAATAAACACCCAAGCCTTTATCTTTGACCGTTATAATGTCACCGTTTTGATGAATAATACGATAAGTAAGTTCAAATACCCGTTGCTGCTGCAAAGCAACTTGAACACATTCCCAGACATTATTTGCATCCTCTTCATGAATCAGAGACCCATAGGAAACCAATGTTTGATTAATCAGGCTCTCAGCACTATATCCAGTAAGTTCTTCGCAGCCTTGGCTGACATATTCCATTGTCCAGCTGATATTATTACGCGATCGATAGAGCATGGCAGGTAATCGACTCACCAGACTATCCAGACTGCGATGACTGGCGTTACGAGTCTGTTCCCGACGAACCTGTGGCGTAATATCCGATAATGTCGCACTCAATGGATAAAGCGTATCAGGCTTTATGCATTGCACGCGCATTTCGCACCAGCGAATATCACCATCAGCGCCAATCAGGCGTAACCAGATTTGCTCTGATTTGAAAGAATCAGACAGTCTTTGCAGAGCACTATCCCAGGTTGACTGGTCTTCAGGGTGTAAATAGTCAATGAACGGTTTATTCAGACTATTTATGACGCTCATACCAGTGACAGTCTCCCAACTCTGGTTCACTTTGCTGATATGCAAGTGATGATCCAATATCATGACTACGCTTTCAAGACTATCAAGAAACTCTGATAAATCAACACCTTGACAAGAATCAAGGTTTGATGGGTTCGAAACGAATGGCGTTTTAACCCAGTTCAACAAACTCATAAACATATCCTATGATTCACTCTCGGTTGCCGGATCTTCAATGAGTCTGTTAGCATCATTGTCATAGGCCCATGCAGCCAATTCCAAACGGGAATGTAAATTCAATTTTCTCAATAAGTTTTTAACATAGACCTTCACGGTGCCATCGCTGATGTCCAACTCCCTTGCTATCAGTTTATTATTCAAGCCCTTGGTAATAAGGTACAAGGTTTCTTTCTCCCTATCCGTCATGTCAGTAAGAATGTCTTGAGTTTGCCGTGTTTCCTCTTCATGTTTTCTTCGCAAGTGCTGAGCTACAACAGTCACCCCATCTTCACTTAAGGCAATATTCCCATCCATAACAGACAGCAATTGGTTTAACATATCTTCAGGAGCAGTATCTTTTTGCAGATAACCATTCGCGCCATGGCCCAATGCATCCAATAGTTTTTCCTGATCTTCGCAGGCTGTCAGGATAACTATTTTCAACTCATGATCACTGTTGCGTATTTCTTGCAATAACTCCAGCCCACTTTGGTCCGGCATCTGTAGATCCAATAATAAGATATCAGGATAAATATCATCCAATGCAACCAGTAAGTCAGCGCCATTTTCAAACTCGGCAATCACGGTCAGTTCTTCAGTTTCATTTAACAGTTCAACCACTCCTCGACGAAAAAGAGGGTGATCATCCACTACGACAACGGATATTTTTCTATCTATCATTGTTGCTCTCCAAGAGCCAGAATAAGCTCAACTCGAGTCCCGCATTTTTGACGTGGTGTGATATTCAACTCTCCCTTAATTCGAGCAGCACGTTCCTGCATGATTCTCAAGCCGAAACTATCCACTTTCGTCATATCAGGATCAATACCAACACCATTATCTTCTATGCAGACCTGCAATGATAACTCATTGATATTTCTAATAATAACTCGACTGTGAGTCGCATGAGAATGACGCACTATATTACTCAAAGCTTCTCGAATAATATACAGAATCTGCAGCGCTTGTTTAGGTGATAAAAGGTTATGCGGCAAGCGATTATCCAACTCAAAAACAATGCCTGAACGTTGTTCAAACTCCTTGATGGAATCAGCCACTGCCTGGGGTAAACGTTGGCCATGCATACTCAAACGAGAGGTAGTAATCAACTCTCTGGTTTGTCGGTAAGCGCTGTGAGTATAAACCGCTAAATCTTCAGTAATTGGACTTAGCTGCTGGTATTGTTTCTCCTGACATAAACTATTAAGTTTTGCACTTTTAACTCTCAAATACCCAAGGATTTGAGCCAGTGAATCATGCAGTTCTGCAGCGTGAATAGTACGTTCCGCCTGAATAGATTCGCCAATTCTCTGCTGAACTAAATACCATGCCGAAATACCCTTGCCAAGAGAGTCCTTCATCTTCTCGGTATGCCAGCGAATAGTATTATTAAGTGGAGTTTTCTGTTTAAAAAACAGTATGGCCCAGACACTACGGTCATCATCTTCTGTCAATAAACTGGCTTGAAGCTGCCCAGTCTGAAGACCTGGTAAACTCATAGAAATAGCATCTTTTGACTGCTTAGCTCTGAAAGCACGTCGCAATTGTTGCAACATACCTAAGGGTGGCTCGACACCGCAAGCATGCTGAATAAAACTACCGTCATTTGATGGGGAATTAACCAAGATATAAAGGTGGCACTGTTTGGATTCAGAAAATACTCGGTCAAGGTGGTTTTGCAGTGGTTGGAGAAACTCTGGCAATGATGCATTCAAATCTGTGACCGTTGCCAGTTCAAAGGCCATTTCATGATAGAACTGATCTGATAGAGAATCCACCGAACGACCGTCAACACCTGATGTACCGGTGTTTAAACGGTTCAGCCAATAAGTCAACTTTGCGATCATAACAGTCTTCTCCCCCATGTGGATCTTCTTATGTATTTAGAAGGTTCTGGGCAGTTGAGCCTAGCGTTTATTTATATACAACATTAAACGCTGCCAACCATAATTTATATTATAGACGACAAATCATACCAGAAACTAAGGGTCCGAAGCGATTACTACCTCAGGGGTATGCCTTATTGAGGATTGTCTTAAAACCGTGAACAGTAGATAGTCATTGTGCTGAAGCGCTTCGGTTATAGACACTCTTCCATCAGTGTCCAGAATAAAAAATGACAAGCAACCATTCTCTTTAGCAAGTAAGAAAAATAACCTTAATTTAAGAGTCGCTATCTATGGCAACAGTCACTACACAAACATCCCTGACAAAGACCGCTTTTTTAAACTTGCAGTACCCTATGGATGCGAAAGTATACAGAGTCGCTGGTCAAGATGCTATAAGCATCACCCTGTCTCAAGGTGACCAGGTTGACATAGAGTCGCAAGACGGACAGCAGGACTGTGAAATTATCGTCTTGGATAAAAAAGGACATATTGCTCCAGAGTTGCTTACAACACAGAATGTAGTGACTGCCAGCAAGACGGCCCTGCAATTAGAGGAGAGTTCAAATGCCAGCGCAGCGCTGCAAGCTCGTTTCAATAGCTGGGGAGTCAATCACCAACATCTGCAACAGGCTCTGTACTACAGCGCAGACTCATTACCTTCATTCAAGATAGAGCATACTCTAACACTGATTATTATAGCTGCTGGCAATAAGATGTCCGCCCACGATCAAGACCTTGCAACCGAACTAAACATCACGGTTGTACATAAGGAACCTCAATTTGAACATCTACCAGAACCTCTAGCTCCTCCTGTTGAAGAAATTCGAATCCCTCACAGCAGTGCACGAACGTATGAGGTCAAAGCTGGGGAGTGGATTCAAATTATTGATGTCGCAGGCAAACAATGCTCCGACTTTCTTGCTTTCGATAAAGCCGCATTAGAGGAACAACAAGTGCTGAAGGGTCTGGACCCAACAGCCACCCGAACGATCACAGGCATCAGCACACCAGAACCGGGACTCTATTCTCGTTTTCTGGACTCAGACATGCAGACAATGGTGGAACTGGTTCAGGACACCGTTGGTCGCCACGATAGTTTTTTAATGGCCTGCACGCCCAAATACTATGAAGACAGTGGCCATTTCGGTCACATCAGTTGCACTGAAAATTTCAATAATGCATTAAGCATTTATGGCATTGAGCCGCGAGCTGCATGGCCTGCGGTTAATTTCTTTTTTAATACAACCGTACTGCCTTGTAGCACCGTTGCAGTCGACGAACCGTGGTCCAGACCAGGCGATTATGTCTTATTACGCGCAACGCGTGACCTGATCTGTGCATCATCTGCCTGCCCCGACGACATTGATCCAGCTAATGGTTGGGTTCCAACAGACATTCAGGTGCGCATTTATGGTGCAGAACATAACTTTCCACGTGCGAATGCCTATCGCACCTCGGCTCAGGAACTACCTCGCATGACAAAAAACACTGGCTTTCATAGCCGAACTTCTGCTTTGACACAACGTTTTACCGAATACCGAGGTTACTGGGTAGCAACCGAATATGAAGGCTGGGGAGCCAAAGCAGAATATCTGGCTTGTCGGGAACGGGTTGCCATGATTGACCTGTCGCCTCTGCGCAAATTTGAAGTTAATGGTCCTGATGCAGAAGAATTAATGCAATACGCCATTACTCGAAATGTCCGCCGCCTAGCTGTCGGTCAAATCGTCTACTCTGCCATCTGTCAGGAAACGGGTGGCATGATTGATGATGGGACTTTGTTCCGCATGGGCGAACAAAGTTTTCGCTGGATTTGTGGAGACCCCTATACCGGCATATGGCTCAAAGATGTGGCTGAAAAAAAGGGCTATCGAGTGAGTATCCGTAACTCAACCGAACAGTTACATAATGTCGCAGTGCAAGGGCCTAACAGCCGGGATTTGCTGGCAAAGATCATCTGGTCACCCGAATCTCAACCAGATGTAGAGAATCTAGCCTGGTTTCATTTGATGATTGGCCGTTTAAACGGCCCCAAAGGCAAACCTTTAATGATATCTCGAACCGGTTACACTGGTGAGCTGGGATTTGAAGTCTGGTGTCATCCAGACGATGCCAATACGCTCTGGGATGCTATCTGGGAAGCCGGACAAGAGTATAACATTGCTCCATTAGGCTTTGATGCACTGGATATGCTGCGCATTGAAGCAGGGTTGATCTTTGCAGACCACGAATTTTGCCCAGAGACCAACCCTTTCGAAGCTGGTATTGGCTTTACCGTACCGTTAAAAAGCAAAGAAGATGACTTTATCGGACGTGAAGCGATTGTGAAGCAAAACCCGGAAAGTCGGCACAAATTGGTAGGAGTCATACTGGACGGTCCTGAACCCACCTCACACGGTGAACAGGTTTATCAGGGGCGATATCCAGTTGGCGTTATCACCAGTACTACCTTTTCACCAATTTTAAGAAAACAGATAGCCCTGTGCCGTGTGGCACCCGAATTTGCCCAGACAGGCACACGAATAGAAGTAGGACAACTTGACGGCCACCAAAAAAGGTTAGCCGGAGAAGTTGTTCCTCTGCCTTTTTATGATCCAGAGCGCAGCCGCGTTCGTTCATAAACGTTTACACACTGGAGAATAATTTTTAATTCACCTTTTTATATTTAACACCGGAGAAAGAACATGACTGCATCGTGGAGATTTTCAACACTTGCTGAACGCCATCGCGCTATGGGCTCTGATTTAGAAGATTGGAGCGGAATGGGTACAGCCTGGTCGTATGACAAAGATCAGCAGGAAGAATACCTGGCCATTCGAACAAAAGCTGGTTTCATGGATGTTTCAGGTTTGAAAAAAGTTCATATCACGGGCCCCCATGCCAGCCACGTGATTGACCGGGCAACCACTCGCAATATTGAAAAGCTTCGGCCAGGCCGTTCAACCTACGCTTGCATGCTCAATGACGAAGGTAAATTCATTGATGACTGTGTAATTTATCGTATGGGACCCAACAGTTTCATGGTAGTACATGGCTCAGGTCAGGGACACGAACAATTAACCAGAGCAGCTACGGGAAGAGATGTATCACTTCGTTTTGATGACAACCTTCACGATATTTCGCTACAAGGCCCATTGGCTGTCGATTTTCTGGACAACCATGTAGAAGGCATTCGTAACTTGAATTACTTCAACCATATGCAGACTACTCTGTTTGATTGTCCGGTGATGATTTCCCGCACAGGCTACACCGGTGAACGTGGCTACGAATTATTCTGCCGCGGCCAGGATGCACCTTTAATTTGGGACACACTGGAAGAGCAAGGTAAACCGATGGGCATCATCCCTACTCGCTTTACCACTCTGGACTTACTGCGAGCAGAAAGTTATTTGCTCTTTTTCCCTTATGATAACTCCGAGATGTATCCGTTCGAAAATGAAAAACACGGCGATACATTATGGGAATTAGGTCTGGATTTCACAGTATCTCCCGGTAAAACAGGATTCCGTGGGGCTGAAGAACATTATCGTCTGGAAGGCAAAGAGCGTTTTAAAATCTACGGTGTCCTGCTTGAAGGAACAACCCCTGCAGAAGAAGGCGCTCCTCTAATGAAAGATGGTGAACAAGTCGGTGTTGTCACCATAGGGATGCATTCCACTCTGAATAACCACAATGTAGGTATCGCACGTATGCCTGTTGATTGCGCTGTTGACGGAACACAAATGTCGGTTAAAAACGCCGATGGAGAAATCCCATGCACGGCGCATTCCATGCCGTTCTACGATCCAGATAAAAAGATCCGTACCGCAAAAGGTTAAACAAACGCGCTATCTTGAATAAGCTAACTGCTTATTTGTGATAGCGCTTCCTTTTTTAAGATATTCAATGAGAAATAAGCATCACCATGTCCAAATTTGAATTTCCAGTATCGATAAAAAGCCGCCCAACCTACAGCACTTTACAAGCAAGACCCGGTACCCACCACTTATTTGTCGCTGATGCGGAAGGAGCACAAGCGATTGTAGAAGTCGCTGACAACAATACGGCTATGATAGCCAATGCCCATATCATTTATATCCCTAAAAACTCCGGCGATAGCTATATTGCCAAATTGGAAGCACTCAAGGCAAAGCAGCTCTATGTCGGCCCTAGCTTTGAAGCGGCCCTGCCACGTTTACGCCAATGTTTGAATAATGCACATACAGGCACTCAAATTTACCTGACCGGAACAGAAGGGTTAATGGGACAATCCATGGCAGAGGCCATCAACGCAGGAATACCTCATACTGCGATTCAGACCGAGCATCGTGGCTCGGTAGCACGCAGAATGCAATGCGTTCATTGCAAAGGTATCACCGAAGATGTCATAACCGACCCTTTTGTTTGCTCTCATTGTCACTTGAACCTGTTCGTACGTGATCATTATTCACGACGTATAGCAGCCTTTCAGGGCGTCTGTATTGACGCTGAAGATCCCGGTAATGTACCAGATGCAGTGGAGTTATATAAATGAGTGTTGGTGGAGAAAAAATCGCCGTCAGAGTAAGCGACATTGTCAAGGTTAACGAATTAGTAACTCGTTTTAAATTTGAACGCACCGATGGCAAACTGATGCCTGCTTTCTCAGGAGGAGCACACACTGTCGTTGAAATGCAAGATGGGGACATACAAAGACGTAACCCTTACTCATTAATGTCCAGTCCGTTTGACCTGTCCTGCTATACCATATCCGTTCGCCGCGACGACGAAGGTCGAGGTGGTTCATTGTTTATGCACCAAAAGGTCAAAATAGGCGATGAAATGTCTATCAGCTACCCCGTAAACTTATTTTCTTTAGATTTGCGGGCAAAAAAGCACCTGATGATTGCTGGCGGTATTGGCATCACACCTTTTTTAGCACAAATCCCTCAAATCAGTAGCTTGCACGGTCACTTCGAACTGCATTATGCGACTCGTTCGCCTTCTCTGGCCAGTTACGCTGACACCTTGACAACACAACACCCTGACAATGTGCACGTCTATTATGATGATATGAAGCAGTTCATCAACTTGGAAGGGCTTTTGACAGGTCAACCTCTGGGCACGCATCTGTATGTTTGTGGCCCCAAGGGTATGATTGAATGGGTACGTAAGACAGCTGCAGAATACGGCTGGCCCCGAGAAACCGTGCACTACGAAGAGTTTCTCGCTCCTGCTCCGGGCAAACCATTCCAGGTAGAATTGGCAACCTCAAAGAAAACTATTCAGGTCGGTGAAAGCCAGAGCCTTTTGGAAGCCATGGAGAGCGCTGGTGTCGAAGCACCTTATTTATGCCGAGGTGGTGCCTGCGGTCAGTGTGAAACTGATGTTTGCAGCTCTGATGGTTCCTTTATTCATAACGACCATTGGTTGGATGAGGAACAACGAGCCAGTGGCCAAAAAATCATGCCTTGTGTCTCACGCTTCGAGGGTAAGTCCCTCGTTATTGATCGCTAACGGAGTAATTATGTCCACACAAACCCAATCTATTCAGTTCAAACAAGAAACGTTTCGTGACGACTATACATTCAGTAACTCTGACTGGGCAATTCAACGTTTCCCATTCCCTTTCCATGAAGACAGCTATATGTACTCTGTGAATATGGAACAACATCGTGGTGGGCCAGAAGGCAGCATCTATGAAAAACGTTTTGATGTCGATGAACATTATGTCGCTGAAATGGCAGACCGCGCCTTAGTACTGGAAGAAGATCCCTTACGGTGTCAGTCTCTACCGCATATGACACTGGCTGGCTGGGATTTGCTGGAATTGATCATGGTATCAAAGTCAGAAGACTATCCTGATTTATTTGAACTCCACCAGAACGGCAACCAATGGCGCTGGATCAATAAACCTATGGGGGTAGATGACAGTTTCACTTTCCTTGATGAAACAACTCTACCTTACGGCCCTATGGAATATATTACACGTCAAACGCAAGGAGATTTTTGCGTGTTGGATCAACGCGATGACAATTTGTGGATGGATGCCGGTATGGTCACTACTCAAGCAGATTGGTCGTTGGATTTTGACTTGGGAATGAATTTCTTTGAATGGCATGCTCCAGTGCCCAAAGCTCACGAAATGGGCATATTCAAACGTGCATTAAAGTTTTTATTAGCCATTCAAAATGGTTCCCCGGCCCGACGTCTTAACTGGACCATGACAGTAAACCCCTTACTGGATACCAGCCCAGAGAATTACCACAAGTGGGGCATTCAAAAAACCAGCATGACACCGCAGAACGTCGGCAATAAACAGCATTTACGTGTGGAATTGCAGACCTTTTTCCGGCTGCCTCGTTCCAATGCGCTGGTTTTTCCAATCCGATGCTATCTGATTAAACTGGAAGAGCTCGTTACTGTTCCCAAATGGGGGCGTCGTCTACACCGGGTAATCCGTGACTTACCCGAAGAATTGGCAACCTATAAGGGTTTTATTGATAACCGACCTTTGATTCTTGAATACCTGTCACAGTTTGACGATGGAGCAGAAACCTCAGCTGGAGTGTGGCCGGATTAATGGTTTAAACAGGCAACTATTCTTTGATCAATTTAATAATTTAGTGTTAACAGGGTCTAACAGTATCAGCCTGCCACTAAAAATAGTATTTGACTGTGAGACGCATTTTCCAAAATGTGTCTTGCGGTTGGCTTAGGCGACTATGTTTTCAACATTGTCGCTTTTTTTATAACTATAAGAAGACCAGGAGATACTATGGATAATGAACTTAGCGCGCTCGGAATACTCTTTACCGAGTTTTATTATTGGGTAACAGTGGTATTTATGTTTCTCATTCACGTCGGATTTTGTGTTTATGAAGTGGCAGTGTCGCGACATAAACACCATATGCACACGCTGATGAAGAACACTCTGATAATCCCATTGGTAACCATTACTTTTTTCTTCTTTGGCTGGTGGATTTATTTTTCATTTCCCAACGGCCCATGGATTATCGGTCCACTTCTTGAATCACCACACGCTACAGGCAATAGCCCATTGATGGGCCCCACTATGAACGATGAGGGTGGTTGGGCTCGCATTAACGGTGTTTTCTGGGCGGCATTTTTGTTGTTTTCATGGACCTGTGCCTCTATTGTTTCCGGCGCTGTTATTGAGCGTATTAAATCATCTGGTTTCTGGATTCTTGCCGTCCTGATTGGTTCGGTTTTCTGGATCATTGATGCTTCATGGGGATGGCATCCTGAAGGTTGGATGGTACAAATACTAGGCTACCACGATGCTTACGCTTCTGGCGTTATTCATGCAATTGCAGGCGGCTTCGCTCTCGGCGTTCTGATTGTATTAGGCCCCAGACTGGGAAAATTTGACGCTAATGGCAATCCTAATAATATTGCACCGAGAAACCCATGGCTGGTGACTGTTGGTTTATTCTTCATTTATACCGGTTTCTGGGGCTTTTATGTCGCTTGTAATATTCCGATGTGGGATGTGCAATCCGGCGACGGAGTATTTTATTCAGCCACTAACATTTATTTGTCCCCAACAACATTATCGGCTATTACCGTTAATTTCCTGATGTCTTTATCCGGCGGCCTACTCGCCGCTTATATGGTCTCTAAAGGTGATGCTTTCTGGACCTATTCAGGAGGCTTGGCAGGCGTAATAGCCGCATCTGCGGGTAATGACTATTACCATCCGATACAAGCCATGCTTATCGCGGCAGTTGTTGTACCTATTATTTATAAAATGCATTTCTGGGTTGAACGTAAATTCAAAATAGATGATGCCGTCGGTGCAGTTGCTGTTCATGGTTATGCTGGTTTTCTAGGAGTGGTCATCGCTGGCTTCATGCTGTGGGGCTACCCATCATCACCAAACCCTGATTATGCCTCTATCAACCCTCTGGGTAACTTTATTGGCGCGGTCATTATGTTCGGTGTGTTGGGCTTTTTACCTGGGTTTGTATTTTCCAAAATTCTCAGCAAAATGGGCCTACTTCGCATCCCTAAAGCCGTTGAACTGGCAGGTCTTGATATCGGCACCATGCAAGAAACAGCCGTTGATGAACAGGCCGTCGAAACGACTGAACGGAGTCATTTATGATTCAATTCAGATATCAGTGTCATCAATGCACACATTGCATCGCACTAGAATTTAACGCAAACATTATTAGAGGTGAAAAGCATGTCAACAGGAAGCTTTGAGAACTGGGCGGGAAATATTGCGGAAATAGGAGCAATTTACCCTTTTGAGGGCAGTGAAACCTTACTGCTGATTATTGGCATCGCATTCTGGCTGTGGTGGCACATCAAACAAGCCCGAGATGAAGAAAAACACCTTGCGGAGCAGGAAAAAGAACTGCAGCAAGATCCAGAATACTTACGCAACTTGCTGGAGAAATCAACCAAGCAATAAGACGCTACTATCGTTAAATAACAAGGCCTGATTTTCTTAGCTGACTGATACCTGTGCAAACAATGCTCTTTCAGCCAGAGAGGAAAATCGGGCCTATTTGTTTTTATCACGGTAGATAAGGTATCCCACGAGCACTATTAGTTAGTGTAATAAGCTGTCATATCTTATCGTTTATTTTTTGTTAATTTTAATTTGCTGGTTTCAAACTCAGTTTTCCACATTATAAATTCAACAATAAAGGAGAAATGATGATAGTCATAANNCCCCCCCCCCCCCCGTTTTTAGCCCTTCAAGCTGCTACAAAAAACTTCGCTCAATAGCAACTCTCGGACTGATACAAACCCTAACAGCATAGATGTGAATGCTGGGCCCATTTGGAGCAATGAGGATGCACAAACTAAATGCCCTACAACCTGTTCTAACGTAAGCCTGCAATGGAATAAACAATGGACAACGACCGTACCAGGGCAAATGTCGGTCTGCGGTTGTATTCCTGATAGCTGACGGGTCCCAACCCAATAAGCTGGAAAGTCGTCGGAGTGCAGTCTTGTTGTCAGACTATTACTGACCAAGGCTGCATAGCCTTTTACCTTGAGCTATTGCCAAGACCGGATTTTCAATGAAAAAAGAGTCACTACTCAAAGAGCCTGCAACATAAACGAAATTGTTTTTACCCCATAGAAAAAATAGGCTATTCTCTTTTAATTAAACGGTTTTTCTTAAGGCCAGATGAGTAACATGCAAAAGAAGAAATTTGACCTTGATCAATTTATTGGCATGAAAGTTAAAAAAGCCCGACTGGATGAAGGGCTGAAGATTACGGACGTTGCTCGTATTTCTAAAATCAGTCAAGGCATGGTCAGTAAGATTGAAAATGCCCAGGTATCAACCAGCCTCGAAATGCTCAATCGGCTTTGCGCGGCAATTGGTTTGCCGATTTCAAAGGTATTCAGCGATTTTGACCAACCCGAAGGACATGCCCAGTTCGTAAAATCTGGCGATGGACTGGAAGTGGTTCGCCGTGGGACCGACAAAGGACATAATTACCAACTGCTTTCCTATAAACGCGGTGGAAAACGCACATTTGAACCCTTTCTGGTGACTATGGATGACTTATCTGAAGTCTTCCCTATCTTTTCACACCCCGGAGAAGAGTTTATTTTTATATTGAAGGGCAGACTACGTTATCGCCATGGCAACCATGTTTATGATATGCAGGCTGGCGATAGCCTGACATTTGATGGCGAAATTCCACATGGTCCTGAAACACTAATGGAAGCTCCTATCCAGTTACTTTCCGTCATTCACTACAGTGAAGATGACTGATGGCAATCCATGCCTTTTGAATTAGAAAAGAAATAAAAAGTGATGGTAGTTGTGAGAAAAAGTTAAGTTGAAACGTATTACGACAGCCGCACAACTAAGCTCCTTTTAAAATAATAATATGCGCATTAGCCACTTCAAGGCGAAACTGCCGTGCTTGTTGATATTCAGGTGAATGGTAACAAGCCAAAGCCTGTTCATAGCTCTCAAATTCAAATACCACAGCCCTATTCGGCGGTGTAGAAAACCCCTCTAATGCCGTCAGCTCCTCCTCACCACCACGAGCTAATATTCGAGCATTGTATGCCGCCAGCGCTGCTGGAGCGCGTTGCATATACTCCTGATATTGCTGCATATCTGAAACACTGACAAACGCTATCCAATATCCTTTCATATTATCACCTGTTATTGGCCCTAAATACTGGAAAAGCCCCGGAAATCCGGGGCTTACCAGAGACGTACTAATTCGCGATTATGATCTGGCTGCAGCCACCCATGAATCAAACGTTGTCTGATTGGCTTTAATCCACTCATCAACGTGTCGAGCAATGTCTTCTACTGATTCTTCACCATTACGCATTTTCAGGTTTTGTGCTGAAATTTCGTTAATGTCCAAAGAAGCCACTTCAAACAATTTTTTAGCAGCAGGATTAGCTTCTAAAAATTTATTATTAGCCACTACACGCAAGCTGTTCACAGCAAAACCCAAGTTCTTACCTTTGAATTCAGTATTGGCTTTACGGTCTCCAGGCAACGCAGTGAATGGTACTTCGATCCACTCAACATTTTGTCCTGGAACCAGAACACCTGAAACCCAGTAAGGCGTATAAGTGTAATAAAGTACTGGTTTGCCTGAATCAAGGCGCGCAACAGTGTCAGCAATAATAGCGTTATAAGCACCTTGGTTGTGGGTCACAATATCACGCAATTTATAAGCATCCAAGTGATGTTCGATAACACCTTCACATCCCCAACCTGGAGGGCAGCCCGTCAAATCAGCTTTACCATCATTGTCAGCATCAAAACGTTTGGCCAGTTCTGGTTTTTTAAGTGCATCAATACTGGTGACACCAGCATCATAAGACGCCTTATCTACCAAATAACCTTGAAGAGCACCAGAGATATATTGACCTACTTTGGTCAGTTTCTCATCGCCGCCAGACTCAGTAAAAAAACCAGAGTGTAATGGATCCCAATGAACAGCGGTGAAATCAGCATCACCCGTACCTAAAGCAAGATGAATAGTCTGATAACTGACTTCTTCAGGATCAGCAACGGTATAACCCAATTCTTCCAGTGCTTTATATAAGATCTGGTGTTGGAATTTCTCTTCCAGATTTGTGCCTTCAGCAGGTCGCACAGTAACACCTTTGCCAGGCATATCAGCAGCCATTGTATTGGCTTGCATGCTTAGCGATACTACCGCAACTCCTGCAAGTGTTTTTAATGATTTAATAAACATAGATTCTCCTCATAGTTTAACTTTATAAAATAGCGTCACTAAAATGTGACTAGTCGTTTTAGGTCAACGTTATTTTCTTATCGTTTTTATTAACCAAAATTTTGTACAGCTTATAACAAGCTCCTACTGGACCCCTTTCCCACCAATGGCGGTGTCCAATATCTCTACCTGAACGGCCAAAGCCCTGGGAAATTCGATCCAATACAATCGCCAGGATGACAATTCCCATGCCACCAACTATCGCCTTACCTGCATCCAGCCGGCCCATCGCTCTCAATACCTCATTCCCCAAACCTTTCACTGAGATCAATGAGGCAATTACTACAACTGATAAAGCCATCATGATCGTTTGATTCACACCCGTCATAATAGAGGGCAATGACAGCGGCAACTCCACTTTAATCAGCGTCTGCATTGCACTTGAACCAAATGCATTTGAAGCTTCAACCACACTTTTATTGACTTGACGAATGCCCAGAGACGTCAACCGGACTAAAGGAGGCAAGGCAAATACCACAGTAACTATTACACCGGCAACATTACCGATGCCAATAAGCATTACTACCGGTACCAGATAGACAAATGCCGGAATGGTTTGCATCAAATCCAGTACTGGCCGGATAAGGGCGTTAAACCGGTCGTTCTTTCCTGCCAAAACGCCCAGTGGCAAGCCTATAATCACGCAGATAATCACAGATGCCAGAACCACTGCCATTGTTGTCATGGCCAAATCCCATGCGCGTGGGTCCAACAAACCCAAGGCAGTCATACAACCCAATACAACAACCGCCACCTTACGACCAGCACTCTGCCAGGCAATCAAGGTCATAATAAGCAACATAATAAGCTGCGGCGTTGAATGAAATGCTGACTCAATACCAACAATCAGATCATTAACTACTTCACGCAAAGGCTGCATTGACTCTCGATTTTCAACCGCCCAGGCCTTAATGCCATTTGCCCAGTCACCAATGCCTGAATCAACACTGTAAAATGGGTTTAAAATTTCAAATTCTTTTTCTTTATTAGCCATTGTTTCCTACTACTTTAAGTTGATTCGTCTCATCGGCTTGGTCTTGCCAACGTCCTTGCACTCCTCGAAGCAATGCCTGCTTGCTGACAACGCCTATGGCGCTACCATCATGCTCAACAATTATGGGTTGATCTGTATCAATTGAAAGATTGATCAAGGTGTCAAGATTGTCGCCTTCATTCGCTTTGGGGCAACTGGACAAATCCAGAGCTCCATGAGTAGCCTGATAGGAATCCAGTGATTGCATCACTCGGCCAGCCGTGACCAAATGTAAATTGGATATACCAGCCACAAAATCAGCGACATACTCATCAACAGGTTGGGTGACAATCTGTTCAGGGGTTCCAATTTGTACCAGTTCACCATCTTTCATAATGGCGATGCGGTCACCAATTCGTATCGCCTCATCCAGATCGTGAGTAATAAACAGAGTGGTTTTTTTCATACTGGTAGCCAGATCAGAGAATTGATCCTGCAGTTGGCGGCGGATTAAAGGGTCCAGAGCAGAAAAAGGTTCATCCATCAACAGAATATCAGGATCTGCTGCTATTGCTCGGGCAAGGCCAACTCGTTGCTGCATTCCTCCAGACAATTCATCTGGATAACGCCCATTCCAACCACTTAGATCAACAGCTTCCAGAGCCTTATTGGCAGTTTCATATCGCTGTGCCTTGCCAACACCTCTAACCTCCAGTGCATAGGCAACATTATTAATCACATCCCTATGTGGCATTAACGCCATATTCTGAAAGACCATTCCAATCTTGGAAGCTCTTAGTTCACGCAACCCTCGTGAGTTCAAACGGCCAACGTCCTGATCCCCAATAAGGATCTGTCCAGATGTAGGTTCAATCAGGCGGTTTACATGTCGAATTAAGGTAGATTTACCAGAGCCTGACAAGCCCATAATACAAAAAATCTCACCTTCATTGACTGAGAAACTGGCGTCATTGACACCGACCACACAATTAAACTCCTTTTGAACTTCTGCCTTGCTCAGATTTCGTTCTTTTATTGCAGCCATCGCTTCATTTGCGCGACTCCCAAAAACCTTCCATAGGTTTCGACACTCGATTACTTTTTTAACCATTTAATTCACAAAACCTTACAACTTTGATAAGAATATTTAGTATACAAAACTTATACCTCGCATATTTTCAGTAATAACTAAGCTATTTTCAGTTTTACTTGATTGAAAGGTGTCCCCTTATAATAACGCTGAATTTTCAAGGGATAGAGCTGATCCAACAACTCTCTGCATCGTTTATAAATATTTTTGAACATACCTTCTCCTTTAGTGAAACTAATAATGACATTATTGAAATATATCAACACATAGAGCCGTGGAAGTTGATAAGGTCGATACAGGTTTACATATTAGCGACCTTTGTAAGCCTCTATTATTGGGACTTGTACCTGCTTATGAAGAGTTCTGGCGTCGATATACCGACGGGGTCATTCCTACGTATTTCTTAAAGGCATTATTGAATGAAACGCGGTTATTGAACCCTGAATCAAAGGCAATTTGAGTGATGTTGTTTGACTTTTTTTCCAACAATAATTCAGTCGCTGCTTTCACTCGATATTCATTTACAAAATCGTAAAAATTTTTTCCACAATGTTCATTAATAACCTGTGATGTCAAATGTGAACTGACACCAATTAGCTTTGCCAGTTGCGGCAAAGTTAAATTATTTTGCAAATAGGGTTCATCATTATCCATGACAACTTTCAAGCGATTAAGCAACTCTACTGACGCACTATCACTCATCGATGAGTTATCGTATTTTGGTTTCGAGGGAGTTAAAAGAACATCCACTTTGAGCAGTGAAAAATAGCCAATAGAAAATATGGCAACAGACTCAGCCAACATCAATCCTGTTAACCAGGGATTCTCCTGGGCTTTTATCACAGCTGGAACCGTAAACGTCATATCTACAAAATGCAATACTGCAAAAATAGTCACCACTTTCTGCAGCCAGGCCAGGTTTATGGCATCTATATTGGAATATTCCTGCTTGATTTTAAGGTTGTAACGTATCAGCAGTTGAATACAAACAAATAAATAGAGACCCAGTTGCACATAAAAAATCAGCAGACTTATCGTATTGAATCGGTCTATATGTTCTTGCGATAGAAGGCCTGTTGCCTGGCCATAATGGCTCAGTAGCTGCAACAGGAACATCATCATTCCGACCATACAATGTTGTCCTATTTTCTTTCGATCAAAGCGTACTTCACCAGAGACATAACCCACATAGAAATACATCACTGGTCCCCAGAAGAAAACCGTGACCCAGTTTCCATAATCAAACAATCGCCAATAAGCTGCCAGACCCAGTGAATAGGAATAAAGGTTCCATAACGACCATGTCATCAAAGCAACCAGTAATGCCAGCAAACGGTTAGCAACACGATTTCCACCGCTGCTGAAACAAAGAGCTCCCAGCAGTAGCACTCCGTGAATTATTGCTGCGACAATAAAATAATATTCAATCTTCATGACCTTGTTAGTTCGGCAAAACAACACCGATTAATCCATAATACTTCCAATCCGTTAATGAACGAACCAGAAATCAAGCCTGTTCTTACAATTTCTGCACAGCCAAAGCCGCAATCCGACCTT
>JBOEHE010000003.1:0-24126 GCA_050633785.1 Arenicella sp.
CGGTGTGCAGGTGGTAGTGGCAGCAACAACAGCGCCTGATCTGGTGGTTCAGTCACTGAGTGTCAGTGATACTACGTTAGAACCCGGCCAGTCCTTTACGACGTCAGCGACAACCCGAAACCAGGGAACAGCCGCCTCTCACAGTTCAACGTTGAGGTTTTATCTCTCGACTAACTCAACAATTACGGCCAGTGATAGTCAACTCAGCACGGATTTGGTCGGTGCCTTGTCGGCTGGTGCAACAGAAAATGACAGTGACAACCATACAGCGCCAACGGCGACAGGTACGTATTGGATAGGAGCTTGTGTTGATACAGTGAGCGGAGAGTCCAATACCGGAAACAATTGTTCCAGCGGTGTGCAGGTAACCGTTTCATCCATGACTAATATTACACCTGATATATATGAGGTTGATAATAATTCTGGATTAGCAAAAACAATTCAACTTAATGTTCAACAGAGTCACAATATACATATAGCAGGAGATGAAGATTGGGTGACGTTTACGTTGAATGCTGATGTTGACAATTTTACAGTAGAAACAAACGGGACGTTAAATGGAGATACAATTATCTATTTGTACGATCAAAATTATTCACTAATTGCTTCGGATAATGATAGTGGTGTTGGCTCGTATTCAAAAATACTTCCTAGAAGGTTGGAAGCAGGGAAGTACTATATCCGAATAGCTGAATATACTAATGCAGCGACGATATTTGAATACTCTTTACTTATGAAATATGAATCGCCAAAGGATGAGAGTCTATGTTTTCCTATTCAGTCTACAGCTGGAAAAATGGTAGTCATATGTTTATAAAATTCATTGGATTTAGATAACACTAAACACTCTATGGAATTTAGAAGGTTAATCAATCCAATGAATAGATTTTATCCAATATAGAAAGTTATCCAGTTTTTTTGTGGATAACTTTGTGAATAAAAGAGCTGCGTTTAGCAAGTATCTGTTTGTTGTTAATTTGATTAAAAATTAATCAGGATGCTGGTTAGACTTCATAATTAATACCATCTAAAAAACCGAGAATTAGTTGTATGCAGTTCGGTTCAGATTCAGAAAAATTATGATGTCTTCTACGTACAGAAAAAGGTTTTTTCCCATTTTTCGTTTCTAAAATGACAACGTCACCCCTTTGTGGTGGAGAGTAAATTGAGTAAATCGCTTCAGGGTGAGGGTGTGCATTGATACTGGTTGCTAACTCTCTGCTTTCCATATCAAAAAAAAATTCTAGATTATTAAGTTTATCCATCATGGGTATTTTGCTTTTATTGTTAGTGATGTTTGTGGTATTTCAAAGCAAGTCACTCACTGCTAAATAGGGTTATTTCTTGGTGTCAGTTATTTTGAACTTGCCAGTTATTAACAAAAAAAACCTTGTCGCTAGAGTTTAAGTAGTTTTATGGTTATTAGCAGTCATAATTAAGCGACAAGGTTCTTAAGCCTTCTACTTTAAGTTTTTTATTGGTAAACGCTTGTGGCTTGCTTATTCTAAGCAGAGAATAGGATTCTGGCTGAGAATTTGGAGCAGAGCTACAGTTATTAATGTAGATGATTTTTACTGAATGCCTATTCAATTTACTAAATTAGGACTGTTAACTAGCTAAGAGGTAGAAAATGAATGATAAATTGCAGATTTTCTCTTAACTTTTGTCCTATGTCGCTCTCTTAAATTGAAAGCAGAATGTTGTCCTTTCTTAATTAAGCATACTTTTCCTTAATGACTTTTATTGTCAATATCATAGTGGGCTATACCCTTATTGCTGTTTTATGCTGAGCAGTTGTTGTGCTCTCTTACAATAAAGCTTTAAGATGGGTACAAGGGTGCCAGTTCTGAAGATTTAGTGGACTGCTGCTGTCCTTTTAGCCAATCTTGGCGTAATTGAGTGATCACTGTTGGAAGTTGGCTAAAGTCCAATGTGTCTCCTTTGAATAAGTGCCTATCCAACTTATTGAGTTGGGTAGCAAGTTCCTTATGGTTTGAATATTGAGATAAGGTTTCCAAAGTGTGTTGTTTTTGTTCAGGGAAAGCGTGTTTGCTCCATTCAATGAGTCGTTGGCGAATGTTGGAAGCATCGTTGGACTGTAATGCTGTTTTTAGTTGTTTCCAGGCTTTAGCTTCTGTTGGGCTGGAAAGAGGGTCTTGCAAGCTATCAGTCGATTTCTGCCTTTGAAATATGTTGTATAACAGCCACCCCTGAACTATGCAGATTATCAATAAAACCATACTGACCAGTTGCCACAGCCAGTTGTCAGAATCACTATTGCTGAGTTCAGATAACTTAGGATCCTGAACTGTTTGGCCGTTTTCAGGGAATAGGAGGGGGTCAATAGTTGGAGTGACAGTTGCACTGTCTGTACTTTGCTGATTGGCAATTGCTGGAGCTATGTTCAATGTCTCTGCAGCCAACACTACTTCCTGCCATTGTTGGGTCTTGATATTCCACCAGTGAATGCGTTGTTCCGGAAGCGTCAATTGACCACTATTTGAAGGAATTATCGCTTGTGCTTCTATACGCTTACCAACAATGCCATGCGTTGAAGTATTATTTTCCAGCTTTGGTTGATCTGCATAGGCTTTGTAGTTTTTGGAATTGTTGGCCAATTTTAACGGTGTTATTGCATTAGCCAGTTGACCTTTGGCAATGACTTCAATAGTTCGAGTGATGGGCTCGCCAACGCGAAGTTGCTCTTTATCACCAGACCAAGTTGCCAAAATGCTTACATCATCAGCTGGGAGCCATGGGTGTCTAGCTGGATTTTCAGGCATTTCCTTGAGTTCAATGGAGACAGGTGTGCTGCGGGCAAATACTTGTTGGCCTTGATTCCGTTGGCTAAAAAAACCTCGGCTGGCACTGGCATTGGCCAAGCCAGTGAAGGTTTGAGAGGGTAATGTAATTGCTTCTTGCTTCTCTGTTGAATTTACTTTCCACTCAGGGGCAAAAGTGACGTAGGTCCAGATAACAACTTGTCTGGCGATGCCATTGTCGATGCGTTGAAAACTTTGTTTGTCGACAGGCTCAATTGGTGCTCCATCGATATGCAGTTGTTCGCCCCGAACATCACTGACAGACTGGTCGACAGATAATTCAACCTTGATCACTATCTGCTGGCCTGGATAAGCAACTGTTGGGCTAGTCGATACATTTACAGAGATAGGCTCTGATGGGGTTTGCGGCTCTGTCGTTTTATTGGAGCTGCTAACATTAATGCTAAAAGCATCACTGCTATTGCCGTTAATGCTTAAAGCGGGGATACGCAGCTGGCCTGACCGTTTAGGTGTGAGAATAATGCTCCATGTAGTGCTTGCTTCACGCGTAGTCTGCCCATTAATTATGGATATTCTATTGCTGCTCTGAGGTGTCGAGGATAGTACATCAAAGTCAGCTTCCAGTTCTGTCAGGTCCAAGGCGTTGTTGCCAACTTGTTCATCGTATTTGACAGTAAGTGTCAGTGTTTCGTTGATGTTGATCTGGTTGCGGTTTACGTTGCTTGTCAAAGTGCCTGCGTATGTTGGCCATGGCATCAGTATCAATAATAGACAAATAAGTGAAAACGGAATAAATATCTTCATAAACGTATATCTTTTAGCGCTTTAATAGCGTTGGTCTTGAGGTTTTGAAGTCTGTGCTCGTGAACTTTGCTCCTGAGAACGCAGCCATGATTGATATTGAAACTTTCGTTGCAACAATTTGCTGGGGTCATCTTGTATATTTCTCAGCCATTGTTCGCTGCTGTCTTTTAATTCGGTCGGTGTAGTAGAAAGAGCATAATCTGATTCTTGTTCCTGCAGCTCTGAATTATTCGTTTGTTGTAATGGTTGAGCCTTTTTATCATGAGCAATTTCTTCCTCACTGCTACTCTCATCATCAGGTTTGTTTTGTTGTGCTACAGAATCTTCAGAGGATTGATTCTCTGTTTGTCGTTGTGCTGACTGGTTTTCAGAAGAGTGTTGATTCTGTTCGTCTGATTGCTGTTCTGCTTGTTGTTGGGAGTTGTCTTGGTTTTGCTGGTCCTGTTGGCCCTGTTGATTTTTGTCAGTCTGGTTTGACTGTGGCTCATTTGAAGATGATTGTTCTGATTGTTCTGATTGTTTTTCAGACGAGTCACTCTGTTTCTGTGAATCCTTTTGTTGCTGTAGAAGTTGTTCTATGAGGTTTTTATTGTAGCTTGCATCTTCATGAGTTGGGTTTTGTTGTAAAACTTGATCATATGCTTGAATGGCTGCGGTTAAATCACCTTTAAGCGCTAAAGCATTCCCTCGGTTATATATACTTCTTATATCAGATTTATTGTCTAATTCGCTCACGGCTGCTGCATAATCACCAGCACGGTAATGTGATACTCCTGCCCAGTCCTTACGCCTAAAGGTACTTGCTGCTTCAGAAAACTGTTGCTGTCCATGCAATTTCATGGCTTGTTGGTCTTTAGTTTTCCATAGGCTTTGCCAAGTCGTGCTGCTTTGTGCCTGAACATTCGGGGTTGGAAATAACAAAGCTATAAAAGCAATTGGCAAAAGGTAAATAACGCCTTTACGAAAGCATAAGACCAGCAATGGCAGTAACAATAAAGCGAGCCAATGACCCATATCAGCCCAACGGTCAAATAGCACCTCATCTGAAGTTGTTGCATCTGATGTATTGTGTGTATTAGACGAATTATTGTGTTGTTCAAACCGGTTTCGCAGCAAATGGTTCAGGTCAGAGTCATTGGCTTTCATATCGATATAACGTCCACCAAGGTCTTGAGCTAATCTCTGTAATTCGCTGTGGTTAACTGATGCCAGAATAATTTCTCCAGAAGTACTTTTTAGAAACCCGCCACCGTCAACAGGGATAGGGATGGCCTGTCTGCCACCAATTCCAAGAATGGATAAACTGTGTGAGCCTTTCATCTGTTTGCGAATGGCGGCTTGTGCATCTGATGTGACTCCGTCTGTGAGCAATAAGAGTTCCCCTGAAGAAATATGCGCATTACTCAATAGTTTCATTGCCAGTTCAACTGCTGCTTCAGTATTGCTACCTTGGCTGGGCATGATGCCTGGGTGTAAGGCCGGGAGTAAGGCTTCAATGGTTCTGGGATCATTAGTCAATGGGCTGACGGTGTGAGCATCTCCAGCATAAGCTATCAGAGCAGTTTGGCCATCACCTTGTTGTTTTAGAATATCAATGAGTTTGTATTTAGCCCGAGTGAGTCGGTCAGGCGTTAAATCCTGTGCCAGCATCGACCGTGATAAGTCCAACATGATAATCGTGGCTTGCTGGTTCTTAACGACAGGCACTGGAATCTTAGTCCAACTTGGTCCGGCCGAAGCTATAATTGCGATACACCAACCAAGTAGCAGAAGCCAGCGCCATGTTTGTTGTTTATAGTCTCTTTGCACTCGCAGGGCATCCAATAGCTCTTTCGCTATATAGTGTTCCCAACGCGTGCTTTGTAAAGATCGTATTACCAACCACCACAATACTATCGCTATGGGCAGAGTCAGCAGCCATAGAGGGCGAAGAAAATGGAAATTATGCAGGCTTTCGATCATTTGATAAACCCTTCAGCCCGATGGTTAGAAGCTTGTCTGGAGACCAGGATCTGGCTTAGAGCTAGAATAATACTCAGCAATAAGGCCAAGGCCAGAGGCCAGTGGGTGAGGCTTTGAGTGGGGCGAAATGTTTGCTCTTCAGGCATCGGTTCCAGACGATCAAGTTCGGCATAAATTGTTTGGAGTTCTGCGGGGTCACGAGCGCGAAAGTATTGGCCTCCTGTTGTCTGGGAAATGTATTGCAAGGTTGCCTCATCCAAATCGGCAGATGGGTTAGTACGTCGGGTTTGGCCGAAAAAATTTTTGACTAATTTCGAATCGGCACCAACCCCTATGGTATGGATACGAATGTTTGCTTCTGCAGCGATTTGTGCGGCTGCACGAGGGTCGGTGCCAGCGGTGTTAGCTCCATCAGTGAGCAGGATAAGGACACGGCTCTCAGCAGGGCGATCACGAAGCTTTTTGACTGCCAGTCCGATTGAGTCACCAATAGCTGTAGCATTGCCGGCAAAGCCGAGTCTGGCTTCTTGCAGTTGCTGATTGACTGTCTGATTGTCAAATGTCAGAGGAGTTTGCAGATATCCTTGTTCACCAAATAAAATTAAACCTAAGCGATCCCCAGAACGTTCTCGAATGAAATCGCCCACAACGGCCTTAACAGCAGTAATGCGCTCAACATAACGATCTTGCAGTTGCATATCATTTTCCTGCATGGATTTTGATATATCGACAGCCAGCATCAAATCACGTTGTTCCTGTGGAAGACTTATTGAATTACCTACCCAGCTGGGGTGTGCGGCCGCGCAAACCATACAAATCCAGATTAAGCTCATGATCAAGGCTTTGCCCCATCTTTGCCTTGGTGTTCTCTGCTGTTGTGCAGATAAGGTGCTTAAGGTCGAATAAAATGGTACACGGATAGCATCGTTAGCGTGTTTTCGCGCGGGTAATAACCATCGTATGAAGATTGGCAACGGGAGCAGAATAAATAATAGAGGCCATTGCCAGCTAAGCATGTTTACTCCTGTTGTGAGATTGAAACCACATTGTCAATTCTTTATGAATCCTGGGAATATCGACATCGGGTTTTGCTTGATAACAGGCTACCGCCAATGCGTCAGCAGTATCTGTCTGTAAGGCTTGTTGAGTGTAACGGTTAAGGCTGTTAATCCAGTCCTGCCCCGTTTTGTTCGTTGTGTTATGGTCTGGATCAATATGAATTATTGAACGGCGCAGCAAGGCATTGGCATTTTGCAAATACTGGCTGTTGTCAGTGTTATCCGCAGTGTTTTTCCAGCAACGAAACAATGATTGAAGTTCTTTCAAGGCCAGTTTGCGATAACGGTTCTGTTGTTTATATTTGATGATTCTATAGCTTATCAGTATCAGACTGCCTAACCCGGCAAACAGAACCAACCACCACCCTAAAGCCAATGGCCACCATGTTACGGCATCCGGTAGGTGTATATCACGAAGTTGCTGTTGCAGTATGGTTGTCATTTGTTCATTCATGATGGTCTAACGCTTTCTTTTTGAATGACCAAACAACTGCTGTAGACTTTCTCTGGCAGTTTGAGTCGTGCTGATTTCTGCGTGTAGCGCATGAACACTCTTCGCTGCATCCTGCAAACATTTCTGGCGCTGCTCATAGTGTTGGTAATAGGCACTGTGCAATTGAGAGTTGAGTTGTACCGAGGTGTGTTGTTGTCCATTACTGATCGCTACGGTGCCGTGTGTTGGCAGATTTTTTTCTAAAGGATCCGTGATTTGCAATAACGTAATATCGGCATGCTTACCCAGGGAGCCCAAAGCATTGGCGGCGTTATGCTCGAAGTCATAGCAGTCACTAATGATGAATATTGCAGTTCCTGGCCGGGTAATGCGCTGACATTCCTGCAGGCTATCCGCTATAGAGTTACCTGCATGCTCTTGTTCAGATAAGGTGAGTGGTAGACGGTGATTGAATTCGTTCAAGTCATGGATGAACGCTAATACCGCCTGTTTGTTGCGACGGGCGCGGATATCACTTTCTTGCAGGTCTCCAATAATTTGACCGCCAATGCGATCACTGCCAGCCAGTGCTGCCCAAGCTATAGCTGTAGCAAGCTCTGCGGCCAATACAGATTTAAAATGTTTGTTTGATCCAAAGAAAAGACTGTTGCGTTGATCGACGATGATATGGACCGGACGCTCCCGTTCCTCGCAGAATAGTTTGGTGTAAGTACTGCCGGTGCGAGCTGATACACGCCAGTCAATGGTTCGGATATCGTCTCCTGGTTGATAGCGACGCACTTCTTCAAATTCCATGCCCCGACCGCGAAAACGTGAGCGGGTCTCTCCGAGCAGCATGCTGCGAGCTGGGTTAGGGGAAAACAGTTTAAGTTCTTTAGCCCAATGCCTGGATCGTAGCAACCTTGGCAAATCAGAGTAGATACAGTGATTCTCTGATTTGATGCCGGGAACGGTTGTTTTTGTGTTGAAGTCAATCAAGGTTGTTTAGCCAACGAGTCAATTTATCTTTATTAAACACACGCTAAGAGACGGGTACCCGGTTGAGTAGCTCTGTGATAACGGTATCAACGTCAAGGCCATCAGCTTCTGTCGCATAGCTTAATATCAGGCGGTGACGAAGACAGTCATGGGCAACAGCTTGAACATCATCCGGGGAGACATAATCACGCTGGTGCAGCCAGGCATGTGCACGGGCGCAGCGATCCAATGCAATTGTAGCTCTGGGACTGGCCCCATATTCGATCCAATTGGACAGCTCTTCACCGTATTTTTCGGGTTGGCGAGTGGCCAATACCAATTGCACCAGATAATTATCGACGGCTTCTGACATGTGTGTTTCCAAAACATCATGGCGTGCATCGAAAATGGTTTGTTGTGCAATTTGAGTCTTGGGCTTTTCTATCTCACCTGCCAGAGCTTCACCCCGAGCCAGAGCCAGAATCTGTTTTTCGGCATTGTTGTCAGGGTAACCAATTTTTATATGCATCAGGAAACGGTCCAACTGAGCTTCTGGCAAAGGATAAGTACCTTCTTGTTCAATCGGGTTTTGCGTAGCCATAACCAGAAACAGTGGGGGTAGGGACATGGTTTTTCGACCGACACTGACTTGCCGTTCTGCCATAGCTTCGAGCAGGGCAGATTGCACTTTAGCTGGTGCACGATTGATTTCATCAGCCAGAACCAGATTATGGAATATGGGGCCTTCCTGAAAATTAAAAGACCCTGTTTCAGGGCGATAGATTTCTGTGCCAGTAATGTCCGAGGGCAGTAAATCAGGTGTGAATTGAATGCGCTGGAAGCTGGCTTCGATGCCATCGGCCAGGGTTTTAATCGCTTTGGTTTTTGCTAAACCTGGAGCGCCTTCAACCAGAAGATGTCCATCGGCAAGCAAGGCAATCAGTAGGCGTTCAACAAGAGTTTCCTGGCCAACTATCTGGCTGGATAGCCATTGGCGTAGTTCATGAAAGTTAGCAAACACAACATTCTCCTTGAGAGTACTATTTTTTATATTGATCAGAAATAGGTTTGGTCCTGATAATATTTGATGATTTTTAATGCAGACAATATAAATGCAGCGATTCTTTTTTCAACTAAATTTTGCGTTAGTTTGGAAAATAATCTGAGCGTAGAGGGTTTGGGGCTTGCTATTCAGTAATTAAGGTTATCTTGTTTTTTGTTAATATTAATACAAATGATATTTATTATTATTTACATTAACGTTTAAATGGAATAAGCTGTCATTCATTCCTCTTGAAGGAATTAATAGTAGTAGTCCTATTTATCGATATCGCTTTGAAGTAAATTGTTATGCAAAAACTTATTAAATTATTACTCGTATCATCAAGTGTTATAAGCTTGACTATGGTTGGCGGTGCTTCTGCCGCCAGTAAGAAAGATGTTCTGGAACACTATAGTGATCTGGCCGAGGCCATGTACGCTGATTCGTTGACCAGCGCACAAGAATTACAAAAAACGATTAAAATTTTGCTGGAAAAACCAACTCCGGAAAATTTGAACTTGGCAAAGCAGGCCTGGAAATCAGCTCGAGTGCCATATCAACAAACAGAAGTGTATCGTTTTGGTAATCCTATTGTTGATGACTGGGAGGGTAAGGTGAATGCATGGCCTCTTGATGAGGGTTTGATTGATTATGTGGCAACCAGTTATGGAGCTGAATCTGATGAAAATAATTTATATACAGCGAATGTAATTGCAAACAAGACACTGAAGTTGTCGGGTAATGTCATCGATGCGAACACAATTTCCCCGGACTTTTTGGAAAATACGCTACACGAAGTGGATGGTGTTGAAGCGAATGTTGCTACAGGTTATCACGCAATTGAATTTCTCTTGTGGGGACAAGACTTGAATGGGACTGGCAAAGGTGCTGGCTCTCGACCCGTTACTGATTATGATGTTAATAATTGCTCAGCAGGCAATTGTGACAGACGTGCTCAATATCTATTGTCTGTCACTGAGCTACTGGTAAAAGATTTGCAGTGGATGCAGCAGCAATGGTCAGATAAAGGGGCTGCCAGAGCGGCTTTGTTAGAAGACGAGAATGCTGGTATCGGGGCGATTTTTACTGGAATGGGGAGTCTTTCCTATGGTGAATTGGCAGGTGAACGCATAAAGTTAGGGGTTTTACTGCACGACCCAGAAGAAGAGCATGATTGTTTCAGTGACAATACTCATAATTCTCATTATTACGATATTCTTGGCATGCAAAATGTTTACACGGGAAGCTACAAAAGCATTGCTGGTGAAACAATCTCTGGACCCTCTGTGGCGGACTTGGTGCAAGAAAAAGATAAAGCTGCAGACCAGCTTCTGCGACAAAAACTACAGACTTCCTTAGCTGCTGCAAAGCAATTGGTGATCGATGCAGAACACAATGGCATTGCTTATGACCAAATGCTGGCCGAAGGAAATGAGGTTGGCAATGGTAAAATTATGCGGGTCGTAGACGCTCTGTTAGCACAAACGAAATCAATCGAAAAAGCCGTTGCTGCGTTGGATTTGTCACCTATTGAATTTGAGGGATCTGATTCTCTGGATCAACCCAAGCTTGTTTTCAAATAAAGGGTAATTGATCGCAGGATCCTTAGTTTCGTCGATGTTCAGCTCAAATGCCTATTAGACTGTATAACCCCTATCAGGAGCTGGGCATCGACACCTTTAATTCTATTGACTTTTAAAGCTCTGATATTGGAGTGTACGGTTGTTTTTCTATTCATTTTTAACGCAACGGACAGTTGCCTTACTGGTCTTATTGGTAGTTTCCTGGAATCCACTGTGGGCAGAGACGAAAGGGTCTGATAACACCCCAGTGATGTCAGATGCCCAGCGTTTGTTGCCTACCACTGATTTCAGCCAGGCCGAACCTTATGAATCATTGCCCGCAGGAGCCTTAACACATAATAAAGCAATCAATGCTAATGCTTTTTCACACTCATCAGCGAACATGAGTTTTGAAAGAGAGTTGGATTTTAAGGTGGGTAATGCTTTTTTTCGACGTTTGTGGGTGTCTTCTCCGTCATCAACAAAAGCCAGTGATGGCCTGGGGCCATTATTTAATGCCAGGGCCTGTCAGAGATGTCACATCAAAGATGGTCGTGGGCACCCTCCCAAAAATCCTGAGGATAACTCGATCTCGATGCTCATCAGGCTCAGTGTTCCGGCAAAGACAGCCGAGCAAAAACAGGCTCTGGATAGTGGCATAATAAATAGCATTGATGAGCCTCATTATGGGGGGCAATTGCAAGATCGTTCCGTATCTGGCATAGCTGCAGAAGGCCAATTTCATCTTGAATACGAAGAACATACCGTCACGTTGGCTGATGATGAAAAGGTACGTTTGCGCAAACCACTTATCCAACTGAGAAACCTGCAATATGGTGATTTAGACCGTGATCTTATGCTGTCTGCTCGTATAGCTCCGCAGATGATTGGTCTGGGTTTGTTAGAAGCGATAGCGGCTAAAGATATTGAGCGTTATGAAGATGTTGATGATAGCAATAACGATGGTATTTCCGGCAAAGCCAATCGGGTCTGGAGTAATGAACAGCAAAGAGTGATGTTGGGGCGTTTTGGCTTAAAAGCCGGTAAACCGACGTTGAATGACCAAAACCAGGCGGCTTTCAATGGGGATATTGGTTTGTCAACGCCATTGTTTACATCAGCCAGTGGCGATTGCACGCAAAATCAGATAGCTTGTCAAAAAATGCCAAATGGTAACAGCCCTCAATACGATAATCTGGAGATTAACCAGTCCATAGCTGATTTTGTCTTGCACTACACACGTAACCTTGCCGTACCTGCAAGGCGCAATACAGGAGACCTGGATGTGCTCAAGGGCAAGGAACTATTTTACCAAAGTGGCTGCATTGCCTGCCATGTGCCCAAATTCATAACGCCCGTTGCAACGGCACAACCAGAGCAGTCAAGGCAGTTGATTTGGCCTTACACTGACTTGCTGTTGCATGATATGGGTGAGGGCTTAGCTGATAATCGACCTGAAGGTAGAGCTAATGGCCGGGAATGGAGAACTGCGCCGCTTTGGGGTATTGGTTTGACTCCAATAGTGAATGGACACAGCTTCTACTTACACGATGGGCGTGCCAGAAATTTACTGGAAGCCATATTGTGGCATGGCGGTGAAGCAGAAAAATCAAAAAATGCAGTTGTCGCTATGAATCGGGGGCAACGTCAGCAGTTGCTGACATTTCTGGAGTCTTTATGAAGATTGAAAGGGGTAAAAAGAGTGTAAAGGTTTTATCTCTATCCCTTGTTTTTTTTGTTCAGTTACTGGCAGCATCTACTAGCTCCAGTGAAACTGGTGCAAACGTCAATTGGTTACAAACGAATAAAAAGGTGTTGGAGCAACATATTCTGCCTCGTTATGAACATTTAGCAGAAAAGACATATGCTTTTCTGCAACTTACTCAGCAGGAGTGTGTCAGTGATGATGTCAAAGCAGACGACATTGATTCATGGCAACGCTCCTATAAGGAATTATCTTTGAGTTGGGCTGCTATTCAGCATATTCGCTTTGGTCCGATCACTTACGAACAGCGTTTTGAACGCATTCAATATTGGCCGGATAAACATAATCGCGGTGGGCGTCAATTGCAGCAACTTCTGAACCAGAATATCAAGCAGATGAGTTTGGAGCAACTGAGCAATAAAAGTGTAGCTGTCCAGGGTATTACTGCTTTAGAGCGTTTATTATTTACCGATGCAGGTGTTCTTAATGAACAGGCATGTCAATTAGTTGTTTTGATTGCCCAAAATCTGGATGAGATGGCTGTGCAGAACATTGTTGCATGGACGCGTCCTCCAGTGTCATTTGCTCGAGAGTTTCTGCTTGTGGGGAATTCCTTATCCGTATTTAGTTCCAGTCAAGAATTGGCAGGCAAGCTGTTGGCAGATTTGAGGACGCAGCTGGCTATAGTTGAAAGTCTGAAATTATCTCGTGCTTTACCAACAATCAAAGGCAAACTACAACCAAAGCCGAAGCGCTTGGAGGCATGGAGGTCTAGACAGTCTCTGGCTCTGATTACAGCAAATTTGAACTCTATTCGGCAGTTATATCAGTTAGGCTTTGCTGAACATCTGCACAAATCAGATAACTCTTTAGCTGAACAAGTGAGTGTTTCTTTTGATAGGGTATTTTCGCTGATAGACCACTTTGATATCGCCTTATACGAGTTATATGCAGACGAAAATAATCAATCGCAGTTAGTTAATTTTATTGCAGAGGTCAAACAATTACGATTGTTGTTGGGTGAACAGATGCCCCGTCAATTGGCTATGGGTGTCTCATTTAACTCTCTGGATGGAGATTAGAAAATCGTGCAACGCAGAACGTTTATGGGCAGTTCTTTAGCTGGTTTTTTGCTTAATTTCAGCTTGCCTGGCTTGGGCATGGCAGACAACTTTGACCGGAGTGTTGGACACCCGAACTATTTAATCGCAACAACTGATAGACTGGGTCAACATCAAATAGGGCAGATTAATGCTGCGGGTGACATAGCCTATACTGCTGAAATGCCATCAAGGCGGCATGCATTTGCGGTTAATAAACGACAGGGGCATATTCTATGCGTTTGTCGGCGACCTGGAAAAGATATTGTTGTTTTGCATAATGAGGGTGACCTGCACACTGTCATTACTGCAAAACAGGGAAGACATTTCTATGGGCATGCTGTTTTTTGTCCGAATAATCGGTATTTATATACTGCAGAGAATGATTACGAGCAGGCCAGAGGTGTTATTGGCGTTCGAGATGCTGATGATCACTATCGTCTAGTCAATGAGTATTCCAGTCAAGGTGTTGGCCCGCATGAAATAGCGTTGTCAAATGATGGGAAACGATTATTTATTGCTAACGGTGGGGTTAATACACATCCACAAACGGGACGAAAAAAGTTGAACCTTGCTCAAATGCGATCTTCTCTGGTGGTATTGGAACTATCTTCTGGGCGTTTGCTGAAAACGGCCAGTTTGTTGCCATCTCAACGCTATAATAGTATCCGACACTTGGCCGTGGGTCAGTTCGATAAGGTGGTTGTCGCATTGCAGAATCAAAGAGCTGAAGATTCTGTTGAAGTGCTGTTAGCCAGCTATGACTATGAGAGCAATACAATAAGAAAGCTGGCAATCCCTGACTTTATTCGCCAGCGTTTGAAAGGTTATGTTGGCGACATTGTCTATGATCAATCAGAACGATATTTTGCTGCATCTGCTCCCCGGGGAAATTGTGTTTTGGTTTATCAAACATCCTCAGGGGAGTTCATTGCTGCAGTAACTGTTGCAGATGCTTGTGGCTTAAATGCATCTGATAGACATGGAACATTCATCGTAACCTCTGGGACGGGCAAGATAATTGAGTTGTCTGTGGAAAATAATTGGTTTGGTAAAGAGCTGGCCAACCATAAAGACAAACAGTGGGATAACCATTTACAGTTTAATATTTAAGAGTTTTTAAATTATCAGCGATACGCATTTGAGCTCTGATATTTAATCATTTATAGAATGATATCTGTTGCTTTTGTGGCGGTGGTCGCTTTTAAAGTGCTGACCACTCACCTGTAAAAAAGCCTGTGACTTAGATTGGAATGTCAGTGTTCGCTAGTTGCTGATTGGACAATTGTGCCCAATGCCGCGCTTATCTTTAGGTTTAACTCCTCACAACCTTCGATGCCGTGTCTTTCGGCCAAGTAGTTTGGGTCGTTGTAAAGCACGGATACATTACCATCAGCATCTTCGCTGATCAGTATTTTCTGCGGCAAGTCGATGCCCATACTTTGCTGGTTTTGCATCAGGGGAGTGCCTGCCTGTGGGTTGCCAAATATCAGTAAATTGGTTGGACGAAGGCTTTTGCCAATGGCTTGTGCGCCAATAGAGTGGTCAATACTGGCAAATAGTTTCATGCCTTTGTCCTGTATGATGGTTTCCAGGCGTTCAGTTGTTGTTTTAACCGAATGAGGGCTGGAAACCTTAAGTAGACCGCTTTTGGGAGTGGTATCGGGGTTGTTCATAGTTTGTCCTGAGTTTTTTATTGGCGTTATTGGAGGAGCTTAATCATCATAGGCAGCAGTAACGATCATCTCTACTAAAAGCTCTGGTGAAGCAAGTTTTGCTTCCCCGCAGGCTCTGGCAGGGGCATGGCCTTCGGGTACCCAGTTATCCCAGACATCATTCATTGCCTGAAAGTCTTTCATGTCAGACAACCAGATAATGGCTTGCAGAATCCTGTCCGGGCTTGAGCCTGCTTGTTCCAGAAGGTTCTCGACTCTTCGCAGGCATTCATGCGTTTGTTCAGTGATAGACGTGCCACGCACGCCTACTTGTCCACAGAGGTAGGCTACACCATTGTGTTTGACAATTTTGCTCATTCTTTGTTTTGTTTCAAGGCGTGTAATCATAGGGAAATTAGTGCTCTATAAATTAATAATGTTAGTACTGTGTGTTCTGTCAATACAGGTGTATTGAAGTGTGCAATTATGGATATCTTATAGCGGGTTTCAGTCAAGGTAAATCAAATGATAGTTAATCATTTGAAGATCGGGATAATGATTTATATGGAGTGGGTAGAATTGGCATATGAATGCTGACTGTAAATGAGTTTTCAGAGGTGGCAATAAAATGCAGCTCGGCGTCCATGTTTTTTAAAATCTCTTTCACAATCGCCAAACCGAGGCCATAGCCTGAGGGTTTAGTACCAGGCACTCTGTAAAAACGTTGAGCAACTTCCTGATGCAACTCTTGTGGAATCCCAGGACCAGAATCGGTGACATTAATGATGGCTTTATCGCCTTGATGTTCAATTGATATGATTATGCTCTTATTGGCATGGCTGTAATTGATGGCATTCTCTATCAAATTGCTGAGGCATTCGGTGACAAGAAGAGGCATGCGTACTGAAATGGTGATGGGTGAACAGGGTTCAAAAATAAGCTCTCGTTTGTCTTTCACAGCATAGGGTGCATAATATTCACAGGTGCTTTTGACCAGTTGATTCAGCTCTATTTGTTGGTAGGGAGTTGTCAGTAAATCACTTCCCTGGGCTTGTAGCAATGAGAGCATTTGATTGACCAGACGACTGGTTTGATCAGTCATTGACAACAAGTCTTTAATATAGGTTTGTTTTGATGAGTGTTTTTCGCTATCGAAAGCGAGTTCCGCTTTGCCGCGGATGTTTGCCAGAGGGGTTTTCAGTTGGTGAGAAGCATTGGCCAGAAAAGCTTCACGTTTGGCGATAGAGCTTTTCAAACGCAGGAACAAGTCATTCATAGACTCAACCAATTGTTTAACTTCTAATGGAATGGGCGTTTTAATGGGATGCAAGTCGTTAATTGAACGACGGCTGACAGCTGCTTGTAAACGGGTAAGGGGGTGTAGACCAAAGTTGATACCAAACCAGAGAATTGCTCCAACCAGAAAGACCAGGCCAACCAGCCGAAACAGGGAACGGGTGAACAGTCGAGCTTGTAGTTCATGTTGTTGGTCAAAATGCTGCCATACCGTTAACTCTACCCAACCCTGATAAGCAACATTGTCAATATGTCGGCGGAAAAAAGCAGCACGTGTTGGTCGATTACGGTATTTGGCGTTAAATAACTGCGGTTTTTCAGTCGCCATTTTATACACATTTCTGGAAGGTTTTGGGCCATTGGTATAGCCTGAAATTAAGGAGTTTTCTGGGGTATTGACATGGTAATAGAACACATCCCCTATTGAATCAGTAATTGATTTTAGGATTTTGTCAGAAACAATATCGCCCGATAGGTTTGCCGATTGTTCCATCATAACCATACTTAATACAGTTAGTGATTTATCGAAGGACTCTTTGGCAATGGTTTGTGAATAAAGATAGGTTTCAATGGCAAAAAGGGAACTTATGAACAAAAGTGGGGCCATTAACAGATAAAATAGACGATTACGCAGTCGGCCTGAAATATTCGCAGTACTGTTGTTCATTGTTCCTCAATATCCAACAGAAACCCTAAGCCTTTCAGTGTACAGATATTGATGGAGGTTGAGTTGGCTATACGTTTGCGCAAACGATGTATGTACAGATCAATAACCTTTGGATCTGGTGTTTCTTCCAATGAGTAGAGACGATTGAGAATCGTGTCCTTTGACACTATCTTGCCTTGACGTTGCAGCAGACATTCTAATAAGGCCAGTTCCCGGTTGGGGATGGTAATGGCTTCACCATCGATGAAAGCTCGTCTTGCGTCGCTGTCAAAAGTGAAATTACCGATGGAGATAACAGCCTTATCCTGCATTTTACTTCGCCTGGAAATTGCTCCCAGTCGAGCCAATAGTTCTCTTATGGAAAATGGTTTGACCAGATAGTCATCGGCACCTCCATTTAAAGCATCGACTCTGGAATTTACCTCCAAGCGAGCTGTCAATATGATAATAGGCACACTATTGCCGGACTGTCTGGTTTTTTTCAGGACCTCTGCACCATCCATTTTCGGCAAGGAAAGGTCGAGGATGACAGCATCGTAGCTTTCTGTCTTGAGTACTTCATAGGCCTGTAGTCCATTATCGATATGGTCTACGGAATGTGCTTTATTTATCAGTGCCGTTTTTAATGTTGATGAGAGAGATTCATCATCTTCTACTAATAGAATGCGCATAAGTTTGTCAGTGTTTCGTGGTTATAACGGCCATGTTGGAGTTAATGAGGCACTATTCTTAATTCATGGTGGGCCAATATTATACATAAATTGTTGTTTAGGCTGTAAGATACAGGAATAATCAGAAGTTGTTGGGACGGTATGATTTAAACAGTGATTATTGCTGGATTAATGGTATTGGGTTTGGGGAGAAATTGAAACTGAATAATAAAAATGGTAGCAGACTAACTGTCCAACTTTTGTGGTTGTTCAAGGCAGGATTGTGGGTAATGTTCCTATTGCCATCTGTTTTTTCTGTAGCGCAGACCTCAACTGTTGATTTTAGTGGAGAAACTGTTGAATGGATTATTCCATTTGAAGCAGGGGGTGGCTCGGATAAATGGGCTCGTTTTTATGCACCATTATTAAGCGAAGCTCTGCCAGGCAAACCCTTGGTTAAGGTGCGTAATGTATTGGGAGGTGGCTCCACTAATGGGGCAAATGAGTTTGCTGAAAAAGCAAAACCGGACGGTTTAACTCTTTTCGGTTCCTCTGGTTCTACTCAATTTCCCTATATTCTCGGAGATAGCCGGGTTCGATATGATTATAAGGATTGGAATATTCTACTGGCCACGCCTACTGGAGGCGTTATCTATGTGGCTGCCCAAACAAATGTGAAAGTGGCAGCTGATTTGAAACAACTTAAGGAAACCTTGGTTTATGGCAGTATCGGTGTGACTTCTCTTGATCTGGTGCATCTATTAGCATTCGATATGTTGGATATGGACATAGAGGTTATATTTGGACGACGAGGGCGATCTTCCAGTCGCAAGGCTTTTGAAAAAGGTGAGGCGACTATTGATTATCAAACCAGTTCTGCTTATTTAGCGAATGTAATGCCATTGGTAGAGCAGGGTAAAGCGATTCCAATTATGTCATTGGGAGTGCTTGATAATAAAGGAGATGTGGTTCGAGATCCGACATTCCCTGAATTGCCATCTTTTCCCGAAGTCTACGAACAGATACATGGGGAAAAAGTCTCTGGAACAGCTTGGGATGTATGGAAAACCTTGTTCAGTGCGGGTTACTCTGCGCAGAAAATGTTGTTTTTACCGAAAGATACTCCGCAAGAAATTATTACCGCTTACTCCAACGCGGTGACTGATATAACCCGCCAACCCGGTTTTGCTGAAAGTTACACGACACACTTGGGTGTGTATGAACAAAAAACGGGTGTGGATGCTGAAGTAGCTTTAAGGGAGTCTATCAATGTTGATGAGCATGCAAGAAAATGGATAAAAGGGTGGCTGCAAGAGAAATACCAGGTAACTTTGAATTAGGGCCTGTTTAGATTGATGCTGGAAGTATTGGCACCTCAACATGGGATATTTTTCTCTGCATTCCGTTTCTAAGTTTTGTGCTGAGGCAGGGACCTAAACAGCACTCAAATCACGACAGTCTCAAACTGTTTTAAAAGGATTTGTTGAAAATACTATGGATGAAACCTTGGTGAAAGATAGGTTTGCTAACATCACGTTATGATTTTAATGGATATGTTTGATTTTTTGGCTCAGTGTTTGTTGGCATACGTGTTGAGTGGCTGAACAGGGTATTGGAGGTGTGGTTTATGAAACAGGAAATTATCAAAACGAAACTGGGTGAAACCTATGTGGGTGTTCCTACACAGGAAGCAGGTTATCCTTACTTACACCTGGACAATGCTAAAGATCCTTTGGCTTTTTCTGATATCACATTGCCTATGGATGTAACCGATGAATTTTACTTACCCCCTTCTGAAAAGCATGTCTTGGGTGTTTTTCTTGGATCTGACCTTTCTGGCTTGAGCTACCAGACAGGGGGAGCGAATTGGCAACCGATAGACCTTCCTAGTGAAAGCTTTGGAATAAATACTGCGAATCAAAGCGGAATGGGGTTAAGGTGGTCAAAGTATCATCATAGCGGTATTTTCAATATTTTAATGCTGTATTTGTGTCCTGATAAAATGCAGAGAGTCGCCATTGAAGTCTTTGATACGGACGTGTCCTGTATTGACCTTCCAAGTCAACTCGGTACTTTGGATCCATTTATAAGCAAGTTAGTAATTTCTTTGCGCGATGAGTTGAGAATGAACAGTGATTTTTGTCCAATGTATAAAGAGGCTGTGTTGAATATGTTATGTGTGCATGTACTTAGACGTTATTGCACGGTTGATGTCAAGCCAGTTATAACACAAGGAGGTTTGAAGTCCCATCTATTGAAGAATGTAACCGACTATATGGAAGATAATTTTGATCAATTGGTCAGTCTTGAGCGATTGGCTGGTTTGTGCAATATGAGCCTGTATCATTTTTCTCGGCTATTCAAACAATCAACCGGATATGCCCCACGTCAGTATGTGCTTAATATAAGGATAAAAAGAGCCAAAAAAATGTTGCAGGAAACGGAATTGCTGATTGAGCAAATCGCTTTGATGGTAGGCTATAGTAATCCGAATAATTTCACCCGAGTATTCAAACAGCGCACAGGGTTTTCTCCCAAAGACTATCGGCAGTATAATTTTACCCAGATCGGTTAATACCTGGTCACAATTAAGAGACCGCTATATCCTTTAAACTCTATAAAAGAGGTCAATCTCTTAAAGGATATAGGTAATAGCGTTGAAAGACATTTTATGACACAGTGAGTTAACTTCAGCCCATTTTTTGCTGACGGCTTATCTTACACAAAATACAGTGAGTGGCTGGAGGCATAAACGGGTTCTAACTGGCTCTACCTGATCCAACGTAATTCTACTAATCTTATATCTGAATCAAAACGATCTTTCTTAGTCTATTATTAAGTAAGATCAGAATTTTCGCTTGATGACCCCAATAAGGTCGCTTGTCAGATATAAAGTACACACCATAACGTAAAAGGCGTGAGATGTGTAATACGTTAGGAGAAGACTAATGAATAACAAAATAAATGCAGTTGACCTTGCTAAGGTTATAGAATCCGATCGCGCCAACGTCTGGCATCATTTGTCACAGCATAAACCTCTGGAAAATGCTGACCCATTAACCATTGTTGAAGGTAAGGGAATTCATGTATTTGATGCCCATGGCAAAGCCCATCTGGATGCTGTTTCTGGTGGTTTGTGGACCGTTAATGTTGGCTATGGCAGAGAATCTATTGCTAAAGCCGTTTATGATCAATTAGTAGAGTTGAACTTTTTTGCACATACTGCAGCAAATATTCCAGCGGCTCGCTTTGCGGAGAAGTTAATTGAAAAAATGCCAGGAATGAGTCGAGTGTATTATTCTAACTCTGGATCAGAAGCTAACGAAAAAGCGTATAAAATAGTTCGGCAAATTGCTGCTAAAAAGTACGGTGGAAAGAAATATAAAATCCTCTATCGTGAACGTGATTATCACGGAACTACCATAACGGCTTTGAGTTCTACTGGGCAATTCGAGCGTAAAAATCAATACGGTCCATTCACACCAGGGTTTGTTGAATTTCCTCATTGCTGTGAATATCGTTCTCAGTTTGGAGATGTTCCTGACTATGGGGTCAGAGCTGCTTTGGAGATGGAAAAAGTTATTCTTGCAGAAGGGCCCGATACTATTGGTGCTGTTGTGCTTGAACCTATAACAGCTGGTGGCGGTGTTATTACTCCACCAGAGGGTTATTGGGAAAAAATTCAGGAGATCTGCAAGAAATATGACATATTACTGCATATTGATGAGGTGGTTTGCGGGGTAGGTCGAACAGGTAAGTGGTTTGGATATCAACACTATGGCATTAAACCTGATATTGTGACTATGGCTAAAGGCGTCGCTTCTGGCTATGCGGCTATTTCCTGCACAGTCACTACCGAAGAAGTTTTCGAGGTTTTTAAAGATGACCCGGCTGATAGAATGGGCTATTTTCGCGATGTTTCTACCTTTGGTGGCTGTACGGCTGGTCCAGCAGCGGCGCTTGAGAATATGCGTATTATTGAACAAGAGAACCTATTAGAGAACGTCACCGAAATGGGTGATTATCTGATGGAACGATTGCTTGAATTACAAGGCAAGCATGATGCTATCGGTCAAGTTCGAGGTAAGGGGCTGTTTGCTGGTTTTGAGCTGGTAAAGGACAGAGTCACTAAAGAGCCTGTCGAAGAGAGCGTACTTGTTGCGATGTACAATGAGTGTATGGCTCAGGGAGTTATTATTGGCAGAACGAATCGCAGTTTTGAAAAGTACAATAATACTATTGCATTGAGTCCAGCTTTTATTGTTACCAAAGAGCAAATCGATGAAATTGTTGAAGCGCTTGATATTGCATTAGCTAAACATACCTAGTTGTATTCTTTCCTCCTTAAGGTTACTCCCGTTCTGAAATTAGAGCGGGAGTTTTTTATATGTCCTATACTCATTACTAAGTAATTGAGTCAGGTTAAGGTCTGTGTTTAATAACGCATTGCAAGCCAAATTTACTATATCTCATATCATGGCAGATAGCCGCGAAATCATATCGAGGATTTTCGTGTTTTTTATTGTTATTAGATTTTGTAGTGTCAGACGATAATCTTGTCGAATAGAGATAGAAGGCAATTATTTTCACCGACAGAATGTGTCGTATTAAGACATATAATAGTGTTCTTGGAGATTTTTTTGCTTTATGCTTTAGGACAAATAGGCAAACCCACTATCAATAGTGCTCTAGAGTAAACTAGCCGATGTCGATTTATCAATTATTTTATCTTAACCCTGATAGTGACCTTAGTTTGCAAAAGCAAATAAGGGAACAAGTCGTTGCTGCTATCAATAATGGTCAAATTCCACTTGATGAACGTTTGCCATCAAGTCGTAAACTATCCAGTCAGTTAAAAGTCGCCCGTAATACTGTCATTCTTGCCTACGATCATTTACTCAATGATGGTTATCTAATCTCTAGAGAGCGTAGCGGATATTTTGTTAACCCTGATGTATTACAAGGGCAGGCTAAATCCTATGATGAACCAAAATCCATCGTTATCGGAAAACAACCTGACTGGTCACAACGCCTCAGGAGTACTCCAACTGCGCAGCACAATATAAGCAAACCTCTGAATTGGCGCAAATACGAGTACCCGTTTATTTATGGGCAACTGGATTACAGTTTATTCCCAACAAATAATTGGCGTGAATGTTGTCGTGATGCATTCAGCGTGGGTTCCATAAAGGACTGGACAATTGATCATTTTGATCATGATGATCCGTTGTTGATTGAGCAGATTCATAAACGTCTGTTACCACGCCGTGGTGTCTGGGTAGACCCGGAACAGATTTTGATTACGGTGGGCGCACAGCATGCCTTGTACCTTCTTTCCAGACTTTTGCTGGGTAGCAAAAGTGTTATGGGTCTTGAAGACCCGGGGTATGTTGATGTTCGTAATATCGCTTCATTAACACCAGCAACGTTGAAGTCTTTGGAAATTGACGATGATGGTCTGGTGATTAATGAGCAGGTGGATGCGTGTGACTATATCTATGTGACGCCAAGCCATCAGTCACCTACGACGGTAACAATGCCCATTCAGCGGCGCTATGAGCTCCTGCAACGAGCCACAGATTCAGATATTATCTTAATTGAAGATGACTATGAAAATGAAATAAGTTACGATTCTAATCCATTGCCAGCACTGAAAAGTCTGGATAAAAGCGATAGAGTCATTTACCTGAGCAGTTTATCAAAAACACTGTCGCCAGGTTTGCGTATGGGGTATATGGTTGGCCCTGTCGAATTGATTCAAGAATTGCGAGCCTTGCGTCGTTTGATGTTGCGGCATCCTGCGGCCAATAACCAACGCTCAGTTGCACTGTTTCTGGCGCGTGGTTATCATGATACTTTAGTGCGTAATTTAGTACATACATACGAAGAACGTTGCCAGACAATGAAGGAGGCTTTGGATAAATATCTGCCTCGTTCGTCGAAACGCTCTTCCTTTGGTGGTTCATCTTATTGGGTTAATGGGCCACGTAGATTAGATGCTCGAGAGCTGAAAGTGCGTGCTGCCGAAGCAGGTATTCTGATTGAACCAGGGGATATCCATTTCTTATCGGATAATCCACCATTAAATTTCTTCCGTTTAGGTTTTTCATCAATTTCAAATGATAAAATTGATAGTGGAATCAAAAAGTTGTCCGAAATAATTCATGAAATAGTTTAAGTTGGTATTCATCGTGTAATGCATGCAGTGAGTATTAGTGAACCTTATCTGGAATCATCATTATGGCTTATCTGGTTCTATGCTTGAGGTTTGACAAGCGCTATTCTGGCTCTATTGCTATTACGTAGTTATATCGATATCACACATAATGATAACTGTTTCAAGTTGAATTAGTAAAAAGTCAGTACTGCGTTAATTAGAATTTTCAACAAATAAACAGAGACGATATAGATCCTCTTTGTTACAACTTATA
>JBOEHE010000004.1:0-54110 GCA_050633785.1 Arenicella sp.
GATCCATTGGATTCAACCTCTCGCCAGCTTGACCCGCAAATTATTGGTGACGAACATTATCAAGTAGCGCGTGGTGTGCAAAACACATTACAACGTTATAAAGAATTGCGTGACATTATTGCTATTCTGGGTATGGATGAGTTGTCGGAAGAAGATAAGCAGGCGGTATCGCGTGCACGTAAAATTCAACGCTTCTTGTCACAACCATTTGCTGTTGCTGAAGTATTTACAGGTTCGCCAGGTAAGTATGTATCTCTGAAAGACACTATTTCCGGCTTTAAGAAAATTCTTGATGGTGAAATGGATGAGTATCCTGAGCAGGCATTCTATATGGTTGGTGGGATTGAAGAAGTCATCGAAAAAGCAAAATCTGAAGACTAATTTTATCCAATGCCGCGTTGCGAACATACTCGAATGAGTCACGTGCTAATGCATGCTACCTCTTATGTGTGTTCGCACCCTGTATAGAAGAAAATTATCCACCAGATTTAAAGAGGTTTATCTGTTTTGAACAAATATGATCTCTGATTGAATTGCTAAAAAGGTAAAAAATTATGAGTACAATGCGAGTTGAAGTGGTCAGTGCTGAAAATCAGATTTTTTCTGGTGATGCCACTATGCTGATCGCAACTGCCGAAGCAGGTGATGTGGGGATTTATCCTCAACATACACCAATGCTAACTCGTTTGAAAGCGGGTGATGTTCGTGTTCAAACCGAAGGTGGTGAAGAACAGGTCATTTATATTTCTGGTGGAATTCTGGAAGTAACGCCAAAAGTAGTTACTGTTTTGTCGGATACTGCTATTCGAGCCGATGATATTGATGAAGCAGCAGCTCTTGAAGCACAGAAAAAAGCTGAACAAGCATTGAAGGATAGCAAAGCGGATATCGATTATGCGAGAGCTAAAGCTGAATTGATGCAAGCAGCTGCACAATTGCAGGCCTTAAAGAAAATTAAGAAGATACGTTAGTCTAAACTTCGGTTTATTCCTGAAATATAAGCTGACATATAAAAAGCCCGGTTTTATCCGGGCTTTTTTATGGTTTTCAAATGAATAAACCCCTAAAAAGCGCTGGGATCGTATTCAAAACCAATTGATGCTTACATAGAACATAGATGGATTTGATTTAGATTATTGTTTTGAAATAACAGGAATCGAAATATTCGTAATGACTATCCTGAGATATTGTTCAAGTTTCCCATCTGCCTGTAAATTGCTGCCAGAAACTCCCCTTGAAAACCTTTCAGTTCTGGGGGGCAGCATTGTTGATGGCTGTACAGTGTTACCGAGCTACCTCACCCAAACACATGCTTAGCAATACGAAACGCAAAATGACCAAGAGTTGGGCTTAATTAAAAAGTTACCGATTTATGTTGTTACAAAATACATTCATAACGAAAAGGACTCTTTTCAAGTGGATAGTAAGGAGCACGACATGCACCCCAGGCAACAACATATTCCTGTATGGTAGTTCTGGAACCTGCCTTCACCAGATGAGATGGCTCATTTGAACCACCATCAAGTTCAGCAACATTGATGTCATAGTCACAATCATTAGTAAAGATACTGAATGAATTACCATCAGTCTCATCACGATCCAATTCAATACAGGCCTTAGCCTCAACGGGCATACCATCGCTGCCAGAAGATGATGTACCGCCCTTACCACAGGCAGTAAGTACTCCAATCATCAATAATAATACTACGTATTTCATGGTTGAAAACAGGTTGAGAGTGTCTATAAATAGTAGTTTATCTATATTTTAACAATATGCATGTTATTTTTGTGTAACGCTTTGTTAAACTAGTCCGACCACACGATAACAAAGGAGTCACTCATGAGTACAGGCACTATTATTTTGCTGATTATTGCTGGAACTATTGTCTTTGGAATTACCTTATACAACCGCCTTATAGCATCACGTAATGGATACAAAAATGCATTTGCGCAGATCGATGTACAGCTCACACGTCGCCATGATTTGATTCCCAACTTGGTTGAAACTGCCAAAGCTTATATGGGACATGAAAAAGACACGCTCGAAGCCGTTATTCAGGCTCGCAACCAAGCGGTAACTGACCTGAACAAGGCTAAACTTGATCCGACTGACCCCGATTTGATGGCTAAATTAGGTGGTGCAGAAAATGGTTTGAGTGCTGCTTTGGGAAAACTATTTGCCTTGTCGGAAGCTTATCCAGACCTAAAAGCGAACGAAAATATGATGCAATTGTCCGAGGAGATTACGACTACCGAAAATAAAGTGGCTTTTGCTCGCCAAGCATTTAACGATGGAGTCATGCATTATAATAACCTTCGTGAAGCATTTCCGAGCAATATCATTGCCAACTTCTTTGACTTTAAACCAGCACAAATGCTGGAAATTGAAGAGGAAAGTGTTCGAGCTGTACCAAAAGTGACCTTCTAAGCATTTATAGTCTGTGGATTTTTTCGAATATCAACGTCAAGCTAGGCGCAAATCACGGTGGTTAATTGTCGGGGTGATACTATCAGCCCTGGTTATCATAGCTGCCGTTAATATTATCGTTGTCATTTTACTCGGTTGGGGTGATTTAGCCAGTGTTACAACCATGCAGGGTGCCTACCAACCCAGTGTATTTCACGGTTTATTTTCTGCGGAATTTTTGTCAAAAAACAGCTCTGCCTTAATAGGCAGTAGCCTGGCGGTAACAGCGTTGATCAGTTTGTCCAGCTTGGGTAAGATTGCTTCGTTACGCAGTGGTGGTGGTAAAGTAGCACGTAACCTGGGTGGAGACTTGGTAACTGCTGACCATCGAGACCCATTACGACGTCGTTTGTATAACGTAGTTGAAGAAATCTCTATAGCCTCGGGCTTACCTGTTCCTGAAGTTTATGTCCTTGAACATGAATCTGGTATCAATGCGTTTGCCGCTGGTTATTCTCAAAGCGATGCAGCCATTGCTGTGACACGAGGCACTCTGGAAAAGTTAAATCGTTCTGAACTTCAAGGAGTTATAGCGCACGAATTCAGCCATATTCTGAATGGTGATATGCGCATCAATATCCGCCTGATGGGCGTCCTATTCGGAATTTTGGTGTTAGCCATCATTGGTCGACGCTTGCTCACCAGTGGTCGTTACACCCGGTCGTCAAGCAACAGTGGTAAAGGCACCAGTGTTGTGGTCATGCTGGGTTTTGGTTTGATGCTGATTGGTTATATCGGTCTCTTTTTTGCTCGTTGGATGAAAGCGTCCCTGTCGCGTCAAAGAGAGTATCTGGCGGATGCCTCTGCAGTACAATTCACACGTGAACCTTCAGGCTTGGCAAATGCATTAAAAAAGATAGCTACCAGCAGCCACCATTCATACCTGACTGCCGATACTGAAGAAATAAGTCATATGCTGTTTGGTAATGGTGAACGGCCAATGATGTTTTCCTCAAAATTGTTCTCAACTCACCCTCCTCTGATGAAGCGCATCAAAAGAATTGAACCACATTTTAATGAACGCCAACTATCAAGGTTTGCTAAAAAAGTTCAAAAAATAGAACTACGAGAGCATACACAGGCCGAAGTGGCAGAACAGGAAGCCGCTGAGGCCACTAAGGCAAAAAAGAGTCAACCCTTTGATGTGCATTCAGTTATTAAAGACATTGGTAACCCGAAAATAGAACAGATATTGGCAGCAGCAATATTAACAGAATCATTGCCAAAGGCACTTGAACAGGCTGCGCATAGCATCGAATGGGCTCCAGAAGTGATGTTATTTGCTTTATTAGATAACGATCCATTAGTGCGTGATAAACAACTTCTGGTTATCTATGAGAGTCTCGGAGATTTGAGTGAAAAGAAATTGCAGCACATCATCAGCAGCTGTCAACGCTTGGAGATAGAGCAGCGACTACCCTTGTTGGAAATGACCTTTCCAGAAGTGAAGCGTCGTCCAATTGATGAACTGGAAAAACTGCAACAGACTATAGAGCGAGTTATTGCCGCTGATGAGCGTGTTGATCCTTTCGAGTTCCTACTGTCTAAGGTTATCAAGCTACACATTGATGATGCGAGACAACCTAATAATGCGCGAATATTGGGAAACAAGCGCTTACAGGACTTCATCCCTGAAACAGTCACTATTATCAGCGTTTTAGCAATGCATGGACATGACAACCTACCCGCAGCACAGCTGGGATTTAAACAAGGTGTTGAAAGTCTTGGTCTAAAAGATAAAAACATAATAATTAATGATGATTGGACATCGAGAGTTGAGTCAGCTTTAGTGAAACTAAATGAGTTGCGAGCAGCGGATAAAAAACTTCTGGTGATGGGGATGGCCGAAACCATTCTGCATGATGGTAAAGTGACAGCTACAGAACATGAGCTGTTAAGGGCAATTTGTGCGAGTATTCATGTTCCTCTGCCCGTTTTGGCTTAGCTGACTAGTGCCGCTTTTTCGCTTGTCGATTTGTTCATATTAACCATTGTATAAAGAATGTCTTTAATCCCGTCTCAATACGACCTATTGGCTAAACATGTCCATTGGGCACACCGTAAACGTCATAATTTGACTGAACAGCAGCGCTATTGGTTGCGGGGAAATCAATCATTGACCAAGCAGTTAATAGCTTTTTCTGATGGTCAATTCAGGGTGCGGGTTTTGCGAGAATTTCGAGGGTTGCCTTACGCCCATGAGGCAGCAAAACTTAATATACCCTTGTATATAGCCTGTCATATTCGTGAAGTTGAGCTCTTATGTCATGATGAAGCAACGGTTTTTGCGCGCAGCATAATTCCCTTAGATGTGCTCAAAGGTACGGGACTGCAATTGGCCCATCTGGGTAATAAACCTCTGGGTCACCTGCTCTTCAAACAGGCCAAGGTCGATTTAGAACAGCGCCAGGTTGCGAAAATTGAACTCAATGGTCACTCATCATGGGCCAGAAGAACGGTATACCAGTTCAATCGAGCGGGTATTCTAGTGAGTGAGTTTTTTCTGATGCCCTTGTAGTGGCTTAATACTGAATACCAGTGAATTATTCTTATCGAATCTCAGTCTTATAGCTGAATCGATCAGGCCGACCTCGTGTAATTCGATACTCAATGATTCTGCCCTGACTTGCATGGGTAGTTCTAAGCAAAACAACCAAAGGACTACCAATATCAATCTGCAAAGTATTTGCTGTCTCTGCATTTGCAATTTCTGCAGTCAGGGTTTCCTCGGCACGAACAACATGGACGCCAAATTTTTCTTCTATCAAAGCATAAAATAAATCTGGGATATGTAAATCGGCGTCTTCCAGACCTTCTACGATATCAGCCCGCCACCAACATTGTTCCACTAAAACCGGGCCTTCGTCATCATCATAACCAACTCGTTCGATATAAATCAGGTCGGTATCAACGGGAACCTGTAAATGTTCGCAAATTTCAGCTGGCCCGGAAATTCGTTCTCTTTTCGGAGTTAATTTATGGATCCTGGCAGCTTCACCAGATGAAGTACCGTATGAGAAAAAGCGAAACAGGCTTCGATCAAAATCAATTCTTGAAACATAGGTACCTTTGCCCTGATGACGATACACAAGCTTTTCTTTTTCGAGTTGATCAATGGCCTTGCGTACAGTTCCAATACTGATATTGAGTATCTCAGCTAATTGTGATTCTGACGGTATCAAGTCTCCGGGTACCCATTTCCCCTCTTCCATACCCTGTCGAAGAAACTGTTCTGCTGTTTTGTATAAAGGCTTGAATGACATTATCGATCTCAAATAAGATTATTATATAGTAATTCTTACAGCTAGTGACATTGCATGACCAAACTTGCGTGTGGTTACACATAAACCCATTATAGACTCATCTGGCTGAAGCTGCCGCATTAATCAACTCTGAGCCAATTTCGTCCTCGTATTCTTTCCAGACTGGTTGTAATGCTTTGACCCAGACTTTCCTTTCTTCCAAGCTCATCACATGAACTTCGGTTAAACCTGAGTCTAGAATCGCCTGCCGATCACTGACCGCCTTTTCAACGGCGATCTTATTAGCATATACCAAAGCATCATTAAGAGCTTGTTCAACGATTGTGCGGATATCATCTGGCATGCTATTCCAGAATTTCTGACTGCTTAGTAGCATATAGCCAAGATAAGCGTGGTCTGATTGAATCATATAAGCTTGCTGCTCATGAAATCTTTTTGAGAAAATATTCGACCAAGTATTCTGTTGGCCATCCAATTCACCAGTGGCTAAAGAATTGTACAACTCTTTGAATGATTTTCTTACCGGAATAGCATCCAGAGTTTCGAATTGTTTGACCATCACATCTGAATTAACGATTCTAAACTTTAGACCGGATAAATGCTCTGGAAGCGAGATGGGCTTATTCGCGGTCAGCTGCTTCATGCCATTATTTAAAAAACCCAGTCCGATCAACCCTTTCGGGCGAACCAGACGCAACATCCTTTTGCCGTAATCGCCTGCCAGGAAATTTGAAGCGGCCTCAGGACTCACAAACAGAAAAGGAATATCAAAAACTTGCAAGCGCTTGGTATAGTTTTTTAGTTTGGCAGTATTTGGTGCGGCTAATTCTACATTTCCTTTGAGTATTTCATCAGCAACGATGCTGTCGCTGTAAAGCATGCTGTTCGGATAGATTTTAACAATTACTTTCTCGTCGCCAAGGCGTTCCTTGACTAAGTCTTTAAACTTAATGGCCAGCAAACCTTTTGGGGTGTCCTCTGCAACGACATGGGAAAAGCGAATGGTTATTGCTTCTGCGAAAACATTTTGAATACTAAATAGTGTCAAAATAGCGGCAGTTATTAAGCCTGTTTGAGTGAGTTTGATAGAACATTTATTCATAAGATCAATTACCTTTTACTGAGTAGTTAACGGAAAATGAACTTAATATTTTGGAATTATTATAAAATGCTATATAACAATATAAGCAGGTCGCTTGTGCATTTGATGAAGTTCATTTTAAACCCTGTGTGACTGCACCACTGCAGGGGTTTCATAAGTCCATGAAAATAAAACACTTTCATGTTTTGATATGGGGTTTACCAGCAATTCTTTACTCTTTCTCAAATGTCTAAGCGTGAAATAGTAGTTGAATTTAGGAATATCATGCTCTAATATTAAGACATATATATGAGTTATACCAGTTAAATTGAGCTATTTCCTCGTCTATGTGTATCGTATCTATCCAACAATAATAATTTTTAGAATAAAAAGTGAGAACAAAAAAAAGCTGGATATAAAAAATTAATAACCACTAAAAAGTACAGAGGAGCCGTGGAATTTTTAAGTCATTTTGATAAAGTTTTTACGTTTTACCATATCGCATTATTAGTTGGTGGGACTCTCGCCGGTCTGATCTTAGGAGCTTTGCCGGGATTAAGTCCGACTATGGCAGTTGCACTGATGATCCCCTTTACCTTCCATATGCAGCCTGCAGCTGGTTTGATTTTATTAGGCGCAATGTACACAGCCACGATTGCCGGTGGTGCTATCAGCGCAATATTAGTCAATGTGCCAGGTGCACCAGCCAATATAGCAACGGCACTGGATGGTCATAAGTTAGCCAAAAATGGCCGTGCAGCAGAAGCACTCCATTATTGCTTTACCAGTTCCTTTGTTGGCGGAGTTCTGGGAATTTTCATCCTTATTTTCTTCACACCTCCTCTGGCAAAACTGGCTTTAAAGTTTGGCCCGACCGAACTATTCTGGGTTGCTATATTGGGTATTACCATCATTGGTACTATAGGCAGCAACTCGGTTATCAAAGGCTTGCTAACAGGTTTGTTTGGTTTGGCATTATCGACCGTTGGAGATAATCCGATGCTGGGTGAAGAACGCTTTGTTTTTTCCTCACATGTTGAAAGTGGCATTCATATTGTCATAGCGTTGATAGGCTTGTTTGCTATTCCTCAGGTATTCACTTTGATGGAAGATACGGTCAAGGATAAAAACGCCAGCATTCATGCATTGGGTAAATCCAGTCTGGTCAAGTCCGTGACTTATAATCTGGGCAGGTTAAGAGCACTGACAATTGGCTCGCTGGTTGGAATTATTATTGGTCTTATTCCCGGTGCCGGTGGCCAGATTGCAGGTCTTGTGGCTTATGATCAAACCAAAAAAACCAGCAAAGACCCTAATAAGTTTGGTCAGGGTGAACCCGATGGCATTATTGCTGCAGAATCGGCGAATAACGGAATTGTTGGCCCTTCTCTGATACCGTTGCTGACACTGAGTATTCCAGGCAGCCCAACGGCTGCTGTCTTGTTGGGTGGTTTGCTGATTCATGGATTGTTTCCAGGGCCGGATCTGTTCACTACCCATGCAGAAGTTACTTGGACATTTATTAATTCACTTTTAGTTGCTCAAGTCTTGATGTTGTTCGCTGGGTTATTTTTAAGCCAACACAGTGGTTGGATTATGAAAGTGCCGGGCCATTATATGGCGGCTATTATTTTGATTCTTGCTGTTTTTGGCACCTACAGTATTCAATCGAGTTATTCCGACATTTTAATCATGATGTCACTGGGCATTATGATGTATTTCGCCAGCAAGTTTGGCTTTGGACCAGCACCTATGGTACTGGGTATCATTTTAGGACCGATTGCAGAGGATAATTTCCTGCAGGGAAAATTGATTGGGGAAAGCGGCGACGGAGTATTCAGTTATTTCACCAGCGGGCCAATTAACATAACACTGATTGCGATCAGCGTTTTATCGATAGCATACAGTGTCTATTCCAGTAATCGTGCCAAGAAAAAAGCACAGGCTTTAAGGTGATCTATGACGAGTTATAACAAAGAGTTCTGGGCATCTGCTATTGCACTCGGCGCCGCTGTTTTATTTTGTGTCGCCTCTTTCTGGAATACTGATGCGGAAGTCTATTTATTCCCAAGAATCATCGCAATACTTCTGCTGGTATTAGCCATTATGCAATGCATCACCACCTTCAGAAATTCATCTAAAACGGCCGAAATAAAGCAGGCTTATATCGCCTGGCGTGGCTTAATTCCAGGTTTGATAGTTTCAATAGCATACGTAATCAGTATTGAATTTATCGGCTTTTATGTCGGGGCTTTGCTGGCCTTTATTATTCTTGTTTCATTGTATGGCAAACGCTCGGCAATGGATGCAAAAGCAATGGCCCTGAAACTGGCGATCGGTTTACTGCTGGTCTGCGTTTTATATGGCCTGTTCTGGCATTTACTCAATGTCAGAACCCCCACAGGCTGGTTTCTCTAAGGCCCCAGTTTGGCCATGAACATAGATTAAGCATGCTCATAAAAATTAATACAATCTTAACACTTAACCCACTTACTGAAATTTGCAATCCCCGGAGGAGCAACATGATTAAGAATAAACCTACATTCAAAAAGAGTATAGTGACAATAGCCGCAGGTGCTTTATTGCTTGGCAGCACTGCCATGCTCAGTACTGCCAGTGCTGAAGAGTACCCCAGTCGCCCGATTGGCGTTATGGTTGCTTACAGTCCAGGTGGTGCGACAGACTTTCAAGCTCGTATTGCGACTCTGGCATCAGCAAAAATGAAGGATGATAAAGCCTTGTCATTGGGTCAACCAATTTATGTCACGAACAAACCCGGTGCCGGTGGGCGTAAAGGTTGGAACTGGTTCGCTGAAAAAGCACCCAAAGATGGTTATATGATGGCAGCTTACAATGTGCCTCATTTTATAGCGCAATCCATCGTCTTTGACACCAAATACAATATTAATAATCTTGAACCGGTGGGTAACTGGGGTGCTGACCCAGCTGTGTTAATCGTTGGCAAAGACAGTCAGTTCAATACTGCACAAGAGCTTGTTGCTTTTGCCAAGGCTAACCCAGGAAAAGTGACCGTCAGTGGTGCTGGTAAGTTTGTAGGACATCATATTGCCCATTTACAACTGGCTAAAGCCACAGGAGCTGATTTGAAATATGTTCCCGGCAAAGGAGGAGTAGATGCGTTGAAGTTAGTTAAAGGCGGCCAAGTCAAAGCAGGCTTCAATAATCTGTCTGATTCTGCAAGGGTACAAGGTGATATTAAAATTCTGGCGGTAGCGGATTTGGAACGCCATGCCTTTTTGCCGGATGTCCCTACTTTTAAAGAGCTTGGGATTGATGTTGACAACTCCAGCGTCAACTTTCGTGGTTTGATGGTCCCAAAAGGAACCGATCCAGCGATTATAAGCTTTCTGGCTGAGAAAACTCCAGTGATGTTTAACGACAAGAAAACGCTGAATAAAATGGGGCAAACCAATTCACCAGTCAGAGTAATGAACCGCGAAGAAGTGCTGGCAATGTGGCAAGAACGTCAAACTGCACTCACCGAACTATTGGCAAAACTGAAAAAATAAGCTTCCTCAAGGGGTTGAGAGAGGGCGAACATCGCGTGGCGATTCTGGTTTCAACACGCGATGCGAGTCCTCCCCCACAACCCTTGTTACTTTAATTTTAATGTATTTTAACGACGATTTATGACTACACAAATATCCAAACTTATCGAGCGCGCACGCAGTGCACAACAGCACTATGATTCTTACAATCAGTCACAAGTCGATGAGGTTGTAACAGCCGCAGCCTGGGGTATTGTTAACCCGAAAAACAACAGGTTATTGGCGGAAATGGCTGTAGCGGATACGGGTCTTGGCAACGTTGAAGACAAGATTACGAAAAACAGGCGAAAAACCATGGGGTTGTTGCGTGATTTGCGCACAGCAAAGTCCGTTGGTGTGGTTGCTGAATATCCAGAGAAAGGCTTGGTGGAAATTGCCCGTGCCGTCGGTGTTGTAGGCGCTATTGTACCTTCAACAAATCCGGCAGCGACTCCTGCAAATAAAACCCTTAATGCCTTAAAGGGGCGCAATGCCATTGTATTAGCGCCATCGCCAAAGGGTGATCACACTTGCGCAGCATTGGTTGATATTATGCGCGCTGAGTTGGAAAGGGTCGGTGCGCCTGTTGATCTTATACAAAAGCTCCCTTCCCCGATCAACAAGGCAGATACTGAAGAATTGATGCAATCAGTTGATTTGATCGTTGCAACTGGTTCACAGAATAATGTGCGTAATGCTTATTCCAGTGGCACACCAGCGGTAGGTGTTGGTGCTGGCAATGTTGTTTCTATTGTTGATGAAACAGCTGATTTAGCCGCAGCAGCACAAAAAATTGTCACATCCAAATCCTTTGATAACGCAACCAGCTGCTCTTCGGAGAATAATTTGATCATAGTGAAACAGTGCTATGAAGCGATGATGACGGCTTTGGCTGACAATGGTGCGATACGGTTGTCCAAAGATAACAAAGTCATACTGCAAAAGGCCATGTGGCCAGAAGGAAAATTAAATCAGGCTATCATTGCTCGAACAGCCGGCGAAATTATTGGTCGTGCTGAGCTGTCGGTAGCTGCTTCAGACACAGAGAGAGCACGGATTCTTCTTGTAGAAGAATCGAATTATGGTCCAGACGCACCCTTTTCAGGCGAAAAACTGTCACCCATTTTGACCGTCTATCAAGCAGATGATTTTGACCATGCTCAGGAACTGGCAAATGGCATCATGGACTATCAAGGTAAAGGCCATTCTGTTTCGATTCACACCAATGACGCTCAAAGGCCTTTAAAAATGGGATTGGAAATGCCGGTTTGCAGAGTGATAGTCAATCAGATTCACTGTTACGCCACAGGAGGCAATTTTGATAATGGTCTGCCATTTTCTCTATCCATGGGCTGTGGCAGTTGGGGAGAAAACAGCATCTCTGACAATATGAACTACCGTCACTACTTAAACACTACTCGGGTAGTGCGTACTATTCCTACATCTGAACCAAGTGAACAGGACATCTTTGGTGATTATTGGCAGAAATACTCCTGTGGCTCTTAAGTTGATCAATATTGATCAAAAAATGTATCCAATCAATGTCATCAACTATTAATCGATATCATGCAATCTATAAAACAACTTATTGATACAACTGCAGAGGCAACACCTGATAAGACCTTCCTGCATGTCGCAGAAACGGGTGAACAAATGACCTTTGCCAGGCTTCGGGAACATTGCCGCCAAATCAATGTGTTTTTGGATGCCAAGGGTATAGGACATGGAGATACGGTGGCTTTTCTGATGGACAATGGTTACTGGACGACATGCCTGTTTCTTGGTGTTATGTATAGTGGCCGAGTTATTCTACCCTTGAATGCAGTCGCTGGCCCTGATCAGTTAAGCTATATCATTGAGCATTCCGAGCTTAAATTAATCTTCTGCTCAGATGATTATGCAGAAAAATATCACAGCATTTTGCACCCTTCGCAAGGCAATTTTCAAATCATTCCCAGTGATGAGGATAATGGCCCACAGGGCATCAATGATTTTGCCGCAAATAACGCTGCAATTATTGATACCGTCAAGGTGAGCGTTGAAGATACTGCACTAATGATTTATACCTCGGGGACAACGGGTAGACCCAAGGGAGTTTTACTCAGTCATAAGAATGTGATTGCTGGAGGTAATAACACGGTTATTGCCCACCAGCTTAAAGCGGTAGATACCAGCTTATGCGTCCTACCGCTTTACCACATCAATGCAGAAATGGTCTCGGTGATGGCACCATTGATCAGCAACAGCAGCGTGGTAATGAGCCGAAAGCTGAGCATCAGTAAATTCTGGCATTGGATAGCCTACTATCGCTGTACATGGTTCAGTGCAGTTCCGACTATTTATTCTTATTTGATAGAACAACGTCAACGTGGCCTTACAGAAGATCCTGATAGCTCGGTTGATTTTAAAGCTTTGACTCATCATTTGCGGTTTGCCCGCTCTGCTTCAGCGGCTTTACCGCCAGCGGTACATCAGGAATTTGAATCTTTATTTGGTGTTCCCATTGTAGAAACAATGGGCATCAGCGAATGCTCAGCGCAAATTTTGTCAAATCCAATGCAGCGACAAGTGGATTACTATGGTTCTCCTGGCCTGCCGATAGGCAATGAAATGCGCATAGTCGATGCCAATCACAATACGTTGGCTGCCAATCAAAAAGGTGAGCTGGCAGTGCGCGGTGATAATATCATGCAAGGCTATTTCAAAAACCCGCAGGCGACACAAGAAGCCTTGGACGATGATGGTTGGTTTTATACCGGTGATTTGGGTTATTGTAATGACGATGGTTATTATTTTGTCACTGGTCGTTCAAAAGAACTGATCATTCGTGGGGGAGAAAACATTGCTCCACGAGAAATCGATGATGTCTTATACAAACGTGCAGAAGTTCTTGAAGCAGCCGCTTTTGGTGTGCCAAATGACCACTATGGTCAGGAAGTGTTGGCATGTGTCAGCCTAAAGCCTGGTTCTAATTGCACTGAGGAAATATTACTGGATCATTGCAGGGCCTTATTGGGCAAAATTAAAAGCCCGAAGCGAATCCACATTATCAGTGAATTGCCCAAAGGTCCTTCGGGCAAAATACAGCGCTTGAAGTTGGCAGAACGAGCTTACGATTGAGGTAATTATTCAGATATTTATAAAGTTGCCAGATGTTCTGGTGCCTGGAAATGCATTACCCGTGCCAGTCTAGCCCTTAGTTCTTGCCCACTACTGGCGCGGTGTAATGCTCTTTGGCGATCTGATGGCAATTACCCTATAACCCCTACTTTCCTGTGTCGCAGGCGTCTACAATATTGAATATTATATTGGTTTAAAAGCGGTCAACTGAGTTTGTTTCAGAGCATTTGCCATCAATTCACTGGCTTGATGTTTGGTGCGATTACGTAGCGCTAGTTGAATTTTGGGCAGTGTTGGCAAGGTCATCCTGGGCGTGAGAATTTCAGTGTCCTCCCAGACAGAACTTTCATTTCGAACGGTTATCCCAAGGCCCGCTCGAACACTGGCCATAACGGCAGAATGGCTGTTTGCGCTGTAAACCATTTGCCAAGGTATCTCTGCATCATTCAGTGATTTGGTTAAAATAGAGCGAAACTGGCAGGGATGTTCAAAGGCGGCGATGGGAAGTGGTCGAGAGTTTGACCATTCAAACCCATGCGGCCCAACCCAGACAACTTTCTCAACGGCCAGTACTTCGCCCTCAGTCATGCCCTGCTCGAGAGTCAGCGTCAGATCATATTCACCAGCATGATAGCGTTCGATAAGAGTCTTGCTATAGCCTGTTTCTACAGACAGTTTAATCTCTGGGTAACAGCGAGTGAATTGAGTGAGAATCTCAGTCAATACTCCCTCGCTTAAACTGCTGGATATGCCCATTCGAATGCTATCGCTCAACTGAGTTTGCCGAATGGCTGACAAGGCATCATCCTGCAAGGTCAGCATGCGTTTGGCATAGCCTAATAGCAGTTCTCCTCCGGGGCTTAGCACCTTGCGTCTGCCTTGTGAGACAAAGAGTTCAGTGCCAACTTCTTGTTCCAAACGTTTAATATTTTGACTGATGGTGGATTGCGTTTTATGCAAATGTTTGGCGGCTCGATTAAAGCCATCGACTTCAATGATGGTAATAAAGGTGCGTAATAACTCTGTCGATAAATTGGCTTGGCGCATACTCAGACTATTGTTCGTAAAATACGAATATATGATTCATTATTAATCGTTATATTTAATCATTTGTGGGTGGTAAGGTAAAGTCTGATAATAAATGCGAGGTGTATCATGCCTGATTCCAAAAGTAACAAGCATGTCCAAACCACAGTTCACAGGCTGGATAATGGGGTGATTGATATTGACTACTACACTCGCTTGTCTCATATAAGCCGAGTGCATCAGGCCAGAGACTTATGGTTGTACTTTATGAGATGTGTCGTCCATCAAGAAAAGTGCCAGAATAATCCAAATGTTCTTCAAACTCATGCAAAGAAAAAGACACGGACATGTGGGCCCTGCTAGTTGACGTGGTTTGTTCAGCGTCTGACCTATTCATTAAGCAGGCTTATAGAGAGTTGTTGTTATCTGCCGGCGATGATTCTAATTTCTTGGGAATGGTGTTTTTGTCATTATCAGTGATCATACTGAGCGCCATTATTTCATTGCTCATAACAGTTTATCCTGGTTTTTGGGTTATGTCTTTATTGTGCTTGTTTTCAATATTATTTTTTCTAACAGGCCTGCTTTTAATCCTGAGTAAATAATAGCTTTTTGGCATCAGCTAATGTTGTTTAATCAGCTTACAGTCAGGTTGATCGCGTAAAGTACAATTCTCAAATGAGGGTCGTATCGACATAAACCACAGGAAAATAGTATGAAAAACAAGTATTTGATCGCTGTCTTATCACTCACAGTAGCAGCTGCAGCCTATGCTGGAAATGCAACAAAAGCACCCGAGAAAAGTCATGGTCTCAGCCCGGAAGTAGCGCATCAAAACTCTTTAGAGGCACAGATTCCGTCCATGAAAGGCTATGATATTCGAGGTCGAAAAATTACCCTGCTACCAGGGGCAGCAACAGCCGAGCATTCTCACGCAGAGCGTCCGGGAATTGTTTATGTGATGCAAGGCTCGGTTGTTGAGTATCGTAATGGTGAAAAACGCAAATTCACAATGGGTGATACTTGGATTGAAACAGCTGATACAGTGCATTGGGTAAAGAACCCTATGAAAGAACCTGCTGTGATTTTTATGGTTGATTTGCCGAAACAGAAATAGTTTAACCGCGTCTCCGGTCCCAGTTACAGACGTAGATGGATACACGTCGTTTATGAATATGGGCCGGTCGCATGAGTGATGGATGATTTGTGCGGCTTGTCGTGGTTAATATCTGGAGATAAATTGAAATACCTATGAAAGTATTACTGGTTGAGGATGACCTGATGATTGCCGATGCTATCGTTCAGGGAATGAATAACACCGCATTACAAATCGAGCGAGTTGTTGGTGTTAAAGAGGCAAAAGCAGCATTGAATGTTGATTCAGGCATCGGCTTGATGGTACTGGATCTTGGTTTGCCAGATGGGGATGGCCTGGATTTATTAAAGGAACTACGCCGCTCTGGAGAGCCAATGCCAGTGTTGGTATTAACAGCACGTGATGAGCCTAGAGCCAGAGTATTGGGTCTGGACAGTGGTGCAGATGATTACTTGATCAAACCCTTTGATATGGAGGAATTAATCGCCCGAGTCAGAGCATTGCAGCGACGCAGCATGGGGCGCGCTGCGGCTATGATTGAATACGCTGACTTGACGCTGGACCCCGGGCAGTTGCAAGTGTTTTTCAGGCAACAAGCAGTAGCAATACCGATTAGTCAATTTCGTCTGTTGCAATATCTGCTGGAATCAACGGGGCGAGTCAGGACCAAGCAACAGATTATTGATGCCTTGTACCGTTGGGATCAGTCCGTTGAAGAAAATACGATTGAAGTTTATGTTTCGCAATTAAGAAAGCAACTATGGCCAACACTGATAAAAACCATGCGTGGAATTGGATATCTGGTTCCAAGACTGGAAAATACTCATTAAAAAGACGCCTGTTATGGCGTGTAGGTCTGGTTTTGTTGCTGGCTTGGGCCGTATCCGCTGTTTTCAGTAAATTTCTGGCTTATCATGAAACACGCAGTTTTCTGGAGGCACAGGCCCAGACTCTGGCCAGCAATATGATTCGAATTCTGCCTGAGCAACAACTTTCCAAAGTACATTTGGCGGATCAATTTACGCAGATATTATTGGGTTGGCATAACGACCAATTGGTGATGCAACAAGGGCGATTCACATTGGATAGACCCACTCAAACACGTAATTATATCGAATATATGCATGGCAAGAATTGGGTGATCAGCACCGTTTGTGAGGGACAATATTGTGTTCTGGTAGGCTTTAGTGATCTGGAAAGGCGGTATGTGGTTCGAAGGTTGGTCGCCTTTATCTTCCTGCCTTTGTTGCTGGTTTTGTCTCTGGCAATGATTGCGATGAATTTTGCCATTCGATCCGGTTTGCAGCCGCTGAGCAATTTGGCGCAGACTGTGTCTGATACGTCTGTTGAAAAGATGTTACCTTTGTCGGAAAAGGAACAGGCAAGAGAATTATTGCCCCTGGTTAAGGCTCTGAACCAACTCATGCACAATATGCAATCACAGCTTTTAAAAGAGAGGCAGTTTCTGGATACTTGCACTCACGAGTTGAGAACACCTGTTGCTGGCCTTGTTGCCCAGATACAAGCGCTCAAGGCAAGCCGGGAAACACAATTGGCAACTATCAGCATTGCAGCCAAAAGGACTGTCAGGGTGGCCAACCAATTTTTAAGTCTGGCTAAGAACACCAATGCAGAAGCCTTGTCGGATGAAGCAGAAATCTTTGATTTATGTGAACTGACACGTCAGTTGACTGCTGACATTCTCAGTTCGAAAAATGATGTTGAGTGCCAGATGAAAGGTCTTAACAGTCTGCTGGTTAAGGCTGATCCTATGGCAATGGAAATGGTGTGCAGAAACCTGATTGAGAATTCCTTATGCTATGGTATTTCAGCACAAAATAATAAGACTCAGATCCTCATATGTATTGAACAAGATGAAAACCGAACGATTATATCCGTTGAGGATGCTGGTCAGGGTGTGGAGGAACAATTCAGACATAAAATATTGGAACGTTTTTATCGGGTTCCTGGAGATAATTCCACAGTGAAACATACAATGGCAGTCGAAGGTGCTGGTCTGGGTCTTAACATCGTCACAGAAGTTGCCAATCGCTATCATGGGCAGGTCGAAGTTGGCGAAAGTGAACGATTGGGTGGGCTTAAAGTCACAGTGAGCTTTCGTGATATCTCACAAGAATCATGAAAAGTTCAAATAAATAGGTCTTTTAGTTTATATCTATCAACTTTTTTTATTTCAGTGTCAATTAAGAGTTCTTTTTCCTATTCTTCTGAGTAAATACATTTACGCTTTATCTCAGCGAGCAGGAGCATCAATTGAACTCTATCGTTATCGTAACAACCGTTGCCGCAATAGTCCTATTGCTGGAAAAAATCTGGCCCGGTACCAGACTTAAACCTGTTAAAGGCTGGTATGCCCGCGCTGCTTTTCTAAATGGTGTTCAGGCCTTGTCCGCCTTTTCGGGTGCTTATTTATGGGATCGTTGGTTTGTGGATATTTCACTGCTTTCTATAAAAAGCTGGGCAATCATGCCACAGGTCATGGTGGGCTATATTGTCATCACCTTTATCTACTATTGGTGGCATCGTGCCAGACATCATACCCCGGTGCTCTGGCGATGCCTGCATCAGCTGCATCACAGCCCATCCAGAATAGAAGTCGTCAGCAGTTTTTATAAACATCCCTTGGAAATCATCTGTAATGGCATATTGTCCAGTGCTATTCTTTATTCCTTGTTGGGCATGCACGCTGAAGCGGTTGCCATTTGTGTTCTGGTCACTGGTTTGGCGGAATTGATTTATCATATGAATATCAAAACACCCCGCTGGTTGGGCCTGTTTTTTCAGCGACCCGAAATGCACCGTATTCACCATCAACGAGGCAGTCATCATTATAATTATTCGGATTTACCAATATGGGATATGATATTTGGAACCTACAAAAATCCGGTCAATATTTCTGTGGAAACGGGTTTTCCAGACGACAATGAGACAAGGCTGATCGCATTATTATCTGGCAAGGAGTTGGAATCATGAAGAATATTATCATAGCAGTATTATTATCCTTTCTGGCCTGTATTAAAGTCGTGGCTGATCTGTTCCAGCATGAAGAACTCAGCGCCGTTGCCGCTGTGGCTAATGTATCTCCAGCGATGAAAGTATTTACAGCTCATCAGGGTTATGAAACCTATTCGGCTAAATTCAAACTTACAATGCTCTATGCCGACGGCACTGAATTTGAGGCCATACTTGACTCTGAACGTTATGCCGGACTTGCAGGGCCTTATAATCGTCGCAATGTCTATGGCGCTTTGATTGCTTATGGCCCTGTGTTGTATAAAAAAACGGCAACCCATGACATGTGGGTCGAGATGACCCAGAGGGCATTTTGTCAGAGAAAAACGGTCATGTCTGAACTGAATTTTCCGATACAAACCGCTGTCACAAAGGTCACAGTCTCATATATAAATCAAATTTCTGCTGATACCGCAGCAGACTATCCAACCCAACTGAGTATCAGGTGTGATAATGAATAAAATAGCACTCGCCCCAATCACCGGGGGACAATACAGTTTGATCAGAGCTTTACTGGGCATCTACCTGTGTATCCACTTTGTGCACCTGATGCCTTATGGTAAAGAAATTTTTTCAAACGAAGGCATATTGCCTGCAAGCCTGTCACCACTGCTGGGAATTATCCCCAACCCCTTGCAGTTTTATGATTCACCAACAGTCGTTCTGTGTCTGCTGACTCTTGGGTCTGCAGCTAGTGTTCTATTGATGGTCGGAAAATACGACCGTATAGCGGCAATAGTGATCACTATAATCCTGGGTTGGTTGTATGCCAGAAATCCACTTATTGCCAACCCTTCTCTGCCAGTGGTTGGCTGGATGCTGGTGGCCCACGCTTGCTTGCCAAAAGCGCCATTTGGTTCACTTGCCGCTCGCAACGCTCCTGAACAGTGGTTGCAGTGGCATTTTCCGAAAGGTATCTGGATTGCTGCCTGGATACTCTTGGCCGTGGCCTACAGCTACAGCGGCTATACCAAGCTGTTAAGCCCTTCCTGGGTTGATGGTTCAGCGATCAGTCTGGTTCTGGAAAACCCTCTGGCCAGAGACCACTTTGCCAATGATTTGCTGCTGGCCATGCCTGATATTGTACTAAAACTGCTGACATGGTCTGTCATGATCGTTGAGCTGGTTTTTGTGGCGCTGTGTTGTTTTTCAGTCACACGAAAGTGGGCCTGGTGTGTGATGTTATTAGTGCAGCTGGGATTTCTGACCTTTCTTAACTTTGCTGATTTAACCTTTCCAATGTTGTTGATTCATCTGCTGACTTTTGATCGTCGATGGCTGACTCAATCACAGGAAAACAATGCTGTCCTGTTCTATGATGGGGAATGTGCCTTTTGTAATTCTACCGTCAAGTTTTTGCTGGCAGAGGATCACGCTGACACATTGGAATATTCAACATTGAATGGCAACACCTTTGTTGAACGAGGTCTGCGCAAGCCTGTTGATGACTCCATTGTTGTTCTGACCGAATCGGGTCGGGAATTACATAAGTCAGACGCCATGCTATTTTGCTGCAAATCCATCGGAGGGGTTTGGGCAATAATGGCATCTGCACTGTCAATAGTACCGACAATAGTGCGTGACAGTGTCTATGATGGTATCGGAAAAATTCGCTATAAACTGGCAGGCAGAGTCGAAGAAAACCAGTGTCGATTGTTGCCGGCGGAATATTCACGACGCTTTTTGCCTTAGGTTCTGCTCTTATGCAAAAATTGCTAATGCCTATTCCTGCCGATTGATGTTTAATGTAATACCTTAAACGACAAAACTGCTACTGCCATGATTGAACTGTCAATTCTAGCCGTATTTATGACCACCTTCTTTTTTGTGTCGGCGACACCGGGCATGTGCATGACATTGTCCATGACCATGGGCATGACGATCGGAGTCAAGCGTGCCTTATGGATGATGGCGGGTGAGTTACTTGGTGTTGGTCTGGTTGCCGTTTTGTCCGTTTTGGGTGTGGCTGCAATCATGTTGAACTATCCTGAGGTGTTCATGGTTTTCAAATACCTTGGTGGAGCCTATCTGATGTTTCTGGGTATTCAAATGTGGCGTTCGCGAGGCAGGATGGCAATCAGCGAAAATTTTGAATCGAGCGGCAGTGCAACACGTCGTGAACTGGCATTACAAGGCTTTGTGACCGCCGTAGCAAATCCCAAGGGTTGGGCCTTTTTTATCTCATTGCTGCCTCCCTTTCTGGACCCTGCACTGCCGATGGCACCGCAATTGACAGTATTGGTTGTGGTGATTCTCATGATCGAGTTTATCTGTTTGCTGGGCTATGCCAGTGGTGGCAGAACCTTGCGGGCATTTCTCGAAAAAAGCGGCAATGTTCGTTTATTGAATCGAATTGCGGGAAGCCTGATGATCGCAGTGGGTATCTGGCTGGCTCTGGGTTAATAAGAATTACCAGGTGATATCAATTTTACGGAATAGGCAATGCACAAGACATCAATGTTAACTTCGTGAGAGAGCAGCTTTATAAGCTGCTGTTCAGATGATTATGCACACTGGCAATGCTTGTTATATACTCAAAAACAGCCCGATAAATATGCTTTTTCGGCGTTAAATCGGTGAACACGCTGTTATACATTTTGAAGAATATGGAGAACTCTAGCTTCGTGTACAAAATTGATAAGGAAAAAAGAAAGTCATTAACAAAATCACTAACGATGTTAGGTTCAGGTCTGCTTGCAAGCTCGCTACCTCGCCTGGCTAAAGCCGGAGGAACAATGGAACTTATCGTTGACCATGTGATGTTTCCAGTCTATTTCAATAATAAATTTCTCGACGTGGCCGAGGAAGTCTGGAAAGAACATAAGGCAGGCAAGGTCGTTGTAGGAGAACAAAACCCAGCTTATAAAGGGGTGTATTTGCACAGCAAAAGCTTTTACGTTGAGCACCTTTCTAACGTCAAGGAGCAACCTTATTGGAGCAATGCTATCTACTTTGTTGTTCCAAAAAAATATTGGAGCTTTTATCAAAAACCAGCATTAGTCTCTGAGTATTTTTTAGTTCCAGAGTTTGGCTGTGGATATCAACTGGTCAGTCCGGAATTTCCTCATCTGAATAGTAAAGTCTCTGCCGATGTTGATTATGATGGTTTAGTAATACTGATTTCACCCGCTCTTGAGGCAGAAATAATGACTATTGCCGGGAAAAACTGGGCGCTGCCAAGTAATGGCAAGGTTCGAGTGCATAAGGATCTAAAGTATGTCCACGATATTGTAGTAATCAATGAAAAGAACAAAACGATAGCGCCTCTTTTGCAGCCAAACCCGATACTCAGGGAGTATTTATAAACGGGTTGAAAAAATAGAGAAATGGCTTAATTGACAGTACTAACCTATATCCATTTGAATCAGCACAGGCTTTTAAATATATGAACCAATGCTAAGCTTATTCGTAAGTATCATTATTGTATATTGCGCAACCTCCATGTGGGAGTCCTTTGTTCATTGGAAGATATTACACGCAAAAAAGGAATCCAGATTAGCCTGGAAAAAATTTGGCGGGGTTTTTAATTTACTGAGAAAAGCGTACTTTTCTCACAATGTCATTCATTGAATCTCTATCAAAAAAACAGGCATTAGACTCTAAATTACTCCGCTATCCTGAATTTAGAATAATTGGAGACAGATATGGCTTAAGTATATCCGGGCTTTGGGAAAATACCGTCTTTATCGCTGTTCCAATGTGTATTGCATTTGTCACATTCAGCCTGTTTTCAGCCAATTTTATGTGGCTAGGACTGCTTATCGCAACAGCTCCAATGCTTCTGAGCAAATATATTCATCCACTTTTGCATGAAGAACAGCCTCTAAGCAAAACAAATTCTAAGGTTTTGCGGTTCATAATAAAATCTAATTATTTTTCGTATATTCAACAATATCACCTGGTACACCATATCTACCCTTTATCTAACTTCAACCTGCTTCCTGGTGGAGATTATTTATACGGTGTTACAAGATCCTTGGATCAAAACAGCCTACCTGAAACAGGCAGACAAAATCGAAAGTAAGTTACGTTTCCTTCCACAAAGCTTAACGTATTTCTGGTCACACTAAACCTTTAGCATAGAATCAACTGTCACGGAGTTAACAGGGAAAAGCGGACTTTCAGGTTTTTAAAGTCACTAAATATCGACCGTTTGAAACGTGTGCTCTCTGCAGATTTTTCGGATATCAAGCCTTGATAACGGAGCCTTTGTCAGCCCGCATGTGAACTCTTTATCAACTTCTCCATCACCAGAGCTTTGATGGTATGAACACGACAGGCATTGACCAAAACCAGATGCTTTGCTGCTGGTTTGCCAATTTAGGAGTATGGTTTTAATCGCCTGGATGGTGTCGGTGTCATCGCGGTGATGCAGCTGGCTGTTCTCGGTAACTTGCTGTAAACACGCCTTGCCTTGTTCAGTCAGGTGAATTTTCATCGAGCGCTTGTCTTCAGGCGAGGGTATGCGTTTTATATAGCCTGATTTTTCCATGGCCTTGAGGCTTTGGGAAATACTGCCCTTGGTTTGCCCAAAATAGTCGCTGACGGCTTGTGCAGTATTTGAGTAATGATTGCATATTGACAGATATTGCAGAATTTCAAAATGTACCAGTTGAACCCCCGCCAAGCTGGCTGCCTGTCGCATCTGGCTTCTATACAGGGAATTCAGGCGTTCAAGCCATATTTCAGTGTCATTCATCATAGTGATATATAGTATCGTATCTAAACTAGTTTGACAAATGGCAGTTTGTGTATACAATGTCTTTATAGTTTAGATTCTAAACTATATGAGCGACTTTAATCTCAGTAGTACACGACGCTGGATACTCAACAAAGTATTTTCCAGTGGCGCAGGTAATGAGTGATAAGCCAACCTTTACATTTTGATCAAACAACAGGTGACGGGTTATGAAAATTGATGTTTACGACTCCTATGCAAAATCTGGCGGGCGTCTTATGCATTTCGATGTGTTTGTTCCCGCAGGGACTGCAAAATCGACGGCTTTGCAATATGGCAGGCAATGGCTCAAGAGCATTCGAGAAGATTCAGAAGCTTTGCAGCAGTCTCTGTGCAACTACTGCCACTCTGAAATAGCCAATCCCGATGTGGAAAGAATGGTCAACACCGATGGGTATTTCATTCTACAGATGGAAGGTTGCCCTGCACCTTATTAGTGTCAACAGACCTTAGTTTTAATCCGAGGAAATAATGATGAAAAATACGACAAAAACAGCGTTGCAAATCAGTCTACTGGCAATGCTGCCATTCATAGCGCTGCCCACTATGGGTGCGAATGATCATTCTGGGCATATCATCGCTGATGAAGGTAATGCCCAATCAGCAGAGTTCGATATAGTGCATGCAAAAGTGGAAGCCAGCGACAATGGGTTGACCTTTTCCATGAAAGTCAGCGAAAAAGCTGGTGAGTCGAGACCAACGCCGACAGGTAAGCTGGAAGGCAGCCATGTGTTTTCCTATGTCTGGCCGACCAAAATTGACAGTTCCGCCGTGGGTTTTGAAAAAGAGCAAGGCATCCTCGCCATGGCGATCACATCGCATCCGGATTTTGATGACACTCCCTTGTTTGATGAAAATGGTGACGGTGATCTGGGCAATGATGGCACGGTCTGGCATTCGCACTGGGTGGTTCTGGTGCCGGATAATGCCTGCGGTGAAGGAGCTTTGAAAGTGAAAGACATTCCTTCAGGCTCGAACCCCAAACTGCCTTTGACCTGGCCGGGTCTGCCTCTGCTGCTTGATAGCCCCGGTTATTCACCAGTGTTTAACCAGGAAAAAGTGACTGTTCGTGTTCCTTTTAAGAATGCAAAAGAACTGCAAGGTATTGCCTTTGATGGTGTCACCTCAGGTCTGCGTGTCAATGAGAGTGCCCACGCACCGCTATTGTGTGTTGTTGATGTGTTTGACGTTGCTTCCGGTGATCTTTCGTTGCCTGGCAAAATTAATTAACCCGATAGTGATATCTAAGCAGACCGGGTGATGGTGGCGATGGAAACTGAATTAATAAAAGCACCTGAGTTGATGGTTGAAAAGTGGCTGAATGTTGACTCGCCTCTGTCGCTGGAAAAGCTGCAAGGCAAAGTGGTGGTGATGTTTGCTTTTCAAATGCTCTGTCCGGGGTGTGTAGAACACTGCATCCCGCAAGCAAGAAAAGTGCATGCCCTGTTTAAACACCATGATGTTGCAGTGATCGGCATTCATACCGTGTTTGAACACCATGCAGCCATGTCAGAGGTCTCTTTGAAAGCATTCCTGCATGAGTATCGCATCGAGTTCCCAGTGGCTATTGATAGACCTTCTGACAACCTGGAGTTTCCAATACCGCAGACAATGAACCTCTATCAAATGCAAGGTACTCCGACAATACTGCTAATCGACAGACAAGGACGTCTTCGTAAACAAACAATGGGGCAGCAAGAGGATCTGGTTCTGGGCGCTGAGATTATGGCGCTGTTGCAGGAGTCTGCCTGATAAATAAGGAAAGTGCCTGGTGTTTTGAATGCCGTATAATTTGAGGGCAATTATACAAAGCAATAATGCCTGTTATATACTGCAAAATAGATATGGGGTATTTGGAAATAAAGCTTGTCACAGCAAAACAAAAACCAACATTCACCCCTGTTGGCTGAGTTATAAGTGAGAGATGATAATGGAAGAGTTTCATAGTCATACCTTCGAAGAAATTATTGAGGCTGCCAGGCAGGCTTTTGTATGGTGTAACTTTGCTAAAGACATAAAAGAACCTCGTTCCAGCTTAAGAACATTAGAGTTTGGCCCTGCATTTTTTGAAAGCAATGGATTTCATGTTGTAAATCATATTATTCATGCCAGAAAATATAAATTAGAGAGCCTTAAAAAAAATGTTTCCTCAAGTTTTAGCATAAATAACGTCATGGTTTATGAGCCAGACTCAACCGTATTTGATGGTTTGTCTGAATCCGAAACAGAAGGATTTTTTGATATCAATGATTGCCCGCCTTGGGATACATGGATAGGCTTTTTAAATATCAAGGGTCATCGTTATCTGTTAAGTTGGGTTCCAGATGGCTTTGAGCATTATGTAAATGAAGGGTATGAAGTTAACTGCGTTGAGTGTTTTTATTGGCTGAAAGATTCTGAAGAACATTGGGCTAAAGAGTTACTGGCGTATAACAAATCGAATCAACCAGGCGAACAAATAACATCTGGCTCTATTTAAAGTCTTAGAGCCATAGCTATATGAAAGAATCTGACTTATACCCTCTTCTGAAAGACCACCTTGAATCTCAAAACTACGAGGTTAAGGGGGAGATAGGCAATTGTGATGTTTTCGCCGTGCGTAACGACGAACCTCCACTTATTGTGGAACTCAAGTTGTCGCTGAATCTGACTGTTATCCTGCAGGCCGTTGATAGGCTGAAACTGACATCAAGTGTCTATATCGGTGTGCCCAGAAAATGCAGTGCACTGAAGCAAAAGCGTAAACAAATATTCAAGCTGTTTAAACTGTTGGGAATTGGGTTGATTACCATTAATCCACAGCAAAAAACAGGAGGAGTTAAGGTCCTTCTGGATCCAGGGGACTATACGCCGCGCATAGCAAAAAAATATCAGGCACGTTTGCTGGGCGAATTTGAAAAACGTGTCGGTGACCCAAATCTCGGAGGTTCTGACACGCGCAAAGGCCGCGTGACAGCCTATCGTCAAAGAGCAGTTCGAATTGCTGTATTTCTGGACAAAACCGGGCCATCGAAGGCTTCAGACGTAGCTCGCCAGACACAGGACACGAAGGCACGGGATATTCTCTACCGAGATTTTTATGGATGGTTTGATAAAGTGTCACGTGGGATCTATGAACTTTCCCCGCGAGGGAAAAGGGAAATTGTATCTTGGAAGCAAGGATGACTATTGCTGAAGTACGTCTTCGTAAACAGAAAGCGTCAGGTGGAGTTGGCATATTCTGATTATCTTCTTTATCATATAGGCCAATAATCAATGACATATGCGTGTAAAGGACGCATTAGCACAAGGGATCAATATGGACAGTTTTGCAAAGTGCAGCCCACATTTTCTTTTTGTATTTGCCATTGTAGCTGTCATGAGCCTTTTTTCAATGCTCTGCCAGTGTCCGAGATGTTATGTATCAGTATCATGAAAATTCGCAATAAAATACTAATCAGTATACTTGGAGTTTTTCTGCTGGGTTTTCTGATTCCAGAGAGCAGAGAGATTCCTGTGGAGGGAGCGACTCGTTCAGATTGGAATGAGAACACCTTCTGGTATGAGCCTTGGGGCAGCTCTGGGGTGCATAAAGGAGTAGATATATTTGCAAAAAATGGCACTCCCGTAACGGCATCAACGGATATGGTGATCCTCTATAGAGGCCATATCAGCAAAGGAGGGAAAATAATCGTGGGCTTAGGTCCAAAATGGCGCTTGCACTATTTTGCACACTTGGAAAATATAAAACAGGATGCAGGCAGGTTTGTTGGCATCGGGCAACAATTGGGTACCGTCGGAGACAGCGGTAATGCCAGGGGCAAACCACCACACCTACACTTCTCTATTGTCAGCATTGTGCCTGTGCCATGGTTAATCGATGGAAGTACTCAAGGTTATAAAAAAGCGTTTTATCTCAACCCTATTGAATACTTCCAGTGAAAAAATGCAAGATATGTATATCAGGTTTCAAGGCAGAATCAGAAATGAGAGATCCGGGTATCGTCATATATGAGGATGGGTGGCAGCTTGTTGCTAAACCCAAAAAATAATGACTCATATAATCTGAATAAGAGAGATTGTGTTGGCATTGAATCAATCGGTGAACCTCTTCGATTAGGTCTTAGCTTGATTCTCTAACACGCTCTTGTCTAAAATTTGTTTATCGATTAATTGCGTCAAAATAGAGTGTGTTTTCAAGCGAAATAAATCTCTTAACACTCTCACTGTGGGCACGATGGATTGTCGGCTGGGGCAAACCAGCCAGAGTTCTGTTGGGCCGGGTGAATAATCAGGCATAATATTAACAACACGTTCGGCCAGCAAATCATCAGCCATATCGAGACAGGACTTATTAGCGATACCGAGACCTGAAACGCACAACCGTCTTACGATGTCTCCATCGTTGGAAATGCAGTCTCCGCGCATTTTCACCTTCTCAGATATGCTTCCTTTTGACAGCTGCCATATATCGTGCTGCATGCCATTGAGTTCATAAAACAAACCCTTGTGCTTGTGCAATTCTTCAGGAAGGCTTGGATTGCCATAGTGTTTTATGTAATCAGGACTTGCACATAACAATCGAGGAACGTTGCAGATTTTGAATCCGTATAGGTTTGAATCATTGGGTATGCCGTAACGTAAAGCAACATCCAGAGAGTCTCGGTAGAAATCTATTGTGTTGTCGCTTATCTGAATTTTTAGCCTTACCTTTGGGTGTTGGCGCTTGAACTCTTCAAGCCAGGTGAGTGTTAAGTTTCTGCCTAAATCGGACGACACAGAGATCCTGAGGTCACCCTGAATGATATCTAACTCATCTCTCATAGCCTGTTCGGCTTGTTCCAACATCTGTAATGCCTTTTTACACTCCGGTATGTAACGCTCACCTGCAGCAGAAAGTCTCAATTCTCGAGTTGAACGTATAAATAGCTCGATTCCTAACGCGACTTCCACGCGTTTTATTGCAGCGCTTGCGGTTGCTGGTTGCATATTCAAGGTGATAGCGGCGGCTGTTATGCTGCGAAATTCCGCAACTTTCAAGATTAGTTTCAGATCTTTTATGAGCATATTTTCAAAAAATATTTGAAAGTCATTACATTATTAGGCTGTTAATATTTTTGCAACAAGTGCTTATGATTGCAACTATTAAGCACAAGCATGAATAATTAAGAGGTAATAACATGAAAGCTATCGGTTTTAAAAAGCCCCTTCCGATTGATGATAATGAGTCGTTGATTGATATTGAGTTACCCAAACCTACGCCATCTGATCGTGATTTATTGGTGCAGATCCATTCGATCGCGGTTAATCCGGTCGACTATAAAGTGCGACAAAACTCAGCTCATGCAGACGGTGAATACCGTGTTCTTGGTTGGGATGCTGTTGGTGAAGTTGTAGCTTTAGGTGAGCAGGTTAGCGAATTCAATCTAGGCGACTCAGTGTATTACGCCGGTGATATTAATCGCCAGGGCAGTAATGCTGAGTATCAATTAGTCGATGAGAGGTTGGTGGGGAAAAAACCATCAAACCTTACTAATTCTGAAGCTGCGGCACTGCCTCTTACGGCTATTACAGCTTGGGAACTCTTGTTTAATCACTTATCAATAACTCAGCAGGCCCCAGACTCTACCAATAAATCCGATGAAGTGATTTTAGTCGTCGGAGCAGCAGGTGGTGTTGGTTCCATTTTGTTACAGCTGGCAAGAACGCTATCCGGTGCTACGATCATAGCAACAGCTTCAAGAGAGAGTTCAAAAGCATGGGTCGAAGAGTTAGGTGCTCATTACGTTATCGATCATACCCACCCATTAAAACCCCAAATAGAAGCCTTGAACATAGGGCAAGTTACCCATGTAGCAAGCCTAAACAGCACAGAATCCTATTTTGAAACCTATATAGATGTGCTTACCCCTTTTGGAAAAATTGGTTTGATCGATGATCCGAAAAGTCTGGATATATCGAAGATAAAGCCAAAAAGCTTATCTCTGCATTGGGAATTCATGTTTGCCCGTTCGATGTTTTCAAGTAAAGACATGGCAGAGCAAAGCATTTTGTTGAACAAAGTCGCTGAGTTGGTGGATCAGGGGCATATCCGAACGACTGCGGGTAAAAATTTAGGTGTCATTAATGCCGTTAATTTAAAAAAGGCACACAAAGAACTGGAATCGAGACGATCAATTGGCAAGATCGTGCTTCAAGGGTTCTAGCCTATCCAAAAAATTCAATTTGATTAACCCTAACGAAAGGAGACTGTCATGTCGAAATTAACTATTGTGGCCAATATCAAGGCCAACGAAGATAAAGTAGAGTTGGTAAAAACCGAGTTATTAAAGTTGGTAGAGACTACTCGTTCTGAGCAAGGTTGTATCAACTACGATTTGCATCAGGACAATGAAAACCCCGCTCACTTCCTTTTTTTTGAAAATTGGCAGTCGCGAGAGCTTTGGCAACAGCACATGGGAAATACACACCTCAAAGACTATCTGACAGCAACCGAGGGTGCTGTAGCAGAATTTACGCTGAATGAAATGACTCAAATTGCGTAACCGATGGTGCGAGAAATGCCATTGGCCGTGATCGACAAGCCTCCTGCATTGCTGGAGGCTTGGTGAATGAATGGTTTATAAAAAACTCAAAGCAATGAATTGAGCCATTGCGTCGGGTTTTGGTTCATCACTCGTTGAAACTCGCGATTGAAGTTGGATTTTGTGCGAAAGCCGGACTCCAGCGTGGCTTGAGTGATATTTTTCTTATCTTCACGCAATAAGCGACAGGCTTCGGTGATGCGATAGTCATTCACAAACTGCGAGACATTCTTGCCTTCCACGCGATTGATCGCACCAGAAACCGCTTTGATTGGCAAGGTTAAACGGCGGGCAATACGGCTCAGGGTCAAGTCAGGATCTTTGTACAGTTCCTGTTCTTCCATCAGTGACTTTAATCGGTCCAGGACAATGGCATCATTTTTATGCAGTTCAGCCTGGATTTCAGAATCGAGCTGTTCTTTTGTGTGGCTTTGAATGGGGTCAAGTTCGGTATTGCGATCTTGCGCGCGCAGTAGAGAAAGGTAGCCAAAGGCCAATAGCGCCAGAGAGTTGAAAATGCTGATTATCCAGGCCCCTTGGGAGGGCGACCCGATCACAAACTGTATGGCGATCAGAATATCTGACAGAGCTGATAACAGCAGGAAAATTGCCAGCAATCGCCAGCCCCAGACGGGGATGCCGCCATTGTCTAATCTGGCTAGTGGCATGGCATCACTGCCTGATTTCAAGGCCAGCAACAGAGCCACTGCATAAACCACAAAAGCCAGCGGTATCAGGGCATCAAGCAACATCGGGGCAAAAGCCATTGCCAGCAGGCCACTCAAAGGCGCCCACAGATGAATTAATTCCTGAGGGAGATTCCAGCGCCGGATGGCACTATCTCGAAAGCTGATATAACACAAAGGCGGGATGATCATTGCCGTTATCGGTTGCACATAGGCCACCCAGTCAACGTGATAGTGCAGTCGCAGAGCGGTCAAAACGGCTTGCAAGGCGCTGCAGAAAATGACCCAGCGGATGATGGCAGTTGCTTCGCCGCGCACGATAGCTTGCAGCAGGATAAAGCTTAATACTAGTGCGACAAACAGTGGCAGTGGTAATGATGGCATTGGCTCGTTAATGTGTTTTTAGTCGGTCCATAATAGTCCTGAATCGCGATCTGCGCGACCTGAAACCGGTTCTAGGTCGCGTAATAAAGAACCTGAATTCTATAGTCAGCATTCCAATATTATTATCTAGAGGTTCACATCATGCGTTATTGTTCGACTATTCTACTATCAATTGCTGCCATCGTGGCTAATATCAATATGGCATTCGCATTGGAGTTGCCGGGTTATGATCGAATCCAGGTTGAGGCCCAACATAGAGTCCGTGCAATGGAGGCGGCCATCTGGTACCCAGCTGATCGCAAGGGGTATAAATCTCTGGTGGGTGACAGCCTTGTTTTCAAAGGAACCGAAGTCTATCAAGGACCAGCGGTCAAGGCCGGATCTTATCCATTGGTAATTCTATCGCATGGTTCAGGCAGCAATGTTGATAATATGGGTTGGTTGGCCGGTTCATTAGCCGTGAAAGGCAGTTTTGTTGCTGGAGTGAATCATCCCGGCAGCACCACCGGCGACAGTTCACCCAGACGTTCGGCCAATCATTGGGAGCGGGCAAAAGATATCAGCGCCTTGATTGATAGCGTGCTGTCAGACCCGGTATTTGGCCATCTGGTTGATCGCTCGCGAATCAGCGTTATCGGGTTTTCTCTTGGGGGGCATACCGTCATGTCTGTAGCGGGCGCACGATTGTCGCAAGATAAATACAGTGACTATTGCACCAAGCACGACTATCAGACAGCGGATTGCCGGTTTTTTAACATTGCCGGGGTGGATTTCGCGAAACTGCCCCGGCAGAAATTTGAGCAGAACCTGCGTGATGTTCGAATCAGCCGAACAGTGGCAATTGATCCTGCGTTTGCCTATGGCATGACCAAGGCCAGCCTGACAAAGATTTCAATGCCGGTGCAATTGATCAATCTGGGCGAACAAGGCAAAAGCCGGTGGTTTGCGGTTGATATGGGGCCTGAAGGCAATGATCTTGCCCAGTCTATGCCCAATGTGGAATATCAGCAGATTCTTGATGCAAACCATTTCACTTTCCTTGCCTTGTGCAAACCCATGGCTCCACAACTATTGATTGAAGAAGGTGAAGACCCTATCTGCGATGACCCCAAAGGTGCAGACAGGGCACAGGTTCACTCTCAACTGATTTCTATGATCAGTGAGTTTCTAGAGTTGTAAAGGTACAATCTGTTCCACCGCGTCCAGCCAGATATAACTGGCATCTGCGCCAGCTTCAGTATGGCAACCCATACAACTGCGGTTGCTGTACTGTTGGCGTTGATAATTGTAGGTACTCATATAACTTTCTACCACAGGGTTGCGCAGATAACGGGGAATCATCGTGAAGCAATTGCTGCCCAGTGTATTGTCTTTGCAGTTGAAACGGTTGATTTGCCCAGTCGATGTTCTGCCGTTCAATGGCCATTGGGTGTTCAGCAGTACATAGTTTTCAAATGGCGTACCAGCCAACAGTTTGCTGAAGGTCTCGTTCAAACCAGAGCCTTCGATAGCTTGCAGGCGAGTGATCTGGTTTGGTTTGTCCGAACCTGGCCATTGCATGCCTGCTGGCAGATCAGCAGGCTTTTTAAGACGATTGAGTTCAACATTGGGGCAGCTGTCCGGAGAAATCAGAAACGGCTTTGACCAGCATTGGTCATCACCATCCGGAACGCGCGACGGGTCAAAGAATGGCGTTGCCGCCGCATGTGGATCGTTGGCATCCGGTACATTGTTTTTGAATGAAAAGGTTGACCAGATCCATTGCGGCGCCCAATGCGTTTTGTGTGCAATATGCAGAGCTATTAAACCCATGGTTTTGGTTTCACATCTTGGCGCTTCATCACCGTCTTGAGGGAAATAAACCAGCACTTGTTGAGTGTAATATTCTTCCTGTTTATCCACCGCCGGGAAGCATTTCTTATTTGTTTTACTTTGCCATTCTTGCGTGCACATTTCCCGCCAGGCGGCTTTGACTTCAATAGCCCCGCCATACTTTCCGGTTTTATTGTCCGGCAAGTTGGGATTTGCTGGACCCGATGGCAGCAGGTTTTTGGTGATGGCTGATTGGGTGTTCAGAATATAATCGAATTCATCGCGGTTAAAGCGCACCTCGTATCGAACTAGATTACTATTCTGGTCTTTTAAAGTGCCGAAACTGCCAGCGAATGCCTGCCCTGTTTCATTACCGACATCGACGGTGTTCATGCTCTGTGTTTTCGATATCATGGAGACCAGAGGAAGGTCGGCATCACAGCCCTGCCCTGCTGGTCTTGGTTGTGGGTCATTCCATTGTTGTTTGGAAGGGTCCCAGTCAACGATGGTTGGTTGAAATACTTCATAGGTTTCTTTATAGGTCTGCCAGACTCGCGGGCCTTTGAGAAAAGCTGGGTCGCTGACTTTGCTTATCTGGGTATTTGGTTGTCCACGTTCTTTGCTGCTACTGGGCCAGTTCAGTGCAACAAATGACTTCCACGATAGACAATCAAACATCTTTTGTGCATTGCTTGTTTTCAACGGATCTAGCGGCACATCAAATGGTAAATCAGAGTTCAATGAGGTCAAACCTTCACACATATCTGCTGCCGGGGCTGCAGTTGCGGGTTTTCTTGGCAAAGCATTTTGGGTTGCTGTGAACATGCGGCGTTGAGATTGCAATGAGCGCAGATAATCGGAATTAAAGGCCGGTGCATGGCAGTTCATACAAAAGCTTCTTGGTTCGATTTCAGTATTAAATAATTGACTGATTGGATTGACACCGTTGTAGACCCAGAGCCAACCGCCACCGAAGCAATCCATATCGTTGAACTTAAAGCCGGACTGGCAAAAGTTTTCACCCACCTTGAACAAAATTGTCAAAACAGCAGGTCTTGGCAACGGCCCACCTGCAGGTAAAATCTTGGTGTCGGTATTATTAAATGCTTTGAAGGACTCTTCTGTGCGAAAATTTTCCTTAACAATTATAGAGCCAACAGGCAATTGTAGCAGTCCGTCTTCAGGTGGCTGTTTGATGGCTTTTACCAGAAAGTCATAGGCAATTGGATTCACATAGGTGGACACCCAGCGACCATGCACCGGCAAACCCAGGCGTTTGAGAAAATATTCTCCCTGATACTGATTTTCAAGTGAGTTAATGGGTAGTTTGGTGTTGGCTTGATCCACATTGCTGGGAAATATTGCCCAGCTTCTATAGCGTGGTTTGCCATTAACACTCTGTTGGACGAATGACAACAGACCCTCTCTGGATTGATCAGAAGGAGTCACTTCTGCGGCAAAGACATTGGAAAAACTGAAAAACAAACAACTACTAACGACCGTAGCAACAGCAACTGCCGCTTTAAAATAACATTTCATGACATCCCTCATAAATGATTGTTTGGGACCATTCTAAACTAAATTAATACTGAAGGTGATCAAAACCGATTTTGTCAAACAAGGATGCTGGGATTTCTGGTTTATAGACCTTTGGTCTTTTATATGATGCCGTCTGGAAATATTGCTTGTGTTTTTATTGGTGTTGCTGTGCTTCGATGGATATAGTTTTCTTTAGTGTTTTAAGTAACTTGCCGATGATTTCCTTAATGCCAACAACAATGAAAGTGTGAGAAATGCATACTGATATTGAAGAGTTTATTTTTAACAGCAATCAGGCGAACAACGTCAAAGAACTTCTCAGTCTCTATGATAAGGCGATGGAGGGCCTTGGCTATGATCGTTATATTATTGCCTTGCTTAATGATCACCCCAGAATAGAGATTCAGAATGAGCTTGGCATCATTGTCAAAAAGGGTCTTGAACAATGGGAGGATCACTATATCGAGCAACATTATATTGATATTGACCCGATGATCTCAATGAGCCTTTTAAAGCCCGGCCCAGTGACCTGGGAGGATGTGTTATATACGCAAAAATTATCGGCAAAACAACGAGGCATATTCACCGATAGCCAGGAGATGGGGATATATAATGTTCATTATACCGCTTTTCACGGTGGTTATGGATCAACTGCTATAGCCAGCGCCTCGACCAGTGAGCGTAGTTTTAATCCTGAATCTGGTCTGCCCGATAAAACGAGTTTACTCTCATTTCAGGCTTACACCTGCGTATGTCGGCTGTTGGATGGAACGGGTGTGCACAATGATATACGCAGTGGTATTTATTTCTCTTTGAAAGAGCAGGAAGTTTTGAAATGGACTGCCAAGGGACTGAATAGATCAGAAATAGGTAATCGTTTGAATATTTCCTTACACACCGTCGACTACCATACTCGTAAGATCATGAAAAAGCTTGATGTTAACAATATTGCCGCCGCAGTTGCGATAGCGATAAGCAAACGACTCATCCATTTATAAGAACTGAACATAAAAAGGCCAGGCTTTTTATTAGAAGCCTGGCCAGAATGAAGTGCCGCATTCTAAGGCAGTATTCTTAATATATAAATAATGGGAGTTCCATTCAGAGGGTATAGTTGAGCCAGGCTGGAACCAGTGATTAGAACGCATATTGAGATTTATTTGAGCTACGAAATTATGTAGTTTTGTTGATTAAAAAACAGGTAGTCGCTATGGCGCACGAAACTTTGAAGCCCCGCATTGCACGGGGCTTCAAGCTCAGTTTTTATGCCAATAACGGGGCAATCACCAGACTGACAATCGCCATTACGTTGATCAGGATATTCATAGATGGGCCAGAGGTATCCTTAAATGGATCGCCAACAGTATCGCCGACAACGCAAGCTTTGTGGGTTTCAGATCCTTTGCCACCGTGGTTGCCACGTTCAACGTATTTTTTGGCATTGTCCCAGGCTCCGCCAGCGTTGGCCATAGTGATAGCTAATAGCACACAACCCAGTAAAGCACCGCCAAGCATACCGCCCAGAGCTTCAGCGCCAATGAAAAAGCCCACAACTGGAGGTGCAGCAACAGCCAGAATACCTGGCAATACCATACGTTTGAGTGCGGCAGTGGTTGCTATATCAACGCATTTTGCAGTGTCAGGTTCAACACCTTCTTTGCCTTCCAGCAAACCGGGAATTTCTTTGAACTGACGTCGCACTTCTTTGATCATATCAAAAGCAGCATCGCCAACTGCTGTCATAGTGATGCTGCCAACCAGAAATGGAAACATGCCGCCAATAAACATGCCTATCAAGACTCGTGGATCATTGATCTGCAGTGAGAAGTCAGGAATTCTCAAAGACACGGTTTCGATAAAGGCAGAAATAATCGCCAGGGCTGCCAGTGCCGCTGCGCCAATGGCAAAGCCCTTGCCGATGGCAGCCGTGGTATTGCCCAACTCGTCAAGCGAATCAGTGATTGCACGTGTGTCTTCACCCAGACCTGCCATTTCAGCAATGCCGCCTGCGTTGTCAGCAACCGGACCATAGGCGTCGATAGCCATAGTGATGCCGACAGTTGCCAGCATGCCGACAGCGGCTATCCCAACACCATAAAGACCAGAAAACTCAGTCGAAATATAGATGATGCCGCACAGGACCAGAACAGGCACAACAACGGATTGCATGCCGACTGCCAGACCAGTGATCATGACTGTCGCCGGTCCGGTTTCACCGCTGGCAGCAATATCACGCACAGGTTTTCCAGCCGTATAGTACTCGGTGACAAAGCCAATCAATGCCCCACCGATGGTGCCGACAATAACCGACCACCAGACATTGGTGGAAATACCAAAGTTCTGCACCAGAAAATAAGACACGACAATAAACAATACGGAGGCGCCAATAGTGCCTGAACGCAATGCGCTTTCAGGAGATTTCCCACTGCAGAGTTTGACAATGATAATACCGATAATCGAACAGATCAGGCCAATGGAAGCCAGGCCAAGAGGTAGAAACATCAGGGCATTCTGTGGGCCAAGTTGCTCCAGCATCACGGCGCTCAAAGTGGCGGCAATAGCGATTGTTGCGATAATAGAACCGCAGTAGGATTCAAAGATGTCTGAACCCATGCCTGCTACATCACCGACATTGTCGCCAACATTATCAGCAATAACAGCTGGGTTGCGCGGATCATCTTCTGGAATTCCCGCTTCTACTTTGCCGACTAAATCAGCACCAACATCGGCACTTTTGGTGAAGATGCCGCCACCAACACGAGAAAACAAGGCAACGCAGGAAGCGCCCATGCCAAAACCGTGGATGGTGTGCGTGGAGGCAGGGTCGTTACCGAAGAAGTAATAGAGAATTCCCAGGCCTAACAAGCCCATTGCGGCGACACACAAACCCATAATAGAGCCACCATAAAAAGCCACTTCCAGTGCTTTTGCCGCACCTTGTTCATGGGCAGCAGTTGTGGTGCGTACATTTGCTTTAGTGGCCGTGTACATGCCGGCATATCCGGCGATACCCGAACAGAATGCGCCCAATAAGAAGGCATACATGGTATGCAGTCCAAGATCGGAAATAGCAATTAAAACCGCTAGAACAGCAACAAAAGCGGCGAGAATGCTGTATTCTCTGCGCATAAAAACCATCGCACCGGTGTGGATCTGGTCACCTATGCTGGATACTTTGCCGCTGGCTGCGGGTGCTTTTTTAACAAGGGAATAAACGAAAGTGGCGGCCAACAGACCGAACACTCCCAGGATAATAGGCAGGGTTGCCGTACTCATAAACTACTCCTCCGAATGTGATTAGCTGATGATCACAGCTAAATACCGTATTGAGGCGCTCGTTGTGTAATTATTGTGTGAGCCAAACGCTATTCAGGCAAGACATCAGACGATAAAAAGGCACCCAGTGAAGCAATGCCTCCGGTTTGGTTGCACAAAAGCCTGATGCTTTTGGTTCTAATGATACGAATGAATCGCTATCAGGCTCAATAAACCCAGTAAAATGCTTGATTTGGGTGGGTTTATTGTGCGAACTGAGTATATAATACCGCAAATTTTTAACCTGTACAGAACATAGAGACAACTAATGAGATTAGATAAGGTAAGCCCAGGGCAATCATTGCCGGATGATATTAACGTTATCGTTGAGATTCCTCGCCATGCCGACCCCATTAAGTATGAAGTTGATAAGGAAACAGGAGCGTTGTTTGTAGACCGTTTTATGTCAACAGCCATGCAATATCCGTGCAACTATGGTTATGTTCCACAAACATTATCAGACGACGGTGACCCAGTTGATGTTCTGGTTTTAGCGCCTTTTCCATTGGCCTTGGGTTCAGTTGTACGCTGTCGCCCGATTGGTATGTTGGAAATGGAAGACGAAGCTGGCATTGATGCAAAAATTCTCGCTGTTCCAGTGGATAAACTGACCAAGTGGTATACCAATGTGAACACATTTCGTGATATTCCATCTGAACAGTTGGACAAAATTGCTCACTTCTTTGAGCATTATAAAGATCTGGAAAAAAACAAGTGGGTCAAAATCAAAGGCTGGCTTGGCAAAGACGAAGCTCGAAAAGAAATTCTTGCCTCAGTCGAACGTTTTAACGACGATAAGTAAGCCCTTGTTGACGTTATTAAAAAGCGCTTCTTTTGAAGCGCTTTTTTTATGCCCGCAATTCCAGCCTATAGATTTACATTCACGCAAATGTTGCTGATTGTTAAGCCTGAAAATAGTGTGTTGGCAAAAGATACCGTTTATAGTTTGATACCACCACCTGCGGAGAATGATACTAATGTCAGAGATAGAGTTTTCGAAGGGCGAAAAAGACCTTATAACCGAGAAAATACAGCGTTATTTTGTGAATGAGCTTGATCAGGAAATTGGCCAGTTTGATGCGGAGTTTCTTTTGGATTTCTTCAGCGAAGAGCTGGGCGGGTATTTTTATAATCGTGGCCTGAATGATGCTCAGTTGGTGGTCAAAAAGACTCTGGAATTGATGGATGAAACCATCGATGAGAAGATCTATGCAATTGAGAAGCCCACGGATTTCAATAAATAAACGGATAGGGAGTTTTTGATGAATAATTACAATCTGGCGCAAATTAATGTGGCCAAGGCATTGGCGGACATGGATTCGCCCGTGATGGAAGGTTTTGTTGCCCGTCTGGATGAAATTAACGCGTTGGCTGATCAGGCTCCAGGTTTTGTCTGGCGTTTGCAGACCGAAGAAGGTGATGCGACATCCCTCCAGGTGTTTGATGATCCCAGAATGTTAGTCAATATGAGCGTTTGGGCAACGGTAGAAGATCTAAAGCACTACGTGTATAAGTCAGTGCATGTTGAATTGATTCGTGATCGTGAAGCCTGGTTCAGCAAAATGTCTGATGCACATCAGGCTCTATGGTGGGTGCCAGCAGGCCATACCCCCACTGTAGAAGAAGGTAAAGATAAACTGGAAAGTATTCGTCACAATGGACCTACTGAATCTGCGTTCACTATGGCTCGTCCATTTCCTGTGCCCGCAAGCTAACGGGTCAATAGGCCGTCTCAGCGGATAAAAAACGACAATACAGTTTCGCTCCATGTCCCCACTCTGCATATTATTTCGATACAGATCATCTGACAAATAGCCTCTGACTGGTTCTATTTCTACGGCATGATTTCTACTATTCTGTTGATGTCACTTATTAGACATGTGCTTATATACAGAAGAAATCTGCTATGAAAAATGAAACCAAAGGAATGCTGCTGGGGATTATCGGTGTCAGTGCATTTGGTCTGACCTTACCAATCACCCGAATAGTTGTCCCTTTTCTTGATCCGATTTTTATCGGATTGGGTCGAGCTGTCTTTGCCGCTGTCTTTGCTGCGGTGTTTCTGGTCTGGTTTCGTGCAAAAGTGCCCAATAAATCTCAGCTAGGACAACTGGTTGTTGTTGCATCCGGGGTCATTGTCGGTTTCCCTGTATTGTCATCCTGGGCAATGCAATATGTTCCTGCTTCCCATGGCGGGGTAGTGCTGGGAATTTTGCCTCTGGCAACCACGGTCATGGGAGTGTTGATCAGCCATGAAAGGCCCAGTCTGGCATTCTGGATCGTCAGTTTTATTGGCAGTTTTTTAGTGGTTGGCTATGCCCTGCTGCAAGGCTCCGGCGGTTTGCATATTGCAGATGTAGCCTTGCTGGGCGCAACACTGTCGGCTGCGATAGGCTATGCCGTTGGCGCCAAGCTGTCAAAAGACCTGGGTGGTTGGCAAGTAATATGCTGGGCCTTGGTGTTGGCAGCGCCCTTCATCGTTTTTCCGGCAGCTTATTATGCTCCAGAGTCTTTTCAGGGTTACCCCGTTACTGTGTATGTCAGCTTCTTATATCTGGCTCTGGTCAGCCAGATGTTTGGTTTTTTTGCCTGGTACAAAGGGTTAGTCTTAGGCGGTATTGCCAGAGTCAGTCAGACCCAATTGCTGCAACCGTTTATCACCCTGTTTGCATCGATTATCCTGCTGGCGGAAAACATTGATCTGATGACTATTGTCTTTGCCTTGTTAGTCGTCAGCTCAGTATGGTTGGGCAAAAGAATGCCGGTTAATCAGAAAAATATCCGGACCGGAGTTTCAGAGACTTCAAGTTGACAGCAAGGTGTAAGGTGGCTCAGATCCTTTAAGCCTACTTGATCAAAGCCTGAGGAGACACCTGCGCTTTGGCAAAGTAATGCGATATCAACTGGTAAAAACGCGTTATATAACTGGGCTTTTCGCTTTGAAAAGGGTGGATAAAATAAAAAGGCCATTTGGGCCCGTGGTAGCCTTCCAGCACCTGAACCAAGGTGTTGTTGTGAATTAATGGCAGACTGACAATATCACATAGCAGAATCAGTCCCATATCCTGTCTGGCCATTTCAATGGCTGAAGGCAATGTGTTGGCCTTGGCATAATCACGCATGGTGATTTTATGCATGACAGCGCTATCCTCGGTGTCGTAAACAGCCATAGGGCTGTGTTGCCAGTGAGTGGCAATCCATCGATGGTCTGCCAGTTCCTGCGGTGTCTCAGGTTTACCATATTGTTGAATATAGTTGGGGGTTGCGCACCAGATTTCGGTCATGGTGCCAATGGGCAGGGCCCGATAAGAGCTATCTCTGGGTTCCCCGCCAAAAATAGCCACATCAATCTTATCCCGCACCAGATCCAGTTTTTCGTCGGTCACCAGAATACGAGGTTCCAAGCCGGGATACTCCTGACATAACTGGCGAATTGCAGGAATGGCTATATCACCTTCGAGCGAGTGTGGAAAAGTCACCGATAAAGTGCCGGAGGGAGCTGCTTCAATTTCACTCAACTCGACAAAGGCCAGATCAACCTGATCCTGCAATAACTCGCAGCGGCGCAACAGTTTTTCACCAATACTTGTGATGGCGATACCGCGAGTGTTGCGGCTGAGCAACTGTGCGCCAATCACAGCTTCCAGTTTGCTCAATTGCTGGCTTACCGCAGACTTGCTCATATGTAAATGTCTGGCGGCCTCAGTAAAAGAACCTCTATTGGCTACTTCAGCAAAAATCAGCAATGAAGGCAGCAATTTAATTTTGTTCATAAAACAAAACAGTGAATCAATTTTTTGGTCATTGTTCAAATTTATATCCACAACTAGACTGACGTCAATACTATTTTAATTAATCACAATCTGAGGATAGACCCCATGAGTGCATTTATAATTGTTGACCTGACCCCACTGGATACTGAAAAACTGGCCCAATACAGCGCTGCAGCTGCCGCGACCATTGCGCAATATAACGGTGAATTCATTGCCAAAGCACCGATTGAAGCTCTCAATGGTGGTGAGCATCGCAAAGTGAAAGTGGTCATCCAGTTTCCAGATCGTGATGCAGCAGCTGGCTGGTATCAATCGGATGACTATCAGGCTTTGATTCCCTTGCGTGATCAGGCTATGGATGCTGTTTTTCATTTGGTGGGTTAATGAACTTAATCACTGACGCTATTGCCCAGGGAAGGGTTTTAGCCTCAAACATCTGATCGTCATCACCTGTTCCAAACACATCAAATGTTAATTATCTGTCTTATTTGCATTTAGTCTTTGACCGCACCGCAAGCGAGTCACTAAAATACGCTCACAGCTTTTTAATCTCAGGGACTTCTGTAAACAGTTACATTCAAACCGGGGTCTCAAACCAGTCAGCCTCAGCTTTGCCGGGGCGCTGCAAATAATTGTAGGGTTAACCAACCTTCAGGAATCTGTTGTGATCGAATATTTGATTGATTTTTTTCGTAAGCCAATTGTCATTGGTGTCAGCCTGCTTGTGCTATTTTTGTGCGTTATCAGCTGGTATTGGAGTCGTGAACCCGGCTTTATGGTGGTTGAGAAAGTGGAAAACCCGATTGTCGGTGTGGCCACTACAACCATGCTGTTGAAGTCCATTGACACCTTGCTGGAAAAGCCAGGTGGTTATTTGAGCAACGATATTATGCCGCCCAGTCTGTTTCTGGATAACATCCCGAACTGGGAATTTGGTGTGTTGCAGCAGATACGGGATCTGGCGAAAGCGGTGCGAAATGACTTCAGTCGTTCCCAGACCCAATCCATTGCGGACAAAGATCTGGAAAAAGCAGAGCCTTTGTTCAATGTCGACAATGAAGCATGGTTGTTCCCTTCAGCTGAAGGGGAATATAAAGCAGGCGCGAAAGCCCTAAAGCGTTATCTGGTCAGACTTCAGGATGAAGGACAACGCGATGCTCAATTTTATGCCCGTTCCGACAATTTAAACGAATGGTTGAGTCTGGTTGAAAAGCGACTTGGTTCATTATCGCAGCGTTTGAGTGCCAGTCGGCCGCAAGTGCGTGTTAACACTGACTTGGCTGGTGATAAAAATGCAGACCAGTCAACACCCAATGAATCGGAAGTTAAAATCAAAGTATCGTGGTTTGGCATTGATGATAACTTTTATGAGGCACGCGGCACGGCCTGGGCCTTGATCCACTTTCTTAAAGCAGCCGAAATTGATTTTCAACAAGTTCTGCGTGATAAAAACGCCATCGTCAGCCTGCGCCAGATCATCCGCGAACTGGAAGCAACGCAACAACCCGTGCGTAGTTTGGTGATCTTGAATGGCAGTGGCATGGGCATGTTTGCCAACCACTCTCTGGTGATGTCGTCTTATATCACGCGTGCAAATGCGGCAATTGCTGATTTGCGTCGCCTGCTGGATGATGGTTAAGGTCTAACAGTCTCGGGCTTACTTTTTCTTTGCCCTGGGATGAGCCTGGTCATACACTTTCGCCAAATGCTGAAAATCCAGGTGGGTGTAGATTTGTGTGGTACTGATATTGGCATGGCCGAGCAGTTCCTGAATGGAACGTAGTTCACCGCTGGATTCCAGTAAATGGCTGGCGAAGCTATGGCGCAGCATATGTGGACTGATGTTCATGCCAAGACCTTGGCGCTTGGCCCAGTATTGCAATCGTTGCTGAATGGTGCGCGGGTTAATCCGTTTACCCCATTTGCTGACAAATATAGCTTCGACATCGACCAGCTTAAGCGTATTGCGCTGTAATAACCAGGCACGTAAGGCATCTATTGCGACGCGGCCAATCGGAACTTCTCGAGTCTTATTGCCCTTGCCCGTGACGCGCACCAGTGCCTGATCCAACATCATGTCTACCAAATTCAGATTGCACAATTCAGCCAGACGCAACCCAGATGAGTAAAACAACTCCATAAACGCTTTATCACGATAGGTCACGGGGTCCTTGGGATTGATTTCAATCAATTGTGAAATTTGCTCAGCTGTCAGCGTTTTTGGCAATCGTTTGGACACCTTGGGAGCACGAATATCAATAAACGGATTGCTGGGCAACAGCTGTTTTTTCACCAGGTAATGACATAGGCCCCGCGCTGATGACAAAATTCGTTGTATGCTTTTGGGATTCAAGCCTGAAGCATGCAGTTTTGCGGCAAAACGACGGGCCTCGCTGGCATTAAGTCCATGCCAGAGCATCAAGTCATATTGATTACAGAACTGAATTAATTTATTGATATCACGACGATAAGCCGCTGTGGTATGCGCAGACAATCGCCTCTCAACATTCAGTGAGGTCAGATAATCATCAATATGTTGTTGCATAGCTGAGTTTAACTGTCTTTAAGAACTCGATCTAATGCAATGGCTGCCACAGTGCCCAGACGGTCCAAATGTAAAGTGCCGCTGAGTTTATTGGAAAATTTAGTTTGATCAATGGAACCCAGCCCCAGGATGCCAAAGCATTTGGATGTGTGTGGTTTCATCAGTGGTACGAAGGCGATTGATTTGACTTCGTCGGCATGATTATCAAAGAAGAGCTCAATGACAGTGTCCGGAAAACGGTCACTGCACAGGCTATTGCCCTGATTAATCCGTTCCAGTACATGTTGGTAATCTGGGTTTTGTGCGAACTCTGCATTGATTTCTGCCAGTTGTTTTTTCGGGCTTTGTCGAGGAAAATCCCGGGCAATTCTGATGCTGAGAAAGTTAATATCAAATGCTTGTAGGGAATCCTGGTATAAGACGTCAAAAATATCGTCGATTTTTTCACAGGCTGTCAGCTCATAGGTAATATCAAATAAACGAGAGGTGATGAACTCATGGTGCTTGGCGTTGTTGACCAGTCTTTGAGTCTGTTTCTGCTGATCGAGGATTTTTTGTTTTAATACACTGGTTTGTTTTTCCATCAAAGACGCTACATTCTCTGTGTAATTTTCTTTGAGTTTAAGCACGGCTAATAAGTCAGGATAGCGGTTGAAGGCATCGGGCATTTTTTTCAATGCTTCACTCAATTGTTGCAGCGTTTCTGCCTGATCTTTGTTTTTCTTAGCTTGTGACATAATGTTTTTGAGCGTATTTTGATCGGTTTATCGTTTTTTATTTGCCTTCTACTTTGCACGCACTTGATATGAGTCAGTGGAATTATTAAAGCTGTATTCGAGGGAATAACTATTCGAGATAGTACTCCCCATCAAATGAAAAATTGGCTGGGCCAGTCATCATGATAGCAGCATCAGAGCCTTCTCGCATGATTGAAAGCCCTCCGCCTGTCAGGTTGACCTCGACTTTGGTGTCAAGTAATCCCAGTTCCTGTCCTGCTGCAACTGCAGCACATGCGCCGCTCCCACAGGCCAGAGTTTCTCCTGCGCCGCGTTCAAAAACACGCAGGTTGATTTCAGAGCGTGACACACATTGCATGAAGCCAACATTCACTCGTTCTGGGAATTGGGTGTGTGATTCTACTTGCCTGCCTATTTGCTCAACGGGAGCTGTGCTTATGTCATCAACTACAATCACAGCATGAGGGTTGCCGACATTTGCGATGGCAATGGTCACAGTGACTTCTTCGAGCTCAAGTTCATAAGTGGCTTGCTGTTTTTCAGCAACAAAAGGTATTTGTTCAGGCGCGAATCTAGCCCGCCCCATATCAACGGTAACCAGACCATCTTCGCGTGATTGCAATTGCATAACACTGGTGCTGGTTGCGACTGTGATTGTGCGCTTGTCCGTCAGGCCTTTGGCGCGGACATACTCAACAAAACAGCGGGCACCATTGCCACACTGGCCCACTTCGCTGCCATCGGCATTATAAATTCGGTAGCGAAAATCAATCTCTGGCTGATCGCTGGGTTCAACGATCAGAATCTGATCGCAGCCGATACCAAACCGGCGGTCGGCAATACGGGCGTACTGATCATTGCGCAGCTGGTGAGGGTGATGCACGAAATCCAGCACGACAAAGTCGTTTCCCTGAGCCTGCATTTTAGTGAAAGGAAGTTTCATATGTTGTATTGTAGCCTGTCAGGGCTGTGTGTCGATACCTTGGAGCAAAGGAATCCAATCATAGTCACCTGCGCCGATGGCCAGAAAATAAGGATTCAGAATGTCGGGCTTGTTGTAAATCACCTCATCTCCGGAGGTTTGGTCCGCAGCTTGAATGATGCGTCCCCCTGCTTCTCGGATAATAATATGCGCTGAAGCCGTGTCCCATTCGCTGGTCAAACCCAAGCGGGGGTAGATATCACCCTGGCCTTCTGCGACCAGACAAATTTTTAAAGCACTGCCCATATTGGCGACCGCATAGTCCCCTTCTTTCGCTTTGAGGTTGTCGAGAAACTGCTCCAGTTTAGCCTGACCATGCGATTTGCTGGCTACCACAGTTGCCTTTCCACCAGTATAAACATTAGCCGTGATACGCTCGGCTTGGCCAGTGTCAACCTGCTTCCAGGCACCACCATTGTGCCAGCCCCAGTGTGTCCACTGCTTGACCGGTGTATGCACCACACCCAGCGCGGGCTGGTTTTCCACCATCAAAGCGATATTGACAGTGAATTCACCGGACTGCTTAACAAACTCTTTAGTGCCGTCGAGTGGGTCCACCAACCAATAGGTTTTCCAATGGCGCCGATCATCATAGTGGATATCTCTGGATTCTTCAGACAACACCGGAATATCGGGGGTCAATTCCAGCAAACGCTGGCAAATAAGATTGTGTGCGCGTTTGTCGGCAATTGTCAGCGGCGTGCCATCGCCTTTAATTTCTACTTCAAATTCACCGCGGTATACTTGTAAAATAAGTTCACCTGCATCCTGAGCTATATCAATAATTGGGTCTATTAATGATTCTAATTGTGCTACGTTCAAGACAATAACCTAAGTAATAAAGATGTAACCCTAATGATAATCGATTGGCAGAAAATAGACACGGTCATGTTGGACATGGATGGCACTTTATTGGATTTACACTTTGATAATTACTTCTGGTGTGACTATCTGCCGGGTGTCTATGCAAAAACACACTCGCTGGACTTGCAGCAAAGTCGCGATCACCTGTTTCCCAAATTAGCTGCCAAACGAGGCCAGTTGGAGTGGTATTGTGTGGACTATTGGTCTGATGAATTGGGCATAGACATTCCAGCTTTGAAGGCCGAAGTGAGACATAAAATTCGTTTCAGGCCCCAGGCAGAGCAGTTTTTGCAGCAATTGGGGGCGATGAACAAACAGGTCTGGCTGGTGACCAATGCACACCGTAAAGTGTTGAGTTTGAAACTGGAAGCAGTGTCAATGCAGGAGCATTTTCACGAGTTGATCAGCTCGCATGACTTTGGTTACCCAAAAGAGCAACAACAATTCTGGCAACAGCTTAATGCAAAGCATGCTTTCGAGCCAGCTCGCACCCTGTTTATAGATGACAGCCTGCCGGTTCTTCGAAGCGCACGTCAGTATGGCATTGGATACTTGAGAGCCATCGAACTTCCTGACTTGTTAGCCGATAGCAAAGACACAGAAGAATTTACAGCAATCAATCAATTTTCAGAGACATACTGAACTATCGACTGGCTCGCCTGTCAATGCAAAGCATGAGCTGCTTAGATAAAAATATCAGTAGGACTGTCACCGAATGACGGCAGCTAACTCTATAAGAAATCAGTGAATTTTCTCTTGAAGGAATAAGATCTATAGGGTATTCTTTTGCCCACAAAGCAAGTATTAAACACGGAATCAGGACGAGATGTTGATATGTTAACAGCTGTTGGTATAGGAGTACTTCTTGGGAGATTTTTATTCTCCTATCTATTGGTGTTCGTTATCTTGCTGATGATGAGCAAATTCCGTTTCAAACAAGCCGTCTCACGCCTGCATTCATGGAAAGCACTGCTGGCGGTGTTTCTCATTTTTCTTTTGCCATTATTGGCGACTATGGGGCAGCGCTTATGAAACTCTTTGCGACTATTGTCTGCGCCGGTGTGCTATTGGCAGTAATGAGTTTAACCTCTCAGGCCAATTCTGATGTAACAGCACAGGATGCGCCTTTACAATCGCGTATGGTGGAATGGGTTGATGCAGGCACTTTTAAGTTTCCAGTTGATCAATCGCCGCTCTGGTTGCATAACAAGGAATGGGCGGGTGATGAACGTCCCGTGCTTTTTGTGGCAGAAACCCCCGATAAGTATTACCCCCCAGCGACGTTTAACGCACAGCATTTTGTCAAAGAATTCGTTCCTGAAAACGAGCAGGATTCGAAGTTTTTCTTTAAAGGTATTATCGAATCGGTAGCCAAAAACTATGGATTTTCGGGTTCACACATCAAAAATATAAACTATGTAGAAAAAGGTGTTTTGCAGGGTTATATGGTGAGTTTACCAGGTGAGGTTCAGGGTGTTTCACAAGATGTAATTATTTATGCCGCCGCAGCGGCAGACAAGACGGTGTTTGTATTAACGGCCTTTACCCTTCCTGGTAAAGCGCCGCATCTGCAGACAACGTTTGACAGGGTAGCAATTAACATTGAATTTGTATCAGCAGATATCAAGCCTTACAAAAATTGATACAGGAGAACTCCACTTGTATTGATTAAGGCTGAATAGAAAAGGGTAAAAGACATGGCGTCAAAAAAACAGAGCAGGAACAGAGCAGATCGAATCAGTAGTCGTTTTCATATTGCCAGAGGTGCGGCAATGAGTGAATACATTAATGTTGTCATGGGAATAGCGATTGCGTCTATCCTGGGTATTGCCACTTATGGTGGTATTGTTCAGGAGCACGGCAGTAGCATGGCATTGGAAATGTCTGGGCAGAAAGGTAACTTTTCTCCATCTGCCAACAGTCATTCCGGCAACTATCTGGGCGGCGGCGGTGCTTATTCCAGAGGAGGAACTCGAGGAGGAACAAGCAACCCTTCTCCAGGCGGAAATAATAATTCCGGTGGCTCCAATTCTGGTAATCCGGGTAATAACTCTGGCACACCGACAACAAATCCAGGTGGCAATAACTCTGGAAATTCCGGAAACCCTGGGACAAACCCAGGTACACCTCCCTCAACCAACCCCCCAGGCACTAACGTGGGAACACCTGGCGGCGGTGATCCGACAGATCCCACTGATCCAACGACAGACCCCGGCACAACGGATCCTGGTACAACGGATCCTGGTACAACCGACCCAGGCACAGAAACGCCGCCAACTACTGAACCGCCATCAATTTTAAGCGCGGAAGGTCTGGTTGATTTTGCAGAAGGCGTCTGGGAAGGTGTGAAAACACAGGGAGCAGGTCTTCTGGAAATGATATTGAATCCAATTGACACGGCAACTAACTTTTATACCCTTGGTAAAGCATTGATCGTTGACCCTGTGGCGACATTAGCGGCTATCAAAGATGAATTGAAAGAAGACTTTGACGCTGTTTTAAGTGGAGACCCCAGAGAATTGGGCCGTGTAATTGGAGAGAATGTCAGCCCTGCGGCAATTGCGCGTATCGCCAGCCGTTTATCCCAAGTCGCTCGACGTTTTGATAATGACAAACCGAATGTAGGTGGCTGTACCCGAAAATCATCGTTTGGTGGTGATACCCTTGTCTGGACTGACAACGGTTTAAAAGCGATTCGTGATATTCGTGTTGGCGATAAAGTCTTGGCCCGTAATGACCAGTCCTTTGAAGATAACTATCAACGCGTGACAGAATTGCTGGGCCGTGAGGTTGCACATTATTACGAAGTTCAATTTGACACCTTAGTTATTAAAGTTACAGAGGAACATCCTTTCTGGCAGCAGGCAACGGGCTGGGTTGAAGCGAAGGATTTAGTGAAAGGCAATGTTGTCGCTACTTCAACCAGCGATTTGACCATTCGTCGTGTTGAACGTATCGCAAAACCGCTGAAAGTGCATAACTTCGTAGTCGAAAACGATCATACCTACTTCGTCGGTAAATATGGCATGTGGGTGCATAATGAAAATGACGCGTGTGATTTATCTGAAGAGATTGGTGATAACAAGCCAAGAACTGCTGACGATTTAGCTGGTGGTCCTTTGGAGAATGCTACTCGAGTCAGTGGGCGTTTTCAGTTGGAAGGAGGTCCACCAAACGGAGTTTTGTATCGAGCAGATAATCAAGGAAATATAACAAGTTATATCGTTTATGATGACGTTGGCAATGCAGTCAAAAGAGTTGATGTAACTGGTGCAGCTCATAATGGTATTCCAACTCCGCATGTGCTTGACTATGGCAGAAACCAATTACCAGATGGTAGTATTCGAGTACAGACTCCAAGAGGAGACCCTCGACCAGCAAGGTTGGATGAATACCCATGATAAAAATGTTAAAGAGATATAACGCCTGGAAGGATAGTTGGTCTGATCCTGAATCTATAACATTAGATTCCTATGTCAGTTTTAATATTCATCCTGAGGACGCATTGATAACATATGATGTGTTGTTTCAGGAGTTTATTCAAATTGATGAGTGCGTGTTTTTAAAAAAACACTTTGATGAGGCTAACTATAAATCCTGGCAGGATAAGCTGGATAATAACGCTCAGATAGAGAAAGTCATCAATCATATCCACCTGTACGATGTGTTTGCCAATTGCCAGGATAATGTCGAGGATGATATTTTCGAGGCATTGGCAGAAAAGGTGGGGTATTTCTGGAGGCTAAGATTGTCTAATGAGTTTCCTGACAAAAATTTTATTGTAGAGGTTTCAAACACAGATCAAAACTATGGGCCAGAAGTAGTGTTTTATCAAAAGTAAAACACCTTATTATTTTGATATCGATTCAGAAATATGAATTGTGCTTTTTTAAAACGTATTTATAAAAAGGAATAGAAAAATTATAGTTTTGGTGTTGTACTCTCTATGCTCTCTAAGGATAGACATGGCAGACTTAACAACATCAAGTGGTAGAAGAAATGGAATGGTTAGAGCAATTTATAGAGCATAAAAATAGCTTTGCACGACTGAACTGGAGTGCTGTTTCTGAACATATTCAACTGAATTTATCAACTGAAGACCAGGATGTGTTGTGGAATAACATTGCTCTTGCTTGGGTGGATAAGTTGAAATCAAACATGGCAGAACATCACCGGATGCATGAGTCTGATAATTTCATTCTGTTGAGTTCAGAGTCGGATCATTATGTGTCTGTTTTGCTTGGGTTTCTAGAGCGTTCCCGAAAGAAGATTTTGCACGCATTAAGAGGAATTGCTGCTGACCCAGGCCCAGGAAAATATGTTGTTTTAGTATTTGATGATTTAGACAGTTACTATTTGTATATATCCTGTCTTTACCCTGAAGAAGGTGTGTTTGGTTTAAGTTCCGGTATTTACATAAATGATGGTTATGGACACTTTGCTTTCCCACATCAGGAGATTAATTATGCAGAAAGCATAGCGGCTCATGAGTTGACTCATGCTCTGTTGAACCACTTGTCGCTTCCAACCTGGCTTGATGAGGGTATGGCTGTGGGTATGGAAAGCCTGATCACTGGTTTTGCATCCGGAGTAATGGATCGTGAAATGCACTCCAGGCATCGTGCATTCTGGAATGAATCAAGGGTGCAGGAATTTTGGTCAGGAGATTCTTTCTTTCGCACAGATAGTGGACAGGAGTTGAGCTATCATTTAGCTCAGTTCCTGGTTAATTCATTGTCTCAGGATTACGATGCTTTCGTAGAGTTGGTGAATTTGGCGGATAGAGCAGATGCTGGTGAGTCTGCTGTTGAAGAGATTTATGATGGCAGCTTAAATAGTCTTATCTCTCCTCTGTTGGGTGAAGGGCCATGGATTCCAGACCCCTCTATCTGGAAAAACTATTTGGCTAAATAATATACTGATGTGACCAGGAAGAAATGGTTTAATGGCATTCCATAGAAAAACATGTTTAGTGTTGCTGGTTTTATTCTTTCCCGCTGTTTCTGCTGGTGATTCTTTAGATAATGCTCGGCAGTGTGAAAAACTGCTTGGTGACGAGAATTTTCCTGATAGTTTTTTAGTAAAAACCTTCTTGGAGGAGGTAACAACCTCGCTTTCGTATTATAAAGGCTCAGATATTGAGTACGGATATTTTAAGCGCACAGGTTTGAATGAGATAACTCACTATTTCATAACGAAATTGGATGTTGTTTATTCAGTCGAGACAGACTGTGAAAATAGAGTAACTGACGTGTTTATTGAATTTAAATAACTCGTATTGTCCCCCCAGATTATTAAAAACAAAGGTCGATTGGTTTAGATACACGAGTTGTCTGTCATGTCAGCACAAATGCAAAAGTCATATTGGAACCTTTTATGGACTGTTTAGGGCCTTCAGGCAACATGCTTGTCACCTTATTAGAAAAAAAACAGGATTTGAGCTAGGATTGTAAGGGCGTAGAGTGCGCTAATAAATAACTGCTGAGTTTAGTTGTTGGAATCGAACGATAAGCCATTCTTTGGTCTATCAAACGGATTCAATTATGTTTTAATATTTATGAATGACTTACTAAGTAATGTTCATACATGAGCAAACAGAAGGCTGCTATGGGGACGGTCAACTTGGCATCACAGAGGGTAAAATATGAAAAAACATACTGGAATATTCATTGTTTTAATAGTAACGTTGATCGCATCAACAACATCGTTTGGGCAAAATAAGGTAGTGGTTGTACCGTTAGGAGGAGCGGGAGCTCAGCTGGCAACGACAACATTCACCAAGAACTATACCGGTGGCCAATATTCAGCTGCTTTTAATGGGCAGGATTTTTTCCGTAATGTGGGTCAATACTTCCGATTCAATGGCCAATCCAACACCACATCTGTTGGATTGAGTACACCATTGGATCTGCCACAAGGCGCAGTGCTTCAGTCTTTGTCCTGTTATGTCGATGATCAGGATGCTGCTATTGATTTTGGTTTTGCTTCCAGTGCTGCACTGGAGCGCAGAGCAAGAAACTCCACTAGCAATGAGCAGGTATTGTCATCCGATTTGATTCTGACAACCACAGGTAGCGCCTCGGGTTTGGAAGAAAGAACAACCAGTGCCATCGCACACACTACCATTGATAATGATCAATACTTCTATTCAATGTACGTATTCTTTCAAGTGTCCACCTCAATGGGTGGTTTTGTAACACCTCCATTCACTGCCAGCATATCATTTTACGGTTGTTCTGTTACTTACGAGTTGGATGTTGTAACACCATAAATTGTTCTCGTTGGAGTAACTCTTCACCGTCATAGCTGTTTATCTAGTTGCTATGATGGTGAAATAAATTACTCCTATTCTACGATTGATAGGAGGTTGGAAGGTTCTTGGATATACTGCCTGTTCGGCAGTGAACGCTGGAGAGGGACGCCTCTTTCCTGCGTATATTTTCTAAACTGCCTGTTCGGCAGTGAACGAGAAGATAAGACAAAAATAATAATTCTAGTTTTTCTAAACTGCCTGTTCGGCAGTGAACAGCCAGAGCAGCAAGACGAGTGTTCGCAGCCATTTCTAAACTGCCTGTTCGGCAGTGAACGACTTCTTAACAGGTGAACTTAAACCTGAATGTTTCTAAACTGCCTGTTCGGCAGTGAACATCGGGATACGGCCCAGATTGATATTTTTGCATTTCTAAACTGCCTGTTCGGCAGTGAACTATGATCAGAAGCAAGAAGAATCAACCCAGATTTTCTAAACTGCCTGTTCGGCAGTGAACAAGTCGTCTCTGATAAGCCCAAAGACGCGCCCTTTCTAAACTGCCTGTTCGGCAGTGAACTAAACAAGCATTATCACTTGAGTAGAGCATATTTTCTAAACTGCCTGTTCGGCAGTGAACCTACCGACCCAACAGATCCTGATGGAGGCGACTTTCTAAACTGCCTGTTCGGCAGTGAACTACGCATGATCGAATTCAACTGCTCATGCATTTTTCTAAACTGCCTGTTCGGCAGTGAACCTGGGAATATGGTGGCTCGGTTGGGGGCAAAATTTCTAAACTGCCTGTTCGGCAGTGAACTAAAAGTGGGGCGGCTTACTGTTATTGTCTTTTTTCTAAACTGCCTGTTCGGCAGTGAACTATTCAATGTCCAGAACCTGGGACTTTAGCAGTTTCTAAACTGCCTGTTCGGCAGTGAACTAACTATCGGAGTATTCGCAGTCATATAACCCTTTCTAAACTGCCTGTTCGGCAGTGAACGTTGCCAGTTCTGCGGATCAATATTCCAAAGATTTCTAAACTGCCTGTTCGGCAGTGAACCTTGCTTCTAATTCACGAAGTAATAAGCCGGATTTCTAAACTGCCTGTTCGGCAGTGAACCTGACGCGCATAATGTGCTTGGCGAGCTTTTCTTTCTAAACTGCCTGTTCGGCAGTGAACCAAAATTTCACCTGTTAACAAAAGCGCGCGGTTTTCTAAACTGCCTGTTCGGCAGTGAACCGTTCAGTGGTGGTCGTGAAGGTTTCTTTGAATTTCTAAACTGCCTGTTCG
>JBOEHE010000005.1:0-183166 GCA_050633785.1 Arenicella sp.
TTAGTGTGAACAGGCCCTAGTTATTGTTGAATACTTTCAAACTACCACGCCTTACTTAGCCTATAGTCTACACTGATATATTTCACATCGATTATTATGGTCTTGGTGACACTATGGAGTGTGAAAATCATCCATCAATTTACCGCCCCAGTTGTCTTCAGATGCCGGGCCATGCCTTGAATATTCAAGACTCTCCAGTTCTCATAGGTCCACCCCCAGCCTTTGTACTGATTCATAGTGACAGACTCAGTCAACTCATCGACTGATTTGCCCGCTTTCAAGCCAGATAAAACCTGTGATCTGAGTTCTTCCAGATACAACCGTACCGGCGTTGCATCGCTCTTGACACCAAGTTCACCATGTCCTCCTGCGAATATGTCGAAGTCCAATGTCTCAATTTTGCGTACCTGTTCGATTAGACCATCGACATTAGAGTGTGGCATATCCCGGTATGGCAGTTGTTTCACTCCTGCAGCATCGACTATAAATCCGACATTTTCGGGACGAATGACCATGGCAATAAGGTCGTCACTATGGCCTGCACCAAGGTAAGTCAATTCGAATGTCTGATTTCCTGATTTGAACACCAGCGTGTCGTCAAAACGTTGGGTTGGTGATACACCATCGATTTGCTCGGGTGCGTTTGCATGTGCGATCACATTCGGTACGTCACCAAAGGCTGCACCGCCTGCCGCGTGGTCTTCATGGCTGTGGCTATACACCAGATGGGTGATTGGTTTATCAGTCATCTCGGCGATTTTAGCTTTCAGCCAACTCGCAGCATTGGCGTTAATCGGATCAGTGACCACAACACCAGCATCAGTCAACGCAAACACTGAAAAATGGTGATCATGTTTAAAACGATAAACATCACCTGCTATTTTAGTAACTGACAGTTCCTGGGCCAGAGCCGTGTTAGCAGCAAGACCGAATATCATTGACAATACAAAATACACTCTTAACATAGTAAAATCTTCCTCGTTAGTTACAATAGAACAGAGTACACGATCCGAAAAAATAACTCTCTGCTGCCTGAATCATGTTCGGGTTGATGGTAATGCGATTGAAAAACAAATACTTTGCAAATGTTGCGAAATAAAAACACCGGTCAGAAAAGATATAATGAGGATTCTCACAGTTCACACATAAAAGCCCTTAATCGAACCGATAAACTGGAATGCACAAACACGCCAATAGAATTAACCATGTACTGAACTTTGCTCATCTCCATTGCGATAAAAATATAGACTTGGATCTATTGGCTGGTCTTGCTTGTTTGTCCAAGTATCATTTTATAAAAGTATTTACAGACTATGTCGGTGAAACTCCAATAAACTTTTTAAACCGAATCCGCCTGGAAAGAGCTGCTCGGCTACTGAGTTACCACCGAGATATGAAAATTACCGATACGGCTCTGAATTGCGGTTATTCTTCTGTACAAGTATTTTCTCGAGCCTTTTCCGATAAATTCGACATCAACCCAAGAGAGTTCAAATCAACCTATATCTATCAGCTCCCCTATTTATCTGCCAGCGATATCAATAGCCAGAGCTCGCAGAATGATTATCTTAATCAAGTCGAACAACGTTTATCACTGGACAATTCCCCCATCCGAATAATTCAACAACCGGCCATAAAAGTGGCCTATGTCCGCAGTATCAGTAACTATGGTATCAGCAGTGATATCAACACAGCTGTGGACTCGATCAACTATTGGGCCCATAAGCATTGCTTTTTGACTAAGGATACGAAAGTGATCGGAGTTAGTTGGGATGATGACCAACTGGCTCCAAGAACGGCCTGTAAATATGACGCCTGCATACAAGTCCCGAATAATTTCCCGATAAATTCTGACATCTCCGTACAAGTTATTCCCGGAGGTCTATACGCTACTTTCAGTGCTCCCTGTTATAGCACTGGTGACCTGCCTTATATCTGGCGGCACTTTACAAAACGGTTAGCCAACTCATCCAAACATGAAAGTCGCCCGTTACAACCCGGCATGGGCTATGAAATGTTCCGAGAGAATGCACTCGATGGAACCTTGTACGTTGATTTGTATTGTCCCTGGCACGTTATGTAATATTTTTATACAGGCAGTCTGCTTTGAATCAAGCTCATTGGCATGACCGGCAAATGTTTATACTCTCTGGTACAAGATCGTAAATACGGCCATCTTCAATCACGATTAACCAACTCTGTTTGCGAATTAACCTGCGTTACTTGCACCCCTTTATCCCGAAAAGACTGAAGGCTGTGTTCTGCCACATTGCTTTCCGTCACTAAATAGGTAAGAGAACGAATATCATCGACGGTGTAGTTATAGACCATGCCCAGTTTATCCGCAGTAGCGGTACCGATCACCTCTGCTGATCGATCAATCATAACCCGTTTGATCTGCATCTCTTCATAATCAGATGCCCCGATTCCTTCCTGAGCATGTAAACTGCAAATACCCAGAATGCAGATATCTGCACGTATTGTATTGAACAGATTCAATGTCGTTGGCCCCGTGGTTGTCATGCAATGCTTCAGCAAACGCCCTCCTGACAAAATGACCTCTATATTCGCGTGATTCATCAACGCTACTGCAGCCGGTGGATTGTTGGTAATAATGGTTGCCTGTAAATCGTGTGGCAATTGCTGAGCTATATGGACATTGGTCGTCCCCCCATCCAGAAAAATAGTTTGCCCATCTTCAATCAAGTTCACAGTAGCTGCCGCCAATTTGGCTTTAATTGAATTGGATATTTTTTCCCGAGTTGCATAGTTGGTGTGAGAACCCAAGGGCAATGCTCCGCCATGGGTTCTTTGCAAAACGCCTTCTTCAGCCAATTTATGCAAATCCCTGCGAACAGTATCTATCGACACACCCAGTTCTTGGCCAAGATCAATGGCAACAACCTTACCCTCTCTTTCCAGAACCGCTTTTATATATTTGTGTCTTTCACCAATCAACATAGAACTATTTCACCGTCTTCAAATGTCAAAACTAACAAAAAGCGCACAAAGATGCAAAATCAATTGATTAAACATGCAAAATAACGCAATATAAGCAAATAACAGCAGATTTAATGCTGTTATTTGCCACTTTAAATCATAAAACATTAAAACACTGCACTAAATGAGCACCCATATCAAACCATTGACTAAGCAACGCCAGACGGTCGTTTATTATTTAAATGCAGGTATTACCGGGCTTGTGATTGCTTCTCTAGGCCCCTCCATTCCACTATACGCCGACTCTACAGGCCTCGAACTAAGCAGTTTAGGCATACTGTTTACTGCCCTGTTCTCTGGGCTGTTGACAGGATCAATCTGGGCAGCTCATTTATTCACCATCAAACCCGCCCATCGCATTATGGCTTTGAGCCTGCTGGGAGTCAGTTTTATGGTCAGTTATCTTCCTTTTATTAATGACCTCAAAGGGCTGGTAGTAAGCTGGTTTTTGTTGGGTCTGTTTTTTGGTTTGATTGAGGTCGGCATGAACACCTTGATACTTTGGGTTCATGCAGAAAAATCAACACCTTTTGTCAGCATCATGCACTTCCTGTTTGGCGTTGGAGCATTGCTGGCACCTGCATTCATCGGCCTGTCACTGGAATACTCAAACGATTTCAATACCGCTTATTGGGCAATAGCCGGATTAACCATTTTAGCTGCATTGTACACCGTGCAAGTCTCAGAGCCGCAGCCTCCAGACAATAAACCAGCGCCGGGTAATATGCTGAAGCCACCAGCCTTGGTCATGTTTGCAACACTGCTGTTGTTCCTCTATGTCGCTGCTGAGGTGAGTTTCTCTGGATGGCTGACAAGTTATGCCATGCAATCACCTGATATCACATCCAGCAATGCGGTATATGTCACCTCGGTATTCTGGGCGACACTGGCACTGGGGCGCTTAAGTGGAATTTTTCTGGCCAGACACATCTCTACTGGAATGATTTTAGCGCTCAGTATCAGTGGTTGCTTCATCAGCGCTGCATTATTAGCCATCCTTGGATCCAACACACTGTTTTTGCTGATTGGAGTCGTCATGATGGGCTTGTCTATGGCCTGTATTTTTCCAATGATTTTTTTGTTCATGGAGCAACGCATACTGGTAACAGGCGCTGTCAGCAGTTGGTGTCTGATTGGAGCCAGCCTGGGAGGCATGATCGTTCCATTCGGCATTGGTTTTTTATTCACCTGAACACAATTATGAACAATTGCATAAGCACCACAAAAACACCAATTACTTCCCGAAGAAACCTCAGGAGAACTCTATGACAAGTATTAACCCCAGCATTAAAACTATTGTATTTGATTTAGGCGGAGTGTTGATTGACTGGAACCCCCGTTATCTCTACCAGAAACTGTTTGATGATCCTCAGGAAATGGAATACTTCCTGACCCATGTGTGCAACCAGCAATGGAATCTACAACAAGATGCCGGACGACCATTTCAACAAGCCGTTGACAACTTGATTCCCCAACACCCGCAATACAGTGACTTTATCAAAGCCTATGACCAACGATGGGAAGAAATGTTAGGTCAAGCCGATCAGGGCACTGTCGCATTATTAGAAGAGTGCAAAAACTCAGGTATAGACATCTATGCATTAACCAATTGGTCGCATGAAAAATTCCCCATAGCTCTGCAGCGTTATGCTTTTTTGTCTTGGTTCAAAGGCATTGTTGTCTCAGGTGAAGTCAAGATGAAAAAGCCGGATTTAGCCATTTATCAACACTTGGTTAAACAGTATCGCATTGATACCAGCACCGCCGTTTATATCGATGATAACTTCGAAAATGCCCAGGCCGCCGAAGGCGTTGGTATGCGGGGCATCCACTTTCAGTCCGCTGAGCAACTACAACAGGAACTGATAAAACAGACCGGTTAAGAAACCAAACCATCGAAACTACCACACAACAACAGTCATGAAAAATCATACCGTCTTATTGCTGGGTTACGGCAGTATTGCCAAGGCACATGCCTATGCGCTTAATGCTCTACCTTTTTATTATGATGATTTGCAGATATCGGCCTACTGTGTTGCCGGTAGAAACGCTTCAAAAGCAAGCGAGTTTGCCCGTCAATATGGCTTTGAAACGTTCTGCAAAATTGAGGATATCTCGTCATTAAAACAGATTGATACGGTGTTTATTCTTGGGCCAAACAAGGTTCATATTCCTCATTTAAAACTCGCATTGGCTATGGATAATGTACATAAGATCTATATTGAAAAGCCTTTGTTTTGCAGTTCTTCTGAAGAACGCTATGTTCAGGAACTTATCTCAAACCAACTCTCGAACCAATTCTCGAAAGTTCAGATACAGATCGGCTTTCAGTTCTTACAATCCCCCCCAATGCGTCACCTACTACAATTATTAAACAATCATGATTTTGGTCAATTGATCCATTTTCGCGCTCAGTATTTGCGCAGTGGTTATCTGGACCGTAAATACCGCGAAAGCCGAGGCGATCGATTAAAGCCGGCACCCGAGGGCGGTGCTATTGCGGATCTTGGTTCTCATGCCTTCAGTTTGTTAATTGCTTTATTGGGTGACAACCTGAAAATACTGCACACTGCCCAGAATCAACCCTTTGCGGATGTCCATCCAATGTCTGATTTATGCAGCCAGATTACCCTCCAGGAACAAACCAGCGGAGCTATCGGTCACGTGACCGCCAGCCGCATTTCAGCTGGAGCAGACGACATTCTGGAAGTGGAACTTCATTTCCACAAAGCAGCTCTGCGCTTTTCCAGCACACAAGCCGATACTCTGCATATCTGTAGCCCTGACAGCAACAACCAATGGACGACCATACACTGTGGCAACGATTATGCTCCGCACAGTCAGTTCCCACAAAAAGGCATAGCCTCTGGCTGGCTTCGTGCTCTGGTCCATGCTCATTTTATCTTTTTCACTCAAGCAGATGAGGATGCTTTTATCCCTGATCTTGCTCATGGCTTGAACGTACAACGCCTGATACACAGTGCGACTAAACAACTGCAGAAAAACACTCAAGGAGTTAACACCTGATGACCACCACTTCCCGGAAGTTCCAGACTATGGACACACTTCAGACCATACTGACGCGACCATTTTCAGTGATTATTTTCGACATTGACGGCGTACTCACCGAACACGCGGGCACAGTATCGGAAGAAATGATCGAGAAGATAACGTCGATTTTAAATAAACGAATCTATGTCAATCTGGTTTCGGGCAGACCTCGTTATGTCAATCAATATTACCGTACCAAAGGTGGTAGAGATATCAACGAAGTCTTTAGACAAATCAGACAAAGTCATACCTTGACTGATTCAGACAATCTCAAATATCTATTCGGTTTTGAGCAGAATGGCTCAGCTGTCTTTGACGGTTTTGCTGACAATGACTCAAGAAAAAAGCCGCTTGATCTACAGTTTCCGACAATGGACCCAGCACTGCAAAAGGAATTGTGGCACTACCTATCAACAACAGCAGGCTCCATGTTTTCCCACGCAGAAAACAAATCACACAGTATGGCATTGTGGGTTAATAACGAGCATGCCACATTGCACAATTTGCCCAGAGTGAAAGCACAGGTTGACCTCGGATTATCACATTTCAAAATGGACAAACAACTTAAATCGTTTCAAACGCAAGGGACTATTGATATTGGCCCAGCAGGCATTTCTAAAGCCACGGCTGTCGACTTTTATATCAAAGCTGGCTTTACACTACAGCAGATAGCCCGTATTGGTGACTCAACCTATACCGGAGGAAATGACCAGCCTATGGTAATGTACAACCATACTGGCGATGACGGAGGCTTCAGTGTTGAGCATTACAGTGAGCTTGATCAATTTCCTGTCACCTCACTACCGCAAATCATTGGTAAAACCGGGGTAGCCGCAACACATTGGCTGTTGGACCATATTCGTTTTCAGGAAAACCAACCTTATGTATTTTAAGCCTACTTGGGGAAAGGCTAAATCGCTGAACTATAGCGTTTGAACCACGGACAGCGCTTTATTCAAGGACCCTTGGTTATCCACCAGCAGCCTCTGTGCTTGCTCTATAGATTCGACCTTATTTTGGAGTAAGAGCACTGCAAGCTTGATATTAAGGCCACTTTCCTGAAGAGCCTGTTCTGCGTCCACGATTGTTTTTCCGGTAATTTTCCTCACCATGTTAACGGCTCTGAGTCGTAGCTTATCGTTGCCAACCAGCATATCGACCATCATGCCCTTATAGGTCCGTCCCAGGCGGATCATGATGGTTGTAGACAGTGTGCAGAGAGTCGCCCGCAATGCGGCACCTGCTGCCATACGAGTAGACCCGGCAATCACCTCTGCCCCGGTTTGTAAAAAAACGGTATGATCGGACCATTTCGACAAAGGGGAGTCAGCATTATTCACGATCGCCACAATCAGAGCTCCTTTTTCACAAGCAGATTCAGCAAGCTGCAGGGTGTACGGAGTCGCTCCACTGGCTGAAGCCACAATAACAACATCCTGTCCATCGAGCTGATGCACTGCCACCAAATCAACTGCTCGCTGTCGGTTATCTTCATCAGCACTATTATCGTTCACACAGAAATTACGACCTTCAGCCTGCAAAACCAGCAAACGATCAAGTGGCCAACCATAGGTGGGTAATAACTCACTGGCATCATTAGCTAAGAGAGCGCCTGATGAACCTGCGCCAGCATATACTAACCTGCTGTGCGACGTTGTCTGCAAGCAACCTACGATGGCATCTGCAGCCAGACTGATTGACGCAGAGCAAGCACTGACTGCCTCAAGAGCCTTTTTCTGGCTGGCTATGATATGTCGTGTGACCTGTTCTGTCCGCCAGGTTTCCAGCTCAAGGTCATCTTCAGGCATTTTTTCAGTATTCATAAAAACATAAGACCTCGCTGCTGACAGAACATAAGGCAATTATAGTCGGTAGATAAGTTGTTGAAAAAAATGCCGTCAATAAACATCATTGACGGCAAAATAAGGGGGAATTTACCACCAACTACTAACGCTTAACGGGAAATATTTTGTCATTCCAACGGGCAATAACCTCATTTTTAAAGGTTTTGGTACCAAATTTGGGTTCCGAATCCAGCAGTTTGATAGCCACTGTATCTGGCGCCCCCACTGGCACTGCAGATTCTATATTCGAATGGAACTGCCTGCTGCCATTTGCTTCGAGCACTTTCTGCACCACTGGTTCATAGAGAAACTGAGCAAAAGCTTCAGCATTACTGCGGTTTTTACTGCCTGTGACAATACCAATTGGACCTATTTCATATAAGGTCCCTTCCTGTGGTGCAACTCCTACAATTGGTTGACCGTTATGACTCAACTCTGCAATCACCGCCAGAAAACCAATACAGACCGGCAGCTCTCCGCGCCCTACCATTTTGCAGGGAGCCGAACCCGATTTAGTATACTGGCCTATATTTTTATGGTTGGCCATGATGCGTTTCCAACCTTCTTCTTCAGAACCAAATGCAGTCAGCATACTGCTCAAATATTTATAACTGGTGCCCGAAGTGTTGGCATTAGCGACACCAATGACTCCTTTGTATTCAGGTTTAGCCAAGTCTGCCCAACCAGCAGGAGCCGGTATCTTGAGCTTTGTCAGAAGTTCAGGGTTATAACCAAGTCCCAGAATTCCCATATATAAAGCCCCTAACCTGTTATCACTTTCCCTGGTCAATTGTGCAGCCCAGGGATACACATTGCTGACTGGATAGTCATTCTTAGCAAACAGATTACTTTCCAATGCCGCTCTATAAGGACCATCTGTTCCGCCAAACAAAACATCAACTTTGGTTTTATAGATTCCCTCCAAACAGTTATCGAAGGCATCACCGGATAATTCCTTACACTTCCTCATGGCTGCTTTTCTTGAACTGGCCAGCTCTGAACTTAAACGGGTTATCGACTCGCTTGTGCTCAGTCGAACGACCGACGCCTTAAATGGTTTACCGGTTTTTTGGGTTACTGCATCATTAAATGCTGCAATAACCGCATCACAGCTATTTGGCTCCAGGCTGCATTGTGTTGTCAACTTCCCTTCCACTGTGGCCAGGTAATCCATATCAGCATTTGCCGCCGACAGGGATAAAAACGCCACAATGCCACAAAAACAGCGAATCAATTTTATCTTCATATTTTCATTCCTCTTTTATAATTGATAAAAATATAATACCAATTTAAACCAAATAAAATCAAATTTTATTTAAAACTCAATATTTAAAGCAAAATAAATACATATGGACTAAATTGGTATTATAAATTACACTTTGCACTAAGCGAATCAAAAACATTGTTATAGTTAGGAATTTACCGACACCTAGATGAAATCATGAAACCATCAAATTCTTCACCAAGCCAATCCGAGTCACCAAACGCACTGCTCAGTCTACTCAAAGTACGTATGCAAGATTATCAAGAACAACAAACGCCTCTGTATATCAAAGTACAACTCTGTTTGCGTCACGCTATAGAAACAGGTGCATTGAGTGTTGGTGAGGCCATTCCTACCGAAAGAACTCTGGCTTCAGCCTTGAAGGTATCGCGCATAACGGTCCGCAATGCGATCAAGGGATTGGTAAACGACGGGTTTCTCAACCAGCAACAAGGGGCTGGTACATTTGTCTCAGCCCATATTGAACTGCCCTTGTCGCAGCTGACCAGCTTCTCAGATGATATGAAAGCAAGAGGTTTTAAAACGCATGCGCAATGGCTGGACCGAAGTATTGGTTCAGCAACACCAGAAGAAGCAATGGCATTGAATTTATCTCCAGGTTCAGAAGTCGTTCGATTATATCGTTTGCGTTATGCTGACCAACAAGCTGTTGCTCTGGAACATGCAACCCTGCCGAAAGAGTTTTTACCAGACCCTGACCTTGTCGACGAATCACTGTACGAGACTCTCAAATCCAATAATCTGCATCCCAAACGCGCTCTGCAGCGCATCAAGGCTCAACTGTGCCAACAAGCACAAGCTGACTTACTAGACATAGGAGTGGGAAGTGCCATTTTATATATACAACGTTGCAGCTTTCTTCCAGATGGCAGACCTTTAGAGTACACCTGTTCGCATTATAGAGGCGACTCTTACGACTTCATCGCTGAAATGCACACAGCCTGACTTCTCCTTTTCATTAATTTTTTCGCATCAAAGGAACTATCCAGCAACTATGTTGAACACACAAACCACTACCACCCAAATGCTTATGGAGACACTCGACTGTCCTGACATTATTGCCAGACAACTGGAGTCGAATCAATCTCAGGTAGAGACAATTAGCCAACAGTTGACTCGTTTAGAACCAACCATGGTTATCACTTGTGCCCGCGGCAGTTCAGATCACGCTGCCACATGCCTGAAATACTGGGTAGAGACTCACCTGAAGATTCCCTGTGCATCATTTTCTCCTTCCATCAGCTCTGTTTATCAGACCAAACAAAACCTCAAAGGAGCGGTGTTTATTGCCATTTCCCAATCAGGTCAAAGTCCAGATATAGTTCAAAGCACAGAAGCGGCCAGGCAAGCAGGTGCTCTGACAGTGGCACTGGTCAATCAGCAAAACTCAGCGCTGGAAAAAGCAGCTGACATCTATTTACCAATGCATGCTGGTCTTGAAACCAGTGTCGCTGCGACCAAAAGTTTTATTGCGTCATTGTCAGCCTTATTGCACCTTGTTTTCTGTTGGTGCAAAGCAAAAAGTCAACTTCAAATGCTGGAACAATTGCCAGAACATTTACAACAGGCATCGACTCTTGATTGGAGTAAGGCTACACAAACCTTTACAGCAGCCAACAGCACTCTGGTATTAGGCAGAGGAGCGGGGTTCGGTATTGCTCTTGAAGCGGCATTGAAATTCAAAGAAACAGCCGTATTGCACGCCGAAGCTTTCAGCTCAGCTGAAGTCATGCACGGGCCTCTGGCACTGATCCAGAAGAACTATCCAGTGCTGATCTTCACCCAACAGGATGAAACCGAACAGCAGATGAACCTGCTTATCGACACCCTGCAGACGATTGGTGCAAAAACGTACATCACCAGGGCCTGCTCCAGAGTGAAAAACGATTACGAGCTGCCTGCTGTTGCCCACCCAGAACCTGTATTCACTCCGATACTGACAATCCAGAGTTTTTACCCTTTTGCTAATCAAATCGCTTTATCCAGAGGGTTCTCTCCTGACACTCCAGTTAATTTAAAGAAAGTAACTGAGACTATTTGATGATATCAGCAATATTGCCCCAGCAAATATTCACCGGCGAAACCTCGCTGACAAACCATGCCGTCATCATCAGTGGTGACCGAATCATGGATATCGTGTCTGTTGATTATTTATCAACAGATATGCCTCGCCAATCCTACCCAGACTCCTTCTTGGCACCGGGTTTTATCGACACCCAAGTTAATGGTGGCGGTGGCTTTCTATTCAATGATGACACCAGCGTTAATGGCATCGAAGGCATCGCCAGAACCCACAGGCAGTTCGGCACAACAGGCTTATTACCAACACTGATCACAGATAATCCCGATAAGCTTGAACAAGCACTTGCTGCTGTCAATCAAGCCATACAACAAAAGATACCGGGTGTTTTAGGTGTTCATCTGGAAGGCCCTTTTTTAAACAAGCAACGCAAAGGCGTGCATAATGCCAAAAAATTTCGCCAACCCACATCATCTGATATACAGGTTTTAACACAACCGCATAAAGGAAAGGTGATGGTTACTGTCGCCCCGGAAATGGTCGGTATCGATGTGATAAAAGAGCTAGCAACAAATGGTATTATCGTATCTGCCGGGCATACTGCTGCGACATACGAACAAACCCGCAGTGCGCTGGCTGCAGGCCTGAAAGGTTTCACCCATTTATTTAATGCGATGACACCTTTGCAAAGCCGGGAACCTGGAGTAACTGGAGCTGCATTGTTGGACCCTGACAGTTGGTGCGGCATTATAGCGGATGGTCACCATGTGCATTATGCAACCCTCAAACTTGCTATTGAGCTCAAGCCCCAAGGGAAAGTCATGTTGGTTACCGATGCGATGCCAGTCACCGGTTCCAGACAAACGGAGTTTGTCCTTGACGGTAAAACCATAAAACGCAGCAACAATCGCCTGGAAACCAGCGATGGCGTGTTGGCAGGCTGCGATTTGGACATGTCCCAGGCAGTACGCAATTGTGTCAATTCTATGGGAGTCACGGTGGCAGAAGCACTGCGCATGGCTTCTACCTATCCCGCTGAATACCTGGGATTAGGTGATCAATTCGGTTATATTAAGTCAGGCTACACAAGTTCTTTAGTGTTACTTGACCAACAGCTAATGGTTGAACAGACCTGGATCGACGGTATTGCCTGTCATCATAAAAGCTCCTCAAATGACAACCACAAACCGTATATTGACACACTTGAAGCCAGCAATACTTAACCATAACAACCACTCTGTATGCCTTTAAAAATAATAAGAACCCACATTTCCACAGCAATAACTTGCATTGTTTTTCTGCTCAGCCTGATCCAACCAGTGTATAGCAACCCGATAGCACCGATAGTCAATTTCTTGATGGACGAAGCTGAAGATGGAGGGCCTGGCACAAATCCATTAATCTGGCCTGTCACCGACGGATATTACGGAATTCCTTCAACATCACTGACCTTACCCGGCCCTGATCCAACTGCTGGCGGAGGCCTTTATTTGATTGATATTCAGGCCAGTTACCCCTTGGTAGACTGGCAGAACCTTGATCGCTTGTATATTCCAGCAGGAGATTATCGATTTATTCGTATCGGCAACCTGCCGGATCGAGCGGATAATAAACCGTTAATCATTACCAACAAAGACGGACAAGTCCGCATTGGTGGCATGGGCCATCATTATGTATTCAATATATCCGGGGGGACAAACTGGGTTCTTACGGGCCGATACGACCCTCTTAGTCAAACAGGCCATACATCGTATGCCGGTCATCGAGGTGGTAAATTTGCCAACTCACAAAACACCTATGGTTTTTTGCTGGATGATAATTTCAGTAATGGTGGTTCAGCTGTTCGGGTAAATTTTGCCTCCAAGTTTCGAATTGAATACACCGAAATCAGAGAAGTCACCTTTGCTGGCATGCTGTTGAAAAACAGCAACTACCCCAATGACCCCATGCAAGACTGCATTATCAACGACAATTATATCCACGATACGGGTAGTGAGGGTCTATACATAGGAGCAACTGAAGGCCAGCCACAACATCACATTCAAAACTGGAGAATTTTCAATAATCGAGTGCTGAGAACCGGCACCGAAGCCATTCAACTCGGTCAATTAGCTGGCAACACCCAAGTTTATAACAATGTATTTGGCCCAGCTGCAATTGACTGGCGTGCTGCCTTTCAACCTTATCAGGACAATAATTTTCAAATCGGACTACGTCAAGGTCACTTGCATGTGCATCACAATATTTTTATCGGTTCTGCGGGTTCAATGATCTCATTTTTTGCCCAATACAATGCAAATGATGATACCAGCAGCAACGTCGGCGCGACGATAGAGGATAACTACTTCAGCACTATGCGTGGTCTGGGCATGTATATGAATGACACAGCTCTGGCCAATATGAGCTATTCATTTAAACGCAATACTTTCGGCAACTGGAATTTTGAACGGGACGAAGTGTATAACGAAACAGCAAGCGACCACTTGTTCAGGATTGCTAATGCAAGTACGCCGGTCGCATTTATCGACAACCTATGGAATGGCCCAGCAAAAATGCATACTGCCCTTCCCACTGGCAATGGCACTGCTGGAAACCGAAGTGGCAGCGGTAATCTGAACTCAGAGGCCGAGTTAGTAGAATTTGTGAATAGCGGTTTGAATCAAAGTTTTGACTATCTCAACCTTGAAATGTGGGCAGCAATGGCCTCTCTGGGACAAGGAGTGCATGCTGATGAACCGGTCATATACCAACACAATGACGTCGTCACACATCTTGGAAGCCCCTTTCTTTGTAAGACTGACCCTTGCGGGGCCAACCTGATTCCAGCTGATAACCCACAGACCTGGACACCCTTGCCGCAATTTCCAGATGATGTTCGTGTCAAACCTGGATCAACATGGGAAAGCCTGGGGTTACAACCCAATCTATCCCCTTAATAACACTGAGTCAGGGCTGATCAAATTAACCGGACAAATTTATCTTCTTGCCTAGCTTATTATTACTGGATTGAACATTCTGTCTAGGCGATTTAAGAACCAGAAAAACGCCAAGAACAGTTACCAACACTCCAGCAATGGCACCAACACTGAGCACTTCATCAAACAACAACCAGGTCTCCAATGCCGTTAAAGGAGGAACAAGGTAAAAATAGCTGGCGACTCTGGACGCTTCGCCTTCACGAATCATATACATTAACAATAAAATGGCTGACAAAGACAATCCAAATACCAACCAGATAAGTGCCAGAATCAACTCTGGATGCCATTGAACCTGTTGGTGCTCATAAAGGCCGCTGAGCAAAGCCATCCATACTGCTGTTGCCAGATATTGAAAGAACGAGGCTGACAACAGATCAACATCTTTACCAAAATGCTTTTGATAGAGAGTGCCAATAGATATGCCCAATAAGGCAATTAATGCAGCTATTAAAGCAGCCATACTGACATCAAACTGGCCCAACTCCTGCCCTCGAAGCAGCACCATAGAAACACCGAGCAATCCCAGAAATAGACCGATCCATTGTTTTGGATACAACCGTTCCCCCAGTATTGACCAGGCGATTAAGGCTGTCAGCAAAGGTTGTAAGCCCACCAGCAAAGATGTCACTCCCGCTGGCATATGTAATTTAATAGCAGCAAATGTTCCACCCAGATATGCACCATGGACTAAGGATCCCACTACGAGCTGATGCATAATCTGCGACTTGGATGGCCAGGCTGAACGAAAAGCCAGCATCAAAAGGCCAAACACCACCAGACTGATCAACATACGAATCAGCAGCAAATTAAACGGTTCAATATAAGGTAGAGCGTATTTGGCTCCGATAAAGCCCGTACTCCAGAGCACCACAAAGATGAATGGAACCCATCTGGTCAATGAGGTATTGTTGCTAACGTTGATCATGGCAAACCCTTAAACCTGTTTATTACGGCGTATTTAGATTACTCGCTAGATTAGGGGACTGGCAGTCTTGCAGACAGGCCCAGAACGACGGTTTATCAAAGGGTACAGATAAAGATATGGAGACACAGAAACCCATTATAGATAAACTGTACCCATGAAACGATATCAACAAGTCGCTGATTATATCAACGGTCAGATCAATGACCTGCAACTACGCCCAGGCAACCTCCTGCCCTCATTACGCAGCCTCAGCCAACAATTAGATGTCAGCAAAAATACCGTGATCAGGGCCTATATGCTATTGGAAGATCAAGGCTTAATTGAACCCAGAAGCCGCAGCGGTTTTATCGTAACCCGGCGCCCTATCAATGAGACAGCAAACCAGCAACCAGAACCCAGAGAGGTGAAACTGGGTGCTACATCATTACAGGTGGTAGCCGCTGCGGCAGACCATAACAGAATCCCACTGGGCAGTGCTCACCCTGCCATTCAATTTCCAGCCTGTCGGGATTTTTATAAACAGGTCGCACGCGATGCTTATCGTTCTGCCAATAGCAACAAACCCAACAGCCATTACATACAACCACCCGGTTTACCAGAATTAAGGCGGCAGCTGGCACGACGTTTTGATACCTCAATATCCGCCGATGATATTATTATCACCAATGGTGCTCAGGAAGGTGTCAGCCTTGCCTTACTGGCTGTAGCTCAAGCTGGAGATATCATAGTTGTTGAAACACCGTGTTTTTATGGCAATTTGCAGTGTATCGAAGCTCTGGGCATGAAAGTGTTGGAAATTCCAACCTGCGCCAGCGAAGGCATTGACCTTGAGCTATTAGAAACGAATCTGCAACAATGGCCAATTAAGGTCATGTTACTCAATCCCAGCCATAATAATCCGCTGGGATTTTGTATGCCGCTTCAGCGACGAAAGAAACTCCTGAAACTCGCCAACAAGCACACTCTGCCGATTATCGAAGATGACACCTTCGGTGAGCTTTATTTTGAAGATAGACCAGCTACCCTGAAGAGTCTGGATAGCGAAGATCAAGTCATCTACTGCAGTTCATTGTCCAAAACACTGCATTCTGACATCCGTCTGGGTTGGGTGGCGACAGGTCGTTATTTTGACAAAATCAACTACCTCAAATATGTAACAACCATGGCTTCGCCAGGACTGCTCCAACAAAGCACGGCTCGTTTTCTCGATGACAACCAATATGAACGCCATTTACGCACCGTCAGGCGTACCTATCGCCAACGCTATGAATTGTTACAGGAAGCCATTTACCAATATTGGCCAACGGAAATCTCTCTATCCAATCCCCAAGGTGGTTATTTAAGCTGGATATCCCTGCAGCCACACATCGATTGCGACCAAATTTTTCAACAGGCACACCAGCACAAAATCAATATTACTCCAGGCAGCCTGTTTGCCAGTGACGAACGGTTCAAGCATTGTCTGAGACTCAACTTTGCCGCCTTTCAGGCAGAACCCCGTTATAGTCAAGCAATACAGACCCTCGGGGAATTAATCAAACAACAGATGCCGTAAAAAGATTGCTTAAACAGTGGATCAACTCTGTAAAAGTAAGACGTTTAATACATCGAAAATGGCATATCAACAATGCCAAGAAGGCTCCTTCCTTCTCGACATTATTGTCTTAGATCAACGCTATTAGTGACGGCTTATTGGCGGAGTTCCCTCGTGTCCAGTTGCAAAGCCTATTCTGCGAGTTTGTATGCGCGCAACACCGTTGTCTTTCTCAAACCAACTGGCAATAGCCTGCCCTTCATCATTCATAGAAATACGCACCTTTTGACGATACATAGCGACTGTTGATAAGGTCTCAGTGTTATCTGACCACCCTTGGCTGGTTGAATAATGTCGTGCATAAACGTTAAATTTTTTGCGCCACAAAACAATGACATTGCCCTGATTATCACTGGCCATATCATAACTGTCGTAGTCATAAATGTTTCTATCAACCTCAAGTTCATTAGTCACACTGTCTGCGGATGAACCGTGATAGTGTTTGAATTTTAAAACACCATTATTAATTCGCCCTAAAGATAAAGTATGACCCGCACTATCCAGCATCGCTATAGTTCCGGTAGGATTCCAACTTCCCTGACTGCTACGCTCTTGTACTGGAAGCCAAACACCGTTTCGATAGTGTTTAATTAAGGCCTGGTAATTGCGTCTATCGGGACCGTTCCTGTTAGTCCATGCCAGGGTTGCATCACCTTCATCGGTGAAACTGATTCCCATGTCTCCATTAACAGAATCTATATCACCACCAGGCATCTCACTATGTGCACGCCACTGCTGAGTCGCATGATCAAAAATGCTGTAAGCATTAACTTGATTGCTTCTTTCACCATAGCCCCAAACAGCCAGTGTTTGTCCTACATTATTGCTGGCGGTGTTGATTGTATTGGGTCTGTCAATTGAATAGAACAATGGAATATCCAATGTCCAACCAATGTCTGCGGTATAGCTATAGCTCGTTAAGTAATAATAACCGTTACGTGTCGTGATCACGGTATCGCCATTGGGCTGCATACTAAGCTCAAACCCAGATTCATCTGATACTGAACTAACCAGTTTATTTTCAATCAAATTAATTGCAGCTCCGTTCCAGTTATTCTGCTTTGCATCAAAGTGACGCACTTTCATACCATCTCTCCATTGGCTTCCTCCATCGCCAACTAACCAAGCGACAATAAAGTTACCCTGTCTATCTATAGCCACTTCAGTACGTGGATTAATCGGCCGCCTGTTAGACGCTGTATCACTATAAGTACCGTCAGCAAATTTAGCAGCTATACTCCAATTAACACCATCATAATAACTGAAATAAAGATCTTTTAAATCACCATTAGTTTGATTCCAAACAGCGACCGACTGCCCTGATTTATTCTGTCGAAGTACCAAATCTGACAATATTCCAGCACTATCCACACCTGGAATTTGAGCCAACCCATACCACTGTCGGGCATACCGGTTTTTATCCAGATTTTCACAGGTTTTATCGATTTCGCCATTGATATCCAAGCCATTAGGAAATGGATGTTCCAAACAGGGTTTATAAGGATAATCTTCACTCGCAAATAGAATTTCTTCTTGACCAATAACCTCAGGAGCATCAATTCCTGGACTGACAGGCCCGGTAAATATTCGCCTAAAAATACTATTCCTTAAATTTTCATTTCTCCACAATACAAAACCATCATCACTTGCAAAACTATCCTTAAATTTATCGGGGTAAGCATTATGTACAATCTCGGCAAAGCTTCTTGGCAAAGGAGGAGATTTAATCATCCATTGATGATTACCATCAATATTAGCAAATGCACCAGCAACGATATTTTTAAAGTTATCAACATATGGCTGATAATCGCTTGGGTTTGCTCCCAACGTTTTTGCTAATTGTTCTAAACCATGTGCATCCAGCAACGCTAACTTTGAAAGAACAATTGCATTGTTCATCACTGAGAATTTTTCAGGATTAAATTTGCCATCTTTTAGATGCATTTCAGCTTTAACGCGAGTCGCCATGTCACCAATCTTGATCAAATTTTTGGGATCATCCAGGATATCAGTCGTAAAGACATTATTAAGCGTGTTTTCATCAATGCCATTTTTAAACAACGCTAACAGGGCTTTTATATCATCAGGTATCGCATCAATAACCTCCTGTTTAATAGCCTCTTTGATTTCATCTATTTCTTCAGCAACGATTTCCTCCAGCTTTTCTTCTAGAGCTTGAGGCATTTTTGTCCCAGGAGGTGCAGTAAAATCCAGAATTTTCTCTATGCCTTCTTTTAATTTATCAATGCTATCCCTTGTTTCACAGCCAAACAGAGTTGTCGGCTGGCCTAATAGACCACTGCCATGACATGAAAGCCAATCAGTCAAAGGCTTCATTGTCTGATCAATATCTGTATTGATATTCGGGTTAATCGTATTGACCATCAGTTGTTGTGTCGCGTTCACATAAGCGACCATCGCATCGTCAATATCCGCATCCCATTGTTTTAGATAATTACGTGGGCCTGAAATATTACCGGTATTATCATGAAAAAACTCCAACAAGTTAGCATGCAATGTACGCAACGCTGTAATCTGCTCATTCACATCATTACGAAAGTCAATCAGGTCACTCACAACCTCACTTCTCAAATCGAATGCTTCATTTTCTAATTTTTTTGCCAGTCGGTTTAACTCATCATTTCTTGAAATAACTAGATCACGCTTTGCATTACAAACCGGGTCATCTTTCCAGCCACCACTCGTACACTTAGGTCGGCGAAATGGTCTATGCGTGCAGTGAGGAGGTATATATATCCGAGGACAAGATGGCGGAGTAACTATTTTGACCAACTCATCTCTGGCTTGCTGCAGCTTGTTTAAACGCTGACGTTCCTTAGACTCGATGGTGTTCCAATCTTGAGTCAATTGGTCAAATGCAGACTGATCAAGCTCCGCCAGACCATCCAACAGATTATCAACAGCATTGGTTAAATCACGCGATATTTCATTAAAATTTTCCAGATCCTGATTCCCTTGATCAACAACAGCCTGTGCTTGCGAATCAGTTAATTCAATCCCAGTTATATAATCGAATATGACTTGCGTAAACCAGACATCCAAGTCATTCCAAACTTCATCATTAGAGAGTGTATTGACTTCCCTTTTCAGTTTATGAAAAGCAACCATGTGTATTCCAGCTATGCCCTTTTCATATTCTTGCTTTACTTCGGGATCATAGATAAGCGCATCACGAACAAAACGTGCCACACGGTCATCCTGCTCTATAACCTGCCATGCTTCTCCCAGGTTTTGTCCCTCATTATTCATTAACGGCGGGTTATAATTGGCAATAAAGCCTTCCAAGGTAAAATGCCGAACTTCTGATAATACCTCGCCATCAAATAGATTAAAAACACCACCCGCATATTGATTCACATACGTGTGAGCAAATACATCACTGGCCGCGTGTCCTAAAAAGCCATATGTGTAAGCCGAAGCGGTCGAACTACTTTCAGATTTATTGAGTAAGTGTTTTAGCCATTGGTCTGTCGTCCAGCCAATATAATTTTCATTTTCATCCTGAACTCCAGGATGAATAAATACTTGACCAGCAATAACATCAGGTGCTGCATCTGGTCCAATGTTACCCAGCAAATAAGCGCTTTTATTATTTAAAATGGCATCCTTGATTTCCGGATTAATATCTATATTGATGGTATCAGCACCTGTTTTTATCGCTATTTTTCCATCATCCTCCAGATCATTAATAATTTGTTGTCCAATCCATACATGCGTATCAATCTTAAATGCGTATGAAAAAGAAGACCCCAGGCACACAACCATAACCACTATCAGATAAACTAGCCGTTTCATTTTTTCCCCTTTTGCTATTTAAACCATAATTTACAGTTGCAAAACTATACTAAACAAATTAATTTCCACCTGTAAAAAACGAACCTGAAGTGAAAACGTCAAGACGATCATCACTGCTACTTTCTATCCCCCAATATCCATGCCTTTACTCAGTATTCAGTTGAATGTTTGTAGCTTTTTTATTACCAGTTCCTTTCCGATAAAAAGAGTTACGATTGATGGAACTTTAAAATTTAGAGACAGTTAGATAAATCGATAAACTGAGGTTTTACATGCTGAATAATCAAAACGCAGAAATAGAAGGTTTTGAGCAAAAAGATGCTAAACCACCTCTAGTCTGAAAAACCAATAGTTCAAATCAAGAGCGGTCAACTAATTGGTTAAAAGCTCAGTTGATGTATACTGAGAGCTTATGAGACTGACCAAACACACGGACTATTCGTTGCGAGTATTGATGTATCTGGCGCTTAAACCAGATGAGAGTCATACCATTCCGGAGTTGTCTGAAAAATTTAAATTATCCAAGAACCACTTAATGAAAGTGGTTAACCATTTATCAAGAAATGGCTTTGTCAATGCACAACGTGGCCGTGGTGGTGGCTTGCGCCTGGCGAAACCTGTTGAATCAATCCGCGTAGGGGCTGTTGTTCAGGCCATGGAACAAAACCTGGAAGTTATTGACTGCAACGCCAATGGCGGTTGTGTGCTATTACCATCATGCAAACTCAAAGGTGCGCTGAATGATGCCATGCGCTCTTTTATTCACACACTCGACAATTACACACTGGCTGATCTGGTTGCTCAGCCTAATCAACTGATTAAACTTCTTGATTGATATTGATTAAGACTTAACCCTTGCCAGAAGGACTACTTGTTTCTTTCAAAACTGTATGTTGAACCCTTTCTGCAATCTCAGCTTGGTGTATATCATTCGATTTAGAAGTCAATTGACCTTCCTGCATCACCCTGATCCAACTCTGTTGTTGCCGCAGGCGTTCTCCAGTGAAAGGCATTGGTGGTATGCGTAATTTAGTTTTATCACTCATTCGTAAATTCTCCTATAGAATACAATAAGGTTCTGTATCGAACGAACAGTGGAATCAACCGCAATCATTACAATAGCAAGTGTCTTCGCTGCTTTATCAATAGTCACCCAGATGGCTAAACTCAGCTCCATCCAACCAGTCATCAAGCGGTATTTGACAGGCCAGACGACTAGAGTCAGTTCGATTGTTCAATTGATTCAATGCCACTTTTTCATCAACCGAAATACTCAACTTTGACGGACAGCGTATAGTCACAGAGATATGGCAGGAACAACACATGGTGCGCCCTCGACACTGCCCCCAGTCTTCATAACCAAAGTCGCGAATCACTTCCATCAAATTATCCAGAGGATTGATCGAACTCAGTTCAACCGCAAAGCGTTCCCCAAGGCTGTTGATATAGTCAAACCTGACTGACTTCTTATGCTCAGCTCTAACCATGGCGGGTACATACTTGACGTATTCTCTCAGCAGGAATGGACAGTTGAGCCATCAAGTAGTCCACAAAATCATCTGGATAATCAAGATCCTCCAAGGCATCACGCATGCAATTCAGCCACATGTCTCGTTCAATCGCAGTAACTGGCAAACGAGAATGCACACGCGGGATATGGATCGTTCCATATTTCTCCTGATATATTTTGGGTCCTCCCATCCAACCGCACAGAAATCGTGCCAGTTTATCTCGGGATATCGCATTGTCTTGCGGATGCCAATCCCAGATGCGCTGATAACGTTTATCATCCCGCATATTATCGAAAAAACGTTCCACAATGCGCCTGACACCGAGTTCCTGGCCTGCGGCAATATAGGTCGCATCACCCTGACCATAGGACTTTTTCTGAGCAACTGTCATCGTAAAAATACCACATGAAATAGAAGGTCATCTGATAGCGGTTTAACCCAATGCAATTGCATTGGGACTATCACCCCAGAATCACCTTGATTCAAAGTATAGCTGCCCAGGTCTTCAGGGTCTGTCACCGTATATAAGATTGAACCTCGTTCAACCACCAACTGTCCCCAGACACCATCTTTGGTTGAGTGATTCTTCAGAAGGCCTTTGGGTACAGACCGACAGGTGAAAGAGGCTGTGCGAGAGTATTCGCTGACATTTTCTGGAATGGTACGCATAATTAATTCCTCATTTTCTTGACATCATCGGCTGTCACTAATGGCGCTTGATTGCCCCAATTGCTCCGTTCGTGATTGACCACCGCAGCGATTTCTTCATCACTGAGCGTCGTTGCAAAGCCAGGCATTGGTGATGCATACAACACACCTTCAATTGTTTTGTTGGAAACTCCCTCCAATACTGCTTGTATGTGTAGCGATGGATCATCATCCAACACCGCAGGGTTTCCCTTTAATGGCGGAAAAACATTGGGTAGCCCCATGCCATTCGCTTGATGGCACGAGGAGCAATTATTACCATAAATTTGCTGACCCAATGCAACCCAGTCATTTGGAATTCCCTGCGATTCAGCTCCACTTTTTGTGTCATTATTGGTGTCACTTTCAGCGGCTATCGGCTTGGTGTTTGTCACATCAACAATAGCTATTGTATCGACACCACTGTTTCCCATGGTAATTTTCCCACTTACAGCTAATGAGATATATCCAGCCGCCCACCCCAGAACAATCAGGAATAATACCCATGCCCATGTAGGCACAGGACGCGGTGTTTCCATGCGGACAGGCTCAAATTCATCGCCAATTTCAGCCCCATAGGCATTAGCCAACAAAGCTATATTTCCAGATAAAATATCATCATCATCGATGCCATGGACCACAATAGTGGGACCATTTTGCACTGTAAAATTGATCAGCTTGGTGGATACATCAACCCCATCATCAACAGCTTTGAATATTAACTGGTGGGGACCATCAATCAACTCAGTAGAGTCCAACTGAAACTTTTCAGGAGGCTGAATCGTCTTGATCGGCTGTGCACTACCATCGATATATACGTCAATTTTCATTCATTGATTCCTCGTTAAACCCTCGTTGAATCTGAGTATCATTGGCAATAATCAAGCATCATCTAAAATTTGGCGCTTGATATGTGATTGATCCTGTTCTCCAGGCCAAATCGCTTTGCTGATAGCGGCATAAAAAGCATAGATAACAATGAGGGTCGATAGACACACAACAAGCCACCCAAAATAGTTATTGCCCCCACTGCCATCAAAGCCACATAGTGTGATAAACAGGTCGAGATAATATCGAAAACGATCCCACATATTACTGCACCTCCACTTGCTGCAATGATTGTAGGTAGCGCACCAGCTCAATTGCCTCTTGCCGGGCAATAACGACCTGCCCTTGCGGTTTGAATCCATCGGGAACCGGCACCACAACATCATCAGCTGCTGCTGATATTTTTGTCTCAAACATCCAAGGGTATCCTGGCATCACAGACGTAGGCACCACGGCTCGTGGATTGTACAAATGAATCAGATTCCACACCTGCGAAGGTTGACGAACACCCACATTGGATAGATCCGGACCGGTTCTCTGGGTGCCCAACAGAGGCGGATCTTCCAGCGCATAATCACCTGCTACAGAACCTCTACCATACGGTTTATCAACCTGAAGATCTCGCACAAACTGCGTATGACAAACCCCACAACCTTCTTTAAGGTACAAGTGCCGACCAGCCATCTCAGTTGTTGTTAATTCAACAATACCCTTTAGAGCTTGAGTTTTTTCTATTTCATACGCAGGTAGCACTGAGATAACGACGCTCAGAACAAAATAGACCAATGCCGGGATACCAATCAAAAGTCGATGTTGTGTGTGCAAACTCATAGTCCCTCCGCCTGCATAGACAGTTCAACCTGATCTCGTTTGTTGACTGTTTTTGGGCGCATGTACCAAAGGTTAATGATGAAGACAATATGACCAGCCACCATCATAAAACCACCTATAGAACGCCATAACCACATTGGAGCAGCAGTATCCACTGACGCAATAAAAGACTCTCCTTGTACCCATGAAATTCCTTGCAAGATGCCAGCAATGGAAACCGCGATCACATACAGGCTGCCGCCTATGAAAGACAACCAAAAATGCAAACCAATCGCCGCTTCAGAGGGTTTGTTGCCAGTGATTCTGGGCAGCAAACCATAAATAGCTCCCCAGATGCAAAATGCGACAAAGCCATACATGGCAAGATGTGAGTGACCAACAGTGAAATTAGTAAAATGCCAATAGATATTGGCAGATCGAAACGCTTCTATGGTGCCTTGTGAACTGGACAAAGCATACCCCCAGATGCCAACCATTAAAAAGATAATGGCATAACTGCGTTTGACTTTGTGCCAACTGCCTTTAGCGGTCAGAAAGAAATTACCAAAACTGGACCAAACCGGAACCATCATGCCAACACTGAACAGAATTGCNNATTGCCGTTGTTTGCAACCACCAAGCGATTGGGCTGAAAATAAAGTGATGTGAACCAATCAGAGTGTAGAACAAAATTGCCGTCCAAAACCCTAACACACCCAAAGCATAGGAATAGATCGGTTTACCCAACAAACGCGGCAGTGCGTAATAGGTGATACCCAAAACCAATGGTGTGAACCACATGCCCACCACATTGTGCATGTAATACCCCTGAATAACGATGTTTCCCATTCCCTGTTGATAAAAAGGGATATAAGCGATCAGAACGATGACTGTCAAGGAACAAAAAGCGCCCATGATGTACCAGTTCGACACATACACCTCCGGGGTTTTGCGCTGACTGATGGTTCGATAGGCACAATACAGGTTGCACCAGAGTCCGCTTGCATAGAGCAGCATAATCGGCCACAAAATTTCTCGATATTCCTGTGGACCACGACTAAGGCCGAGCGACAAGGTAATGATGGTTAGAACCATGGCCAGATTCCAGGCCCATAACCCCAATCGGGCTATGCCGGGTTTTACCAATGGCGTTTTACTGGTGCGAGTCACAACAAACAAAGCCAACCCTATCAGTGCCATTGATGACCAACCAAACATAACGATATTTGTGTGTACAGGCCGGATTCGGCCAAAGGAAAAGATGGCGTATTCCAGCGCTTCCGGCCAATAAAGTTTTACTGCTGCCAATAGGCCGTAAGCCGTTCCAACCAAAAGCCAGACACTGGCTGAAACGAAATACGAATAGATCAATTTCTTCAGGTCCATTTCATGTCCAGAAGGAAGAGTCGTTGTGTCTTGTGTCATTTTTTCACCTGTCTATCGTATCAGTTCAGTTCTTTACCGAAATCATCAAATCCTGTCTTTTACCTTGCCCACAATGTCAGTCACTTCGGCATTAAAAGGAATGAAATCAACGATACGGCCATATTGATCAACGACATAGACTTGCGATGAATGAGCTACCATATAATCGGTCACTCCCGGCTCTGGGGCTTGCTGGAGTAAAGTACTGAACGCATCTGTGACTTTTTTGATTGACGCCCTGGAACCCGTCAAGCCCACCAGAGAATCGTGGAAATACGTCAAGTAGCTATCAAGCTTTTCAGGTGTATCGCGCTCGGGGTCAACGGTGATAAAAACGGGCACCACTAAACCTGCTTCTTTTGTAGCTTCAAGTTGGGTCATGACCTGGCTCAATTTATATAATTGACCCGGGCAAATATCAGGGCAACTGGTATAGCCGAAAAACACCAACAAGTGTCGACCTGCCAGATCTTTTTCAGTGGTTAATTGCCCTTTTTGGTCGCTCAAGGAAAACTCAACACGTTGCACAGAATCCTCGTGATACCAGACAGCAAATGCGAATGTCGACACCATTACCAATAGAGTGACACCAAAAAGAATCGCTGTTTTTTTAAGAGCGTGATTGATCATAGTTTATACCTGTTAGTAAAGTTCGTAGCGTTTGAAATCTTGTCTGAAACCTTGCCTGGCAGTTCTTTATCTGCCATTGTTTTCTGTACCAATGACGCCAAGTAAACTAAGGCACAGACTTTCAGAAACTCCGCAGCAATGTAGAATAAATGAAGGTTTGAAGGACCCGGCTGCAAACCATGGATCACCAGATCTGTTCTAGCACTCAGAGCGGGCAGCAAGAAGACCTGTTGGATCAGCAACAAGGCAATAATCGAGGTAAAGACCAACATCAGAAAAGGCCTGAATACTATGCGTAATAACGCCAGAGACAGCACAAACAAAAAGGCATATTCAACCCAACTCAAAACAGCAAAGGTGACCCTGCCAACCTCAAGTGCCTGCGCCATAGTTAATGAGGGTGCAAGAAATTTAGCCGGTGTAGCCAGAAAACTGCTACCCACCAGAAGACCAGCCCAAAGTAGTGAAATATAACTGGCTAATCGCATATACATTCCCATTGTTTTTTGGAGAAAACCTTCATCACACAGCACTTATAGATTGGAATAATAGGCAGAGATATTGGCAATATCGTCGTCAGACAATGCAGCTGCCATAGGCGACATCAATGAATCATTTCTCTGTCCATCACGAAAAGCTTTGAGCTGTTTACTCAAATACTTCTCCTGTTGTCCAGCCAGATTAGGCCACTCTGGATTAGTACTGATGCCATTACTGCCGTGACAACCCACACAGGATACGGCTTTGGCTTTTCCAGCATTGATATCTGCGGCAGATGCATTGCCAAGCAGCACAAAAAAACTAACTATGATTATTAAATACTTCATAAATACTCCTCTGTAAAAAAGATATTTTAAACATTGAAAATTGACTAAACCTGCTCATGCACAACATCGTTTTCATCAAACGACGACTCAGGCCGTTTCGCCCCTGAAGCCGCCCAGTACCCCATGCCCATAAACAAAGAACCACCAATAATATTTCCCAGAGTGACCCAAAAAAGATTGTGTGCCATACCTGCTAATGAAATGGTTTCTGTATGTTGGCCTAATAATGCAATAGACAGTAGTGTCATATTGGCAACACTGTGTTCATAGCCACTGGAGATAAAGGCAAACAGACACCAGAAAATAACAATTGCTTTGCCACTGTCGCTATTGCAGCGAGCTGCCATCCAGAGAGCCAGACAAACCAGCCAATTACACAAAATAGCCCTTGCCAACAAGTCAGTCGCTGAGCTGTTCATTTTGTAAGCCGCCACTTGGTTCAACAAAATAGCCCCCTCATGTAATACTTCCCCTCCTCTACCTGCAACGAACAACAATGCCAGAACCACTGAGCCGACCAGATTGAACAACCAGGAGATACTCCAAGTGGAACACAGCTGTTTGAACGTGGTTTTTCGATAAAGAATTCCCACTGTCATATACAGGGTATAACCAGTAAAAAGCTCTGCTCCGGCAAACACAACCAAGGTCAAAGCGATACCAAACGACAAACCCATGACCAGTTTCTGCACCGACGGGTCAACAGAGCCAGCCACAGAAAAAATCAAAATAATTCCAAAGCCGATATAGGCCCCAGCCATCAGGGAACCAACGACAAACCCCAATGGTGATTCCTGCAGCAGAGATGCTTTTGTTTTTGCTAAACCAGCAAAGTGTTGCAATGTGTCGTTGTACATTCTTTCTACCATCGAAAATGTTATTGCAAGAATATACACAATTAATTTAAACATGTAAATAAAATGCATCTTTAAATTAATTCAAGCATTAAAAACTCATTTAAACACCTATATTCAAGAGTTAAAACTTGACATTAATATTTTAAAGATGCAAACATATATTTAATATACATCTTAAAGAGACAAAAAATGCTTCAGGAAACCGTACTTATTATCACCATAGTCCTTATGGCAGTGGTGGCTGCAACATTCGCTTATGTTGCCCTCAGCACTGGCTCTCAAGCAACAGACTATCCCTCCATTCAATCCAGGTCTTACCGTTTGCGCAATCAATTCTTCTGGTTGCTGATTGTTGCGGGTGTCCTCATTTGTTTGCTGACTTTATTCGACTTACCCTATGCCGCCAATCGAGGGGAGATTCCAGACGATGCCGTTCAAGTTAATATTGAAGGCAGGCAATGGGCCTGGATTATGGATAAAACTGAAGCCACAGCAGGCGATACTGTGATCTTCAACGTATCGGCTGCGGATGTCACCCACGGTCTTGGCGTATATGACCCGGATATGAACATGATCGGCCAGGCTCAAGCTATGCCTTCTGGTTATATAAACAGGCTTAGGCTGACTTTGGATAAGCCTGGAACCTACAAATTACTGTGTATGGAGTACTGTGGTCTCGCTCACCACAATATGATCAGTGAATTCACCGTCAAAGCGCCTTGAGGACTATAACTATGAACGACAACGCTCAACATACACCACTGCCGGGGTCTTCCAGACTAGCTATTTTAACTTGCTTAAGCTTGTCTGCTATTGTCTATGTGCTGATGATGATATTCGGTTTTCTAATGCGTTCAACGCAAGCCGAATGGTTTGGCATCGGTGCCAAAATTTTCTATCAGATAATGACCGCACATGGTGCTGGCATGGTTGGCATTTCCGGGCTGGCAGGCAGCACCGTCTTATGGTATTTCCTGCGCCGACATGTTCATTTAACGGTCGCAATCCTGTGGACTAACCTGGCCTTTTTTCTTCTGGGCGTTGTTTTGATTCTAGGAGGCATTTTTCTTGGGGGCTATGCCGGCGGCTGGACATTTCTATTTCCATTACCTTCATATGGAATGGGTATGTGGGGAATAACAGGGGCAGCATGTTTTCTTGGTGGGCTGCTGTTGATTGGTGTGGGGTTTCTCTTACTCTATCTGGATATGGCTCGCGCTATTATCGCTCAATATCACTCTTTGGGAGGTGGACTTGGTTGGCCTCAACTCTTTGGCAACAGCACTCAATCTCCTCCACCCGCCCCTGTAGTAGCAGGCACTATGGTACTGATCGTTAACATCGCCGGCATTCTGGCTGGAGCTGTGGTTTTGGTGCTGATGTTGATTAATTTATTTATGCCGGAATTTGCAGTTGACCCTTTATTGACCAAGAATCTGACCTACTTTTTTGGCCATGTATTTATCAATGCAACAATTTATCAGGCCGTTGTTGCTGTCTATGAAATACTGCCGGAATATACCAACCGCCAGTGGAAAGTGAATAAGGTATTTCTAGCTGCATGGACTGCTTCGACGGTGATGGTGATGGCAGTTTACCCCCATCATTTATTAATGGATTTTGTCATGCCCACATGGGCACTGGTGTTAGGACAAATTATTTCCTATGTTGGTGGTTTTCCCATTTTAGTGGTCACTGCATGGGGGGCTTTGACTATTGTTCATCGTTCAGCCATCAAATGGGATCTGGTATCGTCATTATTGTTCCTATCCATGTTTGGCTGGGCAGTTGGTGTTGTTCCAGCTGTCATCGATGGCACTATTGCCGTCAACAAGGTCATGCATAACACTATGTGGGTCCCCGGTCATTTCCATATGTATCTGATAGTGGGTCTGGTGGCAATGCTGTTCGGCTTTAAGTTCTATCTGATTAGGGAAAAAGGCAGCTTCAGTGCATTGGATAAAATTGTGTTCTGGGTTTATGGCTTTGGTGGAGCCAGCCTATCATTTGCCTTTCTTATCAGTGGCTACCATTCAATTCCACGCAGATGGGCACAGCACTTGCCACAATGGGTTGAATTCAGTCAATTCGGAGCAATGGCGGCTGCACTTGTTGCTTTGTCAGCAGCCATCTTAGCTATTAAATTTCTGCTTGGCATCAAAGGTGCCAGAGTGGCATGAGCAAAGCTCTATCCACATTGGCCAGCATCACTGTCCTACTGGGTGGTCTTGCCACACTGTATATCGCCACTGATGCTGGCACAGCCTGGACCAGTGAATCAGCACGCAAACTGGATATTCAGAAAAACCCCAAACTCCTGCCGACTGTTGAGTTAATCGGCTCTACAGTCGGCAGACATTCAATCGACAAATACAATAAGCCCGTCATTCTAATTGACTTTATTTATACTCAATGCCCAACGGTCTGCATAGGCTTGGGACTTGAGTTCAGACAATTACAAAACGATTTGCTGGCTCTTGGATATAAAGATCAGGTGCAGTTACTAAGCATCAGCTTTGATTTGATCAATGATCAACCTGAGCAACTGGCAAATTACTTAAAGCGATTCAATGCCGATCCCTCAATCTGGGCTGCCACAGTCTTCGGTTCTGCTGCTGAAAAATCTCAAGTATTGGATGAACTTGGGGTCATTGTCATACCAGAGAAAAACGTGGGATTTGTTCATAATACAGGGATCTACATGGTGCACAAAGGTAAGGTCATTAACGTATTCGAGCTAAATCAACACCATCAACTGCTTGAGGCAATAATAAGCTATTTGGGGTGAACACGATTGCACACAAAGAACCCTTTGCCTGGCTGGCAACCGCTTTCACGGTATTTAGTCTTATAACATTAAGTCCATTAGGGCACTGGCTGGAAAGCTCTATGCCGATGCATGTCTTAGTTGAGATTCCGTTGCTGATAATCAGCGGTGCGATTTTAGGAAAACTCATGGAAAGGCCACTAAAACGCATCTCTCGTCAGATCAATATTGGTGGTATCACTGGAATGTTAATTGCATCATTCACTTTAGCAGTGTGGATGGTTCCACGTTGGCTTGATGCCTCTTTGACCCTGCAATGGGTAGCTTGGAGTAAGTACCTATCATTACCACTTTTGGTTGGTCTACCTCTAAGCATAAGCTGGTCACAATTGCATCCCATCGCCCGCGGTGTCGTTAAAATTGAATTTTTAAGCATGCTGTTCCGGCTTGGCTGGCTCTATATCATTTCACCCGAACGTCTATGCAATAACTACCTTCTAGATGAACAGGAGCTTTTGGGTCAGGGGTTTCTAATCATTGGCGCAGCCTTATCAGTGACATGGCTTATACCGGTATTTTTCACCTATTCCGAAAGAGCACCTGAAAGACTTACATCACATTCACCTGAGTCAGATACTTTGGAAAACAATGCCATACCATTGCTTGAAATAAAACGATAAGCAAAAAAGTAAAAGACCGGATTTTACTACGATAGCTCTGCTCTCCATAAGCCTGCAGATGCTGATTGCACTACTTTCCAGAATATTTAAAAATACATTTTTAAATTACATTTCACCACAAAAACAATATAAAACCAATAATAAATCACATTTATATTGTAATGCAATACTTAATATTTGATTTATCTCAAAATACAACTATAATGAATTTAAAAATAAAAAAATCGTTCAGCGTTAACAACCAGCTAAGTCTCTGAATATTGCCATATGTTAATGCACCAGAAACGATCACTAGTAAGAACAGTCAGGTGAAAGCAATGAACAAAAACAGTTACAAATTCAATTCAAGTCCACAATCAAAAATAGCGAATACAATACTCTTTCTGCTGGTATTTTTGATGTTCAACAATGTGGTTTATGCAGAACCAATTACTATCCGCTTCTCTCATGTTGTCAATGACAACGCCACAAAAGGACAAATGGCTATCACTTTTAAAAAATTGATTAAAGAACGCTTAGGTGATGAAGTTTTGAAAGTCGAAATCTATAACAACAGTTCTTTGGTTAACGACGACGAACTTGCAGACGCATTAATCAACGGAAGAGTGGAAATGGGCGTTCCTTCAATCTCAAAACTCAAAAAACTTTCAAAACGACTGCAGGTCTTTGATATACCCTTTATCTTTGTCAGCACAGAAGCCGTTGAAAATTTCATGGATGGCCCATACGGCAAGAGAATGCTCCAACTTTTAAAAAACAGAGGGCTTATAGGCCTTGGATTCATGGATAGTGGGATGAAGCAGATTTCAGCAAAAACTCCCATAAAGCTGCCATCTGATCTAAAAGGTCTTAGGTATAGAATTATGAACTCGGATGTATTGGAAGCTCAGTTTCGTCAAATTCAAGCAATTCCTCTGAGAAAACCATACAGTAAAGTTTACTCTTTACTTAAAGACAACAAAATAGATGGTCAGGAAAATACTTGGTCCAATATGTTTTCAAAGAAGTTCTACGAACATCAGCCATATATCATTGAATCCAATCATGGTTATTTGGGAAGTATAGTATTAACCAGCACAAAATTTTGGGAATCGATCCCATCTGGAATTAAGCCTGTAGTTGAAAAATCCTTAAAAGAATCACTCGAGTATGGCAATACATTAGCAAAAGAAAGAGCCCTTTCTGACCGAGAAAGAATCATTAAGTCAGGGCTAACAAAAATCCATTTAATGACTTTAGAAGAACGAAAACAATGGGTGACAGCCATGCAACCCGTCTGGAAAAGTTACGAAGACGAAATAGGTTCAGAATTAATTCAAGCAGCAGCTTCTTCAAGATAAAAATATGCAGTAGTAGGTGAAAACAATGAAAAAAAACAGTTACAAATTCAATTCAAGTCCACAATCAAAAATAGTGAATATAACACTCTTTCTGCTGACATTTTTGATGTTCAACAATGCTGTTTATGCAGAACCAATTACTATCCGCTTCTCCCATGTTGTCAACAGTGAGACCCCTAAAGGGCAGTTGGCAAGCAACTTCAAGCAACTGGTGAAGGAACGTCTTGGAGATGAGGTAGTAAAAGTCGAGATCTATGACAACAGCTCTTTAGTCAATGACGATGAGCTGGCAGATGCTTTAATCAATGGGCAGGTGGAAATGGGAGTGCCTGCAATATCAAAGTTAAAGAAATATTCAAAGCGACTACAGGTCTTTGATATACCTTTTATCTTTGTCAGCCCGGAGGCCGTTGATAATTTTGTTAAAGGTCAATATGGCAAGAGAATGCTAAGACTTGTAGAAAGCAAGGGCTTAACAGGTTTGGGCTTTCTGAGCAGTGGTATGAAACAACTTTCTGCCAAGACCCCGATAAAACTACCGGAAGATTTAAAGGGTTTGAGATACCGCATCATGAACTCTGATGTTCTGGAAGCTCAATTTCTCCAATTAGATGCGGTTCCTCTGAGAAAACCGTTCAGCCAGGTTTACTCCCTGCTTAGAGACAACAAAATAGATGGTCAGGAAAATACCTGGATCAGTGTCTATGCGAAAAAACTTCATGAACATCAACCTTATTTTATTGAATCCAACCATGGTTATTTGGGAAGCATGGTACTGACAAGCACAAAATTCTGGAAATCTATTCCATCTGAAATACGACCCGTGGTGGAAAAGTCCTTGGCAGAAGCTCTTGAGTATGGCAACAACGTGGCTAAAGAAAAAACCATCTCTGACCGGGAAAAGATTGAGCTTTCAAATAAAACCAATATCCACCTAATGACCATTGAAGAACGTAAAAAATGGGTAGCAGCCATGCAACCCGTTTGGAAAAGCTATGAAAATGAAATTGGTTCAGAATTGATTCAAGCCGCAGCTTCGGCTCGATAAACATTTCCAACAGCGCCACTCTTAAATGCTTTCCCCCACTAATACTTCCTCCTTTCTCGCTCCCAAGGTTGTATTGGTGGGGAAAGGTATCAGCATATAATGAAACAACATCTGGTTAACATATGACAACGCTGAAAAGATAGATTTGCGTCCCCAATTGACACTTGCACTATTTTCGAAAAGCTCAGGATAAAAGCATCGTCAAGTATTGCACTAAAATGATAATATCAATATTCATATAAATACCCCATAAGATTTAAATGAATGACTTTGACGTTAACAACCCTCTTTTTGTTGCTTCGGTAGATAAAGCGTTTCGAATTCTGCAAACTTTTTCCAGCGGCCAGCAATACTTGAGCCTGACTGAGTTAACGCAAATGACGGGCATGAATAAAAGTGCAGTCCAACGTTTCACCTACACTCTTGAAGCTCTGGGCTATCTCCATAAAAGTTCTAAAACACGCTGCTACCGTCTAACGCCTAAAGCGATGGATATCACATACAGCTATTTAAGATCGACACCTTTAATTGAAATCGCAACCCCCAGAATCGTAGACTTCAGGAACCGTTTCGGTCTGACCGTCAACGTCAGTGTTCTCGATGGGACAGACATTGTCTATATCTTAAGGATCCCATCACACCAACAAATACTAACTGCCACTTTAATTGGTCGCCGAGTCGATGCCTTTTGCTCTTCAGGGGGCAGAGCCATGTTATCGAAACTACCGGAAGACGAATATACAAAAATTATTGACAATTCGACCTTGGAAAAACGCACACCCTATACGATCATTGACCGCAAAGAAATTCTACAAAGGATTAAAACAGTCAAAGAACAAGGCTATGACACCAACAACCAGGAATGCATCGTCGGTGAAATTGTTATTGGCGCAGCCATACTCAGTGCCTCAGGGAAACCTATTGCCGCAATCCATATCCCAGTCTCAGCCAGAGACTGGTCTGAAGAACGACTCAAAAACGAAATATCGCATGAAGTGATAGCATTGGCTCAATCCATACATCACCCCTGATCCGTTTTCTTAATCTTTAAACACGTTAAAATGACCTGGCTCTCCAAACCCTGCCATCATACCTGCGCTGTGCTATTTAAACAGGAACCATCTCGGCGTTAAAACGTATTCCCTGTATTGCATGGAAGCTGCGTTCATCAAATAGAGGTTGAAACCAGCAACAAGCCAGACTATAAGTGACTGGTATTGGGCCATTCACACTGACTTCCCCCATTTGCATCAGTTCGCCCAGGTCTTGAACTGCCTGTTTTTTATTTTTAGAAAATACCGCCATTGCATGGCAATATGCGTCATTGACGTTGATCATGTTTAAGGCATTATTAACACTTTCGGCTCTGGCCACAATAAGTACGGGACCAAAGACATCTTTATAATAAATCGCCATATCAGCCGTCACAAAGTCCAGCAAACAAGTACCAGTACCTACACTGCCCTCGCTTAACCTTGCATTTAACAACTGATCATCGACAATTAACTCAGCACCCTTCTCTGTCGCTTGATAAATATAGCCATGAGTGCGAATCAACGTGTTTGCATCAATCATAGGTTTCATACTCAAACCCGAACTCGTGTGCAACCTTCTAGCCAAAGCCATAACCAAGTTGTTACCAACCTGTTCTCCAACAGCAATAATAACAGGGCTGGCCATATCCGGTTCTTGCAGAAAGTCAAACACAGCGTCAACAACCTGCTTTATATCCGCATCCGGCATCACCAGCACATAGGCCTTCATTGCTGAACATACCTGCACCTTCTTTGCCTGACCAAATCCTTTGGCAAGAATTAGTTCACAATCCATCGATGAACCGACAAAACTTAATGCTTTAACGCAGGGGTTATCCAATAATTCGCTAACGGTCTGTTGCTCCCCATAAAACATATTAAAAACACCAGATGGCAAGCCTGAATCGTGCAGTAACTCGGCAATATACTGTAGAGTCACTGGTGTCTCAGGGGATGATTTCAAAATAAAGGTATTGCCGCAAACCAAAGCGACTGGGTACATCCATAAAGAAATCATAATGGGCTGATTGACTGGCAAAACTCCGGCAACTACGCCGAGTGCGTGATGCTCGAAACCTTGATCTTCTGCCTCTGATAGCTGCATTGCAAGATCTCCTTGCCAGAGATGCACAATATCACAGGCTGACTCAACAAAACGGATACCTTTTAGAATCTCATCACGAGCATCTGATGTTGAACAACCCTTTTCTCTCGTTAATATAGAAACCAGTTTATCCGTATTGGCTTTGAGTAAATCTCCAAAAGTTCGCATAATACCAACTCGCTTAGAGATTGGCATTTCAGACCAGGTATCAAAAGCATTGCTGGCAATATCAACAAGTTGTTCGACATTAAGATCAGACATCGATGCCAGTAAGCTATGCTTTTGTTGAGTCACAAGGGTTACTATATTGCGATTATTGCCTGTCAATTAGCCAAAATTCTAAATTAACAAAATGCGCTTTCAAGCAGACTGTGCCACCGAATCTGACCATGCAGACATTATCTCTGTCATTCCATAGTTGGTGTTTACAACTCTGGCAACCGCTGACGGGCATGCAAAATTATACGGATAGCAGGTTCGAGGAGCTGAAACGGTAATGAACTCTTCCGCCAGTCGATCACGAATAGCTACTGGCAGTTTATCATCGATAACGACCCGATCTACGCCACTGACATCGATTCTAGGGGTATGAAAAGCTTGTTCTATGGACATTCCATAATCGACCAGCAAGGACGTTATTTGAGCTACGGCCGGAAAAATCTTTCTCCCTCCAGAAGAACCCAGAGCAAAAGAAGTGTCACCGACACGGCCGATAACAGGGCACATATTACTCAAACAATTCTTATTCGGCCCCAGGGAGTTGGGCTTGCCCTGTTCAGGATCAAACCACATAATACCATTATTCATCAACACCCCTGATGACGGCAACATCAACCTGGAACCAAATACTGACAACAAGGTTTGTGTCACAGCAACCATATTGCCATCTGCATCAACCACACTGAAATGGGTGGTGCAAGCATCGTCTGGCTCAGTAGTATCGCCGTCATTATCCAGACGGTACTGATACGTCTCTCGTAAGGATTTTGCATAGGCATAATAGTCTTCTGCCCCCGGACTATTCCCACCAAAACGGTGGTTTTCCAGTTTCTCCAGCATCATTTTCATCGACGGCCCGGCAGAATATCTCGGTGTTAGACATAAACTCGCTTCTTTATAGTTTGTCGACAGACAATCCACTATATCAGCTCGATAAGTCTTAAGATCATCAAGTGACAGGCAGCCGCCTGCCTGCTGTACCTCTTGAACCATGTGCTCTGCCATGCGGCCTTCATAAAACGCTCTTGGCCCTTGGGTTGCGATTAGCTCCAAGGAGTCTGCCAGACTATCAAGAGAGCACCGTTGTTGATTAAATGCAGTCCACGCTGAGGACTTAGGGTGACCAGAATCCGTTAAAAAAGTGGTTTTGGATTTGGGAAACTTCGCCAGTTGTTCGGCCACTGGCGTTATCATCAGCTGTGCATACCAGTCAACCAATAAGCCCTTTCGAGCTAACTCTATTGAGGGTTGCAACAGGTCTCGCCACTCCTTTGAGGCAAATTGTTGATACGCTACCCGCATTCCATCAACCTGACCAGGAACGGCAACAGCACTGCCTCCAGTCACATTTTTACTATCAACAACGTTCGGCCAGGGAAATAAATCATCGCAAATTCCATGGCCTGACAGAGGATAGTCTTCCACCTTCAGCCCTGCTGGTGAGCGCATACCAAACTCAACCACTTTTGACGGTTCGGTTCCGCCGCTCATATTAACAATCATGAAGCCACCACCTCCCATGCCACTCATCCACGGTTCGACAACACCAAGAGCAAATGATGTTGCTATGGCTGCATCAACGGCATTTCCACCTTGTTCCAGAACCTTTGCCCCGGCTAAAGAAGCCAGTTTGTGCTGTGATGAAACAACACCATGGCGGGATGAAACAACTTTTTTTGTGACGCATTGTGTCTGGCTGAAATTATTCATGATTTATTTTTGACCTTTCATAGATTTATAAGCAACAAATGCGGCTGACATAAGGGTTAAGACGAAGAACAGTATGGATATTGGTGTTGAAACAAAGACGCTCCAGTTCCCAGAAGAAATCGTCAATGCCTGACGAACGGAGATCTCTCCTATCGGTTCCAACACAAAACCAATCATCATGGGCGCTAAAGGAAACTCAAGCTTTCTCATAACATAACCTAGAATCCCAAACCCCAGCATGATCCACAAATCAGTGAAACTCGAGTTAAAACCATAAACGCCCAATGTGCACAGAATGGCAATAATCGGGTACAAAACCGATTTGGGTATCCGGGCTATCTGAGAGAAAATTCTAATCGCAATCATGCCAACAACAGGTAACATCAATGCAGCAATAAGCAATGAGATAAACAGGGCATAAACGACATCCAGATTTTCAGCGAACAACGCCGGTCCTGGAGCCAATCCATGAATGAGAAAAGCGCCTAATAGCACTGCGGTTGTTACATCTCCAGGAACGCCCAGAGCTAACAAAGGGATCAATGCACCGCCACAGGTTGCATTGTTAGCAGATTCTGCAGCCGCCACACCTTCCAGTGAACCCTTGCCAAACTTTTCCGGTTTTTTTGACTTTCTTTTTGCTTCACTGTAGGACAAAAATGCCGCCGGCGTTGCGCCCAAACCTGGAATCGAGCCCAGCACCACGCCGATAAAAGAACCTCTGACAATGGTGCGAATGCTTTGTCTTATTTTTTTAAACGGTAATACTGCTTTGGCAGCCTCCAGCTTCTGTTTGTTTCCTGCGATTAGCTGTTCAGATTGAATGAACAATTCGGATACCGCAAAAAGACCAATCAACATCGCCATTAATGAAATGCCATTCATCATGGTCACAGATCCAAAGGTAAAACGAGGTGATGCCATCATTGGGTCTAAACCGACCGTTCCAAACAAAAAACCAAAGGCGGCGGCTATCATGCCTTTAATAAGAGACTTTCCAGAAACCCCTGCTACAATGGTCAGTGAAAACAGAACCAGCATGGCAAATTCAGGGGGCCCGAACTTAGTTGCCATTTTGGCCAATAGAACCGCCCCGAAAATCAGGGCTATCATGGAAATCAGGTCTCCGATCACCGACGACCACAAAGCCATTCCCATGGCTTGTGAGGCTTTGCCTTTCGCTGTTAACGGATATCCATCCAGAACGGTTGCCGCCGCCGCAGGTGTTCCGGGAGTATTGATCAGAATCGCTGGAATGCAACCACTGAATAAACAACCTTTATACGCCCCCAGCAATATGCAAAAGGCAGTAATAGGAGCAAAGTTATACGTCAATGGAATTATCAAAGCAATTCCCATGGTTCCGGTCAAACCCGGCACAGCACCCATAAAAACGCCAAAAGCAACCCCGATAAAAATTGCCAGTATATTCTGGAATTCCAGAACCAGACTCAGCGCACTTGTAATTTCTTCAATCATGATACATCTCTTTATTCAAGTGGCAGATTCAAGCCATAGTTAAATACCACATAGAGCAATGCCGGAATAAGGGCTGATACCAGCACTATTGTCAGCACTTTACGTTGGCCAAATATCAACATTAATGCAGCCATTGTGGCTGGCGCAGCAAACGTATACCCCAGATATTTAAAGGAAAAAATAAAAGCGACAAATACAATCACTATAAACAGAGGTTTAAGAGCAAAGTTCTCCCTTGCGGGCTGTATTGTTACAGGTTCTTGCCGAGCTTGTACCTTTAAAGCATAAAAAGAAGCCATCAACATTACAAAGCTGAAAAAACCAATAATCAAAACACCAATTTCCGGAAAAAACCGAGGAGACATTCCTCCCAAAGATTCATTTTCCTGTACAAACTGCGGAATCAATAAAAAATACGTTACTAAAGAAATTACCAACAATACTGCTGATACCAACATTTCTCTTTTTATTTTATTTATAGTCAAAATATTGCCTGCCTACTTTCAAAAAGCGCACCGAAAATGATCTACTGCCTGCATTTCCGGTGCGCGCAATCTACCCTTATCTACCAGTAAAAAGATAAAGGCACATACTGGGAACCCTTATTTTTTTGCCAGACCAGCGGATTGTATTATTTCCCCCTGCACTCTGAATGTTTCATTAGTATGAGTTTTGAATTGTTCGCTATTACGATAGTTAATCTGCATAGCCAATTTTTCAATAATACTGATCATTTGCTCTTCCTTGGTTGCATTCTCTATTGCCGAAGATAGCTTGTTTACGACATCCTCAGGAATACCTTTAGGACCTGCAATGCCTAAAATAGAAGGGGCCGAAATGTCATAGCCCAATTCAAGCAAAGTAGGCACATCGGGAAATTGAGCCATCGGTTTTTCTGTGATAACCGCCAGCAATTTAAAGTCACCCGAAAGTACTTGAGGCAACCATTCAGTGGCACCTGCCATGGCAGTCACATGTCCTCCTAATAGCGCGGTTACCGATGCTGCACCGCCTTTAAATGGCACCGCCTTCCAATCCAAACCCTCAACTTTTGCCAGACGCTCCATCACCAGGTGTTGAGGAGTTCCAGTTCCAGCAATAGCATAATTCACTTTACCTGGGTTAGCCTTGGCAAACGTAATTAACTCTTTAAGACTGTTGTAAGGCGCATCTTTGGGAACAACAATACCCAGATTCCATTGGGCGAACTGCGCAATAAAGGTGAAATCACTTAAAGGATCATAAGGTAAGTCCTGCATATGCGGCGTTAGAACCGCTGCACCAGTAGTAAATGTGAACACATTATAACCATCGGGCTTCGCATTTTTTGCCAGAGCCGCAGCTACGGAACCACCACCTCCAGGTTTATTCAAGACAGTGACTTTTTTCCCAAGGCTTTCTTCAAGTATGGATGCCAGCACGCGTGCGGTTGAATCCGTGGTGCCACCAGCACCATAACCCACTGTTAATTTAATTGTTTTTGCAGGCCATTCCTTTGCATTAGCAGCGGTAACAAAAAACAAATTCATAGCCACTAATAACAGTATTATTTTTTTCATTAGACTCTCCTCAAAATCTTAAATAGTTATATTGTTAGATCTTGATAACAGCAAAAGCTCTATCAGATCTAATAATTATTATAGTTCAATAAAATCATTTTAACAATATAAAATATTACATTGCGATACTTTCATAAAATAAAGCATTATTATCAAGTTAATTACACTAAAAAAGTAAGCGGCAAAACTGCACTTAATTTCTCTTTAAAAGAGCAATATTGGGACAGTGACAACTTTCATATGAACGGTTGATATAAAGGTTTTACAGTGACTTACAGAACAAGTCAGCCATATTTTTTATTTCCAGATATGCCGCTAAGCCAACAGCTCTATTCAAGACTTGTTATGATTGATTACGGCTATAACGAAGCTTATTATTGTGCATGCTGAAACTACAACTTCAGTGTAGCCTTCACACTCAAAGTATTGCATTGCAATACAAAAACAAACACAAGGTATTTATCTTGGCAAAATACGGAACACCCACTCAGGGAATAATTCACCAAAAAAAACACTGAGACTAAAAACAGCCTTAATGAAGTATCAAGCCTGGTTGAGTTAGTAACTCAGTTGGAAAAACCACCATCTATTCTTTCCAGTGTTTTCCATCTACTTTTGGCTCTGATTGAGGCACCTTATTTCGTTCATGCCTGAACTTGGATAAGGCCATATACACTTGCTTGCGAGCCCGGCCAAACCCTCCCAGAGGCTTATGTTCGGCGGTGCATCGCCACGGATTAAACGATAGGTTATCTCCAAAATCCTGGCGATCAGCTGGATTATAGGATTGTTGTAATAGCGTCAGTGTTGCTACTTTTCTAAAAGGAGAAACGTCTTCTTCCCAAACCACAGTTGGATCTTCAATCGGCTGTTCAGCCTTGTCAGCCTGGAGCTGCACGGCAAAGTCATAAACAACACTTTGCTCACCAAGTCGTTTAATAAGTTCCTCACCAAGATAGTTATCACTTGGATCATCCGGTATTTGACTGCTATCAACTTGCTTGGGAATCAAGACATACTTCACAGCCTTATCTCCAAGCAAATAAGGTACTGCACTGAAATAATGAATATCCAGCACACTGGCCACTTTCTGCAAAGATTTAATCGTCAGATAGGCAACTCTTAAATGCGTTAGCATAAACAGAATGAGTCGAATAGGTGAACCGACAAGCCCTTTGACCAAACCATCAAATTCAGCAACATTTCGGGCAATAAAGCGATCGTAGCTGATCAAAAGAAAATCCTGATTTAAACAATCCGTCTGATCCGGCAGCAATTTTTCCCCTGGAACTCCCATCAATTTAAGCCCTATCCCTCGTATATCACCTTTAATATCTGGCGAGACATCAGAAGCGGCATTGGAAAACCTTACCCAGGTTTGATAACTCTGCGGTTTAGCAAAAAGGCCTACAGCCAAATCAGCAGGTAAGTCAGCATCCACTGTGAACTCAGCTTTAACACAAGCGTGCATTTTAGGATGGGCATCTCTGAGCATTCGTTTGGAAGCGTAATCCTTTTCCATCTTGCCTCGCAATGAGGCAATTAAACTGTCAATATGCTGTTGCTCGTCGTGGGGAATGGCTTCTGAATCCTGACCGCTGTTCGTGCTCATAATCTCTCTCGCTTTGCTTTGGGATGAATACAACTTCGACTGTTTGATTTCAGATGGATATCAAAAAAAATAGATTGAATGATTCCAAATGTATGTTATAAATAACCCAGATGTCCAATATTATTAGCGAAAAATTCTATGCCTTGCATGAATATCGCAACCCCGGATCGGGTGTGTATGTTTGATGTTTGTGCTCATAATTTTTCTCGCTTAACTCTAATTTTGAGTGCTTTCTATTAGTTGATTTCAAGTCGAAATCAGCAGCAGGATGCAACGCTACCAATGTAAGTTATATACCTATTATGTCTAATATTAGCGGAAAGTCTTATGCCATGAATGTCATCACCCCTCTGCCCTGGTATGTTGGTCTGAGGACTAAAGGGTTGTTTTGGGTCGTTGATATAGGCCTGGATTGGTCGATTAAATTCATCACTAGTGCATTGAATGGCCTGCAAACATTATCACTCATTCACTACGCTAGATGGGTTGTGATTAAGCCAAGTCATTTCCCTAGACTGAGTCCCAGTCAACCCAAGGAAAACCTGAAATACAACTACATGCTGTTTCACAGTAATTTTAATGGTAGTTGGGAGCAATACGTAGATTCTTTCTCATCATCCATTGCATCAGGTCTGGATTTATTCTGGTACAAAAACATCAAATACCCAAAGTCTTTGCCCATGTTGCCTTTTCATGACTACATCACCGCCAATCAGATTTGGACCAATCATTATTACAACTCCACACCCATGGCCTCATCAAATGATGTGAAATCAGGGCAAAGAGTACGCGATTCATTACTGACTCTCATGAAAGACACAGAAGGAGTCGACGCAGATACCTTTCAAAAGAAATACAATGCTATGTTGGCCGACTTACAACACGATATCAGCAAGATGGAACCGACTCCGGTGGTGAGCCTGTCGGCCGCAGCCGCTGAAAAACGCCGCCAGGCAAGGAGAATTGTATAATGAGTAATCGACGAGGCAATGCTTACGGACTCACGGCATTAAGCCCTATTAAACCCGGCATAGTAGATGAATCAGAAACCTATGGACGAAAAAACTCAGGGCAATCTCATGTATCAGCTTTGCGAGAGTTGTTGGAAGGCTTTAAACTGCATGAAGATAGCCCTTTGGCAAAAGTCCCTAATACCTATCTAGCACGCTTATATGTGCTCAATGATGTATTTTATCAAGGCAAACCTGCCACGCATGAACATTTAAAATCAAAATATCTGGTGTTTGAGTCCAATCTCCACGGTGACCTTGATGCCTATCTGGAAGGCATGTGGCATACAATGCTACAGCACGTTAATGTTATCTGGTCGCACTGCATTGGTTTCGAGGAGGTTAAAGATGCAAAAGGTTTTGTTGAATACATCAAAAAATGCCAGGTTAATACGACCTTCTTTTTTGTCGGATCAAATGATATTTCACAAGAGGAACAACTTAAATCTCTTTATTTGAAACAGGAGTTTTCAGAATTCGTGTCCAATAACCAAGGCAAAAGTGCTTCTGAGCTTCAATCGGCGTTTCAGGAGTTCATGGCAAAAACTCAACCCACGAACTTACAGCAACCCACTTGGAGAGCTGGAGCATCCAGCCTGGAAAATGCCGTAATTGATCATTCTGAGGGACCTAAATAATGAGTACACAACTTGATCTGCATGATATTCAAGGCAACATTATCAAAGCCTATGGGCGATATGGTTATCCCATGGCTCGATATTTTTTCTTTCGTGTCAACAAATCAGCTGGAGCACGTGAATTTGTCAGACGGATGATCCCCCTGATTACTACCGCAGCACATAAGGATTTTCCTGAAGTAACCACCAATATGGCGTTCACCTATGAAGGATTGAAACGTCTGGGCATTCCTGAAAGAACCTTGCATAGCATGCCCGATGAATTCACTATGGGCATGAAAGCCCGGCGTTCGATTGTCGGAGATACCGGACCGAACTATTTCACCAATTGGGACCCCATTTGGAACAAAGTTGACGACCCTAAATACAATAAATACGACCAGTTGACGCATATTTTCATCAGTATCAATGGTCGGTTTATTCCTCCCGAATCTTCAGATAAAAAGAGCATGGCTTTAGCCTTTGCTCAAACCGAAGCTAATCTGGAAAAGCATTATCAAGCTATATTGGCTCTGGCTGAACAATCCAAAGAGGGCGATGAAGAAGCCGTCCACCTAATGACAGGACACCGCAATGCCCAAGGCGATGACCAACCTTTTCAACGTGGCACAGCAATGCCAGAAGGTAAAGAGCACTTTGGCTACACCGATGGTATCAGTAGCACGTTTTTCAAAGGCTCTGGAGATGACCCCAGTCGGGTCATTGGTGGCGGTAAACCAAATGGCAAAGACCCTTCAACCGCTGCTGGCTGGGACCCTATTGAGACCGGTGAATTTCTGCTTGGCCACAAAGATGAAGCCTATGAATACCCCAAAGCAGCAGAACCACCACTGTTTTCATTCAACGGCACTTTCATGGTCTATCGAAAGCTCCACCAGAATGTGGCCTCGTTTGAAAACTATCTTGATGAAATGGCCAAAGACTATCCCGATGGCAAAGAAGCATTCGCTGCCAAACTGGCTGGTCGATGGCGCAATGGCGCCCCTCTGGTGACCTACCCTAATGAAGCTGATGCTAATAAACTCACTCAAGAAATACAAACACTCCAAACCAAAGTCTATGCAAAAACAGCAACTGCGCAGGAGAAGCGACAGCTCAAAGAACTGCAGATAAAGCTGCGCAATTTTGATTATACAACGGACATAGAAGGCGCTCGCTGTCCTTATGGGGCACACCTTCGGCGTGCTAATCCACGCAGCGCTTTGATGTACAACAACAAAGGCGCATTTTCGACACCTGCAGCATTGAGCAATCGCCGACGTATTTTAAGGCGCGGCCTGCCCTATGGGAAACATGACCCAAGCAATCCAACGGATGATGGCGATCACGGCATTATCATTATGCTGCTGAATGCCAACCTGGCACGCCAGTTTGAATTCGTTCAGCAACAATGGTTCAACTATGGTAACGACTTCAAATCAGCCAATGACCAAGACCCTATTCTTGGCAACCATGGAGAAAACTCCGATGGCAGAGGTGACGGCAGAATGGTTATTGAAGGTGATCAAAAAGAAGGCAAACCACCTTTTTTCTGCGCCGGTATGCCCACCATGGTAGAAACTCGAGGTGGGGATTATTACTTTGTTCCCAGCATGACGTGTTTGAACATGATTGCTGAGGGCATTATCGACCCAACATAAGTCGAGCTATACAAATTGGGTTATATCCCAAAATGATATCCAACATAAGATTGTGCAATGAAAAGAAAATTACAATCAATATCAGCCACACTCGTGATTGGACAATGTCACAGTATATGAATTTGTTTTAAAGTGCGAAAATAGTCAGGCAATTCCAGTTAATCGAAAAATGGCCTCTTCAGCGCTAAACACCACAATACATGCCGATGCGCAATCGGTACGTGAGGGGCTAATCACCACATTAACAAATACCACCAGGCACCGAGTTTTCTTCATCAAGCAATAGCTAGATCGGCGGGAATATTGCTGCAGTATCGGTGGACTGAGCAAGTGCCATTGGATCATTCAATACCACCAATCCCGATAATTTAAGAATAAACAGAGGTTTTATCGGTGTCATTATCAATTCCTTGGTTTCAACGGTGGGGCTATTGGGTTCGGTTCACGACGCACGTTCCATGAGGGGAATGGGCTACTTGGATAGCAACGGTTGGTATTATCCCAATAACTATTTGCGACACATGTTTTGTACCAGCCCATAGTTGTTATATCCTGCGAGCCAGGTGTCTGTCCTTCTGGACCAATTAAGGTTATTGCACCGTCAATCTCATTTTCAAAATAATTATGAGAAATCATCGCATCCTGCGCAAAAATACCATCCGCCTCTCGACGCACACCTGAGCCTACTTTTCCTTGACCGGGGTATATTCCCCAATGCGCCTGATTGGACGAACCAATTTGATTATGAGCAATGGTTAAATAGCGACTGGTATGTAAGTAATCTCTACCCGTACCAGTATAAGAATCTGCTCTTGTCCGGTCTTCAATGTCATCTTGCCAGTTTGCAGGTAAATCCGTACGAGTTGTCCATTGTTCATTAAACAATGCACTAGCAACACATATACGTGGTGTAATCTTAGCTTTGGAAGCAGTATGATGCCCCCCCAGGAAAGCCGAGCGCATTATATTAAAGCGATACCAACCGGCAATCCGTAAATTGTGTTCACCAACTCGTCTGACTTGTGTATCAACAATACCGGTAAAATTAACCATCACACAGCCTGTCGTCCCAATATTCAAGGTAACGCCTTCATTGGTTAACGCTCCATCAGCACCAACAATATTCGTTTTGGAGATATACCCCCCTTTCGGAAACGGCACATTGGCACAATCCAAAGAAGTCGGATGCGAATAACAACGAACACCTCCTGAAAAACTGACGACACCGCCTAGCGCTGAGTTTTCCCGATCGACATCAATATCATGTATACCGACATGGCTAAAGGACTCAGGAAAATTAAACATGGCTAGACGCAGACCTTCAAAGTAGGCATTACTTGTCCAACCATTAGTCAAAACATCAGCATCATCAATAAATGTATCCACCGAAGTCACTATCCCGCCAGATGAATTATAAGAAGCGATTCCAGTGAGTACACGCCCCTGAATATCTGGAAAACTATCCGCGTTGTCACCAAAGTTTGATACTTTGTAATTAGACTGCCCGCTTTGGATGAGAAAATAATCGAGCTTATTTCCACCTATATCAAATAGGTCATCATCATCAAACACATCACCACGTCTTAGCAACACCAGTTTACCGTCAAATTGATCAGGTAATGGAATGGTCGCCTGCTTGGTCGCATCTGCTGGACAAGCCTTATCAAACGTTGTCCAATCAGCGGCAAGATTTAGCGTATTAGAAACACAGATCGTATTGGCTGCTGACCACTCGGTTGACTCCGCACGAACAGTGATGGTTTGGAGTGTATCATCAAACTCCCCTGCAGAATTCTGCGCCCGCATACCGACGTTATATGTACAAGTGCCGGAATCACATAAAAAAGTTTTAGTGACTAAAGGCACATGACCGGATTCATAAGCTGTATCGCCGTCTACATAGGTATAAGTCTGGTCATAAAGCGTTCCATAAGCATCACTCTCATCCGTATCAAAGTCCCAGTGATACGACAACTGTGACCAAATACCATGATCATCCAGACCTTGCGCTGTTGTCTTATCCGCGCTGAAAACTACCGTACAAGGTGAGGCACATTCAGTACGCGATGGATTAATAACAGCATTAACAGAACCTGATGAGATCGGTTGCACGCTATTAATTATTGCTTTGATTGCTGCATCATGAGCTTCGGCCAGAACCCGATAACCGGACGCCGTCGCATGAACCCTATCGTTGGCGGCAAACCCTTCACCATTATCAATGGAATCCGGTACATCGTCATCACCATCAATCTGACCATCGTTATTGGTATCAATAAGTGCATATTCATCGATAACAGTAATGCCAGCCTGCCCTGAACGGGCGCGAACCAGATCATTATACGCTTCCAGTTGGTTTTGCCTTTCTTGAGTCCAATTATTACTGCCACGAAATGGCGTCGCTGTGGTCAAAATCACCTGCATATTATTAGCTTGTGCCCAATCAATATGCCATTGCAAATAGATATCAGTCTGAGCAGCAGTTTCTGCGTTCACCTTTAAGTCATTACCCGCTTGTCGAATCAATAATATTCCCGGCTTGGGAGTAGGTGCAGCCGCATACATATCATCCAGCAATGACGTTTCATAAGTATCTCCCAGAGCACGGCCAGAACGAGCGTTATTGCTCATTATGTACTCGGGCGTTCGCTCCAGTCCATAGAGCAACCAACGTGTGGTGGCACGACTGACGAAACCGCCATAACTGTCAAATATTGACATAACGTGCGAAGCTGCTGACGTAAGATCAACAGAAGTTGGGACAGTAAATACAGTTGCGCCAGTATCAACATTATAACTGACTGATTTATCATAGTTAAAGACACCACCATTCCAACCTGTTGTATTCCCAGGTAACGAAAATTGTGGTTGAACTGCTACATATTCGTTTGGTAAGCCATCGCTGGTTGGACTGAAACTGACATTTGAAACAGTCAATGCATTGGTACGAGTATCATTGCCGATAACACCCAGTCCTAGCCTGACCACAGTGGTCGTTGCGTTGGAATCAACCTGTAACACTGAACACCAAATACCATCAGAGGTCGGTGTGCGCGTTAGCGCGCCAGACACATGCGAGCCAATAACTTGCAAACTGACATTACGAACGCCGGAATTACCCTCATCATAAGCACTGACTTCCATACAGACACTCAGATCAGCATCGTCCCAGACCGGCCCAAGAGTAAACTCAATATAGGCTCTGGCATTACTGCCATCATTCGCAACATTGCGCGAAAAGCTTACCGAACGAGTATCTGCCGCAACATCAACCGAGGCATTGTTCTCAGTCACAATATTCCAATTAGAGAAATTCCCTGAATCCAACGCAGCATTACCGGATGTTCCCGCAACTCGATAAGGTAATACATTAAGGACGGGGCGGCTGGCGCGCAGATTATTATCAGGTGGATTAATCGCTTCTTCGACAGTAATTGAGATGCTCACTTCTGACTCAACACCCTCATCATCTGTAGCAACTGCTCGCAGAGTATGGCCACCCAAGCCTAGATTACTCAAAGACCAGTTATACGGCGCACTGGTATCACTGCTGTCCAAGATACCATCCACATACAGGTCAACCCGGACAATCGAACCATTGTCATTAGCATTGACACTGACATTGACTGCATCACCCTCAGTAAAGGTCTGATTATTATTCGGCGTAGCAAAACCAACCGTCGGTGGCGGATTCACTGGGTCAGCGGTAATCGTGATGGATCGGTTTGCTGACATTGAAGCAGCACCATCATCGTCAATCGACACCAACTGTAAGGTGTGCGAACCAATTGACAGATCAGATAGCACCCATTGATAAGGAGTTGACTGATCAACTTGCGCTGTCCCACCATCAACGCGTAGTTCAACACGGTTGATTTGACCATCGGTATCGGAAGCATTAGCTGTAACCACAACGGACTGACTTTCAGTAAAACTGGCACCATTGGCAGGCGCAGTAAAGCTGACTGTTGGCACTTGATTAACAGCACTTCCCTGAAGTTGATATTCACAGGTTTTTCTTATGCCGCTGATTGGATCACCAAAAACGGCATTAGTACATTGAACAGATGTCTCAATGTCCGTAAGAATATTATATTGACCATTGGCTCCATAACGGACTGTTGCGAGACCCGGCACAGAACAAACACCACCCTCTGTGGCGCATATAATCCAGACTTCTTCAACACTGATCGCTCGTGCTACAGCAGTTTCATTGCCCATGTTATCGGTCGCCACCAGACGCAGAATATGTTGGCCTGTAGGGAGAGTATCCAATACCCCACCACTCCATTGATAGGGTGCATCAACATCAGAGTTAACAATCACGTCATTAAGGTACAAATCCACCTTCGCAATTGTACCATCTTGATCACTGGCGGACGCACTGACCACCACGGGATCTCCCAGTGAAAATTCCTGACCTTCATCAGGAGAGTTGAAACTCACTACCGGCCTTGAACTACCGGCACCTTCATCCAAGAGGTAGTACAATATCGGTACTATTCGTTCGCTGACATTGGTAGGCCCTGTCTGAGACAGAGCAGCAGAGCTGCATAGACAGAAAAGAACAGAAACACCCAAAAGTCCTATATTTTTAATTTTCATCATTCCTCAATTCTCTAATCATTCAATTTATACGTCTTGGAACATCTGATATGTGATGGCATCAACGTGATCGAAACGTTTGTCTATTATGTATTTGACGCCAGTATTGATGGATGTGTGACAAACAATTTTAAATTTGCATGTCCAATTAAGACGTTCCCTTGCTTATTACGTTTGCAGTTTCAAAAGCATTGACTGTCCCATCGATTTGCTCATCTAGCAATAGTTTCACAGATGGCAATAATAGTGTGACATCACTGGTGTTGGGTTACGCCGATAAAGGCAAACTCGCGAGAATGACCCCGGCAATACAATAAGAATATTTTCTAAACATAGGCCTCCTGACCCTCCTTTCCTGAACAGCTTACAACTCGACTGATCTCATTAAATACTAGGTAATCAAGCGTTTAAAGAGCTTCTAACCATTATCAAGAATTCACTTTAACGACAAACTTATTATTCTAAGACATTATAAACAGTCAAAGTTTCGCCAAAGTTTCGTTAATGTTTTATAAATGTATAAAAATGTTGTTCATATGTTACATGAATAAACCCACGATGTTTCATGCTAAGAATACAAGGCTTATCATGCTAAAAAAATAGTTATCAAAAATATGGGCAACTCCCTGAAAAAGAGTTTTTGTCAATAGAGGGTTGCGTTCAAGAAATGATATATACTTTCTGAAACCCAAGCTTGAAAAAGTTTAATACGGCGCTATTCAGTTTCATTGCCGTATTGTTAATAAAACCAATGACTATGCTTGTAGTTTTATGAATCCGTTTCAATTAAGGCTTTTTTCCAAGGAAAATGGTATTTACGCAAGCTTGGCTAATGTCTGAAATGCAGTCATCCATTGACTTTCCATTCCCCACAAAAGAAAAAACCCCGACAGAACACTGAAGGGGATAGATTCAAATTAAAGTCGTTGCTCTTTTTTCTACGCTGCTTAATCTGTTACACACTACTTTCAACCAATACTTCGCCTTTAAGTTACCTCGACTATGGGTAATAATTTATCTTTATTATCAACAAATTGCAATCGATTCAAACGTTTTAAAGCGTCTTTTCTGTTGCATTTGCAACTATTGTTTTATCATAGATAATGATTCCACTTTTGACTGCTTCGGCTAGAAATGAAAATGGCTTTGCCTGGCAAATTTCCTCTTTTTCATGCACCAGAACATCCGCTTTTAAGGCAAAGCGCCTGATAAACTGCGTTACCAGGTCTGAGTAATAAGAGCGGTTTTCAATATCATCCACTACAATAATCATATCTACATCACTGTATTGATTATTCCTTTCAGCCGCAACTGACCCGAACAGAATAATCTGTTCGGGTGCAATCATATTAGTAACAAACTGAACTACCCTCCCTATGGTTTGTTGCATAATCTTCTACTCCGAAAATCTCATCAAAACAAAAACATCGTCAATATCATTGTCGCTCAATGATTTAAAATCAGTGACTCCGGCTTGTTTTAAATTCAGTGTCAGCTGTCCCGAATAATTTGCAGGAGCGCCGGAGAAATTGGTGGAGAAATGCGGGGTGTTATTGAATGCTGCATCCTGTGCAATCGTTACGTCTTGCAGTGGAACCGCATTCGCTACACTGATGTTGGCTACATAATCTATGGCCTGGTTGGTTTTTACATACACATCAAGGTCTGTAATTTTTAAGGCAGAGAATTTACTTCGCAGGAAAAAAGGCAAATACAATGCTTCCAGATCCATCACAAATTCCTGGTCATTGTCATTCTCCGGAAATAAGAACCGGTGCCACTGTGTTGAAAACTCATGCTTCAAACTGAATAGACGACCAGACTGTGCCGGCAACTTATCAACAAAAGACTCATGTGCTTTGGTTGCCAGTTCACCACCGCCATTTCTTGAGGTATAGCTGACATGCAAAACCACATCCGACAATGATTCAAAATCAAAGTGATTGTTTTCAATAGGCAGATCAATTTGCCAGTCACTCACAGCTCCTGCTCCCTCAAAAGGCAGGTAGCGTTCATCATTAAAATTGAGTTGAAACATGCCACTATCATTTTGTGCATTTGATGTTGCGATTGAGGAAATTGCACCATAAACAGTTTTAAACCGGGTGTCATCCTCTTGCTTATCGTATTTTCCACCCAACAGGGTAGACTCCATTCGGGTTTCATTTTTCAGCAGAGATAAAGTACAGTTGACTCCGGTATGGGGGCCTACAATGCAAGGTATGCTGACCGATACATTTTTAATGCGCCGCATATAATGCCCTGGATAATCCATATCAAAAATCCATTCAGGTAAGGATAATGTACACTGCCCTGTTTCCTTGAGCTCTATTAATGAAGCCGGCATGAGTTGAGCAAGGGAAATGTGTTTAGTCAGCTCAAACTCACGTGTATTGAGTTTTATATATTCAGCATCCAGGCGGCGTATATCTGTCATCAATTTATCACCTGACGCCAACCCTTTCTTAAGACTGTCCCAGTAGCCAAATTCAATAAAGTTTGAGTCAGAAATGCCCAATTCGAATTGAAAACATTTTTCAGCTTGTTTTGCCATATCGTAGGCCAGTTGATAAGCCTGAAAATAGACGTTTGAAATTTGTGTCACCATCCAGCTATAGAGTTGTTCGTTGGTGTATTTATCGCGCATATAGTCATCTGCAGCTTCGGCATTTGTGATTTGCAGTTCCTGACTATCTACCTCCAGTTCTGCAATTGCCTGTCTGACTTCGGAAGCGGTGATCATAAATTCAAGCTGCTGCTTTTCAACGGCTGCCAGAGCTGCCTGATGTTTGTTCTCTTCATCCCGGCGAGTGTAAGAGCCTTGAGTCTCAAGCAATGAACCCGTGGCATGAGAAACGGCGCTTAAACCGCGCAGAAACTCTGCTGTTTTGGCAGCTGCATTGCCCATGTTAGTGCCACCAAATTTCACTTTGACCGCCGGAGTTCCACCGACACCATTAGCCCCTCCATCCAGATCAGGAACCATACTGATTCCAGCACCAAACACATTAACAATAGTGCCAGCCAACTCCATAGCAACACCAAGGCCATGAGCAGTCACACCACCCACTTCCCAGGCATTCATATAAGGAATTGCATTATAGTAACTCTCACGTTGGTCAGCCATTTCCAGAGATTTCTGTAAACCTTCTGTGTCCTGCTCAGCAGCCTCAACCTGTTTCTCACGGATGCCCTTCACTGTTTCTAAAATGGCAATTTCGTGTTGTGATCGTAACAAAGCCAACCCTTCGGCATCTTTTCGCTCCAGAGCCTGCATCAATTTGTCACCCAACATTTTAACATCTGAGCAAAAGGCCACAGCTTTTTCGATGATGACACGAAAACGGTAGGCTGGCGTTGGAGCGCTCATATCATTTAATACGCTACTCAAATCCATACCCGATGCGGCAGCCTTAACCAGCAGAGCAGGGTCAATTGGCGGTTGAAATAATGGCAGCTGACGAACCACACCTTGAATGTTCATGCAGTTACGTATCTTAAAAAGCCTATCTTCGACAGTATCCCAATAGCTTGAAAGCGCTTCATTGTCCGGAATACAGAAATACAGAGTTTCCAGCTTAGGAACCGCTTCTGCCTCTGTCGACACCGCTGACGATGAGATTGGCAGCAAGGTATCCTCAACCAGAGCATCAACGCGGGCGTTACCAAAAGCGTCTAACTTTTCCTCCAGCTGATTGAAGGTTAAATCTTCATGCTGCACACCCGGCACCGACTGCGGTCTTTCCCCTAAAATTTCATAGGCCAGCATATACAGCAAGGATGCCTCATTAATGGATTCAATTGAATCACGTTGAAACAACATATCTGCCCAGGCAATTAAGTTATCAATGTATTTCATGACCACAAACTTCTGGTAGGACACGGGGCGATAACGCGCAATCACATGTGGTTTGAAAGGGTCATTTTTCCAGGCTCGTAACTGGTCTGCATTTTCATCCAGATCAAGATTGTCAAGAATCGATTGAATGCGCTGGGTTCGATAGTCTTCTGAATTGTATTCAAAGAAAGGTTTGGTCACCCAATAGCGCTGTGGCGTCGGATAGTCCTCAATGTTGGTTGGATTGAATATGTAATGAAACCAGTTCATCGCGTCTTCAAATTTCTGATTTTGCATCAAGCGACAAGCAATCATCAGCGGCGCGTGGAAAAACAATTCCCAGTTGTAAATTGAGTTTGCACCACCAAATGAAAAGTCGACTATGTCCCGATCAAAAGGTTCGCCTGAATCTATGTTGCCAGCAATAACTTTTGAGCTGGGAGAATATGATCCAAAACTGAAATTATTGGCGGGCAATTTATTTCTGGGGTTGACCTGAACATCTCTGGCCAATAAACCATCCACACCATAACGATTGAGTTCACGCAGGAACATAACCGTGTAAGGGTGATACATTGGTGTAAATCGGTATTTTTTGGTTCGACTTAAAACCCTACCATAGCTATCCAAGCGTTGTTCCCACTCCGGTTTAATAAAAAAGGAGCGTTCCCTGTCCTGATAAAATGATGGATGGTTTGCCGACGCTGTCAAGGTATCAAGATCCTGTTGGGTAATGACCAGTTCAAAAGGTGATTTCGCCCGAGACAACAGCACCTCTGAATGATTGTATTCAAGCACCCGCAGATAGGTGCCATTTTTGTTATGGACCCGATTATTTCTCAGGTGGGTCTTATGAAAATGCATTCCATTAGGCAGGCTCAACCGGGGTTGGTGATCACGATACGGCAGCAGTTCATTGATGGAACGTCCTTCCTCACCATAGTTATCACGCACTTCATCATAAGAATCATCACCCCATGTGATATCACCATTGGCGGCGACTGCCCGCCCTCCTATACCTTTAAGCTTTAGCTCCTTGACCTCACCATTGAACACAAACATCGACGAATGCCATGGCTGATAGGTCTCATTATAGCGTGTGCTGGTAAGCCTGACAGGATTGTCTGCCCTGCTTTTATGCGGATCATAAAACCAGCCATTGTTAAATTCTTTTGAGGTAGTAATATAAATATCAAGAGACAATTCATTGGTCACTGGAGAATAATGCGGCTTTAAATTATAGGAATGATGTGGACGCTCCCAAGGGTGAATCATTTTTTCTTCAGACACTTTCTTTGACGTCCAACCCGCAGATTTTTTAACACTCCACCCGAGCTGTATTTCAAGCATATTAATCGGATCTGGGGAGTCCGTTGGCCCACCCGTCAATTCTGCCGCAGGCACTTTTTTTGTTGGACGTGGTTTTTGCAGAAACTGCAGCCAGAAAATATGTAATTTTCGGTTATAAACAACCGGCACAACATGATCTCCTTCTATATCAACATCAATTTTCTCCCAGGCAGCCCAGCGGCTGTAATTCATATCATAGGTTCGATAATAGTAAATATGCGGCAAAGACCGGGTTCGAGCGATAACATGCACAACATTCGTTTCATAACCCACTTCATCCGGGTTCAAGTCATCCATTTGGTGATATAAACCACTTATTTCCAGGTTGGATACTTCGTCAAGCTTCAGCAAATAGTTCTCAAATGCATTCTCAACATTGTCTTGTGTTACTTCAGCTTGCAACAATTCATTTTCCAAATCAGTAAAAAATGGCGATTTATCATCGCGCAGTTCTGGCTCCAGCCAATTTTCCGGGTAGAAGAAAACTTTGCGGTTGGCCTCCCAGACCCGATAGTTCTTCATCCAACGCCATTGCGACCAGGCATTGGCCGATGAGACGTCTTCTTTGTGTGATTCGGTAATGATGACATAACGACTTTCCAGATTAAGGAAACAACGTTGTACAAACAGTTGAACAGAGCTGAGAGCCTGTTTTAAGCGCGATGTCAGTTGACAAGCACTCATCTCGACATCAATCAGAAAGTACTTGTACAAACCATTGGTGTCAGTCCAATACAAAGGATTCGTGATCACACCATTATCAATTTCGGGGTCTGTCTCACGGTGTGACCGATCTATCAGAAATTCAACCAGAGCCGCACGTTTCTGTTCTCTGATCTCATCATTCAATGAACGAATTTTATCCAACCAGTCATCCTGTTCATATTTGGATTTAATCGCTCTGCGAACTTCATCTGCGACGTCTTTATTGTCACTCAAGTCATCAGACTTCAACGCCCACTTAAACATTGTTGCTGTATCAACTCCAGTCAAGTTCAATTGAGCGAAACATTTACCCAAGCGAATGAAGGTATCAGCCTTCAAATAACTTAAAGCCCCAGTTTCATGCTTAAGTCCAAGGCCATCATGCAGGGATTCTACTTGTGCAATATCCCACTGTGTCAGTCGAGCAAGGCTGGCGAATATCTCACCTTGATTGACTGTATCGTCACCAGCAAGGCTTAGAACCTCTCTGATCGAACTATCCTCTGGCTCTGGATAGTCGTTTGCAAATAATAGAAACTCAGATAGATGTCGCCATTGAGAATATTGATTTTCCTCAGTTGGTGCCAGTGCTGCGATAGGTAAAGACGCAAAATCCACAGTGCTGACCAAGGCATGTTCAGCCACAAACCATGAGAGGTTTTCCGTGTTTATCTGCATACCTGACACCAATAAAGCGGCCTTATGCAATAAAACGAATGTTGAGTAATAATTCGAAAAATTAGCGCTGGATATCTCCGTATATTCCCCATCAGCATCTTTGGCAATCAATGCTGAGTCTGCCAATACGGTAAGCAATGATGTCGAGGTATTCGGGTGCAACAGGCCTTCACCCAACACTGAAACAGCTTCCTCGTTCAAGCCGAAACTGGAAGTGAGCAGTGATTTAATCTGATTTCCATGCGATTCCAGCAAATCAGACAGATTCTGTTTAATCGCCGCCAGGTTAACAATTAACTCTGTTTTTGAGGTATCTGTAATGGTTGCTGTGTCGAAGTTAACAACCGCAGTCGCTTGTTCAATAGAAAAATTAGCCTCAGTAAAACCATCGATGGCAGACTCTAAAATCGCTACAATAGGCGTGATTGCAGCTATCAGTTGAGCATCTGTGCTGCTTGATAAAACTTGTTCATCAAACGCAAGCAAATCAGCCCGATCAGCATCAGACAAACCCAACTGATCCAATTCCTGCTGATTGGCCTCCAGAGTGTTACGCAATACGGCCAACTCCAGAGCAATCGTCTCATCACGCAAACCATAGCTGGATTCCGGAGAATAATTCAACACATAATCCAATTCAGGCATGGATAGGCCCGAAGTAGCAACCTGGCCCACGCTATCCACAAATGCAAGCAAGCTATCAATTGTGGTAAACGGATCATCCTCACCAATGACGGCATACGCAGAAAAACTGTCCATGACCGATATACCCAACTGTCTGGCCAGATACGCATAGCGATAGATAATTGACAGAGATTCAATCGATAAGAATCCATCTGTTTTATCCCGCAGCAAGTCGAAATCGGTCTGGGTCAATGCAAAAGCGGCAAGGATTGTAGGCACGGGAGAATAACCACCGGCATTTTCCTGCAGTTCAATACTGTTATCCAGGCTCAACAGGCTGCCATCAGTATCAATCGCCTGGAAGTTGGTATCCACTGGATTGGTGACTGTTATGTTCTGAAACAAACGGTTATACAAGGGTTGAATAATGTCTGCAGGTTTGCTCGCATCAATACGAAGCTCACGATTGATATCGCCCAGAAAAACCAGCAAAGCTTCTGTTGACAGGTTTAAACCAGTCTGCAGTTGCTGAAACTTTTTGAGATTAATAACGGTTTGTTCATTAATTTTATTGTTGCCGACTTTGGGCTCTCGAATCAGCAAATCCAATTCCCACATCGTCCAGCCAGTAGAGCGCCACAATCGAATAAAGCGATGTATTTTGTCGAAGTGCGTATTGTTCAGGCCAGTCACTTTCTGTAAGGTCAGATCACAAGTGTCACCAGGTCGATCAATTTCTATGGGTGTTGTGGCGCCAGGAACATTAATAAAACGGGTCATCAATAGATCGAGCAACTCACCGTAACGTATCTTTGCCCGATTGATAAAATCTTGCACAGGTACCACAGATTTACGCACATCTGCCCCCCAGTAGCTGTTTTGAGAGGTGCTGTTGCTGCGTTTGGTCACCACCATATCCAGCGTTTTGTTGGACATTGAAAAGTACTCTGCTGCAATCGCCACATTCTCTGGAACCCTGGCTGAAGGCACACTATGATTCTGAAAGGTTTCCATCAACTTCCAGCGTGGGGTACGCAGATAATCCAGATAGGTTCTTGACTCACTTTGCCAGAGGTTAAACGAATTTTTGATTGGAAAATCAGCATCGGCAATAGTAATGTATGCTTCATCTTGAATGTGTTCTGGAACTGCACGTAACTCCTCACTGGACAGAGTGCTCTGATAAACGAAATCGCTGTCGCCGATTATATGGTTTTCCAGTATCTCGCAGACAAGGTCGATATAAGGTAAAACCGTATTTGTGTTAGCGCAATTCAGCTCGATATTGCCAATATCCGGCCTGCGATCAAAAAGTACATCTTTAACAGATTTGTTCGTATCAACGGCAGAGTGTTCCGCCAGGAAACGCAGCATATCGGTCAGATACGCCGTTGGGCTATACAGTGACTTACAATGCGTGCATTCACAATAGTCCATCGAACCAAACAAGGCTTCCAGATTGGGTATATCACCCAGGATTTTCTGCAGTTCTTCTGTCTTGTAGGTTTGTGAAATAATCGCTCCAGGAGTGGAACGATGCATTTCCCGGCGAAAGTCAGTCAGACGAGCCAATACCTGCATATAACGCATTTTGGCTGATTCATAAACGAAATGAATCTCTTTATCCGCAACACCCTGCTTTACAAGGGATTTTGTCAGTCGATCCTTGCCAAAGAAATAGACCTGCATGGAACTGTGCAGGCCGTCGGCCAATAGCAGCGAACCAGTTTTGGCATCATTGGTCAGCTTATGCGCACGTTGCACTACTTTCATCTGCTCGGTTGCGGCACCACTCAGAGAAGCATCATTCGTGTCTCTGAGAAACGTATCAACATTGTCACTGCGCAGATCAAAGTCACTGTGTTTATCAACGAATTGTTCGATCTTGTTAATTTCCGTTATCTGATCAGCAGCATTTTGTTTTACTTCAGAAATTAAAGAAACCGCTGAATACAGAATCTCTGACCGACTTTTCATGGCCGCCGCATAGTTCTGTATTTTGTCCTCTTTAGTGTCTCCCGGCATATTTTCCGGGACTTCACCATTGTTTTTTCCAATCAATTCGACAAATCCATTATGGTCCAATTTAGCCAGATCGCTGACACGCTTGAATCGTTTCCCTCTGCCACTGCCAACCTGACTTTTTAAGTATTCCAGAGTCGGCAAATGATTCTTTGACACATTTCCCAACTCAACCACGACTTGAAAATCGGCCAGAGCTTTGGCCCCCAAAGTACCTGAAATCTCTTCCAGCGCTGCCCAGAAATTACGGTTAATACCTTGATGTTGGGTAAATATATCCGCTACCAGGCTGTGGTGGTCTGCTTTAACACTCGACATTTCCAGCAATTGCCCAAGAGAACCATTACCAATCAAAATGGGCTTACTCAAAGTAAAATCAATGCGTTGTTTTTGCAAAGACGATAAGATAGTGTCCTTATCAATCAAGACTTTCTGTGACACCAGATTCAACTCAACAGCACTTTTTATAACTTCAGCTTGCGTCTGTGCATCAAGAAAGACAATCCCAGAGCTGGCCAGTTCGACCAACTGACCAATCGTTTCCCACTGACTGGTTGCAACCAACAGATCCCCAGGCAGATCAGATGGCTGCCCCTGACTGATAAAAGCATAAAACACTTCATTATTAAGTGCCGAGTCCTCCACAGAGTCAGCTACCAGACCGGCAAGGACATGTCGCATCACTTCATCACTGGGAATCCCAGCCTGGCGGGAAACCTGAGTAATCTGGGCATTATTTTCAGTCTCGGTCAATTCACTGACACTGACCTTACCTGAGACTTTTTGAATTGAAGTAGCTGCCGCATTAAAAGAATTATCACCCAGATAACGGGCGTTATATTCCAGCTGCCCCAAATCATTCAACTTACCCGTGAAATTAACCCAATGAATCGGTTTCACTTTCGAATAGGTCTTTTCAGCCAAAATCGTTTTCTGATCATTGACATCGAATAGCTGCACCCGAATATTAAAATCGGTTTTAATCTTGCCAGTATTAGCATCAATTGGCGCATCATAGGGAATATCAAAAAAACCATTTAAAAAGTTCTTCTTAGCTCCTAAAAGAATTTCGTCTTTGCCTGACAGTGTCTTTTCAAAAATCTGAACTACCATGTTCTTTTTTCGTTGCCAGAGCTCATCACGAACCGAACCTCGAATACGATAACGATGTTCCTGGCTGACTTTCGGATTGGCCAATTCTATTTTTTGATTCAAAAAATTACGTGTGTCTTTGTCCAGATGTCCCGTCAGCGGCAAACCGTATTGTTGTTGAATCTGTTTGATAGCCTTGATTGTTGATTTTCCAAAAGTTTGAGTATTCAACTCTTTCTGAGTAATAGGATAGCCCAGATAGGCGATGGCTTTTTGTGCTTCTGCGACTTTGGGAGAAACGGTATTCAGACGTAGAGTTTTCGTCAACAAGGCGAGTTCAGCTGGATCGGGAGCTGATATCTTTTTCATATAAGTCCCTTTGCTGGAAGCAACACTATTAAGTTTGTCCAGCGTTGCCTTATTTATCTCACCGCTGGCTTCAAGCCCATATTTCTCCTGAAACTCAGAAATAAAAGCTTTGGAAGTAACACCCAACTCTTTGTCTGCAATCTCGTCGTCGGAAATATCGATTCCAATCTTGGCAATATCTTTCGCTTTGACCAGTGTATTGTGCAGTTTTGCTCGCTGTGTTCTGGTTTCAAGCGCCTTGGAAATAGCCACTTCATTGAGCTGTGCCATGAAAGCACCATCTATTTTTCCAGTTTTCTGGAGTCCATGTTGTTCTTGAAAATCACTGATTTTTTTTCGGGTCTTTGAACTGACCTTCTGGGATCGTTTGTCAGCGACAGGCACTCTTACCCCAGCCTTAATCATCAAGTCATGCAGTTTTGATACTCGAAATTTTGCACTTGTATGATGCTTATCAAATAGCTCAAGATTCAATGTCTCAATCGTTTTTCTATTGATACGACCACTTGTCGGCAGTGCATTCGATGCTTGAAAGTCACGAATGGCGTCTTTTGTCGAATCGCCCAGTTTATTCATTTTCAAATCGTCACTGGCAACAGTCAGATCCAATGTCATTAAAGCTTCATGTAACTGACCTATGTCAGCTTTCGAAGGTCTACTTAACGATATATTTAACTTTTTCATTTTTGCACCTTTTTCGTTTTCTCAAGCTCAATTGTCCATATCAACATTCATTTAATTATCTAAAACAGCTTGCTGAGACCGTAGCCAACCAGGCCTGCTACAGCACCAACTGCAGCTCCAGCTGCGGTTCCAACTCCAGGTATAACGGAACCAATAGCTGCTCCAACAAGCGCACCTGATCCAGCAGAACCTATCACTCCAGCTCCTGTCTGAACGGTTGTGTTATCTGTCGCATGCGCAGCCAAACCTTCAGCAAGATTGCCACCAAAGGCCCCTGCTACCATAGACCCACCTACAACCGGGGTATAAGCAGCACCAGTAGCCAAAGCCCCACCGAGAGTCGTGTAACCTGCGCTATAGGCATACATTGAACCAACACTTAAACCTATTTCAGCTTCAGCTACTCCAGGTATAAGCCCGCGAGTCAAGCCCAGTGTGGTATTGCCAACACGATTCATTATTGAGGGCAGTGGAGGTGGATTTCTTCCAAAACCTATTCTAGGCGGCGTTGAAGGTAGAGCTCCGGGAGGCCGCCCTTGCGGGTTTGCACCAAAACCTATTCGAGGAGGAGTCGAAGGCGGAGCACCAGGTGGCCGACCTTGTGGGTTTGCCCCAAAACCAATACGAGGAGGCGCTGAAGGCGGAGCTCCAGGTGGTCGACCTTGTGGGTTTGCCCCAAAACCAATACGAGGAGGCGCTGAAGGCGGAGCTCCAGGTGGCCGACCTTGTGGGTTTGCCCCAAAACCTATTCTGGGTGGTGCCGAGGGAGGAGCACCTGGAGGTCTACCTTGTGGATTGCGTCCAAAGCCAATACGAGGTTCTGGCGCAGGTGGAAGACTTGGGTCTCTACCTGGAGGAGTCCTGCCAAAGCCAATGCCAACTTCAGGTACAGGTGTTCTGGGAACACCTGGATTAGTGAAAGGAGCTGGCGGAGGTTGAATAACCGGCCTTGGCGGTATAACAGGTGTAACAGTTTCATTTGAATCACTGGTTTCCTGATCTTGAGCTGGCGGAGCAGTATGCATACCAGTAACGTTCATCGGGTCATTTGCTGGAATAGCGGTAAAGGTTCCAAAGTTCCAGACACCGTCCGAGTATATCGGGTTGGTATTGGTAAACTCATAGTCAAGACCCCTTGCATACCGTCCCAGTCTTCGGCTAAGCGCATTTATCTGACTCGGTGTTGCATCGCTTGACGGAGTAAATTCAGAGGGAATACCAAAATTAAGACTTTCGGTTTGAAATCCAAGATGATCGACGTTATTGACAGGGTTATTTTGAACATACTGATACAGGTTCAAGCCATCACTGAAACCTCCTGGGTCACTGCTGGTCCAACGTCCCAACCAGGGTGCGTAATACCGTACTCCAAAGTAATAGAAGCCGGTTTCTTCGTCCCGCTCTTTACCAGAAAACCGGTATCGTTTCATACTTGCATCTGAAGCACTTCTGAAAATACGATACGCACTGGTTCCATGAGGATGAAACTCTTCATAGGAAATGATTCCTCCCGCGTCATCTGTTTCTATGCACGCAGAATCCAAAAGGTTTGAATGCTGATAACGAACCAGATCGACATCAATCAAGTTGGCTGGATCGCTATTATCAACATCAAGCAGCTTAGTATCTATCTGTGCAATTCGCCCATGCCCATCAGAAACATGAATAGTAGTTCTCTCCAGTTTTTTGACATCATTGTTATATTCCCTGTAAAACTCAATTACGCCCAGATAAACCCTTTCAATTCTTACCCCTGACTGACGTTCAATTACTTTTCGAGTTCGTGTTCCATCTGGTCCATAGGTGTAGAACGCCATTCCACCACCGCCCAAATCAACACGCACCAGTTGGTCGGCAAAATTCCAGCTCAGACTTTGCAAATGAGGCATTTTCACCATATTCCCATGTGAATCATGCTCATAAACCGCACTGAATGGTCCCAATTCAGAATCACCAGGCAAACTGGTTCGTTTTAAACGATTCGTCGTATCACCAGCATTGTCCTGATACTCATATTGGTAATGTCTTGTCCAGTTAGCGTTATTCGCTACATGCCTGACTTTGGTAATATTTCCAACATCATCATACTCATAATGTTGATTGTAATTACGAACCGCATTGGCTTGGTTAGGGTGCGGAAGCTGGTTAACCACACCTAAGTCAGTGTGCGTGTGCTGCGCCTGAGAATTTCCTGTAACTCCGGCATGCTCACGACCAGATGCTCTGACAAGTTGATAAATCGAATCATACTCAAACTTATATTCTGGGTTTATTACTGAATTATTGAAGTAATGAGTTTGTTGAGCTGACTCTTGAGAATAAACGATATTCCCAGCCGGGTCATAAGTGTAATGTGTATTTTGGATAGCATTACTATTCAGGTCTCCAGCGTGTTTAGTGACCAGGTTAACCAACCTGAAAGTATCAGGATCATAAAAATAATTCGCTATCAGCCCATTACCATACTCTACTGACTGTCTCTGCCCTTTAGCATCATAGTCATTGCTCTTAAGAATTTCGAGAAAATTGCCCTGTCCTCGAGTTTTGAGCTTCAGAGAGTTTAATGTATTTGCTTCATCGTAAGTGGGGATTACTAGAGTATCATCAGGAAGGACAACTTGAATCGGACGGTTAAGCGCATCGAAAGTTGAGGATGAGGTGAACACCTCGGATTCCAACAGTGGAGCAGCTACCGTATCAAGATCAGCAAGGTCACTCAAACCTTCTAAACCAATCCAATTTACATAGTGTTTATAGTCTACATTAAGCGACCTTTCTACACTGATGACATTCCCCTTAAAGTCTACTTCCTTGAGGTTTACAACTCCAGACTGGTCATATACACGCAAGACCTGGCCCTTAAAGTTCTTCTGCTTTGCTTCCAGATCAGGTAACGTTTCCCCATAAACTATATGCCTGAACAAAATGTCTGAACCGCTTTCCTTAAGAAAGTTACTGACAGGACGATCAAGATCATCAAAGGTATTATAAATCTCAAACGAATTACCATCCCACGCTCTGAGTAAACGCCCCAGAACATCGTTGAATAAACGTTGATGCCCTTTCTCTGCCGTCTCAGTGTACACCGTCTGACCCAGCATATTAGCGTAATTACGTGACACAACGCGGCCCATTTCATCCACAACTTCAGAGTATCGATTGGATAAATCAGTCTCTGTGTAAACATGCGTTTTTTTGCCGTTTCCATGGTCGGAGATTGAATAAAATGGTCGGGCCAGTGAATCCATATGGAAGACTGATGGCGTATCATAATGTTTGGCTGCCAGCCAGGCAGCTCTATGTTCAGGGTCGCCCGGTTCAGGGTCAACATCAGGGTCAGGGCTGCCACGGTCAATAAACCACTGGCTCTCTTTGACAGTGTCATTGACATCAAACTCTTTGGAACTCCAGGCATCAAACTCTACCTTGGCAAAGGTACCATTAGGGTAGTCCGTCCTTATGCTCCGACCTAAGGCGTCATAAAGTAAGGTTTCTGTTGCACCCGTCTCAACCAGCGCTGCTTCACTTTCATAGTCATGAGTACTGCTGAAATAAGGCTGGTATTGTTTTACCGGGTTACCCTTATTATTAAGGATCATTCGGCCATTGCCGATCCAACGAGGGTCAGCATCCACCTCCTCAACTTGCGCACTAAGCGGATTCCAGATAGTCGCTTTGCCAGGTTTTGCCGGTGATTTCGTCATAATGACATTGCCGCCGCCATCTGAATAGGTATAGGTTTCCTGCCACCCTGGGTTACCCGCTCCATGCTTTTCGCGAGCAAATGTATGCACCATATTAGGCTTTTTGTGTAACTTCCAATTGGACAACTCATATTCAACTCGAGTTGTAGGATCTGCCAGACTATCACCATCACCACTACCAGCTTTGCCCATTACGGCAGTTTTTATTGCAACCGCCAGTTCATCAGTTTCCGCTGCTGTTTGATTAAGATTGGCATCGGTGATCAATGTTGGGGAAAGCGTTCGATAATCATTCACCGAGGACACCTCATGTCCAATGGCGTTAGTGGTTTTAATAACCAGCAATTGGTAGTTATCGTATTCAACGGTGTGTGTCTTGCCATAGACATCTGTAGAGCCGACAGCCATATAAAAGCTGTCTTCAGGCGAAGGCCCAAACACGGGTAAACCAGTCTGTGTCCACCAACTGTCATCCCCTTCTGAATGAACATATTGAGCATCAGTGAGCATGGTTTCGCTCACTCTGGAGTCGTAAATTTTGCTGACTAAGCCTTTAGTGAAGGCCAGTTGATACGTTTTTTCCGGGATTGCCAGTCTGGACAACTGCCCCAGTGGTAACGGACCACTCAAATCATCTTTGAAGAAATGGTTGCGACTATGGTTAATATTTCTCGCTTGCAGACCACTGCTGAAATCCGTTTCAAAAGGAATCTCGACAGCGGATGAAATAGTATTGGCCATCTGAGTACTACTGACATAGAACTCAGATGGCAGTGTAACACCTGACAACTCATAGGCCTTGGTTTCGTAGGCGACACGTGTGCGATAATTAATCTCATCAATGACATCATTGGTGCAGAATAATTCTTCGTAGCTTGCTTGAATTTGACTCTGTTGTTCCCAGACTTTATCAGAAACTTCATCAGGAGCCACCGGTCTTACAACCCGTGGGTAGACCAGAGAAGCAGATTTTTTAATCACTCCCAGTTCATCGACTTCCAGGGTGTAGGAATGCGAAACCCTCGGATCAGATGGGTTTCGTTCATAGCCATAGGAAATACTCTCTCTTGGAACAATCTGAAACGAGGCATGCGAATCAGGCTTACCCGGTTGAACCTGACGAACTTCATATACCGCTTGAGATGCCGAATACGGGAAAGCCTCAACTGCAGAGCCATCATGTGCATACACCTCAGTCCTCAGTGGAGCCCCTTTGAGTGAACGATACAATTCGATAAGATCAGTGGTGCTCAGATTCTGAGGTAGATCCGGCTCTGGCAAGTCATATTCATTGAATTCCTGGTTTTGAAAGTACTCCTTTTCACATTGATGTTGAATCTTTGTGTGCTGAAGGTATGCCCCCGTATGAAACCACGACACACTTCGCACGGGTGGCTGATGCAATGTTTCCTCCACTACATTCTGTGCGTTATTCAACGAAAATCGAGCAAATTCTTCGGTATCTAACTGTTCTACCCTGGCAAAACCACGAAATTCTTTTTCCGGGCGATCAAAATATCCATGGCGATACGAATACGATGAGGTAAATACCGTTTCCCGAACTTTGTCTTGTTTTTTCACTGACTCAATGCAGTGCACTGGAAATGGCAGAGTTGTTACCCAATCATCCCCCTGACGTTTATCCTCCAGATAAAAATGCGTTGATGATTTATACGTAATTGACACCTCAAGCCCTGCATTGTTCAAATATCCGGACAACAAGCCAGGTTTTTTACTGCCCATGATGTCGATGTATTTGACAGCAGTGCTGGCGTCTTTATCAAGGCTGGAACGATACACCAGACTAGCTGTTCCAGAACCCAGAAAATCAACTACAGAAACATCGGTATAATTATTGATCCCAGCAAAGGCATTCACCGTTTGTGGCTGCTCTGACCAACGGTTACCGTTGTTATTCATCCAGATTCTAATGCTGTTTCTTCCCAGATAGATAACATCACTGGTGCCGGAACCATCAATATCTGCGAGCCTGATGTATTCAGGGTTAAACGCATCTGGATGATCAAATACCGGTGCTGACTCCATAGTCACTTTGCGACCAAACTTGCCATATCCCATATTTGGCCAGTAGCAGATACTGCCGTTACGAATACGCACAATATCAGTGAGCCCATCGCCCGTGATATCAGCCAGAAATAAGCAGGACTCACGATCTTCGAACAAGATCGCTGGACCTTGCTCTTCATCTATAGCTTTGCTGACTTTTTCAGGCAACTCAAACCCTTTATCTCCAGAACCCGGAAACCAGGTCAAGCTGGTTTGCTGAGCCATCAGCATATCAACCAAACCATCGCCATTTAAATCCAGCAAGCGAAAATGATCATTGTCCAAATCAATATTCGGAGATGACTCAAAGGGTTTAAAGTTTGACCAATCACCATCGGGTTTCAGTGCAAATGAACCTTTTGGATGAGCATAATGCACCAATGATTTCAGACCATCACCATTAAGGTCCTGAATTGCCAGGGATCCAGATGAGAAACCTTTCAAGGAAGGTTTCTCAACCAGTGGCTCCGATCTGGAAAATTCACCGCCGCCCAGATTGGATCTGTAATACCAGCCTCTATCCTGTTCCGTTAAAACGCCAGCAATGCCTTCACTGAACAAGTCAACCCACAAGTGAGTTCGGTCATTCGCACTGATTGGAGATTGATAACCAGCACTATTGGCTCTGGCCGTGGACACTTCACTGGTATTCCATTCATGTTGCTGATACTGAATTTCCAACTCTGGCAGCGATTTAGTCGTGTATGTAGCTGAAGATGCATCCCATTTATGACCATTATGCCGCGTCGAAATCAGAAAAGAAGAGTAAGGGCTGCTGGCATCAATTCCTTTGAGTTTCAGTTCGGAATTGTAGGTAAGGTCAAGTGATTTGGTCAGATATGGGCTGTGCGGCAGTTCGCTGGACTCAAAGCAGTGAAACATCAATACACGACGACATCGTCGATAGGTGCGTTGCTCAAACCCAGCACGATAGGATGAAAATGGATCAGGTCTGTATTCCCAATCACGGGTTTGCTGATCTACCTGCTTGAAAATTGGAACTGAATCATCGTGCTCTCCATAATCAAAAACTGCCTGAAAAAGATAGTCATCTTCGCCAGGGACAGCATCACCAAGATAATACGGTGTTTTATTCCCATATAGAATTTTCTTGATATAGGTTTGACTGCAATGATGAATCCGGTTCTTTTCGAAAGATGAGTTGGGAACACCCACAAAATCTTCCGCTTTGTACTGATAAGAAACAATATTGCCCTTGTCATCATGTGAACGACACAGCATCCATTGAAAAATTCGGCTGGAATCATCTGGGTCTGTGATTCGACTCTGAGGAGTCAGACCATAATAAGTACGGACATTATCACCACTGGTCGCCTGCCAATGAACATCACCATCCGACAAACGCTCCCAACGTTCAATTCGGGCATGTGCTGATTCAACCCTGGGTCGGTACTCACTGACTCGATAGTCGTCACCATCGTAGAGTTTTTGTGACTCAACCCTTTTCCAGTTGCCTAAGGTCAACTCCAGCTTAGGAGTCAAATCTTCTGCACCATCCAGAGTAAACGTATCACTGTCAATACTATCCTTATATTCAGGCAGTTTACGCCGAGTACTTCTGGTCACCGCAGGAATCGAAATATCCCAACCAAGTCCAAATGGGCTATTACCCTTTCCTGAATTGTAGTTGAGAGATTGTGTTGGAACAAAACCCATTCTGGCGGGACTGAATGGAATTGGAATAGACAAAGACGACGTTCCGGTAATAGAGGAAACCTGAAATTGCTCCTGCATTCCTTTGATCGCACCACCACCTTTTGGTAATGAGATAGAAGGCAATTGAATACCATTCAGATCATTTGAAGAACCGTTACTTTGATTATCTGCTGCTGTTTTCCCCTGATTGTTTGAGCCCGCTTTTTGAGTCTCCATAGTCATCCCTTAGTAGAGTCAACGTTAAAAAAACACGGCAAATGGTGTGTCCGTAAACCTATCGTCAGAGTTTCAGATACTGACACACAATCGCTCAATAATTGCGATCCAAAATCGACTTTATAATGCCCATCACTTTTGATCTTCAGCACTCTATCCTCCAAGATTGAACTTCCCTGCCCTGTTCTATTTTTTATCTCATTTAATGCGATAATTACGATAGCATCAGGGATAGTTTTAATCAGTCAGGATTTAGTTGAAAATGCAAATGTTCTACCATTTCTTAACGATTGAGTTGTACAAAGTAATTTTTATTACTTAAAAATCAATGGATTACAAAAAAACCAACCAAAACAACGATTTAGTTGAAAATGCAAGTATCTCCTTGAATATAGATTAGAGTAAAAGCAAACTGATGTTCAAAAAATCAGTAAATCTATTCCATTTTTCCAGAATTCTCTTTGCCTAAGAGCTCAGGTAGATGCTGGACCTGACGGGAATTCTGTGTTCTTGCTTACCGTAAGCACATAGTTCTTTCATGGCAGATATCCGACCAGCTTCACAGGGGTTGCTTGGAGAGTGCTTGGTATTGCGACTGATAAGCATACGATAGACAGACGTAGCAGATGACCTTACTCTGAGGCACAGTATTAACAATGCGAGATATCAGCAAGATGATCAGAACCTGGTTGCCCCATAGCGGCTAACAGCATTGTTCAATTTTCTGCCAGACCGTCTCAACCCACCTATCATCCCGAGGACTGAGTATCAAGGACTCACAGCCTTGAGCATCACACTCAATAGCAACACCCTCTAAATCATCAAACAACAAATCTATTCCATAGAATGATGGAGATTTACTAAACCTTGAATACAGGTGATGTCGACTTATATCTTTTTGCTGGCGTTGCTGATTGACGACACTGTCAATCCTCACTCCCCACAGCTTAAACCATATCTTCAGGGAGTGTTGAGGCCGCAGTGATGTGGTATAAATCCACAATTCATGTTCATTAGCTATGTCTTGCAATAATGCAGCCGCACCATTTCTCAACTGCTCCCCGAAAAACAAACGTACAGGGAAACCTAAGGCCTCACTCCCTACGGAAAACTCCCGGGTAGTCGGGATCAATGTATCATCTAAATCAAACGCAATTCGCATAATCGTTTTTGAAAGCGATCAACTTCTGACATGAATGACTATGATGTCGTATCGGTCAATAAAAAAGCGCAACTCCAAGTTGCGCTTTTTTACATTGAGGTAGCATCATTGAGCTTGTTGCATAATCAATGCAATAAACTCATTAGCGTTAATTTTTTCGCCATTAAGCATTACATCATCTTTTGCCAACTTAATATCAGTCTGATAAGAAGTACCATTCTGTTCATAAAAAGGGCTGTTTATAACGGCTTCTTTCAACAATACCTGTTTGCTCAATATGCTGTCAGGAATAGAAGTCTTTAGATTCGCCGACATTTTATCCAACAGACTTTCAGGGTTGCTGAAAGCCAGCATAAACTCAGCCATTGTCATATTGTCTATCAAAGCAATATCAAACTCAGCCGATGCCGGTTCCTTGGAAACATCCGCAGAAAGACTGGTTTTCAATTGGAGCCCTGATTTCAATAGCGCTTCTAAATCAGGCACAATTGTCATCAAACTTCCAAGTTGTTCCGTGCTCGGTTCAGCGGACTGGTTGCTCAAGATATCATTGTAGAAATCTGACATTTTTTGATTGATGGCTGCCACTTTCAAAGTATCAACTCCATGCATTGACATCGCAAAGTTCAGTTTCTTCAGATCAATGTCCGTTTCTCCATCCGTTAATTTAGTAATAATGTTTTCGACTTTGATCTGATAATCCATATCCAGATTTTCACCTTTTTCCTGAGTCTGCCCAACTACAAGCAAATCGTTCAATTCGATGGTGCTTTGATCTTTTATCAAACCGTTCAAACTGCTAACAGCAAATTCAATTTCACCAATGCCGATCCCTTGTTCATTAAGGCTTATGTCTCCTTTAATTTCAGACTGCCCCAACGTGAAGGCATCCGAACCACCTTTGACATCCATACCATTTAATTTGCCGCTGATGATAAAGTCCGACAGTTCTTTATTCGTATCAAAGTTGATATAAGCTGGTTTAACACTGACCACATTGCTGTCGTCAGTAAATTGAAATTCTTCCAACTCCAATCGTTGCTTGATACTGCCCCACAGAGTGACTTTACCGGTTAGACTCAATGGGTCCTTGCCATTCAGGCTGTCATTCACAAATGTGGTGTATTCTTCCAGGTTGTCAATTTTGCAGTTGTAAGAATAATTCAATACTCCATGATTGCCAATGCAACTGTAGCCCACAAAATTATCACCTTCCTGCAACGCTCCAGGGTAAGACCATTTGAAACTGGATTGTGTCGTTTTATATCCCCGTTCATACGAAACGATTTCAGTATGTCCAAACTCTACACTGCGCTCGTTGGTTGTATTGACAATATCTTGAGTTGCTTTTTCTGCAATCATGCCCGTAATGAATGGCATGGCAAAAAGTGCAATGATGGCAATACATGCCAAACTAATAATTACTTTCTTCATTGTGTCCTTTATATCCTTTTTACTGTATAGATGCGTCTAATAGACGAGTGAGTGATTCTAACCAATACGTAACACAAAACAAATATCTATTTGTCTTTTGTTTGAAATCCCGCTGTTAATATGAGCAAGTATTACCGCCTTATAATTTTGGGCAGTTAACGCTGAGCAAATGCAAGGTGATAGCCATTAACTTCTTTTATCCCGAATTCCTGAGTGCCATAAGACATGTGTTGTAGAGGCCATAAAAGAATAACCTTATTCTCGATCGCTTTGTAATACGCCTCAACATCATAAAGATAAAAATACACGGTGCCTGAACACCCCGGGTGTTTCCCCAAATTATCACCTTCTGAAAAAATGATGGAACCATCTTCATTTTTCACCATACATGTATTTTCAGCAGTATCAGAAACATCAAAATAGAGAAACTCTTTATAGAAGGCCTTTGTTTCCAGTATGGAGTTACACTTTAACAACAATTTCATATCGAATTATTCTTCTAATCACTGATGAATGATTATGACATACCTTCCCCCTTTTCAACCGTCTCAACATTGAAAAAAGATATCAATTCTTATTTAAGAAACGACGTATCAACAGCCGAACGGTAATCGTTTTTGGCCGGTGTTTTATCCGTGGCAAACATCTTCCCCATAAACGGCAAAAGACGAGTTACAATTCCATCATCATTAAAATAAGAACTGAGTTGTTCTTCAACTGACGGAAAATAAAAATCAGCCATTTGCGCCTTTGTTTTTTCAACACTCAAACCAGCATCCCTTGCTATCAAATCAATGTTCGATGCATCTCTGGAAAATTTGGATTTCGCATCCGCAGTAACCTTGAGGAATTGCCGAAGGGCGTCGGGTTTTTGTCGAATAAAGGTTTCAGTGGCTGAAATAATACCCACATTACTAATGCCTGCAGCCTTTTTTTCCTGTGCTGTCAAAAGGGGTTTGCCAACACGTTTCATTTTAGATAGCGAGTTTTCCCCATAGGCGCAGGCAAGATCCACTTCTGTTTCCAATAGCATGAATGCTGCATCCGCTGGAGCACGGTCCATGACCTGCATGGCATTAATATCCACTCGCAGATGCTGCATAGTCATACGAAAAACAAACTCTGCTGTCGTGTTTAAAGGTACAGCAACTTTTTTACCTGCCAATTCCTGAATATTCTCTTTTGAGATTCCTGTCGCATTGCGAATAATACAATCTTCATTGGCATTATAAACCACAGCAACCGCAACCATTTTAATAGGAATACCACTATTAACTGCAGTAATAAACGGTGGCATTCCCATGCTCAGAGCTATATCAATATTACCTTCAGACATAGCTTTGGTCATCTCTCCTCCACTGCTGAAAACATGCCAGCTAACGCTTTCCCCAATCGCTTGATCGTATGTTTTTTCTACTTTTGCAATTTGGCTTGGTGTCGCCCATTCCAGAAAAAAAGCCACATTCACTTCAGCTGCTACAACCTGAATATGTAGCATTACCAACAGCAATATCATGAGACTACTTGTCAGCAAACTCTTGATTGCTTTCATGCGTCCCCTTCCTGCGAAGCAACCGTTGGGACTAATGCCCGCACCAGATCTTTCATGTGTAAAACTCCAACAACATCGCTATTTTTGGTGACTCGATAACTCTTGTTGGTATCACCTTCTGACTTGGCAATAACAGATTCAAGATTGTCATCATAATCAACAGTCTCACTCCGAACCGCTGCCGTAATACTGGCAGGTGATTGCATAACAGAGCGCACACGAAGCACCCGAGCCCGGTTAATGTCACTGATAAAATCAACGATATAAGGATTGTTTGGATGCAACAGTATATGTTGTGGTTCCCCTTGCTGAATAACAGCTCCGTCTTTGAGAATCACCAGGTGGTCGGCCAGTTTCAATGATTCATCAAGGTCATGGGTGATGAATATTATAGTTTTCTGCAATTCTTTCTGAAGTTCCAACAGCAGGTTCTGCATATCCGTTCGAATGAGAGGGTCCAGCGCCGAAAAAGCTTCATCCATCAAAATGATATCACTGTCAGAAGCCAGAGCACGGGCTATACCCACTCGTTGCTGCATACCTCCAGACAGTTGATGTGGAAAGTGATTTTCAAACCCTTGCAAACCCACTCGATTCAACCATTTAATCCCCTCACGATAAGCATTTTTTTCTTCTTCCCCTCGGACCAGACGAGCTGTTGACGCATTTTTCAGAACGTTTTGATGCGGCATCAAACCAAAGTTCTGGAACACCATACTCATACGCTTTTGTCTCATTTTCAGCAGCGCATTGTCGCTATATTCCAGAATATTCTCTCCATCCATGAGAATTTTGCCGCTAGTCGGCTCTATCAGGCGGTTAATATGCCGGATTAAAGTTGATTTTCCGGAACCAGAAAGCCCCATTATCACAGTTATCTCGCCCGCTGTTATATCTACGTTAATGTCCTGCAAACCCAACACATGCTGATGTTCATCCAGTAGCTGCGTTTTATCCATACCCTGTTCCACATAGCCAAGTACTCCAGCCGGGTTCTCACCAAAGACTTTATAAAGCCCCTGTACTGAAATTTTAGATACCTTGTTCATATGCGTTGCTACCCCTTAGATACATTAATACGATTGAGTGCCTGCTTGGTCGTCCTGTCCAATAAAATAGCCAACAATACGATACAGAAACCGGCAATCAAGCCTACCCCCAACTCCAGACTTCTAATGCCTCGAAGAACAAGAACACCCAGCCCTGGTGCTGATACCAGCGATGCAATCACCACCATTGCCAGAGACATCATTATGGTCTGGTTAATACCAGCCATGATATTTGGCAAGGCCAAAGGAATCTCAACGCCTATCAATTTCTGGCGTTTTGACATGCCGAAGGCATCCGCAGCCTCGATAGTGTCTTTGTCCACCAGACGAATTCCCAGATCAGTCAGGCGTATTACAGGAACAATCGCGTATAAAATAATTGCAACGCCATAGAGCTTTGAATCAGTCACACTGAACAGAAAAATCAACGGAATTAAATAAACAAAAGTGGGCAATGTCTGCAACATATCCAGTATGGGTATCAGCACCCTCTGAAAAAGATCATTCCGAGACATGAGAATACCAATAGGAACTCCCATTAATATACTGCTTATGGCGCAAACGAAAATAATGGATAAGGTTTGCACCGCATAAATATAATGGTCAATAAACGACATGAATAAAAATGACACGGCTACCAGACAGGTGACAGCCCATGAGCGTGATGTCCAGAACGTCAATAACAACAGTATTGGAATCATAATGAACCAAGGTGTTGCTTCAAATAAAGTCAGAGATCCATCCAAAGCCCAGCTCAAAGGTTCTGTCAGAGGATCAATAATAATTTTCAGATCATCTTTTATCTGCAAAAAAGCATTTTCAACACTGCTGGTCATATCGCGGGTACGCGGAATTGCCGAGCAGGCTTGATTGAGTTCATCCAGAGATGGGAACGGAATTTTTTCACTAACATCCACCGCCGTGCCGTCACCATCACCTACCTTCCCCAGTAATTGCTCCATGGTCATCGGGCCACTTGAAATATTGGCATCACACCAATCACGCAGCCCCAGGACATTAAAAAACTGATCATAAAATGCCATAACGTCTCTTTTTATCTAATGGTAAATTTAATGCCGAGCGCACCCATGAACCTAGAACACAGGTGCGCTCTCAATAGCCATGCTTATGACTATTTCAACAGGGATGCCAGTCTGGTTTTAGCCGAATCGCTAACCCAGTCTGACCAAGTTGATTGGTAGTTTGTGATAAAGTGAACTGCGGTTTCTTCAGCAGAAGCGCTGTTTTTCTCTTTCCATGCCAACAATGTATTCATCTGTGCATTGGTGAATGCCACCTTCGACATCAATTGCGAAATCTCTGGATTCTTCTGGGAAAACTCAGTAGAAACGACAGTCCGAACTGGGGCTTGAGGCCAGTTAGACACTCCGACCTGTTCACACTTCGGGTCTGCATTACATTTATGGATTTGCGCATCGAACTGCCCCATATCAACTTTGACCATCGGGTATTTACCCAAAACCGCCGTTGGTGCCCAATAATATCCCAACCAGGGCTCTTTATTTTCATAGGCTCTGGCAATTGAAGCGGTCAAAGTTTCGCTGGAACCATGATTGAATAACTTAATGCCCTTTTTCTCCATATCCAGCGCTTTGGCCATAGATTCATTTATGTGTTTACAACCCCATCCATCTGGACAGTTATGCAAGGTATTCCCAACCAGTTCGGGGTTATTTAAAACACCCTCAATAGTAGCCAGTTCAGGATGGTCTTTCATCAGGTAATCGGGAACCCACAATCCTTCGACAGCACCATCGGATAAAACATCCGCTAATGAAACAATTTTTCCTTCGTCCAACAGCGGTTGAAATGCCGGTGCCCCATTCACCCAGAGCTCGGTAACAATCTCCGGTTTTCCAGTTTCCGCCAGCGACGTCAGTGAAGGAGTAACCGATGAAGGTATTGCCGTCACCTTACATCCATATCCCTGCTCCATAAAAAACTTTGATATATGTGTTACAACCGCTGCTGAAGCCCAATTCATTTCGGTTATGGAAACCTCGCCACAATTGGCAGAAGCCAAACCTGGCAAGCCCAGAATGGTAAATGATAGAATAACTATGTATTTTCTGAATTTCATTTTTCTCCTCATATTGTTATTAAAGTATTTTAGAATTTGGCTAAAAAATATTTGTATCTTCCCAATTAATCAGACCAGTTCAACTAAAATCGATCAAGCCAATAAAAGCGCGACATTAATCGAATAATTGAATTAAAAATGATGGACTTCTTCTTGAGCCAGCCGGGGACTAAAGCACCCTATTGAGTTCGCTGAATCTGCCGATTCAGCTTTTTCGGAACGTTATCCGTTGCTCCTGCTTACCTTGAAGGCGGGCCAGATACCAGGCAGTAAAATCTGCAGTGCCATACTCTCTTGCGCTATAAGGTCCTGGAGCATAGCGACTGGAGTTAACCCCCAACTGGTTTTCGTTGACGATATGAGCATCCTGCAAAGTCGTGACATGCCATAACCATTTGAGGTGCTCGACATCATAATCCACCGCTTCTACTGCATCCTTGTGAACTATCCAGTTAATGGTTACCTGAGTTTCATTGGTTGCCATTGGGGTGACACGAAATGTCGAAGCATAATCATTGTTGAGATAAAAATAGGACAAGGCACCAAAAAAGACACCTGTTTCGGCATTATCATATTCTTTAAAGCTGCCCATCAATGGACCTGCCGGTGAGCCATCTTTGGTTGCGGTTTTAAAACCATCGCGAATGGGCATACGCCACGCATGGTGAGGCTGTAATGCATAGGTAAAGTTCTTAAACCCAGCCTCTTTATCTGAACCTTGCACAGATTGCTTCCAGGCATCGACCGTTGGCATATACCCCCCCAATTGACGGTCACCAATATGAACATAAGCATTCACAGACGAATATTCTGGGTGTGATGGTGAACAGTGATAACACTCTCTGAAATTTTCAATCACAAGTTTCCAGTTCGCATTCACTGTATATGTCTGGGAATGAGCCACTTTTGCATCAGTCAAACCATGAGGTTTGATAAAAGACCGCAGGTTGTTGGCAAGTTCTTCCAGCTCAGAAGAATCATCATCATTGATATTAATAAATATCAAGCCTTCGATGACACCCACCCGACATGGGCGCAATCCATGCTGTTCAGGCTTAAAATCATCAGGCATTTGCCGGGCGTTTTTCAATGATCCATCTAATTCGAAAACCCAGGCATGATAGGGACAAACCAGCTTTTTGGCATTCCCTGTTTCTTTTGAGCAAATTCTTGAGCCGCGATGAGTGCACACATTAAAATGAGCACGCAGTTCACCATCTCTGGCTCGAACAATAATAATGGACTCATTGGCAAACTCGTAGGTAATATAGTCACCAACATTGGGTAGCCTGGATTCATGATCAACAAATTGCCATTGCGTCGATAACACCTTATCAAGGTCCAAGCGGTAAATATCGTCATTATTGTAAAATGCCTGTTCTAATGAAAAACCTGGAGTCTGTCTTGCAATTAATTGCTTAGTATCTTGTTTCATGTTCTATTTTTCCATCAATCATTTTTTTAATCAAATTGCTTATGGAATAAATATAGAAACAATGTATTAATCGATCAACGCAGTAAATTCTCAACATCAATCGGATAATTCAATAGAACACCTCTATCAAGTCAAGCCTCATCTATCATTTTGTGTAACACGTTTAACACTTCACTGATCACCAGGTTATGCCGGTTCCTGGATAAATAGGTTACAAAAACGGGTTGTGTGATCAGCGGTGAATCTTTAACAATATAAAGTTCATTATCTTTAATTAGCTGCCTGGCTTGTCGTTGGGAAATATAAGCTGCTCCACCATTTTTTCTCAAATACTCCAGGCTCATTATGCTCAGCCCCATAGTCACTGCAGCGGGTTGCAGATGCGGCAATAGCTCACGATGCCTTTCTTTAAAATAATCCGTCAGGCCGACAAAGACATAATTGTCTCTGTTAACTTCGCTGATGTGCATAGGTTCTGTCGCCAACATGACAAAACGCTCGTCAAATAGACGTTCGATTTCGAAATCAGGCTGATACTCTGGAGCATAGACCACAGCTATATCTAAAGTTCCTTCCAACAATTCTTCAACCATGTTTTTCGAGTAATCAGCCTCAATATGGACGGCTATTTTAGGCAAGGCCTGGCGAATACCGGTTAACCACTCATTGGCCAGACGTTCCCAGATACTCATTTGAGTCGCGATATACACCTTGCCACTATAGCTTTGAGAACTTTTCATTTCCTTGAGCGCCTGATTCCAGGAAACCCGAATATTGTTCGCATATCTCAGGAATTTTGTCCCTTCAGGGGTCAGATTGGCACCACCACGACCCCGAATAAACAATTGCATACCCAACTCATCTTCCAAGGCACGAATACGCGAACTGACCGTCGATTGAGTAATTCGTAAGCGCTCAGCTGTTCGATTGAAATTATGTGTTTCACTGACATCCAGGAAGGTATGCAACCAGTCTAGCTTCATCGTTTTTCCCCTGATTTTGTATTATTTGATATCTATATTAATTCAAATATCCGATTGATATCACGGTTTTATCAAGTCAACATTCCGATTGAATATCATTAAATACATGTTTTTTCCAATGCCTTATGTTTCGAACACTATTGACCAGAAATTACCGATGTTTGTTCAACAGCAACTTCGAAGAAGGAATTCATACTCTCTTTCAGTGTCAATAAGCCCGTTTTACCGGCACTCATAGTTTCATTATATTTAACCCTTCACCAAGGTATTTTCTGGATCATACAAACACAACTCAACTACCGTTGCTGCATACTTCTTGCCGATGATTTCAATCGTTAGTTCAGTGCCTATAGCCGCGTATTCAGGTTCTATGAAGGCAAAGGCCAAATTCTTTTCTATCCGGTGGCCATAACCTGCGGAAGTGACACTGCCAATTAAATCATTTCCTGAATAGACTGAGTCTCCGATATGTGCTGCTGCGATACTGCAATCCACTTCAAGATTAACAAACACCTTTTGATCGCCTCGAGCCTGTTCCTTCAACAGAGCGTCTTTGCCAATAAAATTTGTTTTTTCCAACTTAACAAAACGCTCCAATCTGGCTTCCAGAGGGTTGCGTTCATAAATTAAATCAGCCTTCCAATGTCGATAACCTTTTTCCAGACGCATCGACTCCGTTGCATAAAGGCCAAAAAACGACAAATTAAACTCTTTTCCAGCTTGCGTTAATAAGTTCCAAGTCAAATACAACTGTTCATTGGGTACGTGTAACTCATAAGCCAATTCACCAGAAAAGCTGACACTCATGGCCATGACTTCAGCATGCCCCAGGGTCATCGCCTGAGCACTCATCCATGGGAATGCTGGCTTGGACCAATCGCAACGGGGAGATAGTGACTGCAAGAGTGCCCGTGATTTCGGCCCGGCAACAACCAGGATGGTATAGCTGGATGTCAGCTCTATAACCTGCACACTATCAGGCTTATAAGCATTCAGCCAATCTCTGTCATGCCATTCTGCTGCAGCGGCAGAACCAAACCAATAATGATCTTCACCGAGTTTGGCAATGGTCGCTTCACTCAATAAATGACCTTTTTCATTCAACAAATAACACAGCGACACCTTACCAACTCGCTTGGGTATATTGCCGCAAACCATACGATCCAGAAATGTTGTTGCTCCAGTGCCTTTAATCTCATAACGATTAAAGCCAGAGACCTCCATCAACCCCACATTCTCAGTCAGCTGTTTGATTTCATTTGCAACGACCTCTTTGGTTGGTGTAAATCGATAGCCCGGTTGGTCAACAAAAGACTCATCGGGTTTAAAAAATAACGCTCTCTCCCAGCCATTAACAACTCCCCATGAGGCATTTTCCTGATCCAATGTTGAATACAATGGTGTTGTTCTCGCCAGACGCGCAGCCGGGCGAAACTCATGAGGAAGATGATAGTGAAACTCGTTCTGATAATCCTCTATCGCTTTCAAGCAGGTATGTTCAGTATTCGCATACTGTGTGAAACGACGAGGGTCCAGAGACCAGGCATCCCACTCGCTTTCACCATGAACCATCAGTTCAGCCAATATTTTCCCATGACCGCCACCTTCACCAATGCCAGCTCTTAGTCCTATACAACAAAAGGCATTGGGGATTCCTGGCACTTGGCCAATTAAGGGGGCACCATCAATAGTATAGGTAATAGGACCATTGATAGTCGTATGAATCCCAGCCTCAGTAAGGCACGGTAAACGTTCAAAAATTCGTTCCATATTATCCAGGCAACGATCAAGATCCGAAGGGCATAAAGCTTGAGTAAAATGCGGATCAATGCCATCCATACCAAACGTTTTACAACGCTGTTCATAAACCCCGATAAGCAATCCATTTTTTTCTTGCCGGGAATAAAAATCATCACCAGGATCTCGAATGATAGGCACCCTCTGGTCGAGTTCTTCAATGGCTGGAATAGTGTCGGTTAAAAAGTACATATGTTCCATTGATGTTACTGGGTGTCGCACACCCAACATAGAACCCACTTCGTTAACCCGATAACCCGTTGCATTAACTACCATTTCACAGGTAATGTCCCCCTTTTGGGTATGAACAATAAATTCACCATTTGCTTTACGGGTAATATTTTCGACGGGGTTAAAACGATAAACACTGGCACCAGCTTCCCGTGCTTTTCGGGCCAGAGAGAAAGTGATCCCTGCTGGGTCGATATCACCGTCCAATGGATCCCACCAAGCACCAAGAAGGTTGTCAGTATTAATAAGAGGGTGACGATGCTTTACTTCATTTGCACTGATAAATTCCATTTCGACTCCCATACTCCGAGCCATACCGATATAATGTTTATAGGTATCAACCTGATCCCTGGTATGGGCTAAACGCATACCACCGGTAATGTGATAATCAATTTTATGCTCTGGATCATTAGCCAGTTCCCGGTATAAGTTGATGCTATGGCGCTTAAGAGCGATCGCAGTCTGGTTAGCACCAAACTGAGTCACTTGTGCGGCAGCATGCCATGTAGAACCAGAAGTCAATTCATCGCGTTCAACCAGCACAACATCAGTCCAGCCTTCACGTGTCAGGTGATATAAAGTCGAACAACCCGCTATCCCTCCGCCGATAACGACTACTTTGGCCGTGGTTTTAATGTTATCGCTCATATATGTAACTCCTGAATTTTTACTGATAGTGTCAATGATGAATGAATCATCATTGAGAATGACCATCGCTGACAAGTCTAAATTATTGACCTATGATTCAATTTAATTAAACTATAGATCATTATGTAACAGGGATAGCCTAGAATTAGAGATGAAACATGATTTACCATCATTGGATAGCTTAAAGGTTTTTGAGGCCGCTGCACGTCACTTAAGTTTTAGCTTAGCCGCCAATGAATTGTGTCTAAGTAAAGGAGCTGTGAGCCACCAGATTCGTAAACTGGAATCAGATTTAGACTGCAGTTTATTCAACCGCACAGTAAGGCAAGTTTATTTAACTAAGGCGGGACAAGAGTTGTTTAAAACAACTCAGTCAGTTTTCCAGGATCTACGAGATCAATTTGTCCAATTTAACAACAACCAGCAGAACCAAGTGATTACATTTGCCATATCGACGTATGCCGCCGCCCGATGGTTGTCCCGAAATATTGCTGATTTTATTGAACAACACCCAGAAATTTCGATTGTTTTACATCATTCCGTTAATTCAAAAGATTTTAAACTTTCAGAGGTTGATTTGGCACTTCGCTGGTGCCGTTGCAAAGGTGAAAATTCATCAAATCGTCTAGCTGAAGCAGCCTTGCCCATGTTTCCAGTCTGCAGCCCGAAGCTTATCGAACGTTTCGGTTATTCTGCAAACACCCAATTACCTCATGAAGCACTGCTACAGCCCCCCTGGTCAACTATTCCATTACTGTGTGAAGATCAACCTCAGGACTTCTGGTTCGAATGGGCAACAAGTTTTAATCTTCAATTAGTCAACTCACGCCGGACTATCAGCGACTCAAATGTGCGGGTGCAAGCAGCCGTTGATGAACAGGGATGGATGCTCGCCGATGAATTAATGGCCAACGAATTGGACAATAATTTATTAGTTAGCCCATTTAAAGCTTGTTTAACAGGTCATGGCTACGCTCTATTAAGGCAACCGTCTCAGATTGTCAGTCATAAAGCACAATTACTCAGTGATTGGTTGACTGAAAAACTGAATCAAACTCAGAACAACTTACGTCACCCTTCATAGAAAAATCAAACGCGGAGTTATTGTGTTGGGAATAGTGACTTTCCGGACACTACTGTTCAATGTGGAACTCGCTAGTCAGCTGACAGACATGTACTCGCCAACCCTCTCAACTTGCGTTAAATACAGCCCTATTCTCCTCCTTTTATTTTGCGCAAGTATATTCATATTCTAGCCAACCTTGATATTCCTCCTACGCTGCTTCTTGCCTTAAAGCCGACATCGATTCAAATACCCGATTAATATCGCCCGATTAATGATTTGATTACTCGATTGCTTATCACTAAATTCTGTTCTAGTCCCGTATCTGAATGCGACGATGAATCTATTGAATAGGAGGATGCCTTGAGTGTTATTGTAATTGTTGGTGCCAGTCATGCTGCCGTCGAAGTCATCGCAAACTTGCGCAAAAAAGGTTGTACCGACAAAATCATCTTAGTTGGAGAGGAACCCTATCTCCCTTATCACAGACCGCCCTTATCCAAGGACTATTTCAAAGGAGAAATCCAGGAAAAAGACTTACTGCTCAGAGAACGATCGTTTTATGAGCTTGCTGAAGTGGAGCTCAAACTCAATTGTCGGGCAACAGCCATTGAGCGCCAGGGCAACATTCTCAAACTTGAAGACGGTTCCAAACTCAATTATGACAAACTGATACTGGCAACAGGTACCCGTCCTAGAACACTGCCTGTTGCTGAAGCTCTGTCCGATAAGCTTCACTATCTACGCAACAAACAAGATATAGACAGAATACTGGACCAGCAACATGAACAATCCAAGCTGCTGATCATTGGCGCAGGATATATCGGACTTGAGGTTGCTGCTTCAGCCATCAGCAAACAAAACAAGGTCACTGTCGTAGAAACCGCTGACCGGGTGCTGGCACGGGTTACCAGCCCTCTTATTTCTGAGTTTTATCAAAGTGTGCATGAAGATAATGGTGTTCAGTTCATTCTAGATGCCCAGCTGCAAGGTTTTCGGGATGACAATGGTGCACAGGCAATACTGACAGATAATACAACTATTCCTTTTGATATTGGAATCATCGGCATTGGTGTTATACCCAATATCGAGTTGGCCAGCAAAGCCGGTCTTGCTTGTGATAATGGCATTTTGGTTGACCAGCACGGTTGCACCGAAGACCCTGATATTTACGCCATTGGCGATTGCAGCAACCATCCAAGTGTTTTATACAACCGCAGACTTCGCCTGGAATCTATTCCTAACGCAGCAGAACAGGCAAAAGTTGCAGCGGGTCATCTATGTGGTGAAAACATCATCCACGATGCTATTCCCTGGTTCTGGTCAGATCAATACGATATCAAATTACAGACGGCTGGTTTATTACAAGGTTATGACCACGTTGTAACCCGTGGTGACGTAAAAGCTGGAAAGTTTTCGGCATTTTACCTCAAAAAAGGTCGCCTGGTTGCTATGGATGCAGTCAACTCACCGGCCGACTTCCTACAGTCAAAAAAACTGATTCAACAAGAAATACATCCAGCCCCCGATATGTTGGCGGATACAACAATACCTCTGAAAACTCTATTAACACAGGTGACATAATGCCTTTAATTACATTTATCGACAGCTCTGCCAAGACGACGGTTATTCAAGCAGACACAGGAATCTCTCTGATGGCCGCTGCTACCACAAACAATGTCAGTGGGATCGTTGCCGCCTGTGGGGGAGCCTGTGCGTGTGCAACCTGTCACTGCATTATTGATGAGAAATGGATTCAGCAGACAGGCCAACCGGACAGCCTTGAAGACGAAATGCTGGATTGCACGGAGACCGAGCGCCAGAACGGCAGCCGTTTATCGTGCCAGGTTCAGCTATCGGATGAGCACGATGGTCTGGTCGTCCACATTCCAGAAGAACAATAGCCCAGACATTAATCACAACAACTCATTGAGGAACTGACATGAAATCACGTGCAGCAGTGGCCTGGTCAGCTGGCCAACCACTAGAAATTGAAGAAATTGACATACAAGCCCCCAAAGCAGGAGAAGTCTTGCTCAGAATGATTGCCACTGGCGTTTGCCATACCGATGCTTACACCCTATCCGGGGATGACCCCGAGGGCATTTTTCCCTCGATACTTGGACATGAAGGCGGTGCTATAGTAGAAGACGTTGGTCCCGGTGTGACCACTGTTGCCGCTGGTGACCATGTAATCCCTTTATACACACCGGAGTGTGGTCAATGCAAATATTGCCAATCAGGAAAAACCAATTTATGTCAGGCCATTCGCAGCACACAAGGCCAGGGGTTGATGCCAGATGGTACAACTCGTTTTTCCTGTAAAGGTAAACAATTATTCCACTATATGGGCACCTCAACTTTCTCAGAATACAGTGTTGTGCCTGAGATTGCGGTCGCCAAAATCAATAAAAAGGCACCTCTGGACAAGGTCTGTTTGTTGGGCTGCGGCATCACCACGGGCATCGGTGCCGTCTTGAACACTGCAAAAGTAGAACCGGGTTCAACCGTTGCCATCTTTGGCATGGGCGGCATCGGTCTGAGTGTGGTGCAAGGTGCTGTCATGGCGCAAGCACAGCGCATCATCTGCATTGATATCAATACAGATAAATTTGCCATGGCCGAAATGTTGGGTGCGACCGATTTCATCAATCCCAAAGACTATGACCAACCCATTCAGGATGTCATCGTGGATTTAACCGATGGTGGTGTTGACTATTCCTTTGAATGCATTGGCAATGTCAACGTTATGCGTTCGGCACTGGAGTGTTGTCATAAAGGCTGGGGAGAGTCGGTCGTCATCGGGGTTGCTGGTGCTGGTCAGGAAATAGCCACCCGCCCTTTTCAACTGGTGACTGGAAGGGTCTGGCGAGGCAGTGCATTTGGCGGTGTCAAAGGTCGTAGCCAACTACCGGATTATGTAGAACATTATCTGAATGGAGAGATCAAAATCGACCCTATGGTCACCCATACGATGGGCCTGGAAGACATCAACAAGGCCTTCGACTTAATGCACCAGGGAGAGAGCATACGTTCGGTAATCATTTACTAACAGTGAGAAATAGATAAACAAACCAGATAAGCATTTACCAACAAACCTGCAAAACCAACAACAAATGGCGAGGGTTTTGCAGGCAGCCTTTGCCATTTATAGACAAATCTTGATTGACTATTGAGATTGAACCAATCTTAGAATATCTGTTTCCGGATTGTGGCCATAACCGTATTTCCAAACGGGTGATGCAGGCAACACTAAGGCTACCCAACCCTGCATGGAAATCACTTTAACCCGTCCAAGATTATGCGTTTGTGTGGACACAGAATAAGTATCGACACAATGCGTTGGCACAATACCCAGAGTCAATACATACAACATCGGTTCAAAACACTGCAAGCCTTGTGCGTGATTATTCAGTTTGACAAGCGAAATTTCCCCTGTTGCATGCATTAAGTTACTTTCTGGAACAACTTTATACGCTGCACAAGAGCTGAGACTTAGGATCAAAGCGATTAATAAGGTTTGTTTCATAATCGAAGAATATTCAAAAACCCACTCTCAGACCTGCAACAATCAACTTGTAAGGCCAGGATTGAACTGCAATTCTGTTTTTTCATAACTGGAAATAATGACCGCCTTGCCTACTGATGGAGCGAAGTACTTTTCCTTGATAGCCAAATACTCGGGATCAGAGAAAAAACCTGCCATAGTGCCTTTGCTACTGAAATTAATAGTAAATACTCTGTTGATATCCGAGGTTTCCTCAGATATCAACACTTCAGAAACTCTAAAATCATAGCCAAAGCTGCCTTGATAACTGCTTAAAATTGGCTTCATTGCGGCTCGATAATCATCATAGACACGATCATCGAGAATCTGTAAACCAACCAATATTTCATGCGCCATGTGATCTCCTGAAATCATGCAGTGTTTTACATAATATTAGTTTGTCACTGTAACTCGTACGCTGGCTTTATCATAGTTACCATTGCCATCAGTCACCCAGTAATAAAACGTATCAACACCTGTGAACCCGATGTTGGAACGGTAAGTAACTGACACACCATCGTTATTTTTAAAGACCAGGCCGTCTCTGGGTTGCACTATGCCATCAATGCTGAGGCTGTCGTTTTCCGGGTCTGTATCATTACTGACCAACTGAATATTAACATCCTGTTCAACCGCAGCATTGGCTGTATCATCAACACCCACAGGCGCTTGGCTGTTGATATTAATGCTGCCATTATCAACTGCATCACGCCAGGCGTGAAAGCGGTTACCCAGCACATTGACTACATCTGGTCCCAAATAGGTTTTGAAGCCGTATTTATGAATTTCTCCAGTCGCCCTGTCGCTGAAATAGTTCTCAACTATAGTATAAGTATCTCCAGACGAAACATCCTGGTAATAACCATTGACCCGGACATTGGCGATCATATCCTGATTGAAAATTCCATAAACATCTGTGCCAGAAGGCAATGGTGACTCGCCAATGCTATCAGTCTTGGTTCCTGTATATAAAACCCGAGAGTTGGGGTTGCTGGCATCGGTGGACGGGGATAAATATTCATAACGCCCAGCGTTATTATCAACTTCAATTTGAAACTGTTGTGGTGTCAATGCAGAAGAGTTAATCACAACATCAACCGTAGGGTCATAATCAACCAATTGCGTTGTAACATTGGTGTATTGTGCGTCAATAACGACAAACTGATCTTTCCCTTCATTACTCGGCGATGTATGCTCTTTGGACAAAATAATTCCTTGGGGAAAATCCTTCATTCGCACATCCCGGGCAATCATATCACTGGTATTTCGACCAAATTCCACACCAAAAGCGGGATTGAAAAAGTCACCAGGTCTGGCACCAATCAAATCAAAATCATCGAGCAGATAATGAGCCGTATATTCAATGGCCGCTCCCGCCCGAACCTCCCAGGCAGTAAAATCAGACAGCACCGTGATAATATCATGTTCTTGTTGTGGGTTGGCTTTGACCACATACAATCCCACTGTGGATGCAAAAGATTCATTACCATCAAAGTTGCGAATGGGCGCATCATCAGGAGTCGCATCCCGCCCCAGACCCAAGGCTTCTGGCAACATAAAACGATCAGGCGGGAAGTTGAACATACCACTACCTCGATGCAGATAAACATAGCCATGGTTGACACTGGCAGCCACATTATCAATGCTGCGTACCAAACGCCCCTGAAACCAGAAGCCATCCCCGGTTCTACCCATGTCAAACTCTGTTGGTTGGTTACCATTTTTAGGGTTAAACGCACGATTACCTTCTGCCTTAATCGCAATATTATTCGACCAGATTCCCGTTTCATTGCCTGTTTCAGCTACAAACCCGGCACCAAATGTGTTGAAAGAAGCATTATCATGAAACAGAGCATGGCTGTCGTGATGAGTATAGCCCCAGCCAGGTGAACCAAATACCGTATTACCCGCAGCAATAGCGGGATTGCGCAGATTGTCTGTTCCCGTTCGGTGGAAGTGGAAGCTGTAGCGCCCCCGAACATTGCTATCTGATTGAATTGAAGCAACATCCGCCACTTCAAAACTGGCAACTGACTTATCCGTTCTGCCCAACTCATCAAACTCGGCATAGCGAACATCCACCTTATCACTGTGCATAAACATAACGTGTCCACGCTGATGAGTTGCAACCGAGCCAGAATTTTCAGTCCTGATTGACACATTTCGAGTAAAATTAGCAATGCTGGTTTTCAAGTCAGAACGGGGTGAACTGTGGTCATATTCAAGAGCCTGGTCCAGTGTCACCGTGGTTCCTGAAATAGCCTGGATATAACGAACCTCATCCTGAGTCCCAAAATACCGCACGTCACGAATATCATTATCCCATTTCCACCCAAAATATCGCGTACCAGCCACAACTAGTTTATCTCCAACTCTCCAGCCAACTGGAGATTCCGCCAACCGCAGCAGTGTGTCACCCACCTTAGGATCTGCAGACACTTTTATATGCGTCTTTTTGTAGCTCCCATGAATTTGAGTAGTACCGTGCGATACAATACCTCGACTCAACAACATAGGGTCTTCCTGAACGTTGATATCGCCATTGTCGGCAATAATAATCTCAGCAGTAATATTCGCTTGCACTGGCTGAGACTTACTGCCAATTTGCAATGTTCCTCGAGGGTCAACAACGAGAGTATCGACAATTATTTTGCTGGATGTTGCGGTGGAAAACGCCAACACACCATCGACTCTCACAGTATTAATTCTGGTCTCTATAACACTGTCGAACTGCACGGTGATTCCTTCAGGAATGACAACATTAGCACAATTGGTTGGAATTCGACCATGATACCACGTGCCTGGGTCGTTCCAACGACCGCTGGCAATGGCAGCATGCGTCGCCTTGGAATAATCAACAAATTCAAAAATAGCGATATGTTCGGCTAACTTACCGGGGTCAGTATGCCCGGATGGCGTATTTTCACCCAGATCTGGCAAACTCGAATTGCCATTAAAACTATTGCACAGATCAATATTGCCACCAGCCTCATCCAGCAACAGCATGATTGGGCTAATCAACAAGGTTGCTTTTTCGCTGCTGCTTAAATTGTTGTGCGCAGCAGCGCTTTGTAATGACAAAAATACGGCTGTCGTTATGCTAAAACACCATAGAGAAAGACTCGTTGTTTTTAATCTTTTCAAGCCTAACCGCTCCCGTTCCTTACCTGTCATTATGAGACTATCTCCCGATCTTTTTTCAGATCCTTAACCTACTGAACATATGATTTCTAATTATAAACTAATTATAATTGATCAGGACTCTCCAGCGAATACCCAATCTTGCTGTTGCATAATTGTTACTAGGCTTTCTGTTGCTTTTATGTCACTTCAACTCTATTTGAACCTTAACATCACCTGGGACGCTCGCCACAGCTCGTTCATAAGCCTTGATGCTATCATCAAACTCATATACTTTGGATATCAATGGCTTAACATCAATTTTCCCGGAAGCTATAAGTGAAACAGCTCGATCGAATATATTAGCGTAACGAAACACCGCTTCGATACGTATTTCCTTGCTTTGTATGGCAACCACATCAAACGAAATTTTCTCCAGAGGCATACCAATCAGGACCAGACAACCATTGGGACATAAGTAATCCGTGATATTTTCAAAAGCTCTGGCGTTGCCACTGGCTTCAAAAACACTATTGACCCCTTGAGACTGAGTCTTTTCCAACACTGTTTCCAGCAAGTTTTCCCGACTTACATTTACCGGTATCAAACCATCGTACTGCGCTGCAATATCAAGCTTACTCTGGTCAACATCGCTGATAATGACCTGGCTGCAACCCGCCGCTAAGGCCGATAAGGCTGTGAGGATTCCTATGGTTCCTGCGCCAACCACAAGAGCAGTATCACCAGCGGCAACGCTGGCTTTTTTCATGGCCTGCAAACCAGTTGCCAGTGGTTCAACCATGGCACCTTCAGCAAAACTGACAGTATCAGGCAGATGAAAGGTATATGCTGCCGGGTGAATCACCTGTTCTGTCAGACACCCATCTATCGGAGGGGTAGCCCAGAACCTGACATTTGGATCAAGATTGTACAACCCTTGTTTGCTGGTGGTCGACTCTGAGTTTGGAATTCCCGGTTCCATACAAACCCGGTCACCTACACTGAAATCATCAACCAACTCTCCAACTTCGATAATTTCCCCTGATGCCTCATGTCCCAGCACCATGGGTTTTTCCACCACATAAGGACCTATGCTGCCGTGTTTAAAGTAATGCACATCGCTGCCGCAGATGCCCACATTACGAATACGTATTTTGACGTCTTTCGGTCCGGGTTTTGCAGGTCGCGGAATGTCCCCAATAGATAAAACGCCTTTTTCCTGTAATATCAATGCTTTCATTATTGTCTATCTCCAACCAACCCATTAGACAAACTCCATTGTGATAAGTCTTTCACTGTGTAGAATGCCGCTGGTAAGCCCTTCTCAGTTAAAATTTGATAATCACCCAGTGCCTGCGCCTGGCATAAGGTGTTAAAGCTGTAATCTCCACCAGGGATATCCAATTCATCGCTCTCTAATTGAGTCAGTACGATAAATAAACCCTGACGCTTGCCGCCTTTGTGCAATTGGCCAGTGGAATGCAGATAACGAGGACCAAAGTTCACAGTAACGGGCAAACCCATTGTGTCTTCAATAGCTTTCTTACACTGTTGTAGAGCGTCATAGTTGTCGGCATTAATGGGCCAATAAGCCAATATAGCCACATAAGAATCATCACCAGCATGAGCCCATAGATCAGCCAAGGGTTTCTCAGCAGGCAGTGGCAATTGTGTATGCGCGTATTGTTCCAATAACACTTTGGTCTGCTGCTTGGCTTCCGTGACATTAGGCTCATCAAAAGGATTAATGCCCAGGTGTGCACCCGCAATTGCCGTCGCAAATTCCCAGTGAAAAAAGTGCGCTGCAACATCATACTTATCAAGCAGATTCCAAGATGCAGTGTGCGATTGAGCAAAGTCAGCAGGTTCCATACTGAAACCAATGTTCAGTTGCTTAGTGTAAGCAAACTGCTTTTTTTCCTGCTTTTTGTTTAATACCGGCAGAATGCCCTGCTCTTGTTTGCCCAGAGACTCTGCAACCAGCTGTTCAACCCACCAGATCAGAGGTTCCAGTTTTTCCGGCACAGTCAAAAGTAACTTGTCCAGAGACTGTTCAACATAGCCATTGGCTAACCACTCTCCCAGAAGGACACCTGCACCATCGCCTCGCAGGCAACTCTGTTTCGCCTGTTGCGCTCGACTCAATAAAACGTCCAATGGGATACCTAATAAGGCAGCGGGGACTAAACCAAAAAAGCTCAATGCAGAAAAGCGACCACCTATATCTGCCGGATTGATAAAGCAATGTCTGAAATCATATTGATCAGCCAGTTGTTGTAAATCAGAGCCACCATCTGTTATGGCAGCAAAATGATCACCAGCCTTTTTGCCTTTAACCGCTTCAATACATTGATAAAAATAGTGAAACAAGGACCAGGTTTCAATAGTGCTACCTGATTTGCTTGACACAAGAAACAGTGTTTCGGAGACATCGACAGATTGCTCAAAGGCCTTGATTTGCTGCGCACAAGTACTATCCAGAACCTGTAGCTTTAACCCATTTTCCTGTTCAGGAAATAAATGGGAAAAAACTTCTGGTGCAAGTGCCGATCCACCCATTCCTAGAAGAATGACCTGTTTAAAGCCATCGCGTTTAACCTGTTCGGAAAACGTGTCAATAACGTCTTTATTCGCCAGACAGAAATCGATGGAATCCAACCACCCCAACCGATGCTTGACCGTTTCCTGCACAGCAGCATCACTTGCCCACAGAGTGGTATCTCTGGCAAAAATGCGTTTGAACATAGTGCTTTCATTCATAGTTTTCATACCGTTTTCTCTTAAAAAAACATCACTCGATAATGCGAATTGTCATGGTATCAGTGTATCCACAGGTGCCAATTCTCTGCCCCAGGGTGGCTATCACAACATCCTTTTTATCAACAACACCCGCTTGCTCCAGATGAGATAAAGCATCTGCTAGAACTTCAGTTGCATCATTGCTCACCAGCTCACAATGAAAGGAATTAACCCCTCTAAACAGGGCAACACGGTTTAATGTTTCCTGTTGAGAGGACAATGCAATTATCGGAATATTCAATAAAACTCGAGACATCCATAAGGGTGTGTCCCCTGACTCCGTCAAGCACACAATAGCCTTAACATTTTTCATGTGCATCGCGGTATGGATGCTGGCTTTAGCAATTGATTCATCTATGGCATCAAAGCCAGTCATGACACCGTGACTGACATCAAGCTCAGCTCCGTGCTTCTCTGCACCAAGAATAATTCGATGCATAGCCTCAATCACTTTGACTGGGTGTTGTCCAGTCGCGGTTTCAGCAGAAAGCATGACAGCATCCGTTCCATCCAAAACGGCATTGGCAACATCCATCACCTCAGCCCGGGTCGGTATGGTATTTTCGATCATTGATTCCATCATTTGCGTGGCGGTGATCACCAGGCGATTCATTTCAATAGCCGAAGAAATGATTTTCTTTTGCACACCAATCAATTCTTCGTCGCCAATCTCAACTCCGAGATCACCGCGGGCCACCATCACTCCATCTGAGGCTGCAATAACGGCATTCAGGGTTTCTTGTGACGCTATCAGTTCAGCTCTTTCTATCTTGGCAATCAACCGTGGAAAATAATTATGGCTTTCGCAAATTTTTCGAGCACTGATGATATCTTTATCCGATGTTGGGAACGAAATAGCCAGATAGTCCAACCCCAGCTCAGCAGCCAATTGAATATTCTCCATATCTTCAGGGGTCAAAGCATCATTTGATAACCCCCCACCTTTGAGGTTGAGACCTTTTCTGGGCAGTAAACGCCCACCAGTGATCACCTTCGTTTCAACAGCATTGCCTTTGATATCGCTGATGACCAGCTCGAGACGACCATCATCCAGCAATAAGTGCTGACCAATGGAACAATCCTTATACAGATCAAAATCAATACCCACTCTGTCTGAGTTTCCTGCCGCTAAATCAACACTGCTGTCAATGCAAAAAGTAGCACCCACATCAAGATCCACATACCCTTGGGTGAAACCACCAATACGGATTTTAGGGCCTTGTAAGTCCCCCATGATGGCAACATAACTATTCAAGTTTGCTGACACTTCGCGGACTAGTCCAGCAAGCTCACTGTGAGCGTGTGCATCTCCATGCGAAAAGTTCAAACGGAAAACATTGACACCTGCCAGTATCATGCTTTCAATAGTGGCAGCATCATTCGATGCAGGCCCCATGGTGGCGACAATTTTTGTGCGCCTTTGCATTGTTTGTTCCATTAGTGAATCAACCTACCGCCTGCATAACCTGAAGATTATCCAGCATGCGGTTTGAAAACCCCCACTCATTGTCATACCACGCCAGGACTTTGACTAGAGTACCATCAACTTTGGTTTGTTTGATATCGGCAATACTGGATGCCGGATTATGGTTAAAATCTGATGAGACCAGTGGCAGTTGGTTGACTTGTAAAACGCCTTTCAATTCACTTTCAGCCGCTTCTGTTAATAATTCATTCACCTCATCAACCGAGGTCTCTCGACTGGCTATAAAGGTCAAATCAAGTAGAGACACATTCAGAGTTGGCACGCGAACAGCCAGTCCATCAAGCTTGCCAGCCATTTCAGGAATCACCAAACCAATAGCCGCAGCTGCACCAGTTTTTGTTGGAATCATATTTTGTGCAGCCGCTCGGGCACGCAGAACATCACTGTGATAAACATCAGTCAGACGTTGATCATTTGTGTATGAATGCATGGTGTTGGCCAAACCTTTTTCAATACCAATCGTTTTATACAAAGCATGTACTATTGGCGCCAGACAATTTGTGGTGCACGATGCGTTAGATATGACTGTGTCAGAGCTTTGCAGGGATCGATGGTTCACCCCATGAACAATAGTTGCGTCCATATTCTGGCCTGGAGCAGAGAGCAACACTTTTTTAGCTCCAGCAATGATATGCGCACTGGCCTTTTCTTTGCTGGCAAAGAAGCCGGTGCACTCAAGAACAACATCAACTCCCAGTTCTTCCCAAGGCAGCTGCTCCGGGTCTGGTTGGCTCAGTACTTTAATGCGTTTGTTTTTGATAATAATTTCATCATTATCGATCACAAGTTCTTCGGCAAACTTGCCATGTGCAGTGTCATAACTCAACAAATGCGCATTAATATCAATATTACCCAGATCATTAATCGCAACGATCTCGATAGTATCGTCGTAACCACCCTCATAATACGCTCTTAGAACATTTCGACCGATACGGCCGAACCCATTTATTGCCACTTTGTACATAAACTTACCTGATAATTTTTAAGTTAATTGGTGGTTCTCGCTCAATTCAGTAGTGAGAACACCAATAGGTTTATTGCATGTTGTACACAGTCAGGGCCCACTGCTAACAACACATGAATGTGAAAGTAATTTCTGTGCTTCAGTTGCGGTTAAAAACCGCTTATTTTTTCAACGTTTTAATGCATTGGCTTTGTCTGCGATGTTGCGCCAGTTACGTGTCAATAGATCTTCATCGGTCACCATCCATGAACCTCCAACACAGGCTACATTTTTCAATGCCAAATACTCATTCATATTTGTCATGTTAACTCCTCCTGTCGGGCAAAATCGCATTTCAGGCAATGGACCCCCTAAGGCTTTCAAGGCTGGAACGCCACCGTTAATCTGCGCAGGAAAAAACTTCACCAGAGAAAACCCGACATCAGCTGCCGACATAACTTCAGAGGCAGTTGCTACTCCTGGCAACAATGGCATATCGGCTTGCGAAGCTGTAGAAAATAATGATGCCGTATAGCCAGGTGAGACCAAAAACCTGGCACCAGCAGATTTAGCATCCTGCACATGAGATTCATTGAGAACCGTTCCTGCAGCAACTATTGCGCCATCAACTTTGGCCATTTCTTCTATTACTCGTAGGGCATTCGGAGTCCTTAAGGTTACTTCCAGAATGGGCAGGCCCGCATCGACTAGAATCTTGGCGAGATCTGCTGCCAGCGTGTAATCATCAACCACCAACACTGGGATAACACTCACACCAGTAAGGTCATTTAAGATAAATTCTGATGCCTGTTTTGCTGTAATCATGGGAAAAACCTTTATTTAAGTATCTCAAAACTCTGAAATTGTCCGTTTAAAAAAATACGCTGCCGCCATTTTCAGCCAGCCCAACTTGCTTTCTGAAGCCGGAAAACAACTCTCGACCGCAGCCACTGTGATAATGCTTCAGGTCAACTGTCTCAAGGACACGCTCTGACAGCCCTTCGGCTTCGAGTTTCAACTCTCCCGTTATTGCATTCAGCTCCAGCAAGTCACCGTTGCGTATTTTACCTATTGTCCCTCCTGCTGAAGCCTCTGGAGACACATGAATCGCCGCTGGTATTTTTCCAGATGCACCAGACATACGCCCATCCGTCACTAAAGCAACTTGAAAACCACGAGCCTGAATCGTAGAAAGAATAGGAGTCAAACCATGCAATTCCGGCATACCGTTAGCCTGTGGTCCCTGAAAGTTCACCACGCAGATAAAGTTGGTATCAAGTTCACCCGCTGCAAACGCTTGCTTCACCTGCTCTTGAGTATGAAAGACTTTGGCTGGAGCCTTGATCACATAGTGTTCAGGTTTCAAAGCCGAGGTTTTGATCACTGCTCGTCCGATATTACCTTCCAGCAAGACTAGACCACCGGTTGCGGAGAAAGGCTCTGTCGTCGATGTCAAAACGTCTTTCTGCGTGCTTTTTAACGCCTTTTGAACCCAATGCAACTGTTGCTTCTCATCCAACTCTGGAGTGAGTGTATAAGCAGACAAGCCCTCTCCCATAACGGTTTTGACATCATTATGCAGGTAACCAGAATTCAACAATTCAGCAATGAAAACAGGCATTCCACCTGCCTGCTGAAAGCTGTTTACATCAGCCCAGCCATTTGGGTATACCCGACTTATGGTAGGCACTGCTGCGGACAAGTCTGAAAAATCCTGCAGGTCGATGATGATGCCCGCAGCACGAGCCATGGCAACCATATGAATGACCAGATTAGTTGACCCTCCCGATGCCAATAAACCAACCAGACCATTGACAAAGTTCTTTTCTGTGAGAATCTCGAAAGCCGGAGTAAATTCATCCTGACCATGAGCTAGCAGCACACTTCGTTGCACACCAAAGCGAGTCAATGCTTTGCGAAGAGGTGTGTTTGGATTAACGAAGCTACCTCCCGGCAAATGCAAACCCATAATTTCCATGATGAGCTGATTAGTATTTGCCGTTCCATAGAAAGTACACGTTCCTGGACTATGATATGACGACATCTCCGCCTGCAACAGTTCTTTCTGGCTGGCCTCACCTGCAGCGTGTTTCTGCCTTACAGATGCCTTTTCTTCGTTAGGCAAGCCTGATGGCATTGGCCCTGCCGGTAACATCATGGCAGGCAGATGGCCAAAACTGGCTGCAGCCATGGTCAAACCCGGAATAATCTTATCGCAGACTCCCAGATAAACAACACTATCAAAGCATTGATGCGACAAAGCAACAGCAGCTGCCATGGTAATCACATCGCGGGAAAACAAGGATAATTCCATACCGCTTTGACCTTGAGTCACCCCATCACACATGGCAGGCACACCACCTGCTACCTGAGCTGTGGCTCCTAATTGCATTGCAGTTTCTTTTATCAGGTCTGGGAATTCCTGGAAAGGTTGATGAGCGGACAACATATCGTTATAGGCCGTTACTATGCCTATATTGATAGCTTGATCAGCAGCATATAGCGTTTTTTCTTTTAACGATGCGGCTGCACAGGCATGAGCCATATTTCCGCAAGTCAGGTTTGAACGTTGCACGCCGTTGGCTATGGCTAATTGCATTCGATCGAGATAATCATCTCTGCTTAACCGGCTACGCTCTATAATACGCTGGGTAACCTGGTCAATAGTGGGGTGTAATGATGTCATAAAACCTCTATGGATAACTAACCATTAATCGGTGTAATAGATATGAGTTGACGATTCCGCCAACAAATGGCTGATTGGGAATTGAAAAGATTTATGTTGTTCTGCAATTTCAATCGTCTGCCGCTTCGCCTGCCCCTTGATCAGAATATAGTGTTGTCTTGCACTGAGTAATGCTGACAAATTGAAACTCACTCGCAGTTCCGTTTTGTGCGGCACTCGTGCCAGCACCAGGGCCGCCGGGTTTGACAAATCCAGAGCTTGTTCGAGATTATTCATATCAGGGAACAATGAAGCAGTATGGCCGTCTTCCCCCATACCCAAGACACAGATATCCAAAGGTAAAACGTCAGAGGCTCTTCGATTAAAAGCTTCTATTGCCTGCTCAATAGGTAAATTGTGATCAAATAGAGACACGATCTGCGTAACAACAGACTCGTTATTGAGCAACAGCTTACGCAGCATAGCTTCATTGGATAAAGGATCGTTCAAAGGCACCCAACGTTCATCATTGACAACAACACGCACTCGAGACCAATCAAGGCTCGTCTTACTCAACAATTGCAGGAAAAGTGCTGGAGTCGACCCACCTGGAACACACAGGGTAACAAGATCTTTTTCCTGCAATAAACGAATCAAATCCTGTTCTACCTGCTTGGCCAGACTATTGGCTTGCACTTGAGCAGTTTCAAACGAGTACCATTTCATTGTATTTTTCTCCATCGATGTCCATTCTCAGCCATCAGCTCCATTGCGCCAGATGGGCCCTGACTGGCATTATCATATTGTTCGGGGTGTTCCCCTGATGTTTGCCAGGCTTGAATAATAGGGTCAACCCAACTCCAAGCTGCTTCGACTTCATCACCGCGCATAAATAACGTCTGATTACCGCGCACAACATCCAACAACAAACGCTCATAGGCATCTGGCATACGGAACGATTGGCCTTGTTCTGAGACACTTTCTATTGATGTGTCCAGAGATGATTGGCGCAAACGCAAACCACCTGGACCGGGGTCTTTGGTCATAATCTCCAAGTCTATACCCTCATTCGGTTGTAGGCGTATCACCAGAGCATTAGGCTTGATCGGCGTTTCTAATTCTTCAAAGATTGAGTGAGGTGTCTGCCGAAAAACAAAGCTTATTTCAGTCATATCCGCTCGCAGTCGTTTTCCCGTTCGTAAATAAAAGGGAGTTCCAGACCAACGCCAGTTATTAATCTCAGCCTTGATGGCGACGTAGCTCTCAGTTGTGCTGTTAGCTTTCTCCACATCTTGCAGATAAGACGATGTTGTTCCATCTCCCACATATTGACCACGAATAGTGTTCCTTAGCACATCATTACCACGCAGCGGCTTCAAACTGCGCAGTACTTTCAACTTTTCGTCCCGTACGCTATCCGCATCATAAGCATGTGGAGGCTCCATGGCGCTCAAGCATAACAGTTGTAATAAATGATTCTGCACCATATCCCGCATGGCTCCAGAGCGATCATAATAACCACCTCGCCCTTGCAAGCCTAATGTTTCAGAGGCTGTAATCTGCACATGGTCCACATGTCGTGAGTTCCACAAAGGTTCAAATAAGGCATTGGCAAAACGCAGTGCCATAAGGTTCTGTACCGTTTCCTTACCCAAATAGTGATCAATTCGATAAATACGGTTCTCATCAAACGCTTCTGCCAACATCAAATTCAGCTGTCGTGCTGATTCAAGGTCAAAGCCCAATGGTTTTTCCACAACCAATCGTGCTTTATGATGCAAAGCCTGTGATTTCAGGCCTTCAATAATAGGGCCAAATAAGGAGGGGCCTACTGACAGATAGTAAACCAGAATGCGTTTTTCATCAGTTTGCCTGACCTTTTTAGCAAAGGCTTTCCAGTCATCTTTCTGGTCAATATCCACTTTTTGATAACTCAATAGCGCAAGGAACTGTTCGATAGTATCCTGCTGTTGACTGGCATCTGTCACAGCTTTCAACAAGGCTTGAGCAATAAATTCACGAAAAGTATCGTCATCAAAATCAGTTCGCGCACAACCTATGATACGGGAGCTTGCAGGAATCTGACCATCAGCAAAACGGTGGTATAAAGCAGGCAGCAGTTTACGCTGTGCCAAATCACCAGTTCCCCCAAAAACGAAATAGTCAAAGGGTTCGACAGGTATAATCTTGTGTGTCATCTTTAGTAAACTGATCTCACATTATAGTCAAAGCACAAGCTGAGCATATTCAGGGTAAGAGCTGGTAGCTCCCATATGCTGGACAGAATAAGCACCACAGGCAGCAGCAAACTCAACAGCCCCCTGATATCCACTGGAACTACAGCCAAACAGTTGGTTCTTTGCAACAAAGTGAAGAAATGCCCCAAAAAAAGCATCACCTGCACCCGTTGTATCTACCGCTTTAACAGCCTGTGGCTGATGCTCGATCGAAGAACCTTTAGTGTATAAACGTATGGTTTGTGGCCCGGATGTCACAACAAACACGGACTTTGCCTGCTGTTCAATAAACGATGTTTGAATATCCAGTTCTTGCATTTCCTCATCACTCATTTTGATCAAATCAGCTAAGGCAACAAACTGCATAATACGCGCTTTATCCATTTTTCCCTGAGGCCATAAGTTTGCCCGCAGGTTCACATCAAAAGAAACCGACCAACCGTTTTTGCTGGCCAAAGCCAGCAAGGCCAGTGTTATGGAAGCCAGGTAATCCGTAGTTAAACTGTTGGAACCAAAATGAAAAATTCCCTTATTGTTTTTAAACAATTCCACCGGAATAGCACTTATGGGAAACCGGGTATCAGCGGTATCATGGCGAGAAAAAGAAAACGAACGCTCACCCTGTTCGTCCAAACTGACATAGGCTGCTGCGGTTGGATGGTCTGACAGTTTCAAGGTGTATTCTGTATTAACTTGGTTGCGACGAAGTTCATCAACAATCATATTTCCAAAAACATCGTCACCTACAGAACCGATGAAGTGGCTTTGTCCACCCAGTTTACTGACGGCAACAGCAACATTTGCCGGTGCTCCGCCAACATACGGTTGAAAACCGTTGTCAGACATCACTAAATCAACTAATGCTTCACCAAAAGACGCTATGTGATATTCAGACATGAGTGACAACCTCATTTTTCAACACTTCTGTGACACTTGATTGCTCAATGTTTTGGATACAATCTGCTACTTGATCGAGCAGTACGGATTGCTTGTCAGCTACGCCGAGGCGTTGTAATAATAAAGACAAGTTCTGGCTGTAATTTTGCAACGTCTGGTTATCAGACTGCGGTTCGTATATCGGATAGTTACCAGGATCATTGGTCTGCACTGCCCGTTTCAAATACAAATAATAAGCGGCGTAGACCATTGCCAAGCGCTCAAGACTCCTGCCGGATTTCAATGATGCTTTGGTTACAGGCATTAGAAAGTTGCAAAGTTTTGAAATACCATCAGCACACAGCCGTTCAACTTTATCGGCTATTGATGCATTGGCAAATCGCTCCAGCAATGTGTCTATATACTCATCAACATCAATACCCGGGGTTGATTTGAGACATGGTCTGGCATCCAATTGCATGTAACTCTTGACGAAATTCCGCAAGGCTTCATCAGCAATCGCTTCATGGACAAACTCATACCCCGCCAGGCTGGCCAGATAGGCCAGACTGCTATGTCCACCATTGAGGAGTTTGATCTTCAAATCTTCAAAAGGAGAAACATCAGGAGTAAAAATCACACCCACTTTATCCAGATCTGGTCGAGAATAACGAAAGTTATCTTCAACTACCCATTGCCGGAACATCTCACTGACAACGGGAGCTGCATCCTCAATCCCATACTTACGTTTTAAATGCTGTTGATCCAACACTGAAGCTGCGGGAGTGATCCTGTCAACCATAGTGCTGGGGAAACTGACTTCGGCTAAAATCCAATCCGCCAAGTCTGTATCAACCTTAGATACAAACTCATGCAGAGCGCGATTGAGCACCAAGCCATTGTGTCTGACATTATCGCAAGACATCAATGTCACTCCACAACCATGCAATTGTCGGCGTTTGCTTAAGGCATTATATAAATAACCAAATATCGTTCTTGGCTGTTCCAAGTGTTGGACGTCATGAATCAAATCCGGGTGTTGCCAATCAAGTTGTGTTGATTTCTGGTCTACTAAATAAGCACCTTCGGTGATGGTAAAGCTGATAATTTCGGTTGTCTGACTGGCAAGGAAATCAATTGTTCGCGCATAGTCTTTATGGGCGAAAATAATTTCCTGTATAGCTTCAATCCGGGTTACACTTTCTGCACCATCAGGAGCCCGTTTTACCAAATGATATTGGTAATCCTGCTTGGCCAATATCGACAGTAATGCTTCATCTCTAGCCAGCAATGAAATACCAACGATATTCCACTGTTCTTGACCCGAAGAGAGTTCATTTAACTGATGAAAGTATTCAGCTTGATGAGATCGGTGAAAGTTGCCAACACCGATGTGCGCGAGGTTTCGCATACGCATTTGATATCCTCTATGCTGTTATCGCGTTTTCAGACGCATCAAACAAGCAAATACGTTCCAGATCAAAACGTAAACCCACCGTTTCATTAGCTTCTACTCTGGCATCTCCACTCAAACAGGAAATCAAACCTACATTTTTATCGGCAGCAAGTCGTAAATGACAATACATTTCACGCCCGAGGTTCTCAACCAGGTCAACATCAGCATTAACATGCCCTTGATTGTTTGCAACCACTTCAATGTGCTCAGGACGAACGCCTACTTTGACCGGTTGCCCGACTAAACCAGAAGCGAATGTTCTGCCTGTTTGTAGAACCAGCGTATCATCCGACTTTTGACTATCGAGTTGAATATCACCATCTGTGTTGACAATTTTTCCTTGCAACATCGAAATTTTTGGTGTCCCGATAAATTCAGCAACGAACAAGTTGGCCGGAGAGTGATATAACTCCATTGGCGTACCAATCTGTTCGATACGTCCAGCGCTGAACACAACAACTTTATCTGCCAGGGTCATCGCTTCGACTTGGTCATGGGTAACATAAATCATCGTCGCATCTAAAGCCTTGTGTAGCTTGGCTAACTCTACGCGCATTTGCACTCGCAATGCTGCATCCAGGTTCGACAGGGGTTCATCAAACAGAAATATTTTCGGCTGCCGTACAATTGAACGACCTATGGCAACTCTCTGACGCTGTCCACCTGACAACGCTCCCGGCTTACGGTCCAACAACTTATCCAACATCAATGTTTTGGCTACATCATTCACTTTACGTTCAATAACGGCTTTATCTTCACCAGCCAACTTTAATCCGAATGACATATTGTCACGGATAGTCATATGAGGATAAAGCGCATATGACTGAAACACCATGGCAAGATCACGTTTTGCCGGTGGTGTGCTACTAATGTCTTTACCATCCAGGTGAATAGTCCCGGAAGTCACCTCTTCAAGACCGGCAATCAAGCGTAACATCGTTGATTTTCCACAACCTGAAGGCCCGACAAAAACAACAAAATCTTTGTCTTCTATCTCTAAGTCAATACCTTTGATAACTTTGGTCTCACCAAAGGTTTTCACTAAATTCTTAATCTGTAAATTTGGCATTCTAATAAATTCCTGTAATAACTACTTCACTGCCCCGAAAGTTAATCCGCGAACAAGTTGTTTCTGACTGATCCAGCCAAAGATAATGATAGGCGCACATGCTAAAGTTGAAACCGCTGATAACTTGGCCCAAAACAAACCTTCAGGGCTTGAGTATGACGCAATCAAAGCCGTCAAAGGCGCTGCACCGGTTGCCGTCAAATTGAGTGACCAGAACGCTTCATTCCAACTCAAGATAACCGCCAGTAAAAAGGTTGATGACAAGCCACCCATACTGATCGGAAGCAATACATGTTTGATTTCACCCAGAGGACTGGCTCCATCCATTCGAGCCGCTTCCAGAATATCCTTGGGGATATCTTTGAAATAGGTATAGACCATCCAGATTACTATCGGCAGGTTGATGAGAGTAAAAATAATGACCAGACCCAATTTGGTATCTAACAGGCCTGTGTCTCTGAACAACAGATAAATTGGCACTAACACGCCAACAGCAGGCAACATTTTAGTTGATAACATCCAAAGCAATATGCTTGGGGTCCGTTTGCTGGGGAAAAAAGCCATGGCATAAGCCCCCGGAATGGCAATCAACATCGCAAGAATGCTCGACCCAAAGCTGATAACGACGGAATTCCAGGCAAACTTGAAATAACCCGTTCTGGCAAATACAGCTTCATAATTCTCAAATGATGGTACAAAGAAAAATAAGGGAGGGTTGGAAAATGCATCCAACTCACTTTTGAAACTGGTCAAAAACATCCACAAAATCGGGAAAAAGATAATAAAAGTGACGCTCCATGCGCAAACAGTAACGCAGAGCTTCTTTAATTTTTTTTGTTTTATCATACTGATCTGCGACATCTTAATTCTCCGACAAGGTTTTACCGATCATTTTGATCAGAAAAAAGGCCACTATATTGGCCAGCACAACAGCGACTAAACCACCTGCTGATGCCATTCCCACATCAAACTGCAATAAAGCCTGTGAATAAATCAAATACGCCAGATTAGTTGTTTCATTACCAGGCCCACCCGATGTCGTGGTAAAAATCTCAGCAAAGATAGAAAGCAGAAAAATTGTTTCTATCATTATCACCACGGTCAAAGGTCTGGATAGGTGCGGCAAAGTCAGGTAGCGAAACACAGCTAGAGGCCCTGCCCCGTCCATTCTGGCGGCATCCAATTGCTCTCGATCCATCGATTGCAAAGCTGTCATCAGAATCAGAATCGCAAATGGCAACCACTGCCACGAAACAATCATGATAATTGAAAACATCGGCACTTCAGAAAACCAATCAACAGGCGTTAAACCCACCAGCTTCCACAACCAGGCAAACAAACCCGACACCGGGTTCAACAGCAGGTTTTTCCAGACTAAGGCACTTACTGTCGGCATTATGAAAAAAGGAGAAATTAACAACACTCGAACGATGCCACGACCATGAAAGTTAAGATCAACCAGAACGGCAATCAAGGTTCCCAGTACGGTTGTTATCAGCAGAACTGAACCAACCAGAACCAGTGTATTCATAAGTCCATCGGTAAAGCTGGAATCTGTGAGAAAGAAATAGTAATTCTCAAAACCGGCAAACTCTACCATTCCTGGTGACAGCAGGTTGTAACGCATTAATGAGAAATAAATCGTCATTGCCAAGGGGACAATCATCCAGACCAAAAGTAGTCCAACCGAAGGCGTCAACATTAATTTAGGAATACTTTTATTGGAGAATAAACTAGACATTTTTCCTACTTAGGTAAAGCCTTAACCCTGCTGCTTAGCCGGGTTAAGGCTTGTGAATAAACAAATACTACTTTAAATAAGTACTACTCAACCGGACATATTACTTCTTCTTGATATAGCCATCTCTGACCATTTCACGACGAACCAGATCCTGTGACTTGGATAAGGCATCGTCAATAGACACATTGCCTGCCAGTGCGCCTGAAAAGTATTTACCAACAGAAGTAGCGAAGGCCTGGAACTTAGGAATAGCAACAAACTGAACACCTGTGTATGGAGAGGGTTTCAACGTTGAATCCTGAGGATTCGCTTTTGACATCTGCTCCAGAGTCATGGCCGCGAAAGTCGCTTTCTCCATATACTCTTTGTTGGCATAAGTCGACTTACGCGTACCAGGAGGAACAGCAGCAATACCATGTTTTTCAGCAACCAGAGCAGAATACTCTTTAGATGTCGCCCAAGTGACAAATTTCTTCGCCGCCTCTTTCGCATCAGAGCTCACAGGAACTGCCAGAGCCCATGCCCACAACCAACCGGAGCCTTTTTCTGTTGCTTTATAAGGCGCTGGAGCAAATGCCATCTTATCCCATACCTTACTTTCTTTCGGGTCAGTAACAAATCCACCAGCCACAGTAGCATCAATCCAGAAACCACATTTACCGGTATTCATCAATGCCAGGTTTTCATTAAAACCATTGCTCGATGCACCTGGAGGGCCATACTTACCTAGCAAGTCAACATAAAATGTTAACGTATCTTTCCATTCTGCAGTATTAAATTGAGGTTCCCAATCCATGTCAAACCAACGAGATCCAAACGAGTTGGACATAGTGGTGATAAATGCCATGTTTTCACCCCAACCAGCTTTACCACGCAAGCAAGCACCATAGACTTCATTCTCAGGATCATGGATTTTCGATGCGGCTTCATACATGAAATCCCAAGTAGGCTTGGCTGGCATTTTCATCCCGGCTTTATCGAACAAGTCCTTGCGATACATGGTCATGGAGCTTTCACCATAAAATGGCAGAGCATATAACGTCCCATTAGCAGAAAGCCCACCTTTCACAGAATCAAAAATATCATCAACGTCATAACTGGCTGGCAAATCAGTCATGGGTTCCAACCAATTATTTTCACCCCAGATTGGAGCCTCATACATACCAATAGTCATCACGTCAAACTGGCCACTCTTTGCTGCAATATCCGTTGTTAAGCGCTGTCTGAGAACGTTCTCTTCCAACACAACCCAGTCCAATTTGATATCAGGGTTCTGGCTTTCAAATTCCGATGACAATTTCTGCATGCGGACCATATCGCCATTATTAACAGTACCAATGGTGACTGTTGTTTTTGCACTTGCGACAACTGATGCCGTAAGCAACGCTAAGGCAACACTTGATTTCAAGCTCTTATTTACAATTTTCATAGTTACTCCTCTTATACTTCTTATGGTTTATTACTGTATCGCAGGAAAGTACAATATCATCCTGTCGATCTAACTTTATAGCCGTAAAACACGCAATACCAACAATTAAATTTGTTTTTTCTATACTTTTTTGCACAGGTAAAAAGTAGCTGCAAAAAAACATCATTATTGCTCCTTCAGCGTACTAACACTGAATTTTTGTTGGCAACGCTCTCGGTACTGGCGCGGCGTCATACCCTTTATCGCAAGAAAGTGACGATTAAAATTCGCTACATTGGCAAAACCAACATCAAAACAAATTTGCGTGATCTGATCATTACTCTTCTCAAGCCTCTCACACGCCTTACTGACCCGCAGCTTCTTAATGAACTCGATGTATTTAATACCCGTTGCCTTATGAAAAAAACGAGAAAAACCACTGGGTGAAGGCATACCAACATACTCGGAAACATCACTCAGACTCAATGCTCGAGTATAATTCTGGCTAATATACTGTATCGCCTTATTAACCAGGTGCACATTGGTAACAGGCTGTTGCTCACAAAACTCACGGCTGGACAATTGTATGCGGTGCTCATCTTTGTCCAAAGCCTGCATCAATGAGAAGAAATGAACGATACGAGCCACGCCCTGACTATCACGAACCGCATCGAACATAGGCTCATACATCTGCACTTTTGTGCTATCAAACTCCAGGCCATAAGCAGAAGCTCGTAACAAAGCCGTTAACTCACGCAGTTCAGGCATAACTTCATTTAAACGATCAAAGACACTTTGACTGAACTTGACGACTTTGTCTCTGACTTTATCAGTACCAGCATCGATGCAGTCTTTATCAGAAATCCAGTTATGAGGTAAATTTGGCCCAGTCAAAACAATATGTCCTGGGGAAAAATTGCCAACAAAGTCACCAATAAACACCTTTCCATGACTGGAAGAAATAAGGTGCAACTCGTATTCTTCGTGACAATGCCAACGAACCAGACTACTTGAAGAACCATGTTCAAGATAGATAACCGATGACAATTCATCACCAGCGACCTCAAATTCAGGTTCCTGATAAGTGACCATTTTCATTTGNNCCTGAGTTATTCAAATAAGCCTGATCCGAAATGCGCGTCCAGGTTCTGGCTTTATCCTTGTAGCTGAAAAGCGACAAGACTATATCCTGAGTAAGTGCTCCCCCATCTTTAGCAAACTCATAAATCTGTTTCACTGTTTCACGGCGCAGCGCACGCACAATATCTGCTGGAAATGAGCGAATTTTCACGTCAGGATGTTCTGCTCGCAAACGCTCCAGATTATTGATACTGGCGTGGTTCATCTCAATATACGTATCATAGGCCGCAAGACGCATGGAAACTCTCAATATATTCTGTATATCTTCAGGCAATTTTTCAAACGCAGCCTGGTTAACCAGAAACTGTAGCTCAGCAGCAGGTTCATGCCAGCCTGTGTAATAATAAGGTGCCACTTCATGAAAACCGAGATCCAGATCCAATGAAGGCCCAACCCATTCCAAAGCATCAATTTCACCGGACTTCAAAGCACTGAAGAGTTGATCAGGCGGAATATTCACTGTATTGACCCCGAGAGTTTTAATAACATCACCCGCCAGACCAGGAATACTCATATTCAAGCCCTTAAGATCATTACTGCTTTTAATTTCTTTACGGAACCAGCCGCCCATTTGATTCCCGGTATTGCCTCCGGGAAACGACATAAGCCCATATTTATTATAGGCCCTCTGCATCAACTCCAAACCACCCGCGTAATAAAACCAGGAATATTGCTCTGTAGCCGTCATACCAAAGGGCAAGGTAGTGAAAAACAACATATTTACATCACGATCTTTCCAATAATACGAAGCAGAATGCCCCATCTCATAGCCCCCACTATCCTGGACCAACTCAAAAATCCCCTGTGGTTTTTTATGCTGTTCGCTGGAAACAATACTGATCTGCAGACGCCCATTAGACAACCGCTCCACATTGTCGACCATTTTCTTAACAGCATCACCGAATAACGGGAAATCTTTAGGCCAGGTTTCAGCAAGACGCCATTCATAGGTTTGAGAAAAAGCAGGCTGTGTTAAAACCAAAGCCCAAAAAATGAAATTGATAAAAATGACTATTTTTTTCATGACTGAAACATACTCCAGATTAGACAGACAAAATGCTCAGGAACACACCAAACAAGAAGTCTTATATTTTTTATATATTGCGTAAACAATGATACTTTTACGTTCACACAATATTAGACGGAGTAAAATTCAATACCAATGATTTAAATTATTTTTTCTATACTTTTTTGTACAAGATGAAATAGATGATCACAAAATACTATAAACTGGAAGTGTATTTTTTCTGTGCCAACGCTCTGTATTTACGCGGCGTCATACCTTTAATAGACATAAAATGTCGATTGAAATTTGCCACATTAGCAAAACCAATAGCAAAACAAATGCTTGTTATCGGTTCATCTGTTCTCTCCAGCTTCTCACAAGCCTTGCTGATACGCAGCTTCTTAATAAATTCAATATATTTCATGCCAGTAGCTTTATGAAAAAAACGGGAAAAGCTGCTTGGAGATGACATTCCAACATGTCGGGAAACCGCTTCCAGGCTGAGGGGCTGGGTGTATTTCTCACCAATATATGCCAACGCTTTATTGATCAAATCGATATTATCTGAAGGTTGGGTTAATGCAAATGATTTACTCGACAACTGCTGGCAGGAGTCGTCTTTCATCAGAAAATGAAGTAATTCAAAAAATTTGATCAGTCTTTCCAAACCCCTGGTGTTTCTGACCGCATCAAACATAGCCTCGTACAAGCTACTGTTTTTGCGATTGAATTCTATGCCATGAGAAGACCGTTCTAATAGAGCTGTCAACTCTCTGGATTCAGGCATCACCTCATACAGAACGTCAAATGTGCTTTGACTGAAATTGATCACTTTATCTCTTATTGATGAACTGGAAGGAGATATACTATGTTCACTGGACACCCAATTATGTGGCAGGTTGGGGCCAACCAGACATAAATGTCCTGGCTCAAAATTACCAATATAATCCCCGACAAATGCTTTTCCATGAGTCGCTACAATCAAGTGCAACTCATATTCTGAATGACAGTGCCAGCGGATCAATTCGCTCTCAGCCCCATGTTCCAAATACCGCAAAGAAGAAGATTGCCCTTCGACAATTTCCAGTTCAGGCTCCCGATTTACATACCCGTTCATACAAAAAAAAACCTTAAATAGCCACCTATAGAGCTTAATTTTAGCAGGTCCATGAATATTTTCAGGTTTAACCGCAACATCAACTTCATATGCAATATTTTACCGAAAATCAGAACACTCTCTGATCTCAAGCTCAGATCAAAGCACCATTCAAAACAAAAAAGTATAGAAAATACCAAGAAAATGATTGGCAAAAAGTTGTACAGACTCTTAAATTTGATCCGAATCATAAAAAGAACGATACCAATCAATCAGGAATAGTACAGATATGAAAGTAAAAAAGTGTAGTTTAATAGCAATAAGTACTCTCTTATTGTCCACTCTTTCTATGAATTCAAATGCAAAAACGACGGTCTCTATTGGCACAGTGAACAATGGAGACATGATTCGCATGCAGGAATTATCGCCTGAATTTGAGAAGCTATATCCCAATATTGAGTTGGAATGGGTAGTGCTGGAAGAAAACATATTGCGCCAAAGGTTGACTACAGACATAGCGGTGAAAAGTGGACGTTTTGACGTTATGACCATCGGTATGTATGAAACCCCGATCTGGGCAACCAATGGTTGGTTGGAACCTTTTAATAAATTTCCAGATAATTATGACGTTGACGATATATTCGAATCAGTAAAAGCCGGATTATCAGCTAAGGGGAAATTATACGCCCTACCCTTTTATGCCGAAAGCTCCATGACTATGTATCGTAAAGACCTGTTTGAAAAGGCCGGTATAACCATGCCTGCAAATCCCACTTGGGATTTTATGGCCAGAGCAGCAGCCAGACTGCATGATCCAGACAACGACATCTATGGGGCCTGCCTGCGTGGAAAAGCCGGTTGGGGAGAAAATTTGACGATCATAAACACCATGTCGAATTCATTTGGTTCTCGTTGGTTTGATATGAATTGGGAACCTCAATTTGACACTACGGAATGGAAAGAAGCTTTAACGTTTTATGTTGATCTGTTGAACAAATATGGCCCCCCAGGAGTAGCAACCAACGGTTTCAATGAAACACTGGCCTTGATGAGCAGCGGTAAATGCGCATTCTGGGTGGATGCCACTGTGGCAGGAAGTTTTGTGACTGATAAATCTCAAAGCAAAGTCTGGGACAAAATGGCATTTGCTCCGGCCCCTTTTCAAACAACGAAAAAAGGATCAGGTTGGCTATGGGCCTGGTCTCTGGCAGTCCCTATCAGCTCAGACGCCAAAGATGCGGCCAGAAAATTTGTCATATGGGCAACCTCAAAGGAATATTCAAAACTGGTTGCTGATAAATACGGCATTGCCGCCGTTCCACCTGGAACCCGAAAGTCAACATACGCCAATGCTGAATACATGGAGAAAGCGCCTTTTGCAGCAATGACACTTGAACAAATGTCCAACGCCAATCCCCAGGATTCAACCTTGAAACAAAGCCCCTATTCCGGCATTCAATTTGTTGCCATCCCTAAATTCCAGGCATTTGGAGGCGCAGTGGGTCAACAGTTTTCAGGTGCCCTTGCAGGGAAACTGACTATTGACCAAGCTCTGTCAACAGCCCAGAAAACAGTCCGCCGAGAAATGGTCAGAGACGGTTATATAAAGAAATAATGGAAACAACAGTTAGAAAGTTCATGCCCAACAAAAAGTTCTCTATTAAACATATTGCGGCACAAGCAGCTGTGAGCATCGCGACGGTTGACCGAGTGATCAACAACCGTCCCGGAGTACGTGGATATACCGTTCAACGAGTCTTGAATGCTATTGAAGAACTTGAAGAACAATCCTCCGCCGTAAAGCTGACCGTCAAGAAGCTCTATGTAGATGTCATCATGCACACCCCAAAGTGCTATAGCACTATGGTCAAAGAATCCATATTGCAGATATTACCTTCCATACAACCCTCTAATGTCAGCCCAAGGTTTCATTTTTTCGAAGACGAAGATCTCGATACGATTGCGGACAATATCAGTCATATCATAAAAAATGGCACCCAGGGTCTGATTATTAAAACCACCGATGATCACCGCATCAGGGTGCCTATCGACAATGCTTATGACGCTGGCATTCCCACAGTCACTTTCTGCACAGACATTCGCAACTCGAAACGAGCCAGTTTTATTGGCATTGACCATTATGCAGCAGGCCAATCAGCAGCCTATCTGATGGGTCAATGGCTCAGAGAACGAGATGAAACCATTCTCATCTCCATATCAAACTATAATTTCCTCAACGAAGCCGAGAGAGAAATGGGATTCAGGCAAGCCATACGCCAGCGCCACCCCAAGCTGAAAATGAATGCTGTCTCTGGGGGATTGGGCTTGTATGAACAGACATTCAATGAGGTCGATCAATACCTTGACAATGGAGGTGAAGCAACCGCCATATACAGTGTGGGAGGCGGCAACCCGGCAATACTAGCCGCATTTGAAAAACATCAAAGGCCCATCAGTTTATTTATTGGTCATGATTTGGATGCAAGTAATAGATCACTGCTCAAGGAGAACAAAATTCATGCTGTACTGGAACATAATATCGAACGGGACATTCGACATGCGTTTTTACACATCCTCAAATTTCATGGGCATATTAAATACGACAAACCTTTTTCGCAAAGTCGGACCAATATTATCACCCCCTATAATTTGTAAGTCTCGATTTAAAGAACTCAGGATGTAATTTAAATATTGAAAATCATAAAGTGAGGCAATTTTGAGGTGATCAAAGCGCAAAACCAGCGGTGCAACACAAGCGGCTTTAGCTGCAGTAAAATTACCACATTAAAGATCAGACAACACTCTATTTATTTAGCGTAAATGATCTTTACGACATGACATTACAGCCACAAGGATTCATGTTTTTCAGAGCAATGCTAGGCTAGCTCTTATGTTCTTAAAAACTGAATATGCTGAATCAAAATCATCTACATCGATAGAGATTCAGTATCTTAAGAGGCTGACCATCTAGGGCATGGTCAGCCTCTTTTTATTTGCTGGAAATTAAAGGGCTTAATTTCGAACATAAAACCCGTACTTTCAAGTTAAACATGAAAACCTGTAAACACCTCTGACTTAGAAAATTGGCATGACGTTTTATTAAATAAAGCCCAAATACGGTTCTTCTAAGCAGACTTGTCTCATTTCCTTAAAACAAGCTGTTATCGATAGCCTATCAAACGTCTCACTAAAACATATAACCTAACCAGTCCACATGCCCTGCCGGCCACTTTTTATTGTTAACTGGTTTAACAAATAAATCGTCTATTTGTTCAAAGGCAATTCCATAGTTTTTATGTTCATGTAAACGTAACCAGGAACTATATGCAGTAACTTGTTGAAAACCATGACGGGTATAAAAACCAGACTTTTCAGCAACCAACATAATAAAATCAACATCCTTTCCCCTAACATAGCTGGATACTGAATCAAGCATTTTACTTCCAATGCCTTTTCTTTGGTGTTCTAGAGAAACACACAAATCAACAACGCCAATAATCGAGTACACACACTCACCAACTTTAATAACACGATAATCTAATCCCATATACCCAACCAAGGCGTCATTGTGGTACTCAAGAGCTCGATAATGCGGGAGTTGTTTATAATATGACCGGGGAACCTGATGTTCAGGGAAACACGAGTTTCTCAGCTCTTGGATTAATTGCTTTGTATCAGAATCTATCTCAATTTCAGGTAGAATTTTCAATGATTGCTCCATTTAACCTTAGACTGATGAATATATCAGGAAAAATTTACTCTTAAGTAAATAGCTGGTTATTCACTACTTTCAGGTGCTCTTAGGGTATTTAAGCACAGACTAGATTACGGTCGTTTTTATACGTCTACTGAGTCATGCTTAGGTCCGTCTTAATCAATCTCAATTACATCATTGCTCCAGATAAGACTCTTAGTCAAACCCAACTTTAATCAACCTTTCAAAATAATAATGTTTAAAATCAATCTCTTATATCGCTATCTGCCTGATTTTCTGGGGCTGCCTGAATAAATTCAGTTAAGCCACAACATTTCTCATTCAACTTAGTCAATAATGGGAACGTAGATAGGTCAACGCCAAAGCGACGTGCATTATACAACTGAGGAACTAAACAGCATTCAAAATAACCAGGAGTATCCGACAGAAAAAAATCATTTTTATTCGTTTGGCAAATATATTCAATACTTTTTAATCCATTATGAATCCAGTGTTTTGCCCAGAGCTTAATGTCATCACTTTCACAGCCATAGTGCTCTCGAATAAACTGTAAAACGCGCAAGTTCTGTATTGGAGATATATCACTAGCAATAATATGTGCAGCCGCTTTTACCTTGGCTTGTGCAATGCCTTCTTCAGGCAACAAAGCTGGATCAGGAAAGGTCTGCTCAAGATAATCCAGTATTACTAAAGATTGAGTCAGCATAGTCCCATCTTTCAACTCCAAAACTGGGACCAAAGGCTGAGGATTCAGTAGTCGGTGAGCACCTGACAATTGCTCACCGACTTTCAAATTCACAGCCTTATGCCGCACCTCTAGTTTTTTCAAAGCCAGAGCAATTCGCACTCTATAGCTGGCGGATGAACGCCAATAACCGTGTAATACCATCATGAGGCAGAGTATTTCTCGACGACATTACTGATTCGACCAAAAATTGAATGACCTTCGGGATCATTCATTTCAATACTGACCTTATCACCAAACCGCATAAAGGGAGTAACAGGCTCTCCAGCTTGAATTGTTTCAATCATGCGAATTTCGGCAATACAACTATAGCCCACGCCACCATCTTCAATTTTTTTGCCTTCACCGCCTTTATACTTATTAGACACAGTTCCTGAACCAATGATAGTACCAGCACATAAGTGGCGGGTTTTTGCTGCATGCGCAACTAATTGAGCCATATTAAATGTCATATCAGTCTTAACATTCGCTCTGCCAAAAGGTTCATCATTATAATTAACATTTAAAGGAAGGTTTATAGTTGCCTCTGACCAGTGTTCACCTAGTTCATCTGGAGTGACCGCTACAGGTGAAAACGCGCTGGAAGCTTTTCCCTGCAGAAAACCAAAGCCTTTACTTAACTCACCAGGAATTAAATGGCGTAACGAGACATCATTCACCAGCATAATCAATTTGATATGATCAAATGCAGCAGTAACAGATACCCCCATTGGTACATCATCAGTTATCACACTGATTTCAGCTTCCATGTCAATGCCCCAACTCTCATCAGCAACAACGATAGCTTCCTGTGGCCCAATAAATGTATCAGAACCACCTTGATACATTAACGGATCACTATAAAAGCTTTCAGGTACGCTGGCATTTCGTGCTCTTCGTACCAACTCAACATGATTTAGATACGCGGAACCATCAAGCCATTGGTAAGCTCGTGGCAAAGGTGAAGCACAAGAGGTTTGGTCAAAAGCAAAGCTCTTAAGGTCCCCTTGTTCAAGAGCATCATACCTCTTTTGTAACAAAGGCTCACAGTGATTCCAATCATCTAATGCATCTTGTAAGGTAGGTGCAATGTCACTAACGTCAGCAGCTGATTTTAAGTCCTTCGTAACTATAATTAAACGGCCATCTCGACCCTGTTTCTGGGATGCAATTTTCATCTTAAGTTTCACCTTTTATTGTTTGATGTAGCCACTCTGCATGGCGTGGTGCCTTTTTTGTTTGAGCCCATTCTTCGAGCATGTCAGGTGCAACCTTATGCAATTTTTCCATCTGCTCAACAGTACCTATATCGGCAACCAACTCCAGGCGGTGCCCATTCGGATCAAAGAAATAAATAGATTTAAATATTCCGTGATGGGTTGGCCCTAAAACTTCCAAACCTGCATTTTGCAATGTCTCTTTTGCCATCAGCAACGAGTCAACACTATTCAACCTCAATGCAATATGCTGCACCCACTCAGGAGTGTTACGATCACGGCCCATCTCGGGTTGTTCAGGTAATTCAAAGAATGCGAGCACATTGTTATTTCCTGCATCTAAAAAGATATGCATATAAGGATCATAGGCACCTGTAGAAGGAACATTATCTTCAGCAATAGCTAATTGAAAATCCATACCCAGCAAGCCATTATAAAATTCAACCGTTTGCTTAGCATCACGACAACGATAAGCAACATGGTGAAAACCACTGGTATTAATGCTGCTCATGATCTATCACTCTGTTCATTTATAATACCTCGATCAATCTGATCACGTTCAATTGATTTAAACAGTGCTTTAAAGTTACCTTCACCAAAACCATCATCCTTTTTACGTTGAATAAATTCAAAGAAAACGGGACCAATTTGTGGTGTTGCAAAAATTTGCAGTAATAAACGAGGATCATCATTTTCAGTGGTTCCATCCAACAAAATACCGCGTGTTTTCAGGTCTTTTACTGACTCACCATGACCAGGTAAGCGTTCCTCCAACATCTCATAGTAGCTGTCTGGTGGAGCAGTCATCAAGGTAACTCCTTTTTTGCGTAATCTATCAATACAGCCAATCAAATCATCGCAAGACAATGCTATATGCTGAATACCTTCACCGCGATGCTCCAACAAATATTCATCAATTTGCCCTTTTCCATCTTCTCCTTCTTCGTTTAATGGAATTCGTATTTTGTTATCAGGCGCTGTTAATGCTCGAGATTTTAATCCCGTATATTCTCCCTTGATATCAAAAAAACGGATCTCTTTGAAATTAAACAAGCGTTCATAATATTCAGCCCAGAAGTCCATCCTACCTCGATAGACATTATGTGTAAGATGATCAACGGTATGAAAACCACAGCCTTCGGGGCTATGCTCAATGCCCTCTAAATAAACAAAATCTATATCGTAAATAGATAAATCATCACCATAACGATCAATAAAGTAAATAGCTCCACCACCAATTCCTCGAATCGCTGGAATTGATAATTCCATTGGACCTACATGAGTTCTCATGGGCTCAGCCCCCAGTTCCAAAGCACGTTCATAAGCGGCTTTGGCATCTCTTACCCGAAAACCCATACCACAAGCACTAGCACCATGCTCTCGGCAAAAATGACCTGCTGGTGTATCCGTTTCATAATTCGATATGAAATTAATCCCCCCTTGCCTCCAGAGATCTACCTTTTTAGTCCGATGGGTAGCGACTTTGCTAAACCCCATACTAGTAAATGTCTTTTCTAATAAACCTGGACTTGGAGCAGAAAATTCAACAAACTCAAAACCATCCAAACCCATGGGATTTTCAAAAATATCAGTCATAATAGCCTCTCGGTAATACCGAAAAAAATTAGGTAATTCATATTAGTTGTGATCACAACTAATATGAATCATGATATAGAAAATTAGTTGTGATCACAACCAATATTAATGATTTGAAACAATGACAGACAAAAAAAATACTGTAATCAAACTTAATCAGTTCTGGCCATATCAAACTGTAGTGCTAGCCGATCTAATAAGTCGTTTCACCTTGACTGTAATCAAAAAAAACAGCCAACTAAACTTAAGCCAATGGCGAGTGCTGGCGGCAATAGCCGATCAGTCTGGTCGTACTTCAGCACAGGTGGTAGCAGTTACTCCGATGGACAAAGGCATTGTCAGCCGCGCAGTTGCTTCCTTAATTGAGTCAGGCATGCTTGAAAAACGTATCGACTCTGAAGACCGTCGACGCGCTACCTTGCACATGACAAAAACTGGTCAACATAATTATCAAAGCATTTCAAAACAACTGAGCAGTACTTTGCTGGAAATTACAGTTGACGACCTGGCCTCATCCGACTTTTCAACGATTCTCAACGACTATATTCTGAGTTTAAAAGACATAGTTGACTAACACCGGAGCCAAATGTCTGTTTTTAAAAGTTCAAAGTTTTAGGTTAATGAGAGTTGGTGAATAATAGATACCCTATTATTCACCAATCAAATATTGAGAACAACGATACAACACTCTTAGATACAGCTATCTGGTGTGAATAAACTCCAGTTCAAAATAACAAAAACTTCAAGTATTAACAGAAGTTGACTACTCCGTAAGAGCCTCCTTATTGTATACAAATTTGTTAACTACCCTCCCAAATAGGCTTGTTTGACTTGGTCATTATTCAATAAATTATCGCCACTATCATCAAATATGATTCGACCATTTTCCAACACATAACCCCTATCAGCGACTTGTAAAGCACGATGAGCATTTTGTTCGACGAGAAAAATAGTCATCCCTTCATCACGTATCTGCTGCAAAATAGAGAAGATCTGATCAATAATAATTGGTGCCAAACCCAAGGAAGGTTCATCCAATAGCAATAATCTAGGCTGACTCATAAGTGCTCGCCCGATAGCCAACATTTGTTGCTCACCGCCAGATAAAGTTCCCCCACGCTGCTTTAGACGCTCCTTGATACGTGGAAATAACTGAAAAATTCTTTCTTGGGTTTCTTCTGCTTCATCAGCTGACCTGAAGAAAGCTCCCATATGTAAATTTTCCAATACGGTTAGTTGAGAAAAAATACGCCTCCCTTCAGGCACAACCGCTATATCCCTGGACATTATCCGAGATGTTTTATGCTCAGTAATATTTTCATTTTCAAACAGTATTTGCCCTGAACTTGCATTCGGAGTCCCACACACCGTCATCAACAGTGTGCTTTTACCGGCACCGTTAGCTCCAATCAAAGTGACAATTTCGCTTTCGTCGATATGCAGACAAGCATCCTTGAGTGCATGTACAGGACCATAATAGGTATTTACACTTTCTAATTTCAACATTACGATTCCCCAAGATAAGCTTTGATAACTGCCGGATTTTCTCGTATCTCATCAGGCTGACCTGAGGCCAAAGGCCGGCCCTGGTCAATGACATAAATGTAGTCAGAAATACCCATCACTAAATTCATATCATGCTCAATGAGAACAACTGTGACCCCCTGATCATCTCTTAGTTTAATAATGAGTTGATCCAACTCTTTTGTTTCTTGAGGGTTAAGTCCAGCTGCAGGTTCATCCAACATGATTAGTTTCGGCTCGGTTACCATACAACGCGCAATTTCAAGACGTCGCTGTTGCCCATATGACAAGTTACCAGCTTCCTGGTTGGCAATATTACTCAAACCAACCATACCCAACCAATGCATTGCTTGATCAACTGCCTTTTCTTCGCTGTTACGAAAACCAGTCAACTTAAAAAGTCCGCTCAAAAGATTAGTATCAATATGAGCATGTTGAGCAACTAACAGGTTTTCTAATGCCGTCATTTTTTTAAACAAACGCACATTCTGGAATGTACGTACTAATCCCATACGTGCAATTTTATGACTTGGTTTACCTTGAATCGCTTGAGAATCAAGACTGATGTTTCCTGATGTTGGTTGATAAAAACCACTAATGCAGTTAAAGACCGTGGTTTTGCCTGCACCATTTGGACCAATAATAGAGGTAATAGTTTCTTTATGTATTTTCAGGGATATGCCATCTACAGCAAGCAAGCCACCAAATCTCATAGATAGGCCCTGAGTTTCTAATAATGTAGTCATGATTAAATCCTCCCAACTATGCTGAAGCCGTTGGTAATTTTATGGCAGGTCTCTTAGCGACAATAAGTCCTTGCGGACGCCACATCATCATAAGTACCATGACCACACCAAATATTAGCATGCGATATTCTGAAAATTCACGAGCGAATTCGGGTAAAAGGGTCAATGCTATTGCTGCCAGAATAACTCCTAATTGTGAGCCCATCCCCCCCAGAACAACAATGGCCAAGATAATGACAGACTCCATAAATACAAATGACTCAGGTACCACAGACCCTTGATAAGCCGCAAAAAAGCAACCCGCAAAGCCAGCAAAACTGGCACCAATAGTGAATGCAGAAAGCTTGATAACCGTAGGGTTCAATCCCAGCGAACGACAGGCAATTTCATCTTCACGCAAGGCTTCCCATGCTCGACCAATTGGCATACGGATCAAGCGATTTATAACAAACAAGGTCAACAATACCAACACTAGAGCTACGAGGTATAAAAAGATGAGTTTATGAGTTGTGTTATAGTCAAAACCAAAAAAATCGTGGAATGTCATATGTCCTTCAGTTGCTCGCCTTTTGAATTCCAGTCCGAAAAATGTTGGTTTTGCAATACCAGTAATGCCATCAGGCCCACCGGTAATTGAATCCAGATTATTCAGCAATAAGCGAATAATTTCTCCAAACCCCAGGGTCACAATTGCCAGATAATCACCCCTGAGCCGCAAAACAGGAAAACCCAACAGAAACCCCAGAATCGCGGCAAAAACGACAGCAATAGGTAAACACAACCAGAATGAAAACCCAAAATAAGCAGATAGCAGTGCATAGGTATAAGCTCCTACCGCATAAAATGCTACATAGCCTAAATCCAACAGACCAGCAAAACCTACTACGACATTTAAACCTAAACCGAGAATGATATAAATCAACACGCGAATCGCTAAATCAATTTCACCACGGGAAACCAGAAACGGCAAAATAACAGCAATCAGTAAAATCACTATCACAATGACTCGTTGTTGCTTGGCTCCAAAAGTTGCCAAAGAGACTTTATCAACAACATTCGATTTAAGTTGAGCAGTAGTTTGCAAGATGGGGTGCAGAAAAAGGCGCACCATAAAAACCACAAATGCAGCAATAACAACAGGAAGAAAGTTGCCTTCCAATTTTATATTCAAACCCTCAACAACTACATGTAAACCAATTATTGGCGTCGTCAAAACCAACGTTAAAATAGCTGCAAGAAAAGCATCAGTATAATGCGTCTGTTTCATACTTTTTCCACCTCTGGTTTACCTAACAACCCAGTAGGTTTAAATAATAAGATCAGCACCAATAATGAAAAAGAAACCACATCTTTGTATTCGGTGCTTAGAAACGCTGAGGTAAAACTCTCTGTAACGCCCAGAATCAGGCCGCCTAAAATAGCTCCTGGAATACTGCCAATTCCTCCTAACACAGCGGCAGTAAAAGCTTTAAGACCGGCGAGAAATCCAAGGTGAGGATTGATCAATCCATAATAAAGACTCACAAGAACACCTGCAACGGCTGCCAATGTTGCACCAATCATAAAAGTAAGTGAAATCACGCGATCAGTATTAATGCCTAATAAATTGGCCATTTTCATATCTTCAGCACAGGCTCTGCAGGCTCTCCCCAGACGGGATCGTGCAATAAACAGACTTAAAACAGTCATAGCAATTAATGTTACTCCACCTATCAATACCTGCATATATGACAAATAAACTTCAAAGGTTTCGCTACTGCCAAAACGCCAACCACCAACAATCATTTCTGGCAAGGCCAAATCTCGAGCCCCTTGAGAAAGTTGCACATAGTTTTGCAAAAAGATTGACATACCTATGGCTGAAATCAATGGCACCAAACGATTTCCACCACGAAGAGGTCGATAAGCAACACGCTCCAGAGTCCATCCATAAGCACTAGTGATCAGTATACTGACTATCAACGTTATCAATAAGACGACGGGAACCATGTGTATACCCAATAAACTTAACGCAGTAATAACAATGAACCCAATGAAAGCGCCTATCATATATATTTCGCCATGAGCGAAATTGATCATACCAATAATTCCATAGACCATTGTATAGCCTACAGCTATTAGCGCGTAGATACTGCCTAAGGTGAGACCATTGATAAGCTGCTGAGTAAAAACTAAAATTTCTTCAATCATACATAACTCGGAATAACTCCAATTTCCCTCACCCCACATAAGTGAGGGAAATCCAGAGAACTGTTATTATTTTACGCGTGTCTTGGTTGCATCTTTATGCCATTCAAACACAACAAACTCAAACTCGGTCAAATCACCTTTTTCATTGAAACCAACAGGCCCTATTGGAGTTTCAAAAGAGTTTTTACGCATATAAGCAGCTACCTCTACAGGGTCTGTGCTTTTTGTCGCATTCATGGCCTCAGCCAAAACCTGAACAGCTGCGTATGATGTCAATACAAAAGGCCCACTAGGGTCTTGCTTCTTCGCTTTTATGTTTTCAACAATCTTTGCATTGGCCTCACTTTGGCTAAAATCTGCAGGTAGCGTTATGTAGATACCTTCTGATGCTTCTCCAGCAACTTCACTGATGGATTTATTCCCAATGCCTTCTGGCCCCATGAAATCAGCATCAAAACCCAAATTGCGTGATTGGCGTAATATCAAACCCAGTTCAGGGTGATAACCACCATAATAAACAAAATCGACTTTTGCTTTCTTCATTTTGGTAATTAAAGCCGAAAAGTCTTTTTGGTCTTTGTTGACTCCTTCAAACAACACCGGCTTAAGGCCAGCCTTGGTTAAATCATCCTTTACTGCCACTGCAACCCCTTGACCATAACGTTGTTTATCATGAATGACAGCAACATTACTTGGTTTAACTTTATCTAGAATAAACTTGGCTGCTGTAGGCCCTTGTTGATCATCCAAACCAATAGTACGAAAGATCAAGTTAAACCCCTGTTCCGTGATTGCCGGACTGGTGGATGCCGCTGTTATCATCAGAATCTGTTCATCATCATAAACTTCTGACGCTGGCTGCGTAGAACCTGAGCATAAATGTCCCAGAACAAACTTTATGCCGTCGTTGGCTATTTTGTTGGCAATGGTAACGGCCTGCTTGGGTTCACATACATCATCGTATAAAACCGCTTCCAACTTTTTTCCCAACACACCGCCTGCTGAGTTGACATCATCGATAGCCTGTAAACCACCAATTTTTTGCATTTCCCCGTATTGAGTGACAGGGCCAGTCAATGGACCTGCAATAGCAACTTTAATGGTATCAGCAGCCTGTGCCTGGATAAACATGGTTGATGAAACCAGTACAACAGCACTCATTATTAATTTAAATTTTTTCATATCATATTACCTCTTTTGGAATAATCGATTATTGTTACAATTAAAATTGCTCCCTTTTTTCAACCTCTTGATGGGCCTTTTTGAGATGTCTCAGGTCCTACCATTTCAAGATAGAACCCAAGCTCATCAGAGATTCACAATAGTGTTTTGTTGAACGTTAGAAATTATATTGAGCCGCGAACTGCAATCGCTTTGCAGTGTCACTCTCGCCATTAACCAATTCGTTTTTAGCAGCACTGAACTCGAACATATAAGTGACATTCTTACTGGCTTTAATCGAATAGTTGACATGAAATGTCGAGATATCCTTTTTGTCAGTGGCTGCCAAATAATCCTCATCAAATGATACATTTCCATATGCAATATTAAAGTTCTTCAGGTTATAAGCGAGTGTGAGACCGGTATAGTCATTCGTCTGCAACTGATCACCTACAACCACGAATGTTGGGTTGGCAAAACCGGCAGTACCGTAACGTCCAGCATTAGATACGACAGACAGCATTAAAGTAGAGTCCCCCAGCTTTACATTCCCACCGGCATGCAAACCAAAATAACTCTCAGATTCGCCATCAGCAGCCCCACCTTCAATTTCGACAGTCTGCAAAAGACCAGCAGCGTAAAAACTGAAGTTATCATTCGACATGGAGTATTTAGCAATAAAATCCGGCAATTCTTCCAATACTGTTTCTTCCCCACCAACCAGAGGTGACGGGTTTTCAATTGCCAGCGATAGATTTCCCAAGGTATATCGTAATTGAGTCTGGCGGGCAAATACTGCAGCCGCAGGCCCAGCAAAATCAACGGTTGCAGGAAGAGCTGAAAAATCCATAAATGTCGACCAAGTTTGGCCGATCAACACATTTTTATACTGACCATAGGCGTGGCGAATACGAAACGAGCGAGAGTTCGACACAACTTCATTGCCCCCTCCACCAAAAAAATCACCTTCTACCTTTAGTTTTGCCCCTTCAACTTCAGATTTAAAACCAATACGCGACTGCCTGGCGTGAGCACGAAAGTGTGACTGGCTTTCAGCGCCAACATTAACACCACTGCTGTCTAACTCATCACCCAAATCTTGGTCCAGATCATAGATAAAATCGGCTTTAACATAACCATAGACATCAATCTCAGCAGCCTTAACCACCGAAACAGTCGCTGCCAGAGATGTCGATGCAGCTAGAACAGATAGTTTCAGCCAGTTTTTAGAATGTGTTTTTTTCATAATATACTTCCTCCAAAATTTACTTTTAATAATTATTTAAATACACGCTTTACTCATTCCCATGGACCAGACCTATTGCCGAAATGTTCTAGGACTCAATAGGTAAGACATAGGGGAATACCTTAAATTTCCGTTGCAATGATTTAGACTCGCTCCACAACGGTTGCGATACCTTGCCCGACACCAATACACATGGTGCAAACGGCATACCGCCCTTTGATTTTGTGCAGTTGATTAACTGCAGTTGTCACCAAACGGGCACCTGACATCCCAAGCGGGTGACCAAGTGCAATAGCTCCACCATTCGGATTTATTCGAGGGTCATTGTCAGCCAAACCTAAATCTCGAATAACAGCTAATCCTTGAGCTGCAAAAGCTTCGTTTATCTCAATCACATCCATATCACTTAAACTCAGACCTGCTTGTTCTAATATTTTTTTAACAGCAGGTGCTGGAGCAAAACCCATTATGCGTGGCTCCAGCCCAACAACAGTTGTTGCTAACACTCGTGCTCGAGGGGTCAAGCTATAGGCGTTTACTGCAACTTCAGAAGCAAGCAATAAAGCGCAAGCTCCATCATTAAGACCAGACGCATTGCCGGCAGTCACAGTTCCAGGTTTTCTGAATAGAGTTGGCAACTCTGACAGACCTTGCATTGTGCTGTTAGAACGCAACTGCTCATCATCAAAGAAAACAATATCGTCTTTTTTGCGCTGCGGTATTGTCACAGGTACAATTTCATCCGCAAAAAAACCAGCTGCTTGTGCAGCAGCAGCCCGCTGCTGACTGTTCAAAGCGAAACGGTCTTGATCTTCTCTGCCGATAGAGAATTGTTCAGCAACGTTTTCTGCTGTTTCAGGCATACTGTCAACACCGTACTTAGACTTGAGTTTCCGATTAACAAAACGCCACCCCATAGTGGTGTCATACATTGTCTGGGTTCGACCGAAAGCAGACTCCGCCTTACTCACCACAAAAGGTGATCTAGACATAGACTCAACCCCACCAGCAATCATTAAATCAACTTCACCAGTTTTAATCGCTCTAGCCGCCATACTGACAGCATCTAAACCGGAACCACATAAACGGTTAACCGTAGTTCCTGGAACCTGAGCAGGCAGGCCTGCAAGTAATAACGACATGCGTGCAACATTCCGGTTGTCCTCACCTGCCTGATTAGCACAACCATAGATAACATCATCAACCATAGACCAATCAACAGCCTGGTTGCGGTCCATGAGCGCCTGCAATGGAATAGCTCCCAAATCATCAGTGCGAACTGTTGATAAGGTGCCAGCGTAACGACCAACCGGTGTCCGTACTGCATCACAGATATACGCATTCATCGTATTTTCTCTTCTATAAACATAATAGGTTCTTAGTAATTCAAATAATTAAAATTAGTTGTGATCACAACCAATAAAGGGCGATAATATAGACATTTAGTTGTGATCACAACTAAATTATGGGAATATAAGTTAAATAAACTCAAAGAACAGGTAGAAAATAGTGATGTAAATGCACCTTTACCATTAACCTCAGCCATTTGGTAAATCCAGAGATAGCTCATATCATCCTGCTTGCCATGCATACACAACCTCATAGCAATGAAACTCAAATCATCAACAGGCGTTGCTTCATACCTAGATACGTTCATTACATTTTCCCTAGTAATACACGTTATAGACATAGCGACTAATCAACAAAAACTGCATCATTTTTTGAAAAAGACTTCCCTGTCATAACAGCCACTAACTTTTCTTGTTGGTTCACAACTAAAACTTTATAAGCTCCTATTAAACGACCTCGAAAGATCTCTGATGCAGTTGCCGTAAGTGTTTCACCCAACTTGACGGGGCGCACAAAATCAATTGATAAACCCTGTGCTACGGTCACCTTGTTATAAGAATTGCTGGCATGAGCAAAAGCTGTGTCTGCTAAGGTAGCGATAATCCCTCCCTGACAAAAACCATGCCCATTGATATAAGCATCAACCACTGACATTACCACTGTGGAGCTACCTGGAGTGACTTTGGTAACAGTCATGCCCAGAGTCTTGGCACAATTGTCAGCATTGTGCATAACGACAGCTGACTTTTCAGCAATCTGTTGTTGGCTCAATTCTATTTTGCTCTTAATGTCCATAAGCCTTTGCCTGAATTAATGGTGATACTCGATAGCGTTCCTCTCCATAGCTTGCCTGGATATTTCTCAAAGTCAGAGCAACAGTCTCTAGACCAATCTGCTTGCCCCACGAAACGGGTCCTTGTGGATAAGCAACTCCAGCTTGCATCGCCAAATCAACTGCTGTTGCATCACACACGCCTTGATTAACCGCATCGTAAGCTTCATTGACCAGCATGCAGACTGTTCTCATAACCTGCATGCCGGGAACATCTCTAAGAACACAAACCTTTTTGTCTAAATCCTGAAAAAAACGAACAGCATCGCTTCTGGCAGCATCACTGGCTTGAGAGGCAAAACTAATGGCAATATGAGATGTAGATTGATAATCAAGCGCATAATCAAACAACACCAGGTTCGGCATAAGCTGTTGGGCTGCACGTTCACTGGCGGTTCTTCCATCCGTCAATTGAAGAATAGCTTCCCCAACTTCAATACGCGTTAAACCACCACCACGAGACTTACTATCGAGTCCTTTAGCAGACATCAACTTAAGAAGACTTGCTATAGGAGTCAAACTACGCCCTGTAACTTTTGCTGCTATTGCCATTGCAACAGACTCAGGCTCAACATCAGCTACTTTTTTTTCAACGCTGTAGTCATAAAAACCTCGACCGCTTTTACGTCCTAAAAAACCAGCAGCAACCATCTCTGCCTGCAGAGCTGATGGCATAAAACGTTTGTCCTGATAAAAGCTGTTATAAACTGATTCTGTGACGGCACAATTAACGTCTTGTCCAATCAGGTCAGTTAATTCCAAAGGCCCCATTTTAAATCCACCACAGCTGCGCATAAGCGTATCGATACTGGCAACACTCGCCACCTGTTCAGTTACTGAACGCAAAGCTTCTGCATAAAAAGGCCGGGCAACTCTGTTAACAATGAAACCAGGAGTAGATTTGACATGAACTGGCTCTTTCCCCCACGCTTTAGCTGTTTCATATATAGTTTCAGCAGCCGATCGACAGGTATGTAACCCAGAGACGACCTCCACCAGTTTCAAAATTGCAGCAGGATTAAAAAAGTGCATACCAACAATATTCTGTGGTCTGCCAGATCGGACAGCCAAGGCCGAAATAGAAATGGATGAAGTGTTACTGGCAATGATCGTATTATTACTACACAAGGCCTCAATCTTTAAAAACAGCTCCTGTTTCACCTCTATATTTTCAACAATAGCTTCAATCACAAGTCGACTATCTCTTATGGATTCAAATTCTTGTGCCGCCTGAATACGGTTGAGCAAAACATCCACATCGGCTTGCTGCTTTTTACCTTTTTCAACTAACTTATAAAGGCCGGCCTTGATAGACTCGACTGCTTTTTCAGCCACGCCCTCAGCTACGTCCAGCAACACTACATGGTGACCAGCTGCTGCAGCGACTTGGGCTATACCAGCACCCATTGTTCCAGCACCAATAACCGTCACTTTATCCTTGGAAGAAAGCATCAACATTAATTACCCTTGTAGTTGGGTTCACGTTTTTCCATAAACGCAGAAACACCTTCGCGATAATCATTGCTTCTGCCAGCAATGCCTTGCAAATCTCGTTCAAGATCCAATTGCTCGTCCAGGCAATTGTTGGCAGATGCGTAAATAGCTCTTTTTACCAAGGCTAAACCTAATGTTGGGGCTTGGGCCAGAGACATTCCCATCTGCATAGCTAGTTCATGCAGTTCATTGTCATTACAAACTTGACCAATCATGCCCATTTCCAACGCTTTATGAGCAGTCACCTTCTCCCCTAATAGGCATAGTCGCATCGCACGAGCATGCCCGACCAATCTAGGCAGCATCCATGTTCCACCTGAATCAGGCACCAAGCCTAATTTATTAAAGGATTGGATAAAGCAGGCTGACTCAGCGGCCAAAACCAAATCGCAAGCCAATGCAATATTCGCTCCGGCACCAGCAGCCACTCCATTGACCGCACAAATCACTGGCATTGATAAGGTAGTCAGACTGCGAATTAAAGGGTTATAGTTACGCTCTATTGAAACACTCAAATCAGGAGATTCAGCGCCAGCACTTACCGCTCTATCACTCAAATCCTGACCAGCGCAAAAACCTCTACCGCTTCCAGTTATTAGCAAACAACGTACCTCAGTGTTGTTCCTAAGTTCTTTGAGTACATTTTTCACTTCACGATGCATTTCAGCATTGAAACTATTCAATTTATCTGGCCGATTAAATGTCAACACAGCCAAACCGCCAGACAACCTGAATCGAATATTATGAAAAGTAGAATCAGTCATTTTGCCCCTCATTAACAACAGAGTTACCAGGAAATACAGCGGGACGTTTCTCAATAAACGCTTTAATACCTTCTCTGGCATCAGAAGATGTAATAACTTCCAGGAACAAGCTGCGTTCATCCAACAAACCTTGTTGTAAATCAGTTTGATAAGCATTTAAAACAGCAGTTTTGACCGCTTTCACCGCTGTAGGTGATTTATTGGCAATCATTGAAGCTAATTCAATTGATCGAGTCAGATATAATTCTGGCTCTGATATTTCGCTGACCAGACCGTAACGCATGGCCTCTTCCGCCCCTATTAACTGACCAGTTAAATTCATTTTCATCGCTATTGATTTGCCAACGATCCTGGTTAAGCATTGAGTTCCTCCAGCCCCTGGAATAATCCCTAGATTTATTTCAGGTTGGCCTATCTTTGCGGATCTGGAAGCAACGACAATATCAGCGGCCATCATTAACTCGCAACCACCTCCCAAAGCGAAACCGCTCACTGCAGCTACTAGAGGTTTGGGGAAACTGCGAATGATTTCCCATGCCGATTGCCTTTCTACCTCAGGAAAACCACCTGAAGCAGCGTCCTCTAATTCATGAATATCCGCCCCTGCAGCAAAAGCACGTTCATTTCCAGTCAACACAATAGCGCGAATCGAAGGATCTGTTTTAACGTGCTCCAACTCTTGTGCAATCAATGTCAACACCCTCGTATTAAGCGCATTTAGCACTTCAGGCCGGTCAATTTTAATTTGTAAAACACCATCAGCAACGACACCGATATTTAATAATGACTCACTCACAATTAGTGTTATCCATTCAAAATAATGGCCGAATCTTATATTAAAAAATTTTATTATGATACTTTTTTTGACATTTATTTTTTTATTTGTATCATATAAAGCATGAAAAATATCAAATTCGAAACCATTTAATCATGCCAATTTACTCTTTAAACGGAATCACACCAGTAGTAGAAAAGGGAGCCTACGTGCATCCCGAAGCGATCCTGATTGGCGATGTATTTGTTCTTCAAGGCGCTTTTGTTGCCCCCTTGGCAACTATGCGTGGTGACTTTGGTCGCCTGATATTGGGAGTTGGAGCCAACCTACAGGAACATTGCTGCATGCACGGTTTCCCAGAAACAGACACCATAGTTGAGGAAAATGGACACATTGGCCATGGTTCGATTTTGCATGGTTGTGTGATTGGGGAAAATACATTGATAGGTATGAACAGCACGATCCTGGACAACGCAGTTATTGGCAACAACGTGATTATCGGCGCTAATTCATTGGTTACAGCGGGGACTGAAATCGAATCTGATAGTCTGGCTTTTGGCAGTCCGGCAAAAGTAGTTCGTTCTTTAAACCATCAAGAAAAAAGATGGAAATACTCCGGTACAAAGCAATATCAAATATTGTCTGATATTTACCCCAAAACATTAGTCAAGACAGTTGCAGACTCTGATGTTGATTTGGAAAGGCCCAGAATGAATATGTCAAACTTTCAACAAAAACCTCATTAAAAAAACATCAAACTGATTGACGTTTGTCAATTGAGTTCACACCGATCAATTCATAAACAAAGGGTCACTATGACATCAGATATTTACACTCTTCAGAGCTATGCTGCAGGCGAATGGCACAGTCCAACGTCTTCAGGTATCACCCTGAATCATGCAATAACAGGCGAAGCTGTTGCCGAAATTTCCAGCGCGGGTTTAGACTTTTCAGATATGGTGAGCTACGCTAGAAAGGTTGGTGGTCCGGCGCTCAAGAAATACACATTTCATGAACGCGCCATTATGCTTAAGCAATTGGGAGCTTACTTACTAGAACGTAAAGAGCTGTTCTATGAGTGTTCTAAAGCGACAGGATCTACTCGGAGCGACTCCTGGATGGACATTGAAGGGGGCATTGGAACCTTATTCTCCATCTCAAGCAAGGCACGCATTGGCATGCCCAATAGCCATGTTTACATTGATGGTGAGCAAGAACGCTTGTCCAAAAACGGAAATTTTACTGGCCAGCATATATACACTCCAATACAAGGGGTTGCAGTACAAATCAATGCTTTTAACTTTCCATGCTGGGGGATGCTGGAAAAGTTAGCTCCAGCAATCATTGCAGGCGTACCATCGATCATCAAACCCGGCAGCCAGACTGCGTTTGTAACCGAATTAATGGTTCGCCATATCATTGAGTCTGATATCTTGCCTACTGGTTCTATTCAACTGATTTGCGGCAGTGTTGGCAACTTGCTCGATCACATGAATTATGAAGATATTGTCGGCTTCACAGGTTCCGCGAACACGGGCTTGATGTTGAAGCAACACCCTGTAATTGCCCGTGAGAACACGCGCTTTGTGATGGAAGCTGATTCTCTGAATTGTTCAATTCTTGGCAGTGATGTCAAACCTGGTTCTGCTGAGTTTGGTCTATACATAAAGGAAGTCGCACGAGAAATGACGACGAAAGCAGGTCAGAGATGTACGTCTATTCGACGCGCCATCATTCCAGAAAAATACATAGATCAGGTTACTGCTGCTCTTTCGGAAAAACTAGCCAAAGTAACAGTTGGCAACCCTGACAATGACGCCGTTCATATGGGGGCTTTGGTAGGACAACAACAACGTAAAGATGTCATAAACGCCATTAAACAATTAGGCAAAGATAACGAATTGATCTTTGGCAACCCTGACGCAATTGATGTCATTGATGCGAACATAGTGTCAGGTGCATTTATCTCTCCTATTCTTATGCTCAGTAAAAACCCAAACGTAACAAATGCACATGATATAGAAGCATTTGGCCCAGTAAGTACAATAATTCCTTACACTAACGATGATCATGCTGTTGAGCTGGCAGCACGTGGCAAAGGTAGTCTGGTCGGCTCTTTAATTACCAATAATGAAGACGTTGCCAAAAGAGTTGTTCTGGGTGCAGCTTCTCACCATGGACGACTTTTGATTCTAAATCAAACCTGTGCAAAGGAGTCAACAGGCCATGGTTCTCCCCTGCCGCAACTGGTTCATGGGGGTCCAGGTCGAGCTGGTGCAGGAGAAGAACAAGGCGGTGTGCGAGGGATAAAGCACTTCATGCAACGTACTGCCTTACAAGGTTCTCCAGATATGCTCAGTGCTATAACGGGCACATATATGCAAGGCGCTGCCCGCAACACAGATACAATTCACCCTTTTAAAAAGAGTTTTGAAGAACTGGAGATTGGCGACACCGTAATATCACAAAAACGCGCTATTACATTGGAAGATATCGAGTCATTCGCAAACCTTTCAGGTGATGTTTTCTATGCTCATATGGATGAAGGCGCAGCCCAACGTAATCCGTTTTTTGATGGAAGAGTCGCTCATGGTTACTTGCTTATTTCGGCTGCAGCCGGTTTATTTGTCTGGCCTGAAGAAGGACCCGTACTGGCAAATACTGGACTTGAAAACTTGTCGTTCCAAAAGCCGGTTTACCCCGGTGACAGCATCCAAGTTCAATTTACCTGTAAACAGAAAAAAGACCGACTCACTGAAAAATGGGGAGAAGTTCGCTGGGACACTACCATTGTCAACCAGAATGGTGAAGTGTGCGCCAATTACGATGTTCTTACTGGCGTTGCTAACACAGCTTAATACGAGGATTTATTGATGACAAAAAATACCAAACAAACACTGAGTCTTGAAGAAGAAAAGTTCGAAAAGTTACTGTCTGATGACTTGCGCATAGAACCCAGAGACTGGATGCCAGAACATTATCGAAAAACTCTTATCCGCCAAATTGGTCAACATGCTCATTCGGAAATCATCGGCATGCAACCTGAAGCTAACTGGATTACACGAGCGCCAAGCCTGCGCCGCAAAGCTATTCTCATGTCCAAAGTTCAAGATGAAGCAGGTCATGGTCTATATCTGTACAGCGCAGCTGAAACGTTGGGGGCTGACCGAACTGACATGCTGGAAAAACTCAACAATGGTCAAATGAAATATTCCAGCATCTTTAACTACCCAACACCCACCTGGGCAGATATGGGAGCAATCGGTTGGCTGGTTGATGGCGCTGCTATCTGCAATCAGGTTCCACTATGTAGAACCTCCTATGGGCCTTATGCACGAGCCATGGTCAGAGTCTGCAAAGAGGAAAGCTTTCATCAACGCCAAGGCTACGAAATCATGTTATCTCTCTGCAATGGCACATCAGAGCAGCAACAAATGGCACAAGATGCACTTAATCGCTGGTGGTGGCCATCAATAATGATGTTTGGCCCTCGTGATGACCAGTCTCCCAACTCTGAACTGTCAATGAAATGGAAAATAAAGCTTTTCAGCAATGACGAATTACGTCAAAAGTTCATTGATATGACAGTGCCTCAAGCTGAGATATTAGGTTTAACGATTCCAGATCATGAACTGCAATGGAATGAACAAACCGGTCACTATGATTACGGAGAACCCGATTGGGAAGAGTTTTTTAATGTCATTCAAGGTAATGGTCCCTGCAACAAATTGCGCATCAAAAAACGTCGATCAGCGCAAGAAAGAGGCCAATGGGTCCGCGATGCCGCCCTTGCCTATGCAAACAAACATGCCAACTCAGAACACTCTGAAGCGGCGTAACTCTCCATACACTTTTAAAAGCCAATTATGATTGAAAAAAAAGATTATCCTTTATGGGAAATATTCATTCGCAGCAACCGCGGCATTGACCACAAACATGCTGGCAGCTTACGCGCTTCTGATGCCGAAATGGCCTTGCAGAATGCGCGGGATTTATACACGCGCAGGATGGAAGGAGTCAGCCTCTGGGTGGTGCCATCAAGCCATATCGTTGCTTCAGACCCCGACGACAAAAGCACTCTGTTCGACCCTGCACACGATAAGGTGTACCGCCACCCGACTTTTTATGAACTACCCACTGAACTGGAACATATGTAGTGGCAATGAACCAGGAGACCATCATGAACAATACGATGAATAACGACCTATACACTTATATTCTGCGTCAGGCCGACAACAGCATGATTCTATGCCAGCGTTTGTGCGAGTGGGTTGCCAACGCTCCAGAACTTGAAGAAGACATCGCCTTGACCAACATTGGCTTGGACCTGATCGGTCAGGCCAGAGCACTATATCAATACGCTGCCACAATGTCGGATCAAGATATCGATGAAAACGACCTTGTTTTCATGCGTGATGAACGCGACTGGAGCAATGCATTATTAGTTGAACTACCGAATGGCAATTTTGCTGACACCATTGCCAGACAGTTTCTGTTTGACGCTTGGCATTTAGCCTTTCTGGAACAACTCATCCATTCTAAAGATGAGACCTTATCAGCAATAGCAGCAAAATCAGTCAAGGAATCACGTTATCATTTAAGACACAGTTCAAACTGGGTAAAACGCTTAGGCGATGGCACTCAGATCAGCCATGATCGCATGCAGTTAGCCATTGACCATATATGGCATTATATACCGGAGCTATTTGAATCGGACGAATTGGACCAACGCATGCTTGAAAGTGGCATCGGCGTTAACCTGGAACAGGTAAAACACCAATGGAATGCCACTGTGACTAACTGTCTGAATAAAGCCGCCTTACGCAGACCCGACGATACAGTTTTAATGAGTGGCGGTCGCTATGGCATTCATACGGAACATATGGGATTTTTGCTTGCAGAAATGCAAATATTGCCACGCAGCATGCCGGACTGTCAGTGGTAGGAATACGTAAGCTATGACCAATCAAATACAAGCCAGTTCAAGTGAACAAGAACTGATACAACTGCGTAAAATCCTGGAAACAGTATGCGACCCGGAAATACCAGTATTGACTATTGATGAAATGGGCATCTTACGAGATGTCAGCATTGATAATGGCACGGTATCCGTCACTATTACTCCGACCTACTCTGGCTGCCCAGCGATGGACCAGATCACGGCGGATATCAATGCGGCTCTGCTTCTCCATGGATACTCAAAAGCCAGGGTGTCTCTGGTGTTTTCGCCAGCCTGGACAACGGATTGGATGAGTGAAAAAGCCAAAGAAAAGTTACGTAACTACGGCATTGCACCGCCTTGCAAAACCTCAGCCGTGGCAAGCCTCGATGATGAACTCGCCTTAATTTTTACTGCACCTTGCCCACGCTGTAATTCACTTAACACACAGTTAATCAGTCAATTCGGTTCAACCGCCTGCAAAGCATTATGGAAATGCAATGCCTGTCAGGAACCTTTTGATTATTTTAAACCCCTATAGAGGCCATCATGTTTGATAACGCCGTTGTACATAAGATCACCCACGAAACTCAAGATTCTGTTGTCGTTTCTTTACGCCTACAGGCAGAATGCGATACTGACTACAGCTATAAACAGGGGCAGAACCTGACCTTTATACGCGATTTTGCAGGCGAAGAGTTACGTCGTTCCTACTCGATTTGCAGTAGCGTTCAAGACAATGAATTACGCGTTGGCATAAAAAAAGTCTCCGGTGGTCATTTTTCCAATTGGGCCAATACCGAACTTGTTGTTGGCGACGAAATCAAGCTATTACCACCCGCTGGGCACTTTTATGTCGAGTTAGACCCCAACCGAACTCGGAATTATATTGGAGTGGCGGCTGGCAGCGGCATTACCCCCATCCTGTCAATACTCAAGACCACATTGGAAACCGAACTGAACAGTTCGTTCACGTTGATCTATGGTAATAAGAGCACAGATACAATCATGTTTCTTGAGGAAATAGAGGACTTAAAAAATCGTTATCAAGAGCGGTTCAGAACCTTTAACGTCTTAAGTCAGGAAGTACAAAATGCGGAACTACTCAATGGACGCATTGACGGTGAAAAGATACAGCTGTTTCTTGACCGCCTCATTGCAGCTGACACTATCGGAGATGTTTTTTTATGCGGGCCATTTTCCATGGTCACCTCTGCGCAACAAGCATTTTTGGATGCCGGTGTTGATAAAACCAATGTACACACGGAATTGTTCGGCACTCCTGAGGATTTGCAGGCAATTGCACGGACCCAACAAAAAACAGAATTATCAGAGCAAGAACGAAAGCACTTGAGTCAAATCACCGTTATGATTGATGGCAAAGGCACGAAACTGAATCTTGAACGCGGTGGTGAAACCATCCTCGATGCAGCCCTGAAGATCCGTAAGGACCTGCCTTTTGCCTGTAAAGGTGGAGTATGTGCCACCTGCAAAGCTCGAATTATCGACGGTCAAGTTGAAATGGATTTGAATTATTCACTGAGCGATGACGAGATCGCTCAGGGTTTTGTACTGACCTGTCAGGCGCACCCAGTCAGTGACACAGTGGTTATCGATTTCGATCAGAAGTAAGGCCTTCAATTAACCCTTGAAGCGCTGGCTATAATGGTGGGTCAGGTCTTTTAACAAGCCTGGCCCCGCATTAGTCACAAGGTCAAGATAAAGTCGATCAGTTTGGCCAAGCAATGCCTGATATATCTTTTTGCACAAGGCATAGGCATCTCCCCCCACCCAATTCAATGGCAGCAATTCGTTAGGCAAATGCGGGTCACGCAAAATAATACGACGATATTCATCAATCAACAACAGTCTCAATGTCAGTAGCTCAATGGTAGGTTTATTCGCAGAGGACTCTATCGAATTAATATTCAAACCGGAAAATATCTCAATAAATCGCGTATATTTTTTCTCCAGATCCTGCGTTGGAAAACAGAGTGTGGCCATTTCCTGGTCAGTAACATCCAGACCAATACTGCTGTCAAAACAGTTTGTTGCTCGCATACAAACAACACCATGACTCACTCCTAGACTTCTGGCTCGATCAGCAACCACTTTTTCAGAAGCTGTCGGATGAGCAAAAACATGTTTTGCCGCTTTACCAAAGCCAACCCATGCCAATTCTTGTTCCAATTGCATTCTAATGTCTGTATCTATTGTTTCATACAAAATAAAAACCAGCGTCCATTCTCCTGACCATTCAGACTCATCTTTGTAATACAACAATTTTTCAGCAAGATCTGTCTGGCTTTGTGCTCTCTGGGTTAATTGATAGAAACTCTTCCGCCCTTCTCTGGTGCCTGACAACCATTCTTCTTCAGCCATACGAAACAATGAAGTTCGAATCAAGCGGCTGCTTACTCCCAAAGGAGCCAAGGTAGACACTAGCGTCTCAACCCAAACTTTGCCTCCATGAGGAACGACCAAATCACCAAAAAAAGTAGATAACAGAGACTTTGCCCGCACTTTATTATCCGAGCAGTAATGTTCTAAAAACTCTGAAACCGTCTGTGACGAGTGTGCCATGCCTTCAGTAGTGTTTGATTTAACGTTCAACAGTGAGCCTATATCGTTTTACAATAGTTACCAGCAAAATAATATCACAAAGAAATTTCAAAACTGAAGCTTAGACGACATTACATCAAATAAACGGCGTTTCAAGCTATCGTTGCTGCAAACCGGTAGACAATTGATACAGACATTCAGATAGTGTCTGCCACTGTGAACAAGCATCATGATTTAATTCGACGCACTCCAGCATAACTCCGGTAATGCTGTGCATACCCGTTGGCATTTTCTGCACAAGTTGATTTAGAATCAAACCCTGTTCACCGAGGCTTCTCAAAGCGTTATTCGCGCTACAATCAACCATGACACGGGGCTCAAAACCTCTATCAAGTAAGTGCTTTTCGGCTATGCTTATGTCATTCAGGCTTTGTTCAGAGTCTATCCTTCCGCATAAAATGGCATGGGCGTATTGATTGCCGACAGACTGAAGAATTGCCGCCACTCCGTCATTATCAAAACCAAGAAATGTGTGTGGTCTGGAAATGGCATCCAGAGCATTAACAGTGCTTTCAATGGACCCATCACAACCCATTTTCAAACCAACAGGCACTGATAAGTTACTGGCAATCTCCCGATGGACCGGCGACTCAATAACACTCGCACCAATCTCTGACCAACTCATTAGATCCTGCAAGTATTGAGGTTCAAGCAGATCAAGTATTGGGCTGCTAATCGGAAGACCAAGAGCGGCAATATCCAACATCAATTCACGGGTTTGAAAAATCCGCTGTTCAATAGCCATATTGCCTTTGGCAGACTCATGTGTCTGAGCAAGTGTTTGCTTACCACACACCTGCACCACAAGAAAAACCTCATTGGCTATGCACCTGGCAACTTCCGTCATCCGTTGTGCCCATTGAACCAACAACTCACGATCATCAATAGACCCCAGATCAACCACTACTAACAATCGTTTATCGCCTTTATCAAGAATCGCTTCTATTATCCGGCGGTTTTTTCGAACCCGCTGTTTTATTCCAGCAGGAACAGGCAGCTTATTCCGTAAGTCGTCTGGGCTGATTAATTGTTCAACAGACATGATTGTAGTGCCTCACTAAGGTATTTCCTGAAGCCACAAGTAAATGACAAAAACACATGGGAAGTAAAATTTTCATAGGAAACGTTATAAAAAGTAAATGCTGTTTGTATGGGCAACTACATACTGGTTTAAACCGATAGCCACCCGCCCCTCATGCAGACACTTTTGCCAAAGGAATTCTGGTTTCGCTCTTAACTTCACGCAGGGTTATATTTGTTCCAACCCGTAAAATGCCGGGCAAGGTAAATATCGTTTCTTCCAGAAAACGATTGTAAGACTCTATATCCTCAGACACTACTTTGAGTAAAAAATCAGCATCTCCTGTTGTAGCATGACATTCAAGCACATCATCTCGCTGCAACATGACTTGTTCAAATCGCTCTACACTGCCTGGCTCATGCCGCGCTAGTGAGACATGAACGAAAGTGCTAAATTTAAGATCCAACGCTTTACGGTTCAGCAGGGCAACATATCGACTAATAACACCTGCAGTTTCCAAAGCTCGTATTCGACGCCAGCAGGCTGCTGCTGAAATATTGACCCGATCAGCAACCTCCTGATTACTCAGTCTCCCCTCAACCTGAAGAATATCCAGAATTTTACGATCTACCTTATCAATTGAAACTGTCATATTATCGTTCTCCACATCGGTTCTCATTCTAAATGTCTTTGACTGAGATATCTAGAAGCATATTAACTCAAATAAACATTATATTAATGATTATTTACAAATATTACATTTAAACGAAATAAACTATCACAAAACCATTTTTTCGGCTTCACATAGAAAGATAATTTCAAGCTTATTGAGGTACTCTTTTATGAAGTAAAAATACAGTGTTGTGAGAGTTTTAATGAATAAAATCAGTACCGATGTCCAGCTTGATTCCTACGAACTCAATGACAACTATGACCGCACTAACGGACGAGTCTTCCTGACAGGAATACAAGCATTGGTAAAACTACCATTGATGCAACGCCAGCTTGATAAAATCAATGGTTTAAATACCGCAGGATTCGTCACTGGCTATCGAGGCTCACCGCTGGGAGGATATGACCAGGCATTATGGAAAGCGAATTCCTATTTAGAAGAAAACGATATCACCTTTCTGCCTGGCATCAATGAAGAATTAGCGGCTACCGCAGTCATGGGCACTCAACAAGTAGAAGAGGAAGATGACCGCAGTGTTGATGGTGTATTTTCCATCTGGTATGGCAAAGGGCCCGGAGTTGATCGAGCGGGCGATGCTCTCAAACACGGCAATGCTTATGGTTCCTCGAAAAACGGTGGTGTTTTGATGATTATGGGAGACGATCATGGTTGTGTTTCATCCAGTATGTCCCACCAATCAGATGTCACCGCAATGTCGTGGTATGCCCCTATTATCCATCCTGCAAATGTTGCAGAATATATAGAATATGGTTTATGGGGATGGGCTCTGTCTCGATATTCCGGTATGTGGGTTGGGTTTAAAGCCATCTCAGAGATTGTTGAAAGTGCAATGTCTGTAGATTTAACAGATTTACCCCACTTTTCTTCTCCAACAGATTTCACCCCACCACCTCAAGGCTTGAACTTTCGCTGGCCTGATTTACCCGGCATGCAAATCGAACAACGCATGGTGGTAAAAAAAGAAGCCGTATTGGCTTTTGCCCGCGCCAACCCAATCGATAAAGCCATTTACAATTTACCCAATGCCAGAATGGGCATCATTACCACAGGCAAAGCTCACCTGGATTTAATGGAAGCATTACAATATCTGGGGATTAATGCCGATAAAGCCAAAGAAATAGGTTTAGACATTTATAAAGTTGGGTTGGTCTGGCCCATTGAACCCGAAGGAATTTATCATTTTCTGAATAACAAAGAAGAAGTTTTGGTTGTTGAAGAAAAGCGCGGCATTATTGAAAGCCAGCTAAAAGAACTGTTGTACGACTACGAAGGCTACAAACCTAAACGCATGGTCGGAAAACATGACGAAAACATGCATCCACTGTTGACCTGGACGGATGAACTATCACCCAGCTATCTCGCCCCTATTGTGGCTGGACGTTTATCCAAGCTATTTAAACAGGTGAACTTTGATCAGGCATTAAATCACATCAACAACACCCAGGTTTGTGTCCAGGCACCATCAGGAGTAAAACGTTTACCGTATTTCTGTTCCGGTTGTCCTCACAACACCTCAACCAAAGTGCCTGAGGGCAGCGAAGCCTTAGCCGGTATAGGTTGCCACTTCATGGCATCCTGGATGTCACGAAAAACCAGCTCTCTGATTCAGATGGGGGGAGAAGGCATTGGCTGGGTAGGCAAATCACGTTACTTGAACAACGGTCATATTTTTCAAAACCTGGGAGAAGGTACCTATTTTCATTCTGGTTCTCTGGCAATACGCCAGGCTATTGCTTCAAAGGTTAATATCACCTATAAAATACTGTTCAATGACGCTACCGCCATGACTGGTGGGCAACCCATTGATGGCCCAATCAGTGTTGCAACCATCGCTCATCAAGTGGTTTCAGAAGGCGCCAGCCGCGTCACCATCGTCAGCGACGAACCAACAAAGTATAACCGCGACAGAGATTTCCCTACTGAAGTTACCTTTCATCATCGCGACGAAATGGATGTCATTCAACGTCAACTGCGTGACATCTCAGGCACCACTATTCTGATTTACGATCAAACGTGTGCCGCAGAAAAAAGGCGCTTGCGAAAGCGCAAGCAATACCCGGATCCGCCCAAGAGGGTGTTTATCAACGATCTGGTCTGCGAAGGCTGTGGTGATTGTTCAAACCAATCCAATTGTTTGTCGATCTTTCCCAAACCAACGGAGTTTGGTCCCAAACGAAAAATTGATCAATCCAGCTGTAATAAGGATTATTCTTGCGTCAAAGGTTTTTGTCCGAGCTTTGTCACTGTTGAAGGTGGACAACTGCGCAAACCCAAGGCCGTTGATTTTGATGAAAGTTTCACCAAACGAGTCGAACAACTCGACACCCCTGATTATCAACAGCTTGAAAAACCGTTTGACCTGCTGGTAGGAGGCGTTGGTGGCACAGGTGTTGTAACCGTTGGTTCACTGGTCACTATGGCTGCTCACCTTGAAGGCAAAGGCGCTTCTGTGCTTGATTTTATGGGGTTCGCTCAAAAAGGCGGAACGGTTATGAGTTTTGTTCGAATAGGTAAAAACCCTCAGGCCTTGAATCAAGTTCGTATCGACACTGGCATGGCTGATGCCATGATTGCCTGCGACATGATTGTAGGCACCGACCCACGATCATTGAAAGTTTTACGACATGGCCAGAGCAAAGTAATTGTCAACCTGTCCGAATTACCCAGTGGTGATTTTGTTATGGACCGCAACGCAGATATGCAGACAGACCTAAGGGTCAGTACTCTGAGACAAGCTGTTGGTGATGACTGTGTAGATACTCTGGATGCAAATAAGCTCGCTGAAAAACTTCTGGGCAACACTGTTTTCTCCAATGTTTTCCTTTTAGGGTACGCTTGGCAAAAAGGTATTATTCCATTAAGTCTCAAAGCAATGGAACGTGCTATTGAATTAAACAATGTTGCCATAGACAAGAATAAGAAAGCGTTTAACTGGGGGCGTATAGCCGCCGAAGATTTACCGTTTGTACTTAAGGTCATTGGTAATGATGAGTCGCAAACGATAGCCACAGAATTAAATGACATTATCAGTAAACGTGAAACCTTCCTGACCCAATACCAAAATAAGGCCTACGCAAAAGCTTACACAGATTTTGTTGCTAAAGTGAAGGAACAGGAAAAGAGACTTAATTGCTCTGATTTCAAACTTACAGAAACCGTTGCCAGATATTTGTTTAAAGTCATGGCTTATAAAGATGAATATGAAGTGGCCCGTTTATTCACTGATGGCAGTTTTATAAAACAAATAACACACAATTTTGAGGGTGATTACACTCTCAAATTCCATATGGCCCCCCCCTTGTTATCCAGAAAACTGGATGCCGAAGGTCGTCCCAGAAAGAAGCAATTTGGTCCCTGGATGTACCCAGCTCTAAAAGTCATGGCTAAGTTAAAATTTCTCCGTGGCAGCAAACTGGATATCTTCGGATACAGCCAGGAACGCCAGAGTGAAATCAAACTGATAGAAGATTACAAAACCATTATTGAATCTTTGTTTGACGCATTAAATTCTGACAATTTGGCCACCGCAATAAAAATTGCTGAATTCCCGGATCAAATTCGCGGCTATGGTCCAGTCAAAGAAAAAGCCTTGAAAGAGTCGGAGGAAACCGTAAAACATCTACTCGAAGATTTTGCTGACAAAACCACTAAGGCCTTAATTGCAACAGACACTGCCGCCTGATGCTTGATGTAAATAGGCAGTGAATTGACGATACGCAGTTTTCCAGCTCAGCGAATCTGCTGAGCTAGTTTTTACGTTTATTATTTATCGATGGAATTACTATTATGTTTGAACGACTACCCTACCTGCCTGCAGACCCGATTCTTGGTCTTATGTCAGCCTTCAATGCCGACACTACAGAACACAAAGTGGATCTGGGCGCTGGCGTGTATAAAAACGAAAGTGGCGAGACTCCCATTATGCAGGCGGTTACCCAGGCCCAATCGATCTGGGCAAAACAAGAAAGCACCAAAAGCTATGCTGCTCCAGCTGGTTTTACTGATTTCAACGAAGGAATCGTAGAGTTACTGTTAGGAGAAAAGCACCCTGCTCTAATTGCTCAAAGAGTTGCCAGTATTCAAACCACTGGAGGCTGTGCTGCACTTAGCATTGCAGCAGGCATGCTAAAGCGCTGCAAAGAGGATGTTAAAATCTGGGTTTCTAATCCAACTTGGGCAAACCACACTCCGTTGCTCAGCGGCGCTGGTCTTGAATTGGTCGAATACCCTTACTACAATTTTGACACTAATGAGATAGATTTTGATGCGATGATGTCAACATTATCAAACGCATCACAAGGGGATTTAGTCTTGCTGCATGGTTGTTGTCATAACCCTTCCGGGGCAGATTTAAACAAACAACAATGGCATGAAATCTGCCAACTTTTGATAAAACAGGGGGCCATCCCTTTCGTTGACATAGCCTATCAAGGCCTTGGCGATGGCTTGGATAAAGATGCTTACGGGCTGCGTCATTTAGCCCAGGAATGCCCGGAAATGATCATTGCATCATCGTGTTCAAAGAACTTTGGACTCTATAGAGAACGTGTGGGAGCCATTGTGGTTGTCGCCAAACATAAAGATACTGCCAGCGTTTGCCAAGGACAGTTATTAAATGTTGTCAGACAAATTTATTCAATGCCTCCCAGCCATGGTGCAGCGCTGGTTGGAATTATTTTGAAATCAGCTGATTTAACGGCAGTTTGGCAACAGGAATTGCTTAATATGCGTCAACGAATCTCTGATTTACGCCTGACATTGACGCAACACCTTGCAACTGCTGGCGCAGGAGGCCGGTTTGACTATATTAAAAAAGAAAAAGGCATGTTTTCTTTTCTCGGTATCTCAAGGGAACAAGTCCACACCTTAAAACAAGAGCACAATATCTATATGGTCGATTCCAGCCGGATTAATGTCGCAGGTTTAAACAAAGCCAACATGGATTATGTCGTTGACTCTTTGTTAAGAGTGATATGAGAACCGTTCATTAGTGTTTTAAATTCTCTTTATTTACTTAGAAAATAGTGAAATTAGAGCTTGTTTTAACACCCAAACGAGCTCTAACTCACAGATAAAAGGCTGAGTGTGAGTTTCCATTACCTCACTCCAGGCTCTGTCTCTTTAATCACTTCAATAGAAAAACATCTATTACCAAAACCAACTCATTTATGGGTAAATACTACAAATGCAGCAGTTGTCTTTTTCTGCTGAATTTGCCCTGAATAAGGTTTTAATCAATCCAATTGCTCCAATATTTCCTCAGAAGGCTTTGGTGTGATTAAACTAACAATGATAATAACAAAAAGGGAGATAAAGAAACTGGGTAATAATTCATAAAAATATTCCCCTTCAATGCTGACAAAGTTTTCAAACACCGCAATGCTGACTGCGCCGCTTATCATACCGGCAATAGCACCGGCCTGAGTCGTGCCACGCCAGCAAACAGATAAAATCATCACTGGACCTAAAGCAGCACCAAAGCCCCCCCAGGCCAAGCCAACCAGAGTCAAAATGGAGCCTGTATCATTGAGCGCAATCAGCAGTGCAATGGTCGCAAACACCATCACGCCACTTCGACTAATCCACACTCTTTTCTCATCTGAAACGTTGTCAAAGAAAGGCATATCTTCAGTTAATGCGGCACTGAGTACTAGCAGTTGTGAATCCGCAGTCGACATCAACGCAGCCAGGACCGCAGCCAGAATAAGACCGGCAAAGACCGGGTGAAATATAGTGTAAGTCAGGACTAGAAAAATACGTTCTTTATCGCCACCTAAGCCTTCTACCCCAGGCAAAGGATAGATCGCGCCATAACCAATGCCGATAATGCCAATACTCATTGAAACTATCAGGCATAAAACCATCCATGTAGTTGCGATTCTTCGCGCTTTGGGAATATCATCCACTGAACGGATGCCCATAAAACGCGACAAAATGTGAGGTTGACCACAGTAACCAATACCCCAGGCTAGAAACGATGCCGCGGAAATCACACTCATTGACAGGTCAAAAATTCCCGGTTTAACCTGCTCTAAATCAATGTTAGCTTCGTTCATTGTATAGAAACCGAAAATAGCAAGAAATGCCAAAGAGGCCAGTATCAATAAACCTTGAATCAAATCAGTCCAGCACACCGCTAAGTAGCCGCCCAAGAGAGTATAAGACACAACGACTACCGTCGTTATGATATATCCAGTCAATAATGAGGAATCAAACACATAGGAGAAAAGTAATGACCCTCCTTTTAAACCCGATGCCACATATAAAGTAAAGAATATTAAAATAACAATGGCGGCAAACGTTTTTATTATTTTTCCTTTGGCATTGAACCGTTTCTGTAAATAGCCCGGAATCGTAATTGCATTGAGATTTTCACTGTATTTTCTGAGATTCTCGGCAACCAGACGCCAGTTTAAATACGAACCAATCATGGCTCCCAGACAAATCCAAAAACCGGCGACAAGGCCACCGGCATAAACAGCACCTGGCAAGCCCAGTATTAACCAGCTGCTCATATCTGAAGCTCCGGCACTGATGGCACTGGTTACAGGACCAACCGAACGGCCTCCAATGATAAAACCTTCGTTACCTTGAGTCTTGGTCAGTGCATAACACCCCAACAAGAACATAGCGACAAAATAAATGAAAAAATCGATATAGATAATAATCGCATCGAGAGTGTTAATCATACTAATCCGTCCTCAGAATTTTTATTCGAATTATTTTTTTTCTGAGTCACATTATAATTTCTGCCATTTTTTTAAAATTTCAGAAACCTCTCATATTCCTTTCAAAAACTCTCATACGAAAAACAGAAGTTGATTCAATAAATTACTACACAATCTCTCTTATGACGACAAACCACCGAACCATTGCACAAGGTCTGAGCCCTTCAATACTGTCGAGGGGCAAGTTTGTGGAGCTCTTTTAGATTTGATAAAATATCGAAATAATTTATACTTTTTGAGGTGATCATATGATCGAAAAAATTTAATGGATGCTAAAGTAGTATCCGTTGGGAAGACGGGGGTCGAACATATGCTGGAGCACCACCAAATCGTTCTGGGACTTAATGGTTATGTCGATGTTTGCCTTGATGATAATCCCGACATTATTAGCTCTGCTATGGGGTGTGTGATTCCTGCAAATACCTATCAATATTTTGCCGGTCACAACAAAAGTAAGGTTCTGGTAATCAACGTAGATAAGGAAGACAAGCTCTTAATAAGAAATGGGCTTAGCTCGCCCAATCAAAACTCCGCAACTGACCCAACTCTGTCCAGTGACCCTATTGAATTGCTTGATCCCCAAAACTCACCAAATCTCTCTCAAAAAACTATCGATCATCAACTGTTTAAGATGCCGAGGTACTTTGAGGTGAATGTAAATTTCCGGCATTTATATACCAGTTGCGCCAATGAACTGGCCCGTTTTTCTCACAAACAGTTATCTCAATCTATTTCACAAATGATGATACATAGTGTTTCAGCCAGATTGGAAGATGCGGCACAAAGGACTAGACAGTATCATCGTATCGACATTGAAAAACTTCGGCAATGGGTTATCTCCCACTTAACCCAGAAAATTACCGTTGCCGATATGGCCGATATAATGTGCATGAGCACCAGTCATTTTCACCGTTGTTTTCTAGAAGCAACACGAAAAACACCACATCAATTTGTTATTGACATTCGTCTACATCAAGCCTTGGATAAAGTCCGCAATACCAATGTGTCGTTCGCCAATATCGCGCATGACGTAGGCTTTTCCAGTCAAAGTGCAATGATAAATACCTTTAGAAAACGCTTGGGTAATTCTCCATTGAAATTTCGAAGACGCAATGCCATTAAATCTCACCCTCCTAAATTGGAAAGGCTCATTTAACTGATCTCGTCATTTCCCAAAGTACATTTTAGTTATAAGTTATCTGAAACCCTCATTTAAGGATCAAATACCCTATGGAAATACTTATTCTTGTTGTTGCATTTATTACTGCATTCACCTTGTTTAATATCTATAAAATCTCCATACTCACTCTATATTCGGGAGAAATGCAGGCTATTAGAGCAACAGATATTCCCGAGGCACAAACGAGTGCGTTAATGAATGTTGAAGTATGTTTAGCCAGTCTGGGCTTTGATAAAATTTGCCATGTAAGGCGTTCGAAGGTAGTTGAAGGACAAGATTGGGGGGCATATGGTGCTGTTTACTTTCATAAGAAACGCATGACATATGCCTTTGCTGCGATTGAACCAATGATAAATACTGTACAAGGATGCAAACTCTATTTTGTCAATGTGGCAGAGAGGGACGCCATTTATGAAACCCTAAGTGGTTCCGATTTTTCTCCTGGTTGTTATCCCAATACAGTGCATATCAACGATGCAATGACAAACAGTTATAGGGAACAATGGGCATCACATAAAACTTTTTTAGCGGATAATCAGATTACTAAATCTGCCCGCTATCAAAGCCAAAGGCGGATACTTGAGCTGTTTGAATACGTATTTTTTGCTGGATTGATTGAATCTGGAGCAATGTATTCACAAAAAGGTACTTATAAGCTGCGCCTAAAGACAGCGGCAGTAGTATTTTGGCGATCATTCTGGGTAAGGAGAAAACTGTCAGCTCAACAAAAGAACGCACCTGGACCAGAAAAACCAGCAAAAGAATCAATACCTTCTTCCAGTTCCCAACAGCTTGAAGCCTATAAAACATATCGACAAATCCAAGATGGCAACAAAATAGGTTCTTACACAAAAATATTTTTATTGCTGGGTAGCGTGATCTTATTTGCTGCCAGTTTCGGTTTCGGGCTTGGTCTCTCCTTCGAAACTCTGGGGCTGTTGATTATCGTACTCTTCATTCATGAATTAGGTCATCTTCTTGGCATGTGGGTATTTGGCTACCAAGACTTGAAAATGTTATTTGTGCCATTTCTAGGTGCACTGGCGACTGGCAAAAAAGAAGTCGTCAAACCCTGGCAAGAAGCAATAGTTTTAATTCTTGGACCACTGCCCGGCTATATTCTTGGAGCAGTTTTATTATTCAGTTCAAGCAATGACCTCCCAAACTGGGCTTATCAATACGCCGTGCTTTCTCTAATTCTTAATGGGATTAATTTATTGCCGTTTATGCCATTGGATGGGGGGCGTCTTGTCAATCTGGGTTTATTCAATAAATTACCGTATTTTCAACTGTGTTTTTATATTCTGAGCATCGCTTTTTTCTTTCTCATTGGAATAACTTTTGACGAAAAAGTGGGATATATTTTGTCTGTATTATTACTTATTGGACTACCCAGTCTATGGAATGAAGTTACATTATTGCGCACACTTTTACAGAAAAAAATCCATAAAAACACGATTAATTTACAGGGAATTATCGACGTTGTTGACAAACAATCCATATGGCAAAAAATGGCACCGCAAAACCGATGGGCCATTTTGGATTCACTCGTGTACCGTATTCAACACGCCAAAGCAGGTGTCTTCGTTTGCACAGGCATTCTCTGTTTGTGGTTATGCTCAATAATCTTACCTGTTTATTTATCATTAGATGAGGAAAAACGACTTCTTATAAGCTCTTTTTACTCTATTTTAGCCAGCGAAGATATGATGGGAGCCTCTATTGAGGAGATAGAAGAACAATACAAAACGACAACTCAAACGGAAGATAAAATAACGTATTTGACTCAGTTAACCGCTTTGCTTGCGACTGATGATATTGAACGTGGGACTCAATATTGGAATGAGTTTATGGCTATTGGTAATGACGCAACACTTTCGGCAGAACTACAAGAATTAGCACAGGTAGGTCTAGCCCGAGTTTGTAATCTATATGAGCAAGAAGACTGTATAGAAAACCATTACCGCACTTTGGCAATGATGCGTTCCAAACCAGAATTACTGACATCACAAAGAATCGAGGCTTTACACTATCTTGCTCAAAATACAAACGAAGAAACGGCAAAACGTGCCCTTTATTTAGACGAAGTCAGTCTAAACACGACCAATATGGCAAACCCGGATCTGTTGCCATCGACGTTGTCCAGGCAAGCTGAAATATACTATTCGCTTGGTATGATAGATCAAGCTATTGCAGCTGGTACTACGGCCATCACAGCTTCCACACAACACGCTCCTGATATTACCCACTACTACCTTAAAGAATTAATTAATGTCTATTTCCATCAAAAAAGGTATCAATCAGCCAATACGCTGTTGCACGAATGGTCAACGAAACTCGTCGAAGAGAATCCTGACAACAGCTATTTGCAAGAGAACTTAGTGTATCTAAAAGTGCAGGTATTGGCTCAAATAGATGTAAAGGCTTCCGTCAAAATATTGGAGAGCATTTCGCCTGCAACAATAACTCAGAAAGTTGAGCTTGGACTGGCAAGAATCTATCTGGACACTTTGCAAGAAATTGACTCATCAGCCGATGTTTTTCAAAACGTCCTCGACCAAACCCAATCGCTGGAAGAATACGAGTTGCTTGAAATAGCATCGAACCTGTCAAACCCGACTAACAATATTGATGGATTACGACACACTGAAAGTGGTCGCCTGGCCATCGATGAGCACTGGTACTGGCAACTGAAAACAGCACTGCAGGCCAAGCAACTTTCTTCACTGAGAGACGCCATTGAAAACGTTGATTTGAGTGATTATTAAAGGACTAAAGTCTTTTAAATCATAATTGACCATGGATAACCAAACTTTCTATTATCATCAGTTTCCCATCGTACTCACTTTTTTCGAATCCCACCTAAAGCTTGAGTGCATTTTGCAAACGTTGATTCAAACGTTTTGGATGAACTTGGGTCAAAGAAATTGAGTCGCATTTTTGAAAACGACTGAATTGTGTGATGGCCTCGACAAAAGCAGCAATGACTGGATCATCATCAAAGTTGTGTTGTTCAAAATACAACGATTTGATCTCTAGCTGACTGATTTTCCGATGGGCTTTACAGTCTACTCGCCCAATGAATTCACCACGATAAAGCAACGGTAGACAAAAGTATCCAAACTGGCGTTTAGCTGCGGGTACATAACACTCTATTTGATAATCGTACTGAAACAGAGCTTTAAGTCGTTCACGCTGAATGACACTGTTATCAAATGGAGAAAGAATCAGCATACGGTTATTCAAGCGGGTAAGAGATCGATCAAGAGTTCCAGCTGTCACCATAAACACTTGTCCACAGGGAAGCCGAATCTGTTCCAGGCTATGTTGTTTTAACCTTTCATTGACCAGTTCTTTCATCGCTTTGCGAAGTTCCGCATTACGGCGCAGGTAGGTCAACCCTTTAAGCGAAACAGTGCCGTGGCAACGCAATTGTTGATCTAAAAGGTGTTGCGCAAATTCTGCCATAACCGGCATCTGCGTATTTACGTGAGAAGGCAATACCTTCTCGGTTAAATCATATACTTTTTGGAAACCTTCACGATTGCTGACCATCAGGTCTCCTTCCATATACAGCTGTTCAAGCGCTTTTTTGGCAGGCTTCCAATCCCACCAACCCGCACGTTTTACGGTATTAGTCTCTAAATCACGTGACCGTATTGGTCCATCTGTCCGTATGCGCACCAGCAATTCATCCATTAGCTTCTTATCAGGGTTTCGATACCAGTGAGTCTGGCCACTCTTAATGGCGTGTTTGTAAGGCAGCGAATAACGGAAATCATCGATTGGCAGAAAAGCGGCCGCATGAGACCAGTATTCAAAAATGTCTCCTTCGAGCAACATGTGATTTACCATGGCTGGTTTGAATCCAGGGACTCTGGAGTGAAAAACATGATGGTGCGCCCGTTCTACTACTGAAATAGTATCAATCTGCACATAGCCTAAGTGGTTAATAGCTGTGCGTGTGCCTGCCATACCACTACCATAAGGCTGAGTTTGCAGCAAACCTTGCGCTGCCAGGGCAAGGCGGCGCAAACGCATAAGATCTTGTGGGCGTTTAATCTCAATCATAATTATATTTATCTATGGTTAAAAACAAGGGCCAGAATACCCTTTTGCCAGCACTTGTCAGACATTATGGTTAATTACTGCCCAAGGCTCTCTCCAAGCATTGATATTTTCAAAAGTAGCCTTTTCATCCCGGAGTATGTTTTCCTCAACTACAATTGTAGATTTTGGATTACATCCCAATTTTTTTACCAGAAAGGTTTGTTCGATTCCCCAGTGATATATCTTAGTATTAGTGGCCAAATAGCCCGAACCCAAATATCTAGCACCGAATGCACTACAAATATAATTCTCTCTCAAGAAAACCATTTTTCCATCTCCTACGTAACCATCTCCAAGCAGTTCAAACGTTGCGGGGTCGACAAATTTAGCTTGTAATTTATCATTAATATGGACAAGAGGAATATTTGCGTTGAAGACATATTCGTCAGTCAACAAATACTCTTCACCGCCGCCAACTACAACATCGCAACGCTCAGAAATATCTATCTCCCAAGTCTCATCACTCTCTAGGTGAGTTACTTTATTACCTTTAAATTCATACGTCATATTTTTAAAACCAGACCAATATCTACCTACTTTCAAATGTATCTATGCAAAAGCTGGTCGACGAAGGGCATAGTTTTTAAGCTCTGACACGATTTGCTTATTAGCAGTAAAATGTATGTTCATAATTGGTTCTTAAGTCCGCTATTTTTATATGAACATCCTAGTTTATGCGCTCATCAAGTGCTGATTTAGCGTTCAGAAAGAACTTTATTGTGCCAATGATAAGCCCCAAATATAAGCCTAAGTGCCATCCCCAAACAACCATAAAGTTTAGGTCAAACTCTGCAAGCGATGTTAGCTGCCAACCAAGGTAAAATAGACAAAACCCACTAAAGCTACCCAATGTTATAAATAGCATTGAAAACTTACTGATGGAAACAAACCAATCCAAAACTTGTTTTATGACTATCTCTTTTCTGACTATTAGATAAATACAGGAAGTTAAAATACCGGCGTATGAACCAGCCTGAAAACCAAGTACTGCAGCATTTAACCGTATAGAGGTTCCCCCCAGGTTCTTACCTATCGCAAAATAATCGTTCGAAATAGAAACTGTGATTTGATCATTAAAAAATCCAACTACACCAAAGATCAGGGCAACTATTGATATAAACAAATACTCTTTCCATTTATAAGCCTTTTCTTTTTTTAGAAAATACTCAATCACTGCAACGATGATAAATATCGCTAGCAATAGCATTAACCTCATCCAAAATGAGTCAATAAACAATTATATCCTTCCTGGAAGATGCATATTATAGTATCCAAATGAATCGTTTTTATTAATAAGAGCCTAATAATTTAAAAAACCAATTCCATTGCTCTGTTATGAAATTGACTCTTGATTCTCAGTTTATTTTTCAATGCTGCTATGAATTTTACCCAGTTTTCTCAATTCATTAGAAAAGAAAAAAACTAACAAAAATAACGAAACACTGTAACCACCAACCAAACCAGCAATAGAAAACCCAAACAATATTCCCGAAAAATACATCAACCACTCTTTTGCAAACACTAAAATACCGATAGAAAAAAGAACAAAAACGGCAATAAAACTTGAGAGTAAAGCTTGATCTTTTACGCCCAAAGTTAAGCTTTCTAAAAAACCTGCTTTTTCTGTTCCCCAAAAACCTATAATAATTAATATAACAGTTATGATTCCTAAGCTTATTGTTAATAAGTCACTTTTATTCATAGAAGATACTCATAACTCGCGTATAAGCCACAGGACTATTAATTAGTAGGGATGTCATACTTTTTTAATTGTCGGGTATTTTTTTGATTCAGATATTTCCGCCATATTATCCCGATACCAACTTCTTGCTCCAATTTCACCGCGCCAACCATAAATCGCATAAAAAGGTTCATCTGATGTGCGTATCGCGTGACTAACATTGCTGTGATGTAATACGACTGATCCAGCCTCGTGAAATTCGAAACCCTTACCTCCAACATTAAATTCAGGGTTTCCCGTCAGTACAAGGTAAAACTCCTCTGCTGGATGTGCATGCTCAGGATAAACAGTATTCGGCCCTAGAAGAAATAAACCTAAAATTATTTCATCGTGCTGAAGACGGCCATCCGGCCCAATGCCCTCACCGTTTGCAAACGAGGGGAGAAACGATTTACTCCAAGAATCTGCTTCATAGAATTCAGTCCACCGTACTTGTCCAAAAGCATTTCGAGCAGCGTTATACAATTCTGCCAGTTCCACCGATACGCTCTGCCCTAAAACAAGTGGAGCGTAGCTGAGAGCTCTGACTCGACGTTCACCTGGCGTTTTTTCAGGTAACACACAGACCGAAACATTATCCAAATCATCAGCAAATGAGTGAGAAAGTTTATGATCGATCACTTTAGAACAATCCATTTTTCTCAAATGTTCACTTGTCAGTTGAGCCAATTTATATAGGGGATTTTGCATATAGCTAAGCGTTTGTTTGTTGTGATTCTGACATATTTCTCCACTTCCACAATGATATAAAATCACCGATATTCAAGTTCTATTTGAATTCCAGCTTATCGTATAGTTTTAACAGAAGAAACCAATACTGCCAGCTATCTGTCTTTTACCATATAATCGATCTCAGCTGCTTTTTGCAATACTCGGCTATACGTTTCAATATATTCTCTTTCGATTCCAGCTTTGTCAGAGGAGTTTTGGAAACTTTGATCAGAATGGATAAGTTTAGTAAGACGCAATGCTATTTCGTAGTTATCTGTACTAGCACCATCCAGAGATTCAGCTAAATTATTTATGGACTTACTCAACCATAAGCCAGCAAAAGCTATGGAAATGGGGATTGATAAAAACTTTACAATTTCGATGGGTTCCATGGTTCTTTCTCAACAGTTGTGGCCTTCATTAGTCATAACGCAAAAACAACAGTGTATCTATACATCTGATCAATTTTGTTTGTCCGGCGTTGGTATAGGTATATTGATTTCCAATCTATCCTGGTTTAAGGATTCATTTTTGTACCTCACTTCAAATTCGTCGATGACACTTTCAGGGCTTGAAGCATCAGCAACATTACATGTTCCTTCAATCGCATCGGCAGAAAATAATTTTATTGGGACTTTAAGTACAGACCAAAAAATAGCCGTAGGTACGCCAAGCAAGGTTTGCACGAAACGACTAGACCACGTTTCCGAGCTATTATTGCCTTTTTCATAATTCTTACCAAAAAATGCAATTGTCATATCAGTCAAAAGATTCCAACACCCTTTTGCATCAATCTCTGTTTGATAATTAATTATCATGCTATGGAATGCATCATCACAAATGAGATTATTCGCTTCTTCAAGTTCGTAACAATAATCGTGCGCATAACACATGGCATCCACATCATCCATGGGAGGATACATGCCGAGTAATGTTCTTGGTTTACCCTCTATTCCATTTCTTCCTATGTTGGCCGGGTGCCCACCACCACAGAATTTTCCATAGGCAAACAATAGGTTCTTTTGACCACCCAAACCATCATCAACATCTCGGTTAATGTATTTAGCCGTACAACTGGTCAGGAAAAACAGCAATAACAGCAAGGAAAAACTTCTGACCATCTCGAGCCTCTTTTCGGTTTAACATCATTCAGAAAAATACGTACTAAAAATCAGTAAAATCTATAACGATTAAAAGATATATCACCAATCGAGAAAATTGCTTTTCTAGTTCAGTCATCCATTACATCATTTTTTACAGAGTAAATTATGTATTATCCGAAAAAGTTTTTTTCGATGAAATCGTTGTGATGTTTTATAAACATATTTCGAATATCTATGTGTAAGAAATGGAACATTAATTCTTTTTTTCATAAAAAACTCTTAATAATCAATGGCTTGTTTTCTGGCATTGAATTTGCTGCTTATTATTCGCAGATTTTTATTATAAACAATCAATAATTATTAAGAAGGAGTATAAAATGAAAAAAACGAATAGAACATCAATACTAATATTCTTAGGCTTGTCACTGTTAATGTCTACAACAGTTTTTGCGGCCAAGAAAAAAACGCATGAAAATATTGCGACAGATCAAGACAATGGTTTTTATATAAGTGATGCTGCTTATTTTAAGGCGACATCAGGCCATAGTAAAAAAGCCGTTGTTTTTGTCCCTGGTTTTATTTTTAATAAAGAAAGCTGGTTTGCCTTAGCAAAAAAATTGCAAACGCAAAATATTTCTTCACTTTCGGTTAATGGCAAGACGGTTGCGATCATTAAAACCAGTATTGATTACTTAAAAGCAAAAGGTTACGAGGATATTAGTTTAGTTGGTGGCAGTAGCGGTGCTGCTGCTGTTTTGGCAACAATGAAAGATACTATCCCAGAAGTTACAAAAATTGTGGCAATGTCTGCAGTGCGCGGGAACCCTGTAGAAGCACAATCTACAGATAAACTGTTCATCGTTTCCAAAGATGAAAAATCGTATTCGAAAGTTCAGGGGTTTTATATGGGTTCTGCGGAACCGAAACAATTGAAAGTCTTTCCAGGGAAAAGCCATGCACAGTTTTTATTTAAAAGCGAACACAAAGACGAAATCACTAAACTTATTTTAGATTTTATAAAAAAATAGTCATGATATAAGCCTAAGGATAGGTCACGGGAAATAGAGATGATCTTACATCATCAAACACATTCAACTGTTGTGGGGTGCGCTGATTAGTGCACCCCACATAAATTGGAGAAGCTCAGACCCAACCAACAAACTAATTTAACGAATGTAAACCGAACATATTACCTTCGGTATCAACTGCCAGTGAAATAAATCCGAATTCTCCGATTGAAAATTTGGGTCTTGCGACATTGCCACCAGCTGACTCAACTCTGGATTCTTCCACGGAACAATCGTCGCATGAAAAATAGACAATCACACTATTCTGTCCGACTTGAGCTCCTTCCATTTTAACCAGAGCTCCAGTTGCCCCGTATTTTTCCATATCTGAGGGAAATGATTTCATGATGATAGTTGAGTCACTGGGATCACCTAAATCACCCAATTGAACATTCAGAACTGACTCATAAAATGTTTTAGCTCTGTTCATATCAGCCACATATATATCAAACCAACCTACAGGATTACTCATATTTTTTCACTCCAGTATTTAATCAAAATTAGGCAAAAACGAATGTCTCAGTTAATCGTTATTATGCCGTTACCAAATTATGCAAAAGTCACGCAAAGTGACACTGCAATGGATAAACACACCAGAGAAACTAACAAGCTTACGCAAGTCATTCGCCCTTGTCTTCATATCCAATCATTAAGTGTCTTCTCATCCTTATATGAATGAATACACAGTATAAAGACCTGCTACTGACAGCATGGTGTCAGTAGACTTGCGTTAGACTATAATTCAACAACAATTTAAGGGGAATCGACATGCGGCGTGCAGATAGACTTATAAAACTCGTTCACTTTCTTCGCAGTAGACGCCGGGCAGTGACTGCTAAACAGATTGCTGAAGAGTTCAATATTTGTACGCGCACTGTGTATCGAGACATTCACGATTTAATGGATTCCGGAGCGCCAATTTCAGGAGAAGCAGGTGTTGGCTACATCATAGACAAACAATACTATCTCCCGCCCATAACCTTTGATATCGACGAGTTAGAAGCCATTGGCTTGGGCATCAGCATGGTCCGTCAGTGGACTGATGAAAAGTTTGCTGCTAAAGCCAATACTGCATTCGAAAAAATTCAAGCCGTATTACCCGCAGACCTGCAGGGTGAACTGGAACAAATCACCACATACTCATTACCTTCTTGCCCCATACTTCCCTGGACTGTCAGCTTTTCAGGTTTGCGAGAATGCATTCGCACACGGCGCAAAATACACATTGAATACAACGATGAATCTCAACAGAATACCTCTCGTACATTAAGACCATTGGCTTTAATTTTTTTCAGTCCAGTATGGGTCTTAGCCAGCTGGTGTGAAAAGCGTAAGGACTTTCGTCACTTCAGGCTAGACCGGATCCGCACCTTGCAATACTGCGAAGATACTTTCGACGATGAGCCAGACAAAAACCTCAAGGCGTATACGTCTAAAGAGTCAGCTTGTCATGCAGAAAAAAATGGTTATTAAAACGTATCTGCTCTGATCCTATAGATAAAAATGAGCCATCTCTGTTTTTCTTATAGCTGACATCCCGGTTGTCAGGTATTCATTGGCACTGGTTTTATATCCGCTTTTTGATACAAGGGGTGAGCAGGCTCACCTGATTTATTTAATTTTAAACAATGGACTTCAGGTAGAAGTGCTTTTACTTGTTCTGAACGATCAAGGTATGAACCATCGTTTCCCCATGCCGCTACAATCAAACCAGCATCATTTGCCAGTTTTTTCAGCCAATCATTGTTTTCAGCGCCAATGGGGTCTTTGACAGCTTTCATGTCATTGGGTTCTGTAGCACGATAAGCAAACAGATTGGCCATGCACACTCCACCATACCCCCATGACTTGGCATAACTGATGCATCGAGCTAATGTTCGATCATCAGTAGTTTCATCAGCCGTAGATGGGTTTAACCCCACGAACATAACATAAGGCTTTGAGTCATCCCAGGTTCGCCATAACGCAAAACGATACTTTCTGCATTCAGATAATTTTGCTGTATTTTTCACTATTTACACCTTGCTTGTGATGACCTTAAACCATTTTAATCATCATCCCAGAAAAACCAAAGGGTTATTATTTATGAACTCAGGCACTCATGATTCAAGGCATTTTTCTGGATGATTTTAACGTGCAAGTGTGATCAATTTGTCTTCCTGCCCCTCTTTTGATTGATGGCTAAAATAGACAAGTGCTTTGATTCAAATACCCAACAATGTTCCCTGAGTCGCATGCCCTACTCCTTTATGTACTAAAAAAACGACTTGAATCCAGCCTTCAAACCTAGATTATTTTCAGTAATTATTTTTTATTGTAAGTGCGTATTGAGTAATATAAACCTATACTAAATGTGGGGATGAAAATTTTTCAGCAAAGGTGGTCTATGAAAACAGCTGTAGCGCTAATATTCCGGCAGGTTCTTATAACTACGATTCTGCCTTTACTCATTACACATCAAGCTTTTGCAAACCCGAATACGTTTGAAGTCCGTGCAGTTAATATTGGCGGAACCAATGCTGGCACAGGGTTTATCACCATCACATTTGATGCCCCATTTATCGTCACTCCATTAGTATTTACCTTGGGCGCAACAAACGGTGGCCATGCCTGTGACGCCAGAGTGACTAATGTGACTCTGACATCTTTTGATGTCGCCTGTGTTGAATCATCTAATTACAACGGCCCACATACTGGTATGGCCATCCAATATTTAGCAATAACACCAGGAGTCCATGCCATTCCAACCAGTGGTGGTGGCACTGTCACATTTGAAGCAGGCTCCATCAGCACGACTACGCAACAATATAACTATGTGTGTCCACCAGGAGATGCAGTAACTGACTGTGTTACCGAAGGCTTTGATACCGTAACTCCAGCAACCAGTTTCAGTGCAACACCCGTTATTCTGGGGCAGGTGCAAACTTCGGTAAATGAATCCGCGACACCTCCGGGAACCACGTCTCAACCTTTCTTGACAACGGCATTTGATATTGATGAATCCAATGCCACCAGCTTCGGATTAGCAATAGAGCGTAATGAAGATATTGCTGGTGCTGTTACCATGAATGAAACCGTTGCCTGGCTGGCAGTTGAACGAACCACGGCTTGTGAAACTCTGGATTTCAGCGCTCTAGGTGGTCCTTCTGCAGTTAACTTTCAGGCGTTTGCAACCGATGAGTTTGACAATGGCACCGCAGGGGATACAGATGGTTTTGATGCCTTGGATGGCTGGACTAATGGCTGTAATGCCAATGAAGGAGCCAGTTTTGCTGCTGGTTGTTTTACTACTGCGCCTGTTGTTCTGGCCAACAAGCGATCACGCAACGAATCAGATGGCGGCTGGTTAAGGCAATGCACCATCAACACCAGCGAAGTACGACTGACAATCGATGAAGATCGTGGTTCAGATACAGAACGTGCTCATGCCGACGAATCTGCCAGCATATTGGCTTTCGGTCCGGCATTTTCTACCCCAGTAACTTTAAGCAATATATCGGTCTCTACAACTCAGAAAACAGCCGATTTCTCATGGCAGACAGCAACAGAAACCTTCAATATTGGTTTCAATCTGTGGGGAGAATTTAACAACAAATGGATTCGCTTAAACAAACACATGATCCCCAGTCTGGCTCGCGACAAACTGACACCAAGCAATTATTCACAGACTGTTCGCTTCAAAGACAAGCATCGAGGGCAAATCGTTAAATTCGGTATTTCCAGTCTTGATGTAAGTGGTAAAGAAGAGTTTTTCGGTCCATTTTTAGAAGGTCAGAGCTATGGCGAACAAGCCATTCCAGAACCCATAGACTGGCAAATTGTCAGAGCTGATTATATACAGCGTATGCAGGACCGAGGTTATGTCTTTAACGATGGACGCTGGCTCAAACCCAAAGTCAAAGGGGGGAGCAATGACCATGATCAATGGTTGAATATTTCAACCCCGAAACAAGGCATTTATTCGCTCAGTTTTGCTGATATTGTTTCTCAAGGTTTGGATTGGAATGGCGTTCCAATCAATAAAATAGCATTAACATTCAAAGGGCAAGCCATACCCCGACATATTGTAAGCGAGGATCGTTTTTTTAATGATGGAGATCACATAGAATTTCTCGCACTGTCACCGCAAGGGCACGATGCCCTCTATCTTGAAGAGCTGACTTATCAACTGCAAGTGGATAAACACCGAGCTTTGGATATGACAACCATTGAGCACAGCCTGGATTTTGCAACAAATGAGAGTGAGACCTCAAACCGCCAATTGATTGCTCAACGTTTGGGCAATCAAACATTCTATACCGAGTTAAGCCCAAATGATCCATGGATGGACACAGAGCTGTTCAGTTATGGATCACCGGCCGAAAAAGTCTATTCATTCGCAGTTTCTGATGATTTGATTGCAGACTCTGAAGGAAAGCTTCGCTTAAGCCTCGCCGGCGGTATAGATTACCCCGGTGTAACGCCGGATCACCACCTGCAAGTGTTGGTCAATGAACAAGTGGTGTTTGACGGTGTGGAAGATGGTTTTGTTGATTGGCAACTCAATATATCCCTGGTTGATGGGATTCTGAAAACAGGATTGAACACCATCAAACTGATCCTGCCAGCCGATACAGGATATCCCGTTGATATTGTTAATGTGGACTTTATAGAGCTCGGTGCTTATGCACCGTTGGTTTGGTCTGTGAACAACAACCAAGCAACTCAATTTGCAGCACAAACGGGTATGAAAGCCTATCAAGTTTCCGTAGACACACACCCCGGTGAATTATCAGCCTATATTTTTGATCACACGGGCAATGTTTCAAGGGTGACGGATTTAAGCAAACGCGCCCAAGCTAATAGCAACAGCCTGACCTTGCCAGCACTGGCAATGCAAGACAAAATAGGAGGTGTGACTTATTGGTTGGGTTCCAGAGCACAGATGCTGCAAGCCAGCAATCTGAGCAAAAGCTCAGCGAAAAAGATGCTGTCAGAACAGGCTGACTATCTGGTTATTGCACATCCCAGTTTCATCGGTGAAGATCTGGATGCCTATGTTGAATACAAGCAATCGACTGGTTTGAGTACCAGGGTTGTTGATTTATCAGACATCATTGAACAATTTGGCTTTGCCATGAACACACCCGAGGCAGTGAGAAATTATTTGCTTGCGGCCAATCACTCAGCACCCTTTCAGTATATATTGCTGGTGGGAGGACATAGCTACGACTACTTAGATCACTTGAATCAAGGTTCAGTCAGTTTTATTCCTACATGGTACCGTCCAGTTGATTTAATTCAATACGGACCAACAGACACACCTTTTGTTCAACTGACCGCCGACGGCAAGCCCGATAAAGCCATTGGCCGGTGGCCGGTAAGAACATTGACTGATTTGCAACACATTATCCGCAAAACCATCGAGTGGGATGTTAATCAAATGTCTGTGGAACAAAGTGCCTTATTAATTGCAGAACAAAAGGAAGGCAATATGAACTTTGCATTGCAATTGGATGCAGCAATGCAAGCAACGGTGAACAAATGGAACGATGTGACACAGATCTATTTAGATGATGTATTTGCCCAACAACCAGCGGGAACCATTGCAGATGCACGCCAAAGCATTATTGATCGAATTAACCAAGGAGTCGGTTTAACTGTGTTTAATGGACATGGCAGTCCCTCCTCCTGGACGTTTCAAAGTTTGATGAACTGGCAGCATTTGCAAACTATGGAAAACCACGGCAAACCGACAATGATAATGCCTCTGGCATGTTATACCACCTATTACGAAACTCCCAGCGTCAACTCACTGGCACATCAGTGGCTGTTCTACTCTAACTCCACAGAGTCGCAAGGTGCTGTTGCCATTCATGGCGCCATGGTACTTGGAGAGTATCGAGAAAATGCCAAGTTCGCGGATTCGTTACTGAAACGACAATTAAAACAAGGCAAAACTCTGGGAGAAGGCATTTTAGCGGTCAAACGTTCCTTGTCCCCATGGAATCAAATGGTGAACAATTGGGCCTTGTTGGGTGATCCTACATTGAGAATGGGACAATGATGTATAACAAATATTTTGCCATGACTTGTTCGGATTAAGTTGCTTTTATCCAATGTAACTTTATCCCCAGCATTCTATAAAGCATAAGGGCAACGCTTAACACCACGTTGCCCCTACTTTATTTGATTTGCCTCGTTCTACTTGTTACATAGTTTTATGAACTCCTCCATGGATTCTGCTGGTGGGCCATCACCGGCAATGTACCCATACTTTGAACGGGTAAACTCTTTTAATTTCAGCAAACAGCTGGTACTGATATTCTCCTTAACAGTTAATCCAAAAACAACAGTACCGTCTGAGTTAAAATACACCCAACCACCATTGGGATTGTCTCGCAAGTTTCCTTTCAAGCGAATACTGCCTTCTGATTTTTTATGAAAACAACCGCTATAAATAAACTCTTTCGCATTAATAATAGACAGTTGTTCCGTTCCTATATCAAGTGAATACTCTCCGCTATCTCCATCTAGGTTTAATGATGGAATTAACTGACTCGCATAATCCAGAAGTTTATTCGGGTTTCTATCGAGTTTTATAATATAAATATCCCAATATTCCATCTTTGTACTAAGACATCATACTCGATAAACGAACTGGGATTGCGCTGCCCATATTTCAGTAGTTTTTCATACATATTTATAGATACTCTCTAAGTATTGGATTTGGTTGCAAAAAAGGTGCAATTTTTTTGTTTTTTCATTGATTACTACAATATCATGGACATACTTTAAACCTTTATGCACTCGAATAGGGTTGCTGCTTTACATTAGAAAAGTGCTCAACATAAAAGCTTTTGCTGTGTAAATAGACACCTTTATAGAAGGGGTTTCGTTCTCCTACAGTTACCTTACCGACATTAAGTTCCTTCAAGGTTTTCTCAGCCACATCTAGAAGCTGATTATTAAATAAAGCGAAAACTTTACATGATCAACCACAAGTTCCATCCATCGTTTCTCCTGTATTCCTCAGGCCCAGTAGTGAGTTTACAAACAGATCAATACCAAGCATAGCGAATGTTTGTCTTCGGCCTTTATTAATTTTGTACATCCCCTCTCTACTCTTCAAATTGTTTACTAACTATAGTTGCATAAGCTATACGAGTTAACTGCCTTTACCACACAGACGGATTAAAGCTTTAGAAAACTTTATGATCTGTTTGTTGCTTGGGTTATCTGATAAATTAGCGATTAAGTCAGCGACTTTTACAGTACGAGCTAGCTCATTGCGCATAATTAAATCAATATAATCCTCGAAGCGTTGTTCTCGTTTTTTCGTTAGCACCTTGATTATTTCGATATTTCTTTGAGATATTCCCCTGCTTTTCAAATCATTAATTTGGATGTCAGTATCTTCTAATACATCGTGCAACCAGGCAACCACCTTTGCATCTTCACCAGTTACTTTAGATGCCACCAGTTCCAGGTGGCACGTATAAGGGCTGCCATCTTTCCTAAACTGACCTTCATGAGCCTCTATTGCCAGCAGCTGTGCTATTTCAAGTTCTGTCGTCATGATTTGTAATTAAGTTCCAATAACCAGTTGTTTTTTCGCTATTCAGCATAAAGGACACTATTGATTAGTTTTTTATGCGTTATTGGCCTTTCATACTCAATATAATTTTGTTCAACCTTGTCTTTATTGACTCTACATCACTTTTGAATGCAGGAGATAATAACTGCGCACCATTCTTGATAAGCGCATAAGCGACACTGGCACCAGTCCAGGCAAGCAGGAAAAGACACAATATTGCGAAAACTCCTGCCCCTCCCTCTCCTATTGAAACTGAATGCAATTCATCAACAACCAGAAATGTCTGTCCATTTAACCATTCAGTGACATCCATAACAAATCTGCTTGAACCAAAATCATTGTAGGTACTTAGAAGTTCTCTCGCTAGATAGAAACAAATAAACAGTCCTATTCCAATCATGCCAAATCCGAGAATTCGGACTATAGTATTTTTACCCGTTTCATTCATATTTTGATTCATATTATTTAGCGAAGCCTTATTCACCTTGCCTCATCGGTTTGTTTTTCTCAGAACTATTGCTCTCATTAACTCCAAATAGCTTTTTGAGCAAACTCAGCAGGACAGAAAAACAATAAGGGATTTTCAGTTTCTTCCTCAATCTCTGGGTATTGCCTTGAAATAACATTAAATACTTCTTCTTCCAAACCATCCTCATTGTCACACATTTCCAATATGAAATTACCCCCTTCGTTTGGTGCATTGGGGGGTTTAGGACTGACATATTTTGCAATTTCTGCAGCGTCATACTGCACCAAAACAACAACGTCGCCATTTTCACATTCAGGGTCAGAAATATAGTTCCAGTTTATCTTTTCGATACTCATATTAAACATCCAACTTCTCAAAATTCAGCGTTGTTTACAAGTTCAAACTTATCTGTTTTTTCATTTTTTTGTCCAAAAGTTCAACAATGAAATCACAACGACTAATGTCACAAAAGACATCATAATCATGTAATGTGGGAAAGGTTACCTAGAGTATAGTATAGCACCACCTTCAAGACTCCTTATATCTATCACCTGGGAGCCTATACTCATAATAAGAAACAATGTTATTGACAGCATTATGCATCCAAACAGATTGAGTACTAAACCTCCCGAAAACTAATAGCCTCAGAAATGTGATGCTTTTCAATCTCCTCCTCACTCTCTAAATCCGCAATCGTCCGCGCTAATTTAACAATTCGATGATAAACCCTGGCGGATAAATTCAACTTTTCACTGGCTTGTACAAGCATTTTCAGGCATTGTTGATTCAACTCACAATACTGTTCTATTTGTTGAGTTGTCAGTTCTGCATTAGTGCAGCTTTGTCTTCTGGTTTGCAGCTCACGCGCGTGAGCAACTCTTTTTTTCACCGCTTCAGAAGACTCTCCCTGTTCATCACTTTGCAACTCTCTCACATCCAGCCTTGGCAGGTGCACGTGCATGTCTATTCTGTCCAGCAAAGGCCCTGAAATTCTATTTCGATAGGCTTCGACTTGAGTCTGAGAGCAACGACATTTGTCTGATGGATCTCCAAACCAGCCGCACTTGCAGACATTCATACTGGCGATCAGTTGTAATTGGCATAGATAGCGAACGCTCTGATTGGCTCGAACGATGTTGACATAGCCAGTTTCTAAAGGTTCCCTGAGTTGCTCCAGTGCATGGCGCGAAAACTCTGGCAGTTCATCCAGAAACAAAACACCGTTGTGAGCCATGGATATTTCTCCCGGTTTGGGATGCGAGCCACCACCAATCAAAGCTGCTGCGGAGGCGCTGTGATGAGGTGCTCTATAGGGCCGTTTACGCCAATGTTGCAGGTTAAATCCCTGGCTGGAAACGGACAACACAGCAGCGACTTCCAGGGCCTGTTTAGTCGACATATCGGGCAAAATTCCCGGCAAACGCGATGCCAACATGGTTTTCCCTGATCCGGGAGGTCCATAAAATAGTAAATGATGTCCTCCTGCCGCCGCTATCTCCAGTGCCCGCTTGGCGTGGTACTGTCCTTTGACATCGGATAGATCTGCAGTTGTTTGTGGTTCAACATTCTCCTGTAGACTCGATGGACTCTCAAGAATTTTATCTCCGGCTAAATGCGCTGCAATATCCAACAGGCAATTTCCGGCTATAATGTCCAAACCATGAATAAGAGTCGCTTCCTGAGCAGACTGCATGGATGTTATTAAGGTTCGACCAGCAGCATGGCAAGACATCGCTGTCGGCAGGCAACCCAGTACCGGCTTTAGCTCGCCACTCAATGCCATTTCACCGATTACTTCGTAGTCATCCAATGTCACTCCCTGCAACTGTCCGGAAGCGATTAAAATGCCCAATGCAATAGGCAAATCAAAGCGACCTCCTCCTTTGGGCACATCAGCAGGTGCCAGATTGACGATGATACGTTTCGCAGGAAACTCAAACTTTGAATTGATCAATGCACCGCGCACCCGATCTTTGCTTTCCTTAACCGCCGTTTCCGGCATTCCAACCACATTAAAACTGGGTAAACCATTGGCCAGGTGCACTTCGACATCGACTGAAATCGCTGACATACCCACTTGAGTTCGTGAGCGAACAATTGCTAATGACATAGAACTTTCCTTGTAAAAATATCTGAAATGAAGCAGGAAAAATCATTTTTCCTGACGTAAAAAAGCCGCTTTACAGTACTAAAACAGCTGCTATATAGCAAGTTAAAATCAGACTTGAGCCTTTATAAACACTCATTTTTGTTTGCTGAAATTAGAGAGTCAATAATAAAAAACTTGCATTTTCAATTGATTTTTCAAGTTTATATTGCTTGAAAAATATCAGTTCGAGGCGGAAGCTAGTTACGGATTATTAACGTTTGTGACCAAAAACATCCAACAGATCATTAGCCATAACAAGGTTAAAAACTTAGAAGAAACAACTCACAAACGGACTTAAACAGGCTCTGTGACAAATTCGACACAAAGCTCTGTCAGCAACCGACACACGGAGCAAGACACTATGACAGATCGACGTAATTTTCTAAAATCGATGGGACTGGCATCACTTGGAATAGGCAGTTCTACCGCCGCCCTGAACACTTTAGGCTTAAGCAATTGGCTTAAAGATGCCAATGCGGCCCATGAAGGTAGCCACACTGCAGCAAGTTGCGGTTTATGGGGTGACCTGGTTGGCAATGTAGATGGCTGGGACTGTGGTAATCACGGCGGCTTTAAAATTCTTGAAATTTATCTGCGTTTTGGTGCTTCGCAATGGGAAACCTTCTGGTTGCCAGGCAGCGCAGCAGCTCCTAATTTCAGTGACTTTGATATGGGCCTGCCAAACACAGCTCCCCACCCTGGCGATGATGTAGCACGTTCTACAGGGGCCTTTGATTTGTCAGACCTAGCCTGGACTGGCGGAGGTGCACCTTGTCAGGCACCAGACCTGCCGACAGCATCAACCAATTCCAAACGATTTGCCAACCAGACCAGTGGCGGCTACATCCATTGGGGTGCAGCAGCAAAACCACTATATCGACGCAGTCATAATAGCAATGATGATATTTTTGAGCGCTGCAGAATGGTGACACAATATCATCGACTGACACCTCATGAAGCGGCCATTCCTTATGCCCTGACAGGTTCAACATTAGGAAACCCACGGATGGCAGGCACTGGTGCGGCAATTCAACGCCGGTCCAGAGTATTGGACCCTAATCAACTGTTGCCCGTGTCGTACGTTTTATATAATGGCGACCACAACATCAGTCCACAAAACTATGCGGCAACAACCGGAACGCATCCAGGCTCGTCGCGCCCTCTGGTCATTCAGGTCAGTGGCAGCAATGCGTTTTATCAAAACCTCGCCAGAACCGACATCACAAGTCAGTCAGATGATGTATTAAAAGCATTACGCCATGAATATCGCGACCGACTGCGCTTTCGAGGTTCTGGCAACACTGTACGGTCAGGTGGCTTCGATGGTTATTGGACCGCCGCCGAGTTGCTGGAGACTGCCCCGAATTTGCAAAGTTTATTCGAAAACGAGCTATTAGTTGTTGATTCCACACCCGCCAAGTGTGCTGACGTTGCCAGTATTAATACAGGCACCCAACATGGCATCAAGACACAGCTTGAGGCTGCGGCAGAGCTTTTGAGCAATGGACCGGCTAAATATGTCTTCACCATGGACAATGGCATCACTGGCAGTTACGACACACATGGCTCCAGCCATCAGGAAAGCGTCAACGCCAATATGTATAACTTCATGACCCATCTGGCATCAGTAATACATCACCCAACCAACAACCCAACTGGGAAAATCAATCTGGATGACACCATGATTGTTATCAACAGCGAATTTGGTCGAACGCCTTGGCGACGCTTTGATAAGGTCAATGACGCAGCAACTGACTTCACTGTTCCCATGGGGCGTGACCATTGGCCCTTTGGTTATAGCGCAATAATGATAGGCGGGCCTATCTCAGGAGGCCCCAGTATTCGGGGCAAAATTGATAGTACCGATGGTTTCACTGACCCAGACCATCAGTACACCCCCACCGATATCCGCGGAGCCATGTTGCTGGCTGCAGGTATCGACCCATTTGATGACGGCAACTTCAACGTTGCATCTTTCAGTGATGCGATCAAATCAAACCCGGCTGCCGGCAGTGAAGAAGAAATTAGAGAACGCTTGAAAAGCAGGATTCTTGGCTTATGAAACGGAACAATACAATCACACTTATGTCACCCATGTCTCGTCACCTACAAGCACTCACAGTAGTGTTATTCACTCTGTTGTTAAGTGCCTGTTTCCCTAACCCTGACCCAGACGATGAAAGTCACGCAACTTTCGCCCGTGAGGCTATTCCAGTCTTATTAGGTCGGCGCCCCTATGGCGTCGACGAAGTGGAGTCAGTTGCTGATATTGCAGAACTGCTGGGACGCGATGTCGCTGTTAATATGTTGATGAAGGATACAGCATTTGTTGACCACTGGGCTGATGCTCTTATCGACATACTGCAAGTTCAGCGTTTCAGACAAGGGGGGCTGCTCGCCTCTCAAGACAAAACCTGCTGGGGAGAACCAACCAGAGCAAACCCAGATCCGGCTATCGCCGAATGGGTGCGCGACCATGGTCCGCGCGATGCCGGAGCACCCACTCCCGCCTGGAATATGACCGACCTGTTGCGCTCAGCTATCGCAATTGATGACTTATCGCCTTTGTATAGAGCCAACTTGTTAACGACCTCTATTCGACGGGGAGGCAGTGGTGGCCGCAACAAAGAACAGGCTCAATATTTGATGCAGGTCTATTTGAATCGCAACACAGACTGTCTGGGCTGTCATAATGCAGAACAATCCACCTCCAATAAAACCGACGGTTCAGGCAATATTGTCTGGCGTCGCCTTTGGAGCATTCCCGGACATGCTGAACAAGCCTTGTTTGGTGGTTATGCAAACAGCGGCGGCAACGTTTTTGACAATTTATCACGCATTATGCGCAGTGATGTACGACGACCTGAGGGTCCGGGCTTTGGCATTCGCCCCTGGGGAATCACACAAAGCTGTGCCACCGACAGTAATGATACGTCACCGCAAAACGCGGGTGATGTTACTGCAGAAGGCTTTCAACTGATTCCTGCTGGTGCCACAAACTACAGCACTGCTAAGTTTGGCAGTCTGGATGGCAGCACCAATGGCAAGCTATCAGTCTGGGAGCTGGAACAAGCTCTGCATGACGGGGTTATCAGTCTGCAGGATGGCTATGAACGCTATCCTGCCACAACGGCTAATCACCCTGCTGGTTCCGATGAAGAGAAATACTGTAATTTTGTCAAAACCGTTCAGGACAAATGCGATCACTGCCATCAATCAGGAGGGCAATCTCCGGATATGGGAGGCACCGACCCGGCTCAAGAGATCTTTGATGCCAATCTGGTAACTCCCAGCAATCTCGCTGCTTCAACTCTCTGGAACCGAGTTGACGGTGGCGGCATGCCGCCAGCCAGTCAACCTCAACTGACAGCGACAGAAAAAACCCGCATCCAAACCTGGATCGCCGACGGCGCACCCAATCCAGGTGACACCTCCATTTGTTCTCCCAGCGAACTTCCTCTGGTTGATGCTGATGAAGCCTTTGCCTTTCTGACAGCTTCGAATCTGGTGGACGGCATCTGGGAATCAGTTATGGGTTCCCCCCTGACCATCGACCATGGCTTTCCACGCAACAAAGATCAAATGCATATGCTTTGGAACCTGACGGAGTCTGTGTTTGTCAAACACGATTGGTCACTGAAGTCAGTCTTGAGCAAAATTATGACGTCAAACTGGTATGGACGCCGCGCGCCTAATTTAAGTCAGGAAGGCACGGCCTATGAGCTACCGCCCGTTTTAGATCCATGGATCGTTGCTGACCCAACCGTGGTCAACAACCCCAAAGCCCATGAAAAACATAATGGTCAGGGTGAATTGGTCAAAACCTACCGGGTTAATACCGTCTTACGCAACATCGCCAGTTCACTGGGCTGGAAAGAACCACAACGTTTCCGACCGGACATTACAGACACAAACCCCGGCAATCAAAATGATCTCAATGTTATTGACTATCCTTACCCATTGAATCTGGAATTGGGACAATTTCTCTCCCCTACTTTATCCGGCTTCAAGGGCGTTAATTTCCAGTCGCTATTAGCACTTGAATCCAGAATAGGCAGCGGTGGTACCTGTGAAAAAGAAGGGCGAACGGAAAATGATGACGACTGGATTGATCTACTGACAACAGCAATCACCAGCCACAATAATGCTAATCCTCATGCGCCAATCACTCTGGGCTCAGCATGGTCTATTGTCAAAGACCGCCTGATCCAGGACACCACAATAGAAACCACTCTGCCTTCCGGTTTGAAAAATATTCCGGGTGCGAAGACAGAGCAGCAGGCCGTGGTTGATTTCTTTCGAGTTGATGTGGACAACAGTCTGACGATTAACAGCTCCACAGCCAGCCTTACAATCAATCAGCTGAAACTGAAGTTACGTCAAGCCTGTAATACGATCATTAAAAGCCCCGGTTTCTTTATGCCCAATATTTCATTACGAGGTTATTCAGACAATCAGATACCTGATTCACCTGAACTGAATGTCTGCCTTCCAGGTGAGTCCTGTGGTTATGCTAAGTCTTGCAGCAAATGGGGTTCTGTTTTAAGAAAAATGGGGCATCAGACCATTTGTGAAGATCACACTATAAGGCCTGGAGTTCTGTACTTTTTTGAAGGCGTACTAAGCACAGGCTTAACCCTGTCAAAAGACCACATTTTCAAACTGAAAAACATCAAAGCGACAAAGAAACAATTTGAACCCAGACCACCGGTGTTGAAAGATTCCATTTTGATGCTGGACCGTGATTCAATCAACACGAATACAGCACCCAGAGCCTCCATCAACTCCGGCTTGCTCAACCGAACAACTGGCGCGGCAACCGTGGCAGGAACGGCGACAACTACGGCAACCACTACAGCCCCTATTGTATTAAATAGAGATACTGCAGTAATACGCACACCAGCAACCACTCTTGAAACCAGTAGGATAAGTGATGTCTTGATCACAGAACGTAGACCAACTCTTGCTCAAGCCGAAACAAATTTGAATATCATCGAAGGTTTGAAGGTACTTGATATCACCAGTGGCAAGCACATCAAACAAAAAGGCATTGACCGAGTCAGACAACGGCTGACCTCCTTGTGTCTGGATGGTCTGTGTGGTTTTACTCCACGCAGCAATCTTCAGCAATGTCTGGTTAACACGCCCAAAGCTGGCAGTTGTAACCGCCTGCTGGCGACCTGCAACCCACGTTGCACTGACGGTGATAATTGCTGTGGCAACAAACCCGCCGATGCCAGCGCTTCAGGAGTGATGTCAATCTGGGCTGAAGGAGCGATTGTCAAACAAACAAGGTTTGTACGCATCCTTCCTTTCGGTTCAAGAAGTTGGAAACAACTTCGTCCTAATACCAAATTACAGGCTGGTGACTTACTGGATGTGCCTTTAAAAGCAACATTGGCTATCCAATCTGGCAACGTTATCTTTGGTGATAAAGGCATTGACTCTGAGACAAAAGGGATTCGTCATATGATAGCGATCACCGGTCCATCGACTGACAAAGTGCTGGCGAAAGCTGTGAAGAAAAACACACTCAGTCCGAATACTCTGGCTGCGGGCGTTAAATCAGAGAAATATATGAGCCGCGGTGTCAGCAAGCAACAATGGAGTACAATATTGAAGCGCCAGATCAAGCCTGTTGATAAATACAAACCATCTCCGAAAGAGATTTTGGAAGAGCTTTTAGACTACGAAACCCAGCATGAGGGAATGGAAGCTCTGGATAAAGAAGGGTAAACAATCCTCTAGAATAATAATTGATGGTGACAAGGATGTTGCTGTCAACTTATTGTACTTTTGCTTTTAGTGCCTTCAAAACTATTTTAAAATCGTTTCAGAAAAACTTCCCAGTCAGGGCTTTTCAATCAAGACTTTAAGTGCAACTCCAAATCAGCCACCATTCTTTCCAGTTCTTTTAACTGCAAACGAGTTTGTGCCAGCACATTATTTTGTACTTCCAACTCTTCACGCGTCACCAGATCCAAGTCCTTCAAAGCACTCGACAGAACGGCTTTCAGGTTGTCTTTAGCATCATCTGCCAATGAACTTGGCAAAGCGGTTTTGATTGACTCAAATAACTGATCAACTATTACTTTTGGATTATCCATTCGCGCATGATAGTCAAATCAGCTTTAGCAGACAAGATTATTAAGCGACTGCAATGCTTAAGTTCAGGCATTTAATCAAAGATGGTAAACCACCTTTACCCCCAAACAACAAATCAGTATGCTCTGCTGATGCCCATTCCATTGGTTTATAATCCGTATTATTCCTATCCATTCCCAAGCAATCATCGCTTTCCCATGGGGAAATTTGCCCTGCTTTACAAATATCTGCAAGAGTCTGGTATCGCTCAGCGGCATAATGTCTTCAGGCCTGGAAAAATAAACACGACGAGTTTAGAACTGGCTCACTGCCCTGAGTATCTGCACAGATTTATCAACAACCAACAAAATGACAAAGAAGTGCGTCGCATGGGTTTACCGTGGAGTGAAGCCTTAGTCAGACGCAGCTTGATTTCGCCAAATGGTACTTTATTGACTGCAGGAATTGCTCTAAACCAGGGTATCGCCTGCCATTTGGCCGGTGGCACACATCATGCTCATTATGACTTTGCTTCGGGTTATTGCATTTTGAATGACCTTGCCATCGCAGCTAAGAGTATTATCAACAGCAATAAGGCCAAAAGCGTGTTAATTTTTGACTGTGATGTTCATCAAGGTGATGGTACAGCTTCCATATTAAGTGGTGACAAAACAATATTCACCTGCTCAATCCACTGCGAGAAAAATTTTCCTGCCCGCAAAGCTATCAGTGACCTGGATGTAGCACTGCCTCTAGGCATGACAGACACAGACTATTTATTCGTCGTCGAAACAACACTTAGAAAAGCCATCGAGAGCTGCCAACCCGATTTGATTCTGTATGATGCTGGAGTCGATGTCTATGCCGCAGATGGCTTAGGCCATTTGACTATTTCGCACTCTGGCATTGTAGAACGTGAACGCATAGTCTTAACAACCGCCAGAAAAACAGGGATTCCAATTGCCACGGTCATCGGTGGTGGCTATGACAAAGATGAAAAGGCATTGGCCCGCAGGCACGCGATCGTTATCGAACAGGCCGCTCACATATTTCAATGATGAAAAAACGATGAACAGTCCAGACATATAAGACATATGGAAACGTTCAAATAATTCATTATCGGCTATTAACGTTGCTTTGACTGAACCTGTACTGATGCTTTTTCTTGCTCCCTGCTTATCTGACAGAACCACTATAAAGTCAGGATTAACCACATAAATAACACGTAATCCACACTTTATTACTCAGCTATATTGGCATAATGAGGCAACACTCTGATCTTCATACCAATCTATACGAGTTAGATAATGAAAAAAACCTTTCTATTGTCAGCCTGCTTATTATCAATTTCGACACTGGCTATTCTGTTTGCACAAGGCAAATTCAGTCCTGAATCCGCTCAGACGAAGCAAGTTAATAGCCTTTATGACTCTGCCAGCTTCAATGCCGTTGACAGTCCTGACCTTGAAATCACACGTATTATTCCAAATGGCATAGATGTTCCTGCCAGCAATCGACAAATCGTCTTTAAGTTCAATCAGCCTGTCGTCCCGATAGGAGATATGCAAAGAACAGGCTCTGAAATTCCTATCACTATTAAGCCTATAGTTAATTGTCAATGGCTCTGGTTGGACACCAGTTCCTTATCCTGTCAATTAGATGAAAAAAACAGTCTTAATATGTCTACTGAGTATACGATTAGCATTAAACCAGGCATTGTCAGTACAAACGGTGCCAGCATGAAAAAAGATCATACCCACCGCTTTACCACCCAACGCCCTGCCTTCGTACGCAGTTATTTGCACGAATGGAGTTCGCTCGAGAAACCGTTGATTACCTTGAGATTCAATCAGGCTGTTACCAGAAAGTCCGTCCTTGAAACTGTTCAATTTAAAGTTGCAAGCAATAAAATAACACCCGTTAATATCGAACGCGACTGGAATCCTCTGACCGACGAACATTATTTTCTAAAACCATCAGACAAAGAATTCACATTCGTACCATCAACTCCGATATACAATCTTTCCGATGAAAAAAGAGTAGCGTTGCAAACTACACTGCAGAAAAAAGCACTGCGTGAAAAATGGGCAGCAGAGGCCAGAACTATCTGGATTATTTCTCCCAAACAGGGTTTACCTACCAACTCCAACGTGACACTTAGTCTTAAAGGAGGACTTAGATCAGCATTCGGCCCCGAACCGGGCTTGCCAGAATCAGAACTACACCAATTTAAGACTTTGCCGGAATTCAGCTTTCTTGGAGTGTCCTGCTATTCTCCGGAATCTCATATTGAAGTCATCATCCAGCCCAGATACTCCAGTCAGGATCCTCTCAGGGAAACATTCGACCAGCAACAGCAAGCATCGAAAAAAATTCAAACTCAAGATATCATCAAACAATGTAATCCCTTAGCCAGGATTTCATTACGATTTTCATCTCCGGTCAGCGTCAATGAAATCAAGCAGCACCTGACACTGAATCCAGACCTGGCAGGTGACCGTATTGATTATGACCCCTGGGGTAACAGCCATGATCAATATTGGCGCAGTTATTTTTTGCAGCGGCAATACGCAGATCAGGAAAATGGCCCTTATTCCATTCGCTTGCCAGAATATCTGAAAGCGTTTGAACGTTATGATCTTAGTAACTCTGCCGAACTGAAAGATGAGTTTGGTCGCAGCCTGACAACCCCAATCGACATGTCATTTCTGACCGCCCACAGGGACAAACGTCTGGTACTGGATCACCGACATGCGGTACTGGAAAAAAACGTTGATACCGATGTGCCCATCGTCGTGACCAATCTTGATAAAATCACAGTCCCTGATTATTACCAACTCAGCCCCGAGGGATTGAAGGAAAAACAACAACATACCTCACCTTTGGCCAACGTTGAAGATGTCTCCTACCCTGTACGCCTGGGAGTACGCAAGATGTTGAAGGATCAACCTGGCGTTGTTGTCGGCTATGTAGACAGTATTCCCACAACCTATAATTATTCACAAAAATACTATCGTTTCATGGCTCAGGTCACACCCTATCAGGTGCACTTCAAGCTGGGACACTTTAATTCTTTTGCCTGGGTCACTGACATGGCAACAGGCCAGGTTGTCGCTGATGCCAAAGTTCAATTATACCTTGATGACTACCCCAGCCTTTCCGATAAAGCAGATTCACCCAGCATCGCCACAACAGACAAAGACGGCGTAGCGCTATTACCCGGTATTGTCGATATAGATCCTACCTTGAACTTTGTTCAGCAATATCGTTACGAAGAAAAACGTTTTTTCCTGCGTATAGATAAAGGCAAGGACATGGCCCTTCTGCCACTGGATTATTATTACCAGAGTGACACCAATATCTGGCCCAATTTACGCGCCAAAAACCATCATATGCATGCCTGGGGAATGACAGCTCAAGGTGTATATAAAGTCGGCGACACCATTCAATATAAACTATATGTGCGCAATCAGAACAACAAACACTGGGTGCTACCGGAACTGAGCAATTATGCTCTGAAAATTATCGACCCCAAAGGACAAACTGTTGAAGATATTCCATCGGCAAGCTTATCCAAATTTGGTGCTTATTCTGGGGAATTCAAAGTTCCGCAAACTGCCGCTGTCGGCTGGTATCGCTTTGAACTAACCGCCAAAAATTCAGATCAGGGAACACGCGATAAAGGAGCAAGAGACATTAGCTTAAGTCCAATGAAAGTTCTGGTCAGTGATTTTACACCAGCGCCATTTCGGGTCACAACTGACCTTAATGGAGACCAGTTTCAGCCGGGTGATATTATAACTGTCACTTCGTTGGCCAAAATGCATGCTGGCGGCCCCTACGCAGATGCCCAGACACGAGTGAGCGCCACACTCAGCCCCAGACGATTTCGTTCCAAACATCCACAGGCAAAAGGGTTTTATTTTGAACAATCTTTATCGCACAACTCGCTTAATGCTCACCAAAGCTCTGCTACAGTTGACAAACAAGGCGAGCTGACAACCAGCATAACTCTGGATGATTATGGTTATCACTTCGGTCGTCTGACCATCGAAAGCGCAGTACGCGATGATCGAGGTAAATTTGTTGCTGGCAGTACGTCCGCCGACTACATTGGTCGAGACCGTTTTATTGGCCTGCGTGATGAACAGTGGGTTCACGAAGCTGGACAACCGGCCAGCATCGATTTATTAGTCGTCAATGAAAAAGGTCAACCAGAAAGCGGCGTCAATATCACCGTTGTGGTTGAACATCAAGTCACCAAAGCCGCTCGAACAAAAGGTGCTGGTAATGCTTTTTTAACGCAATACACTACTGAGTGGGAACACAGTACAAGTTGCCAGAAAACATCAGCGAAAAAAGTGACCACCTGCGATTACACGCCAACAAAACCTGGCAGTTATCGACTCACTGCGACGATCAAAGACAGCCAGGGCCGACAAAGCCAGAATCAATTGCACACCTGGGTCATTGGTGAGGGCTCTGTAATGTGGAACCAGGCTAATAATAATCGCCTGCAGATCGTACCAGACAGCGAGTCCTATAAAATTGGTGATACAGCAAAATTTCTGGTAAAAAATCCTTATCCGGGTGCACAAGCGATCATTAGTGTGGAGCGTTATGGTGTACTCAGGCACTGGCAGCAGACCCTTGAAGGAAGCACGCCCATCATTGAACTACCTATCGAAGCCGATGATTATCCAGGCGTTTATTTATCAGTTGTCGTCGCTTCCCCACGAGTAGCACAGCCTATGGGTGATGGAAATGTCGATCTGGGCAAACCCTCTTTTAAAATGGGTTATGTCAAAGTCCCCGTGCGAGATATTCAAAAAGAAATAGATATCTCAGTAAGCACGGATAAACAAACGTATAGGCCCAGAGACACTGTCAAGGTTAAGGTCTCTGCCAACACGCGTTCCAACAATAAAGACCCCATGGAACTGGCAGTGGTTGTGCTCGATGAAGCCGTGTTTGATTTGAACCGTAGCGGCCGCAGTTATTACGACCCTTATAAAGGTTTTAATCGACTCGACAACTTGGGAGTAAGCAATTACAACCTGTTGATGCGTCTGGTTGGCCGTCAAGCATTTCCAAAGAAAGGCGCTAACCCTGGTGGCGGTGGTGGTGAAGGCAGCAACCATTTGAGAAATCTGATGAAGTTTGTCAGCTACTGGAATCCATCCATAGATAGTGACTCAAAAGGCCAAGCCAACTTTGAATTTGAACTACCAGATAACCTGACTGGCTGGCGAGTGTTTGTCATGGCGGTGACACCAAATGACCATATGGGTCTGGGCGATACCAGTTTCAAAGTCAATCAACCTATAGAATTGCGCCCAGTCATGCCCAACCAATTGACAGAAGGTGATCAGTTTCAAGCTGGTTTCAGCGTTATGAACCGCACTGCAAAGGCAAGAACAATCACCGTGAATCTGCAAGCTGCTGGTGACGCCATGCAGGAACCTTCGAATGAAGAATTCATATTACAAGTTAAACCTTATGAGCGTAAGAAGATATATCTTCCCATCACTGCAAAAAAATCTGGTGAGTTGGCTTTTCTGGCAAGTGCCAGCAGTGGTGAAGACTCAGATGCACTTGAACATCATATTCCGGTAAATAAGCGCCGATCACTGGTGACTGCTGCTACCTATGGCACAACAACACAGACTAACGTTGCAGAAAAAATTGCATTTCCTGACAATATATATAGCGATGTTGGCGGCATAAGCCTTATTGTTTCACCATCCGTTCTAGGCAACATCACGGGGGCTTTTCGTTACGCACGAGATTATCCCTATTACTGTTGGGAACAACGTTTAGCCAAAGGAGTTTTTGCAGCACAACATCAGCAATTAAAAGCGTATCTGCCAGATGATTTCAGCTGGCCAGACAGTGAAAACCTTGCACAACAGACCCTCGACAACGCTCATTCATTCCAAGCACCCAATGGGGGTATGACCTATTGGGTCAACAAAGATGCTCACGTTAGCCCTTATTTGAGTGCCTATACAGCTTTAAGCTTTAACTGGCTCCGAGATCAAGGCTATATTGTGCCAACCTTGGTAGAAACCAAACTGCATGCTTATCTGCAACAACTGTTGCGCCATGATCATTTTCCTCAACATTACAGCCAGGGTTTACGGTCTTCAATTCGAGCCGTTGCATTGGCCGCTCTAGCCGCCAATAAGACCATTAATAAGCAGGAACTTAAACGTTATCGCCCACACTTTGCCAAAATGGACCTGTTTGGTAAAGCACACTATCTGCAAGCCGCTACCGAACTTGGAACAGCTGAAACCGATATTGTTGATATGACGAATAACATCCTGTCCTACAGTGTGCAATCAGGTGGCAAATTCCAATTCAATGACATTATCGATAATGGCTATGAAGCAATGTTGAGAACACCATTACGCAGCAACTGTGCTATTTTAAGTAGTTTGTTGAAAGTGGTTAAAACAACGGTAGGAGGGCTGGCACTGGTCGGGGACGTGCCTTTCAAACAGGTCAGAGCAATTACTCAAACCCGTGGCAATCGTGATCACTGGGAAAACACTCAGGAAAATATCTTTTGTATGAACGCCATGGTCGATTTCAGTCAACTCTATGAAAGCGACCAACCTGATATGAAAATTACAGCAAGCCTCAAGCCATCAAAAACACAAACCGAATCATCCAAACAGCCTGATATCAAGCATTCGGTTATTGGTACTACAAAATTTAATGATTTACGCAATGAACCGGTGACGTTATCTAATGAAGACATCAACATAGTTCCCGGCTTACAAGGTAATGTTAACATTGACAAAATGGGAACTGGTCGACTGTATTATGGCTTGAGAATGCAATACGCAAACCAAGCTGATAATGCTAAACGCATTAATGCTGGTATTGAGATACGCCGCGAGTATTCTGTCAAACGCCTGGAAAAATGGTGGAGTATTGACAACCCTCTTACACTAAAACGCGGTGAATTGGTTCGCATTGATATTTTTGTGACAGTACCAACAGCACGGCATTACGTTGTGATAGATGATCCAGTACCAGGAGGGCTTGAACCGGTTAACCGAGATCTGGCAACCGCCTCTTCACTGGACAGTGACAACACGGACTTCACCGTTCCCAAAGCATCATGGTGGCATAGCCAGAAAGATTGGGTTTCTTACGGGCGCTATGGCTATAGTTTCTATCACAAAGAACTGCGACATGATTCGGCACGCTTTTATGCAGACTATCTACCCATTGGAAACTACCATTTAACCTATACCGCTCAGGCCATAGCAGACGGACAATTCTCTGTGATGCCCGTCAAGGCGGAAGAAATGTACGACCCTGATGTTTATGGTCTGGGACTTCCAGCGGAACTTGAGGTGAAAACATCAACAGTTCAAGTGCAATAAGAAACCACCAGTACGATGATTTCGCATAAGCAACTCAAAACAGTTCTTTTTAAAGGGTTTCTGGCCAGTTCTTGCTTTGCTGCAATGGCTCTGATGCTGTTGGCAATAGCCACTATAAAATCATTGCACGGTTTTACTGAGTTTCCTGACAATCTGGCAACACTCACAACTACAACCAAAAAACCGCAGTTAAGAGATCGACATTCCAAAGTATTGACAATCACCTATCAAAACCATTGGAATGCGCATGATGTTGCGCCTCTGCACCTTATTCCGGAGTTTTTGCAAAACGCCTTTATTCTGGCCGAAGATAAACGTTTTTATATGCATCAAGGTGTTGATTGGTCAGCACGTCTTCAAGCCTTATGGCAAAACGTATTGGCCTTACGTTCTGTACGTGGTGCCAGCACCATTTCAGAACAGGTAGTTCGCATGCTGCACCCTCGCCCGCGTACTCTATGGTCTCGTTGGTTAGAGGGTTGGGAGTCATATGCACTTGAAAACAAATATGATAAAGCGACGATTCTAGAATTTTATTTGAATCAAGTCCCTTATGCCGCACAACGCCGTGGGGTTGTCCAGGCAGCACGTTATTACTTTGACCGTGATGTAAGCACTTTGAGTGATAAAGAAATGTTAGCTCTGGCCATTTTGGTACGCGCTCCTTCACGCCTCGATTTGCACAAAAGCACGCATAACATTGAAAACCGTTTAAACCATTTACTTGACCGTGCTGTCAAAAGCGGACTGCTAAACCTGGCTGGAAAACAAGCCATAGATTCTGAACAACTAAAGGTACGCAAACCAGGCTCACTACTGGATGTGCAACATTTCGCACGATACATCTACTCTCAGGCGCAGACGGACACTAGCACCATAATAACCACTATTGACAGCAACCTGCAACGAACCGGGCAAGCACTGCTTGACCAGCGTCTGGCAGCACTGAAATCCAAACAAGTACATAATGCAGCCTTGTTAGTCCTTGACCACCAGAATAATGAAGTACTTGCCTGGGTTAATGGTAAAAACGGAGAGGAAATACCTTCTTATGACGCTGTTTTAAATAAAAGGCAACCAGGTTCTGCGCTGAAACCATTTGTATACGCCGCTGCTTTGGAAAAAGATTGGACGGCGGCAACTATCCTTGAAGACAAACCTTTGGAAGAATCTGTTGGTCAAGGAGTTCATACCTATCGCAATTACAGCAACACCTACTATGGAAATGTCTCTGTTCGTCAAGCCTTGGGGAATTCTCTGAATATTCCAGCGATAAAAACAGCGCAATACGTGGGTTTAGACTCACTTTTATCCACACTACGCAACGTTGGCATCGACGACTTTAATCTGCGTTCTGTTGACTATGGCAATGGGATAGCATTGGGCAATGGTGAAGTCAGCCTCTTATCACTCGCACAAGCCTACGCAGCATTGGCTCGCTCTGGAATCTACCTTCCAGCAAATACGACCCTGAGTAACTCAGAATACGGTGTTAGCCAGAGCTCAGCTGGCATCAGAGCCTTGTCGAGTGAAACCAGTTCCTTAATCGGCCACATTTTATCTGACCAAGAGGCTAGAAGTCTGGAGTTTGGCACTCATGGACCTTTATCATTACCCGTACAAACCGCTGTCAAAACTGGAACATCAACTGAGTACCGTGATGCCTGGGTATTTGGTTATAACTACCGATATGTTGTCGCTGTCTGGATGGGAAACCTGGATAACAAACCCATGGACCATATCACTGGCTCCAACGGCCCGGCACTGGTCTTACGAGCCATGTTCAGTGAGTTGAATCGCAATGAGGAAACCCAGCCCTTGTTTTTCAGCCGCACCTTGATTGCCCATGATGTCTGCATTGGCACCGGACTGCTGAGCGATGGTGATTGCGCTACGTATAAAGAATGGTTTCTGCCAGATAATATTCCTGCGATGACACCTGAAAAAGCCACGCAGACCCAATATGCCATCAGCCAACCTACGGATCAATTGCTCCTGGCACTTGATCCACGCATTGCAGACCAGGATGAAGCCATCAAATTCAAACTCAATCATTCCAAGCACATTGAACGAGTCGAATGGTTATTAAATGACACTCTTGTGGCTACCAGCGAAAAGTCTGAATATTTATGGCCACTGAGTTTGGGCAGGCACACATTGTCGGCTCGTATATACCTTGCAGATACCAGCGAACCGATTTCAAGCCAGACCGTCTCTTTTACAGTCAAATAATACCGACAAAAAAGGCGGCCCCAATGAGCCGCCTTCAATGATCTATGGTGAGTGTTTGTGATCAGTTGTTGGTGAATTCCGGGTATGCTTCCATCCCACATTCAGCAATATCAACACCATTGACTTCTTCCTCTTCAGAGACTCGCAAACCAATAAGCACTTTGATAATGCTCCAGACAATCAGACTAGTGACAAAGACCCAGACAAAAATGGTCGCAGCGCCAATCAATTGACCAGAAAAAGTTGCTTCACCAGTAATAGGAACCAACAACAAACCTAATAAACCAACGACACCATGAACCGAAATAGCACCGACGGGATCATCGATTTTAAGCTTATCGAGGCCAAGAATTGAGAAAACAACCACAATACCACCAAGGCCACCAAATAGAGTTGCTTCTATGGCTGATGGGGTGGAAGGTTCAGCGGTAATAGCTACTAAACCGGCTAATGCACCGTTAAGCGCCATGGTCAGATCGGCCTTGCCGAACAAAATTCGAGCTACCAGCATCGCAGCAATTAAACCACCAGCAGCTGCGGCATTCGTGTTCATAAAAACAACCGCAACACTATTGGCATTTTCAACAGAAGACGTGGCCAATACAGAACCACCATTAAAACCAAACCATCCCATCCAGAGGATGAAAGTACCCAGAGTCGCTAATGGCAGATTTGCCCCTGGAATAGCTCGAGGTTTACCGTCTTTGCCATACTTACCTTTACGCGCTCCCAACAATAGAACTCCAGCAAGCGCAGCAGCAGCACCAGCCATGTGTACAATGCCTGATCCGGCAAAATCAGAAAAGCCCAAATCACCGAGTGTGTAAAGGCCAAATACGGCTTCTCCACCCCAAGTCCAATTGCCTTCCATTGGATATATAAAACCAGTCATAACAACTGCAAAAGCCAGGAAAGCCCACAGTTTCATGCGTTCTGCTACAGCACCAGACACGATTGACATCGCTGTTGCAACAAATACGACTTGAAAGAAGAAATCCGCTGAAGGTGCATAGGTTGCTTTTTCAGCAGCACCCGCAACACCATCACCAGTAATTCCTGACAACAAGGCATTGCCCAATTCCGGGTACATAATCGAGTAACCACAGACCATATACATGGTGCAGGCTATGGCATATAAAGCGACGTTTTTCGTCAAGATCTCGGTGGTGTTTTTAGACCTCACCAGCCCCGCTTCCAACATGGCAAAACCAGCGGCCATCCACATGACCAATGCACCACAAACTAAAAAATAAAACGTATCTAACGCATACTGTAATTCAAAAATATTGTTTTCCATCGTGCTAACCTATCAATAATGAATCATTAAAAATTAAAGGGCTTCTGTGCCTTTCTCGCCTGTTCGAATACGAACCACTTGCTCGAGAGCAGACACGAAAATTTTTCCGTCACCGATTTTCCCGGTCCGTGCAGCGACGGCGATGGCTTCGACGACCTGCTCAGCGATGTCGTCGGCTACGGCGAGTTCAATTTTCGCCTTCGGCAGAAAGTCGACAACGTATTCGGCGCCACGGTAGAGCTCGGTATGGCCCTTCTGGCGGNNCGCCACGATACAATTCAGTGTGCCCTTTTTGCCGACCAAAACCTTTTACTTCTGTTACGGTCATGCCTTGAATACCAATTCCAGCAAGAGCGTCACGGACGTCATCAATTTTGAAAGGTTTGATAATTGCGGTTACTAATTTCATGATAATTCTCCTTCAGAAAATCGTTGCTTCTGTGTCTCTGGTAAAAGAGTCACAAAGAGCTTTAGAGCAGAACAGCTACCGATTTCCACATCAGAAACCCAATTAGCAACTTGGGTTACCGATAAGGTTTCTGATGTAGCGAAAGCTGTCAAAATGCTCATAAACAAATGCCCTTGTATTGAATGTGAATAATATAAATTTATTACGGCCTGTTAATGCAACATGCATGCCAACTAGACAGAAAAAGTAAATTCCTTTTTAAATTAGATACTTAAGAGTCTTCGACAAAAGTTGAAATTTATACTCATCAGTTTACGCTCCATTGTGGTGCGTAAAAAATTCAAATGCCCTCTTATGTTGCATTTCTGAAAACTCCTTCTTTCAGATCAAAATATCCTGTGATATTTGCACTGAATCAGTGCTTATCACTAACAATATTCACGCTAACTGTATTCCATAAAGATCGNNCCACAAAAAAAGCCTGTCCAAAAAATGGACAGGCTTTTTGATAATGTACAGTGGTTTTAAGCCACCGTTATCACGACATAAAAAACAATATTTATGACGCTTGTTCAACCTCTTTCATGCTTAAGCGAATTTTGCCTTGACGATCAACTTCCAACACCTTGACCGTGACTTCCTGCCCTTCTGACAGGTAATCATTGACATCATTGACACGCTCTTCAGCAATCTGTG
>JBOEHE010000006.1:0-72032 GCA_050633785.1 Arenicella sp.
TTTAGTGTGAACAGACCCTAGGGCTTACAGGCTCTAGATGGTTTAGTTTCTCCAGAAGGTGGTGGTGAATAATACTAATAAGGTGAACAGTTCAAGTCGTCCTAATAACATGGCAAAGGTCAGTATCCATTTTGCGCTATTGGATAAGGCGGTATAGTTTTCTGCTACTTCCCCTAAGCCAGGACCCAGATTGTTGAGGCAGGCAGCAGCAGCTGAAAAGGCTGTGACCCAATCAGTGCCAACAGCGCATAATGCCAGGCTGATCATCACAAAGCTCAAAATATACAAAGAGAAAAATGCCCAGACACCGCTGATGACATTTTCATTGATAACATGGTTGCCAAGTTTGATTGAAAGTAAGGCATTTGGATGCACCAGACGCACAATTTCACGTTTACCTTGTTTGTAGAGCAATTGGATGCGCATCACTTTTATGCCTCCGGCTGTTGACCCAGCACAGCCTCCAACAAAACTCCCGACGATTAATAATAAAGGCAATACACCAGGCCACCAGGCAAAACCACTGGAAGTGAAGCCTGTTGTTGTCGCCACTGAAACGACATGAAAGATTCCTTGTTGAAACCCTTCAATGGCGGATGGAAACACCTTGGATGTTATCAAAAGTAAACAGATGATTATGGTGCTGATCAACAGTATAGTCAGAAACGCTATATATTCGCTGTCACGGATGTAGCGTAACAATGAGCGTGATTTGAAAGCCAGAAAGTGCAGCGAGAAGTTAGCCGAAGCCAGTAGCATGAATACAATTGCTACAGTTTCAATCAATGAACTGTTAAAGAATCCAATGCTTTGATCGTGGGTGGAAAAACCACCAATAGCGATGGTTGAGAAGCTGTGGCAAATAGCATCAAACGCATCCATGCCAGCCAGCCAATATGCAATAGCGCAGATGACGGTAAGGCCGAAATAAAGATACCACAAGGCTTTGGCGGTTTCGGTGATCCGGGGTTTCAGTTTTGAATCTTTCATCGGGCCAGGTGTTTCAGCCCTGTAGAGCTGCATGCCGCCTACGCCCAGCATAGGCATGATAGCCACTGCCAGAACAACAATTCCCATGCCGCCCAACCATTGCAATTGCTGTCGATAGTACAAAATGGACTTAGGCATCTCCTCAAGGTTGGGGATGACAGTGGCTCCAGTTGTGGTCAGGCCCGACATGGATTCAAAAAAAGCATCCGTTACTGATAAGCTGGCCTGTGCACTGAGATAGAACGGAAATGCTCCGAATAGTCCCAGAACAGTCCAGAATAAAACAACGACTACGAATCCATCACGATAGCGAAGTTCATGATGATGACTTTTACCGGGCAGCCAGAATAGCAAGCCCATCAGTAAAGTACCTATGAAAATAGCGATAAAGGAAAAAGCATTGCCATCCTGATATATCCACGATACCAGCACGGGAGGCAAATGGGTGGCGGAAAAGAGCACCAGTAGCACACCGAGGATTCGTGTTATCGTTTTAAAGTCCATACTGTTCGATGATATTCGATAAGGTTGTTGAGGGTGGAGGCAGTCGCTACAGGAATGTCACATCGACTTGGAACAATTGTTCTACATCGTGAATATACTTTTTATCCACCATGAATAGAATAACGTGATCTTCGGGTTCTATTACGACATCTTTTTTAGGCATTATGACATCTTCACCGCGAACAATAGCGCCGATTCCTGTACCAGGAGGCAAGGGCAGGTCACGCACATTAACACCAACTACCTTAGACGATTCAGCGTCGCCATGTGCAATAGCCTCAATGGCTTCGGCGCGGCCAAGACGCAGAGAATGAACCGCGACAACGTCACCGCGTCGGATATGTGCCAGGATGCTGCCCGTGGTTGCAACTTTGGGGGAGATGACGACATTGACGTCTTTGTGTTTGAGTTTATCGAGATAGACATCACGGTTCACCAGAGCCATAACGCGTTTTGCACCGATTTGTTTGGCAACCATGGCTGATAAAATATTAGTCTCATCGCTTTGGGTAATAGCGCAGAAAACATCGGTCCCACTGATGTTTTCCTGTTGCAGTAGTTCGATATCAGAAGCATCACCATTTAACACGACAGTGTCGCGCAATGAGTCGGAAATTTTTTGTGCCCGTTGCAGGTCCTTTTCAACAATTTTGACACTCAGTCCCTTGCGTTCAAGGTTTTTGGCCAGGTTCAGGCCGATATTGCCGCCGCCTGCCAAAATGACTCGACGGACTTTGATGTCCATATTACGCATCATGCCCATGATTTTTAAAATGTTTTTGCGGGCAGCGACGAAGAATATTTCATCGTCAGCCTGAAAGACGGTACTCGATTTTGGTGTGATAACCTCAGCACCGCGATAAATGGCCGCGATACGCGCTTCAGCTTCCATCAGTTGAGCCAGGTTGCCTATGCGTTGCCCCACCATTGGGCCGTCAGCAAAGACTTTCATGCCAACCAGTTGCACCAGCCCATCAGCAAAGTCCAGTACCTGGCGAGAGCCGGGATATTCGATCAGTCTGGAAATATGATTGGTCAGAATCTGTTCAGGGCTGATCACAACATCGATTTTCATACCAGCATTTTTGTCAAATAATGATGGGTTATCCAGATAATCCTGTGAACGGATGCGAGCGATTTTAGTGGGTGTATTGAATTGGATATCAGCAATCTGGCAGGCCGCCATATTGATTTCATCACTGTCGGTAACTGCCAGCAGTAAATCCGCATCTTCAGCTCCTGCGTTTTCCAGAACAGATGGGTGGGCGGCATGGCCTACTACGGTCCGCATATCCAGTCGGTGTTGCATCTGTTTTAACAGGGTCGCGTTTAAATCAACCAGAGTAATATCATTGCCTTCACCAACCAGCACCTCTGCCATTGAACAGCCAACCTGGCTGGCTCCCAGAATAATAATCTTCATAATATTAACCCTGGCCTGGATTTTTGGGGTCTATCCCCAGAGCTTTTAGTTTTCGATACAGGTGAGTTCTCTCCATACCGATGTTTTTGGCTAATAAACTGACGTTTCCGCTGACTTTATTCAAGTGAAATTGTAAGTACATTGTTTCAAAGTTTTCTTTTGCATCACGCATATTCAAATCGAAAAAGTTCGGAAAAGTGAGCGGTTCATTCGAACTTATATCGGCTTCATTGCTGATGGCTTCCGTAAATTCCTGTTCACTGATTTCATCCGAGGGGTTGAGTAATAATAAACGATTGATCACGTTAATCATCTGCCGAATATTGCCGGGCCAGGAATAGTTCATCATAGCGTCCACGGCACCTGGCAGGAAATTGCGTTTATTGATGTTGTTCAGTGTGGCCAGGCGTTGGCAATGGAATTCAGCCAGCGCTTTAATATCCTGACGCCGGTTACGCAGAGCAGGTACTTTGATTGGAATGACATTAAGGCGAAAATATAAATCTTCGCGAAAGCGTCCTTCACGCACTGCTTTTTCAGGATCACCACTGGTCGCGGTGATCACACGCACGTCAAAATCGATATATTGTTTGCCACCAACCCGTAGCAGCCTGCTTTCCTGTAAGGCACTTAACAGTTTTCCCTGGGTTTCAAAATCAAGATCGAGTACTTCATTGATAAACAAGGTCCCCATATGTGCTTCTTCAAAGCAACCTGCTTGACTGCTCTGGTCCGTTTCGACCCCGAATAAACGGGTGGCGATACTTTCAGGGGGTGTTGCTGCCAGATTTAACAGCACGAAAGCGCCATTGCGTTGGCTGGTGTAATGGACGCTTTGTGCAACAACATGTTTTCCAGTGCCGACCTCACCGGTCAGAAAAATCCAGCTGTTGGTGGGGCCAAGCAGTTTTATCTGGCGTTTTAGTTCAATGGTTTCAGTGCTATCGCCAATCAGTTCTTTTTGTTCGCCAGAGACGCCTCGCAGACGTTCATTTTCTTTGCGTAGTTCGTTAGTTTGGACTGCACGCTCGACAGTGAGCAATAATTTGGCGGTGGATAAGGGTTTTTCAAGAAAGTCGTAGGCACCGATTTTCACTGCTTCAACCGCTGTTTCAACATTACCGTGACCAGAAATCATGATGACTGGCTTTGATAAGTTATGCTCGTCTGTCCAGTGTTTAAGTAGCTTCAAACCTTCTTCGCTGGCAGAGCCGTCGTCTGCTGGCATCCAGATATCTAATAAGATTAAGTCCGGCTCAAATGACAAAAAAGCCTCATGACCACTGGTGGCATCACCGGCTGTTAACACGTCAAAACCTTCGTCACTTAATATGTCTTCGACAATGGTACGAATATCCGGCTCGTCATCGATAATTAGAATTTTCTGACTCATAATCTCTTTTATAGCACAGGATTGCTTTTATGTAGTTGTTCTGTGGTTGGTGTCACTGGTAGGCGAACAATCAATTTACTCCCCTTCGGTTCTATGTTTTCTGCCCAGACTGAACCACCTAGCTCTTCGACAATGCGTTTGACGATTGCCAGTCCAAGGCCTGAGCCTTTAGCTTTGCTGCTGACATAGGGTTCAAACAGCGAGTCCTGTAATTCCTTGGGAATGCCAGTGCCATTATCTGTGACTTCGATATCAACATATTCGCCAGCCAGGTTGTTGGTGAGTTGTGTGCTGATAAGTAGTTGAGGCTTTTCAACAGTTTCCATTGCATGTAAAGCATTGATCACTAAGTTGGCGAACACTTGGCGCAAGGCATTACTGTTACTGTTGATTATTGGTAAATCGTTATCGAGTTGCAGTTCGAAATTGCAGGTTTGCGAACTGTGTTGGTGCAGTTCAAGAACATCGCTGAGTAGCTGGTTCAGATTGACTTCGGTTTTTTCTGTACGAACTGATTGCGCATAGCTGGAAAAAGCATCAACCATCTCTTTCATGGCATCAACTTGTTGCACGATAGTGCGTGTTGATTTTTCCAATATGGGCAGGGTGTCGGGTTCGACTTGTCTGGCAAACTTATGCAATATACGCTCCGCAGATAAACGTATGGGCGTTAATGGGTTTTTAATTTCATGTGCCAGTCGTCTGGCGACTTCTCCCCAGGCAGCATCCTTTTGAGCTTGAATCAAATTGGTGACATCGTCGAAAACAATGACGCTGCTATTGGCGTGGTGCGGCAGGGATGAGCCACGGATAATCAGAATTTGTCGGCCTTTTGAACCTAGAACGGTGCGCTCATCCTGCCAGCTTTGCATGTTTTTATTGCTGGCCATTTGAATGGCTTCAAAAAAGGGTGCCAGATTTTCATTTTTTGCTGCTAAAGAGGACAGGTTTTCCCCAATGTGTTCTGATAAAACACAGTTGAGAATTTTTTCAGCAGTGCTGTTTGTAGTTGCCAATGTTTGTTGATCATCGATAGAAATAACGCCAGATGATAAATTGGACAGCACTGCCTGCAAGTATTCACGCTGAGCCTCCGTTTCTTTTTGGCTGCGACTGGCGACACCTTGAGCGTAGTTGATTTGCTGGGTCATATCATTAAATGAACCGACTAATATGCCCAGTTCATCGTTGCTGTGTATTGGCAGTTGCATATCATAATTACCTGCCGCAACTTCCTTAGTGCCGGAAGCTAGTGTGCCTAATGGTGCAACGATGCGCCTGGAAACGTAAAAAGCTGCCAGACAGGATAATAGCAGCGTCGCCAGAGAAATCAGACTTAAGGTTAAGATCAGGCTTAAGCGTAATGGAGCTCTGGAGAAAACCATCTGGTCATATTGTGATTTGGCCGACTCCACATTACGTGCCAAATTGGCATAGCGCAATGGTAGCGGTTTAACTGCTTGAATAGCGCGAATGGGCAAGCCGATGTTCTTGCTGTATACGGGGCTTATGACGCGTAATTGTTGAGTGCCGCTGCTAATTGGTTCGACTGAAGAGTAACTCTGTCCAAGTTGAACTTGTGTCAGTGCGCTGGCGTCAGGCATGTCAGGTATTAAAGAGTTGTCGTCGGTGTCACTGGCAATAATGCGACCATTAGGAGTCAGTAATGAGATCTCGCTGTATTTATAACGTTCACGAACATCGTTGAGAAAGCGGACCATTTCCCAGGGTTCATAAATTTCGGCAACATTTTTGCTGTGTTCCTCCACTTCCTTGAGCATGTCCTGTTTGACAATTTCAAGTGAATTTTGTCCTAATAGCAGAGCATCGCTGATGGCTTGTTCAACCCGGACATCAAACCAGCTGTCAACGCCTTTATTCAAAAACTGTACGGCAAAATAATAGACCAGTAGCAGTGGGATAAAATTGAGCAAGACAAACATGCCCACCAGTCTTAATGACAGTTTTGATCCCAGTATCTGGTTGCGGTATTGCCGATAGAGAATGACGACATTGATCAACACCAGCAACAGCAATAAGATTATGCCGACTATGTTGGCGACAATGATCCAGTATTGTGCTTTACCAGAAATATCAGAAAGCAGTGAATTAGCAACTAGGAAACACAGTGAAATGACCAATATGCTCGCAACCAGCAATAAAGGGACGGGTTTCGAGAGTTTAAGAATCAGGGCTTTAATGGCCATATACTCCAGTTGCTATCGTGATGCCAGTGTTTTGAAAAGAATGCTTTGAAGCGCAGTGGACCTGGCAGCCGATATATGTCGACATAACTGCGCACGGCAATATCTGTCATTTGAGGGTCGTGTTGAATAGTTAAAGAGACGGATTGACCCAAATAACTCAGGGCTTCTTGTATCGAGGTAAAAATATCCAGCTTGTTGCCACGGAAGCTTCTCAAGAGATAACGGTTTGACAATGAGTGTCGCTCCAGCTGGTAAACTGCTGTGGTCAATACGCTGTAGGATGAACCCAGCCAGTTTTTTTTGGGTTTGGCGTATTCAACTACGATGCTTATGGGAACTCCGTGATTGATGGCTTCAATTAATTGTTCGGATAAGGATAGTTCCAGTTGACTGAAAATGGTAATTTCTGAACCAGAGTGTGAGCTTAAAACATTTTCAACTACGAATGTCTGATGTGATGTAGCGCGGGCTTCTGACCCAGGCCAGAGCATGGCTAAAGTGATGCAGAAGCACAATGTGATCAAGCTAGAAGAGCGAGGTGACAATAAGCCGTTCATAGTTTACTTGCTAAGAGAAATCTATGTCATTATTCAGTGACTTTGCGAATAAGGCAATAGTAAAAACCATCCATATCGGATATTCCAGGCAATGTCTGTTGTCCAAACTGTTGTTGCAGAGCTGTTGGGTGGTCAAATTCAATAACTTTGGCCTGTGGATGTTGTGAGATAAATTGGCTGATTTGCTGATCATTTTCTTCGGGAAAAATGGAGCAGGTTGTATACAGCAGTAAGCCATCATTTGCCAATAGTTCCCAACAGCATACGAGTATTTGTTGCTGTAGAGCTACCAGTTGTTCCACATCACGGGGAGTGCGGTGATGCTTGATGTCTGGGTGGCGGCGAATGACTCCGGTGCCAGAACAGGGGGCGTCGAGTAAAATTCGGTCGTAGTGTTTGTTGTCCCACCAAGGTTGCGAGTTGCTGGCGTCACCGGATAAAATGCGTGCTGATAATTGCAGTCTGTCCAAAGTTTCTGCGAGCTTCAGATTGCGTTTGCCGCCGACATCCAGAGCATCAACCTCGGCTTTGTTGTCACATTGTTCTAACAATAAGGCTGTTTTTCCTCCTGGGGCTGCACATGCGTCGAGGACTCGTTGTTTTGCTTCAACGGGTAAAATATTTGCGATCATCTGAGAAGCTGTATCCTGTACCGAGACCCAGCCATCCATAAAGTGGGGTAAGTGATTGACTGGCTGGCTACCACCCAGGCGAATACCTATGGATGAATAGCTGTCTGGAGATGCCTTGATCTCAGCACTGTCCAATAACTCAAGGTATTCCTCTCGGCTGGTTTTTCGGGTATTAACCCGTAAACACATCGGGGCCTGTGCATTGTTTGCGGCGAAAATTGCCTTGGCTTGCTCCGGCCATGCTTGTTGAATGCGTTCTATCATCCAGCTTGGGTGGGAGTAGTGGGTTGAGTGATTGACCTGTTTTGTGTTGCGGAGATACTGCCTTAAGCAAGCATTGATAAGGCCTTTTGCCCAGTCTTTCCCCAGTTCTTTGCAGCATTTTACGGTGTCAGCTACGGCAGCATGTGCAGGTGTGTTGAGGTGTTGGATTTGATAAAGTCCTGTCAGCAGGACGTAGAGTACAAGCTGTTCTTTTTGACGTAAGGGTTTTTTCAGTAATTTTCGGCTGGAGTCCTGTAGTTGCCAGAACCAGCGAAGTACACCAAAGGTTAAAGTCTGTACGAAAGCTCGATCCGCTTTAGGGTAGTCCTCAGGAATGGTCGAATCAAGTGCTTCATCCACAGACATTCCCTGCTCGATGACCTGCCAGCAAATGTAGGCTGCCAGACTTCGGGAGTGCCTGGTTTTGAGTTTGGATGATGAAAAGGGCTTAGACAAACTGTTGGCCAGCTACTAGTTTTTGACCATTAAGAAATTCACCACATTCCAGAGGTTTCCCGCCATCTCGTTGGAGTCGTTTGATGAAGATACTGCCTTGGCCGCAAGCGACCTGAATGCCGTTATTGTCAGCACTGATAATTGTGCCGGGTGCTGCGTTTTGCAGCTTTTGACTTTCTTCATTGTGGGCAAAAGTGCTGAACCAGATGCGTATGCGTTTTTGCTCCAGTGTCGTCTGACAGATAGGCCAGGGGTTGAATGCGCGTATTTGGCAATCAATGCTTTTTGCTGATTGGGACCAATCTATCAAAGCCTCCGATTTGGTGATCTTTTGTGCGTAGGTACTATTGTCATGATCTTGGCTGACTGCTGTGATTGTGCCGGCTTCCAATGCAGGCAAAACCTGGGTCAGTGCATGCGCGCCCTGTTCGGCTAAACGGTCATGTAAGCTGGCGCTAGTGTCGTCTTGATTAATGTCTGTTCTGACTTCAGACAAAACTGGTCCCGTGTCCAAGCCAAGTTCCATTTGCATGATACATATACCGGTTTGCTCGTCACCAGCTTCCAATGAGCGTTGAATCGGGGCTGCCCCGCGCCATTTGGGCAATAAAGAAGCGTGAATATTCAGGCAACCCAAACGAGGAATATCCAGTATTTCCTGAGGTAACAGCATGCCATAAGCAACGACTACCATAACATCAGGAGACAGTTGGCGTATTTCCTGTGCTGCTTCCGGCGTTTTCAGAGATATTGGTTGTTTGACTGGAATGTTGTGCTCTAAAGCACATTGTTTGACAGGAGGGGGTAATATTTTTTGCCCTCGACCTGTTTTTTTATCAGGTTGAGTATAAACGCAAATCAGTTCATGCCCTGTATTAATCAACGAATTCAATGCCGGAACGGAAAAATCTGGAGTGCCAGCAAAAATAATGCGCATGGGTTTATTCCTGTTGTTGTCTTTTTATTGTATTTGGTAGCTGTATTTTAAGAAGGCTTGCGTTTCAGCATCTTCTTTTTGACGCGTTCACGTTTGGCCTGTGATAAATAATCGACAAAGACTTTGCCATCCAGGTGGTCTATTTCATGTTGGATACAAACTGCCAGTAATTCATCTGTATCGATGCTGAATTCTTTGCCGGTAACGTCTTGAGCTTTTACCACTATGTGGTTTGCTCGAGTTACCTCTGCGTAAAAATCCGGTACTGACAGACAGCCTTCATCAAAAACCTGTTCCCCATCTTTTTCAATGATTTCGGGGTTGACCAGTGTCAGCAATTCATTTTGATCTTCAGATATATCGATGACGACCACTCTTTTTGAGACATTAACCTGGGTGGCAGCTAAGCCAATTCCAGGCGCATCATACATGGTTTGTGCCATATCATCGGCAAGTTTCTTTAATTCGGTATTGAATTCTGTGACAGGCGTTGCAACTTTGCGCAATCGGCTGTCTGGATATACCAGTACATTTAGTAAAGCCATTTTTTAATTTAGTTTCTTCAAATTATCGCGTAAACTGTTATTCTATAACTATTAATTAAATAAGTCAGATGAATATTTTCTGATTTTCATGCACAATGTGCCACAGAAAGAAAAAGAAAGAAAAGAAAGAAAGTGACAGCAAAAGAGTCAGGAGCCTTGCAGAAAAATGATATTACATAATTGGACTAAGGTCATTGATATGAAAGTAAAGTCAATCACACAATTTTTAGCAGCCGTTCTTTTGGCGGTAGTCGTTGGTGTTCAAGTAAGTTTGGCAGATGATTTGTTGAAGGCAGATTACCCAGATCGCTATACTGTTGTAGATGGTGACACTTTATGGGATATCTCCGGCAAGTTTCTTAATCAGGCATGGAGATGGCCTGAAATATGGAAAGCTAACGAATCAATAGAAAACCCTCATCTGATATATCCAGGTGATGTGCTGGTATTAACGTTTATTGATGGTAAGCCGCAGTTGCGAGCCTTGCGTAGAGAAACCGTTAAACTGGGGCCTAAGGTACGTGAAGAAAACCTGCAGAATGCAATCCCGCCTATTTCTCCTGATGCTATAGCCCCGTATTTATCGGCTCCTTTGGTGACTACCGCAGATGAAATTAATAAGTCAGCTTATGTCGTTGAAGGGCTAGATAATAAACTGGTTGCTGGTAAGTACGATCAAGTTTATGTTCGCGGTATGAGTGAAGAAATTGCTGAGCAATACCGTATTTTCAGACCTGGGCGTACGTTTGTTAATCCTGAAACAGGTGAGAATCTGGGGCTTGAAGCGATACATGTTGGAGATGCCAGAGTATTAAAGCCTGGCGAAACAGCGCGTATTTCAATTCTGGACAGCTTTGAAGAAGTTGCGGTTCTGGATCGTTTGCGTCCTGTTGATGTTAACAAATCGGTTCCTTATTTTTATCCTCGTGCGCATGATGATTTGGCTATCAAGGGTTATATTTTAGAAAAACCTAATAGAGCAACCGAATTGGGTGCTTTGGATATTGCAGTAATAACCTTGGGCGAGCGAGAGAATGTTGGGCCGGGGCATGTGTTTAAGATTTTATCTCAGCCGGAACAGAAAATTGATCCCGTAACCCGCAAAAAATATCGTTTGCCTTATGAACAAGTGGGTTTGATGATGGTTTTTCGTACTTTTGAGAAGGTCAGCTATGGTATTATTACTAATACAAACCGACCCCTGCGTGCAGGTGATTTAGTGGTGCATCCAGACAGTATAAATTAAGACGGCTCTTTTTGACCTAATGCAGTCTTAACGATAAATTAAGCCAGGGTCGTGCAATAACGATCCTGGCTTTTTGTTTTTGCAGAGGAGTTTGGTGTAGTATGATGTTGTAAAAGAACCAATGGATATGGTTTCAGGATTTTTAGTATAGTGACGATCATGATGGGTTGCTGATTTTAGCCAGGGAGGCTTTATGAAAATACAAGGTGGTATTCCTATTCCGACTCGGACAGAGTCAATGGCAATGTGGATTCAATTAAGTAAGCTCAGAGGGCTTAGTTTAAGGGAAAAGCATGGCTTGCTTGAAAAATTTGGCTCAATAGAGCAGATCTTTCTATCTGAGCATACTGATATTGAGTCATGTTTGCAGCGTAAACTAACGGCCCGTTTTGTTTTTGAGTGGAGGCATAGTGATAAGGAGTATGAATGGTCCATAGAACCTTGCAATTGGATTGTTAATTGCCGGGACAAGTTGTATCCAAAACAACTTTTGCAGTTGGTTGACCCACCTCTGGTCTTGTATATAAAAGGAGACCCAGAGGTGTTGCAGACTCCGCAAATTGCCATTGTCGGGAGTCGTCGTTGTTCTCCTGTGGGGAGGAAGGTTGCCATGCAATTTGCTACTGAGCTGGCATATGCTGGTTTAACTGTGACTAGTGGTTTGGCTCTGGGGGTTGATGCAGCGGCACATGAAGGGTGTCTGTTGGGAGATGGTTTGACAGTTGCTGTTGAGGGCAATGGCTTGGACAAGGTGTATCCTATGGCAAATGCGGGTTTGGCTGATAAAATTCATCGGCAGGGATGTCTATTATCAGAACTACCTCTGGGAAGCCCGCCGCGCAAAGAGCATTTTCCTATGAGAAATCGTCTCATAGCTGCGTTGTCTTATGGTGTTCTCGTGGTTGAGGCTGCTTTACGCAGTGGCTCTTTGATTACAGCGAGACTGGCTGTTGAGATGGGCAAAGAGGTTTTTGTAGTGCCGGGTTCTGTACTGTCACCACAGTCCAAAGGGTGTCATGCCTTGATTCAGCAAGGGGCTCTTCTGGTTCAGTCAACACAAGATGTGTTGCTGGAGCTGCAACCTCAGTTGTCTGGCTATTTGCAAACACTTGAGGTGGCTGATAGGTTAAAGCAAATAGATCAGGATAAAGAAGAGCCACTCTTGAAATGGATTGGCCATGACCCGATATACCAAGATGAAATTATTCGACAAAGTGGATTGACCTCGAGCCGAGTTTCATCCATTCTGTCTGAATTAGAGTTAAAAGGTTTGATAGCACGTTGCGATGACGGACAGTATTTTCGATGTTGATGTATTGATGCTGAGTTTAGCCCGATTTGTCGCTGTGTAGCTGGCCATGGGGTGAAGATTATTTGAAGTTAGGCTGCGTTTGTATTGCATGAGGAAAAGGGTTTGAAAGAGAATGTATTAGAGGTCCTGATTTATCTTTTTGAGAATTATATGGCCGATGGTGGTGTCGTTCTGCAACCCAACCATTCGACCTTGACAGATGAATTAATTGAAGCGGGATTTGAGCACGGTGAAATAGATCAGGCATTTCTCTGGTTGGATGGGTTGCTGGATATGTCTGAGAAACGCATAGAGTCAAATGGTGTGGCTGCTGGTATTCGGCATTATCGTCCTCAGGAAAAATCACGAATTCCTATAGAAGCTCAATCTCTGTTGTTGCGACTTGAACGTTCTGGTGTGCTTGATGCTAGTTCACGTGAGTTGGTTATTGATAGAATTATGGCCTTGGGAATTACTGATATAGACGTAGAGCATATCAAATGGGTTGTAATGATGGTTTTATGTAACCAGACTGAGTATCCTGAAATTATAGAGTGGGCTGAGGGTTTGGTTACTGAAGCACAATTGTTGATTCACTAAGCCTGTCGATTTGTTCATTTCTCAGGAAATTGTTTTGAATTATGTTCTGTGTATAAGATTTTTTCCTGGTAATGATTGCGGTTCGAACTTGACCAATCAAACCACAACCTTTATAAAAGCAGCCTTTATATTCACTTTCGGTTCATGTCTACCCTACACTTATGAGTAAAACGCTGGTCATCGTCGAGTCTCCGGCCAAGGCGAAAACAATCAATAAATACTTGGGCAAGAACTTTGTGGTTAAGTCCAGTGTGGGACACATTCGTGACTTACCAACGAGTGGCTCCCTGAATAATAAGCCCGTTGATGCGAAAAAACGTGCGGCAGAAGCTGCTAAAACGCGCAAGATGGCCCCTGAAGCGAAAGCGGCTTATAAAAAGAAGAAAGCTAAGGATCAGTTGATTCGACGTATGGGAGTCAATCCTGAAAAGGATTGGTCGGCGACATACCATGTCTTGCCAGGCAAAGAAAAAGTAGTTTCTGAATTGCAGAGATTGGCTGAAAATGCAGAGCAGATATATCTCGCGACGGATATGGATAGAGAGGGAGAAGCTATCGCGTGGCATTTGCGTGAAACAATAGGTGGGAATGACACTCGCTACAGCCGGGTGATTTTTAATGAAATAACCGAAAGCGCCATACAAGAAGCATTTGCTAATCCTGCTGTATTGGATATGAAACGTGTAAATGCCCAGCAAGCACGCCGATTTTTGGACCGCGTGGTTGGGTTTATGCTTTCGCCTTTGCTATGGGCTAAAGTTGCCAGGGGCTTATCTGCTGGAAGAGTGCAGTCGGTAGCAGTTCGTTTGATAGTCGAGCGTGAGCGTGAGATAAGAGCCTTTATCCCTGAAGAGTTTTGGGAGGTCAAGGCAAGAGTCTCGATGCCTTCTGAGCAGCCTTTGGTTCTGGATGTTAAGCGCTTTGATGGTAAAGAGTTTCGCCCAGGTTCCCAAGAACAGACTGAGCAGGCTTTGGTGCAACTGCGTGCAGCGGATTATGTGGTTGCAGAGCGTACGGACCGTCCGACGACGACAAAGCCATCTGCGCCCTATATCACATCGACATTGCAGCAAGCTGCCAGTACCCGGCTTGGTTTTTCAGTTAAGAAAACGATGATGCTGGCACAACGTTTGTATGAGGCCGGTTATATTACCTATATGCGGACGGACTCAACGAATTTGAGTAATGATGCGATTGCTAATTGCCGTGACTTTATCCAGAAAAAATTTGGTGATAAATATTTGCCGGCTGAACCGAAGCGTTATGGCAGCAAAGAAAATGCTCAAGATGCGCATGAGGCGATCCGGGTGTCAGATGTGTCTTTGCTGTCAACTCAATTGAATGGCATGGAGCGTGATGCGGAGCGTTTGTATGAACTGATATGGCGACAATTTGTTGCTTGTCAAATGAATCCAGCAAAATTCAAGAGCACTCGTTTGGTTGTTGCCGCTGCCGACTACGAATTACGTGCAACTGGGCGTATTATGCAGTTCGACGGTTTTATGCGTGTGCAGCCACCTGCTGCCAAGAAAGAAGAGGAGCAATTGCTTCCAGATGTGAAGGTTGGTGCACGCTTTGATCTGGAAGAACTCATGCCAAGTCAGCACTTTACAAAACCAACTCCTCGTTTTACCGAAGCGGGTTTGGTGAAAGAGCTTGAAAAACGAGGTATTGGCCGGCCATCAACGTATGCGGCGATTATTTCTACTATCCAGGATCGCGGCTATGTCAGGCTTGAAAATCGTCGCTTTTATGCGGAAAAGATGGGTGACATAGTGACAGACCGTTTGGCAGAAAGTTTTGCCGATCTAATGGATTATGACTTTACGGCCAAAATGGAACAGTCCTTGGATTCTGTTGCTAAAGGTAATTCAAACTGGAAAGAATTGTTGAATGACTTTTATGCTGATTTTGCAAGTAAAGTGGATATTGCGGGCAGTGAAAGCGAAGATGCCATGCGCAGTAATTCAACGGTGGAAATCGACTTTGCATGCCAGATATGTTCGCGGCCAATGCAGATCAGAACAGCCAGTACTGGAGTGTTTTTAGGTTGTTCTGGCTATTCCTTGCCGCCAAAAGAGCGTTGTAAGGGTACCTTGAATCTGGTGCATGGCGATGAAATTGTCAGTGCGGATGATGATGATGGTGAAAGTGAATCACTCTTATTGCGGGAAAAGCGTAGATGCCAGATATGTAATACGGCTATGGATAGTTATTTGGTGGATGCTAAAACCAAGCTGCATGTCTGTGGTAATAACCCGGATTGTCCAGGTTATGAGATTGAGTCTGGAGCATTCAAGATCAAAGGGTATGAGGGCCCTGTTTTAGAGTGTGATAAGTGCGGTTCGGATATGCAGTTGAAAACAGGTCGTTTTGGAAAATATTTTGGTTGCACCGCAGATGACTGTAAAAATACACGTAAGTTGTTGCGTAATGGTGAGGCGGCTCCTCCCAAGATGGACCCGGTACCCATGCCTGATTTGAAATGTCTGAAGGTTGAGGATCATTATGTTCTGCGTGACGGTGCTTCAGGAATGTTTCTGGCTGCAAGTCAATTTCCTAAAAATAGAGAAACGCGAGCGCCCTTACTGGCAGAAATCCTGCCTTATAAAGACCAGATAGATCCTAAGTATGATTTTCTGTTTTCTGGCCCTGTTGCAGATACTGATGGTGTTCCTGCGATGATTCGTTATAGCAGAAAAGAAAAGGAGCAATATTTGATGACTGAGGTGGATGGCAAGGCAACGGGTTGGCGTGCTGTGTTCCGCGATGGTGCTTGGGTTCAGGAAAGTGCTCCAAAAAAGAAAGCGTCTCGGAAGAAAACTTCGAAGAAAAAAGTATCCAAGAAAAAAGTGAAAAAGAAAAGTTCTTAGGTCAGTAGTTTTGCTGTCTGTTGCTAGGGTTGTTGGGCAAACGCTCTATTAGAGCAACATTAGAACAACCCATTCTGTACATTGCTGGGTTGTTGGTTTGCCGGACCCCTTATGGTTTCATTGGGGCGGCTTCCGCCATCATCCAGTAGTGAGTTTTGCCGGTTGCTGTTGACAGAATAGTACTCGGGTTGCTGGGAGTCGTTATCTACTCTCGTTACAATTCCACTGGGTATAGGATATTTCTGCTCAGGAATCGATTTTAGCGCTTCACGCATGTATTCAATCCAGATGGGTAGTGCTGCACGGCCGCCCGATTCAGCGCGGCCAAGCGTTTGTGGTCGGTCGAACCCAACCCATACGGTAGTCGCTATTGATGGCGAAAAACCAGAAAACCAGGCGTCTATATAGTCGTTGGTGGTGCCGGTCTTTCCGGCTAAATCGTTGCGTTCTAAAACCAGCGCTTTTCTAGCTGTGCCAAAGCGAACCACATCTTGCATCATATTGACAGTCAGAAAGTTGTCTTGTCGGGACATAGCCCTCGGGGCAATGTTTTGAGGGGTGTCATCCTCTAGGTCACATTTGTCGCAGAGTTCGGTTGGCTGGCGTTCAAAAATAGTTTCGCCAGAGCGTGATTCAATTTTTTCAATAATATAAGGTTTAACCAGGTATCCGCTGTTTGCCAGTGCGCCATAGGCTGTTGCTATTTCCATGGGGGTTAAATTGCCTGCCCCAAGTGCAAGGGATAGCGATTTGGGCAAGTAGTCTGGGTTCAAGCCAAACTGACTTATGTAATTTCTGGCGTAGTCGATACCTACAGCGCGTAGGAGTCTGACAGAAACAATATTCATTGATTTTGTCAGTGCTTTACGCATCGAAGTTGGGCCATAAAACTTACCTGAGTAATTTTGTGGGCGCCATACTGTTCCCAGGGATTGGTCCTCTATTACGATAGGAGCTCCACTGATCAATGAAGCGGGCGAGTAGCCTTTTTTCAATGCAGAGGCGTAGATGAATGGCTTAATGCCTGAGCCAGGTTGTCGGCGAGCCTGTGTTGCACGGTTATATTTGTTGAAGTAATAATCGAAGCCGCCGGTTAAAGCCAGAATCTTGCCTGACTTGGGCGCAATTGACACCAGTGCTCCCTGTATTTGTGGAAGTTGAGAAAGTTTCCACTGTCCATCTGTAACGGGTTTGATGTAAACAATATCGCCTTTTTTTAAGACAGAGGATACTTTCTTTGGCTTACTGCCAATGACGTTTGCGGTACGATACTTTGCTGCCCAGCCTAAATGCTCTTTATCAATGTTGAGAGTTTCATTGTGAATATTGAGTAAAGTGGCTTTTTCTGCGCTGACCTCTAAAACGGCTGCGGGAATAATGTCTCTGCTGGCTTGATTTTTTTTCAGTTCTTTTACGATTTCTTCTGGATTTAACTCTGTTGATAAAGTGCCAACTGAGCCGCGATAGCCGTGTCGTTGATCATAGGCAAGTAGGCCTGAACGTAATGCTGCATCTGCCGCTTCCTGTTTGGTGGAGTCGAGACTGGTGTATACGCTAAGCCCTTGCCAATAAGCTTGTTCGCCATATTCTTCCAGCAGAGCGGAACGAACCATTTCTGCAACATATGGGGCAGAAAGTTCTATCTTTTTGGCGTGTTTGATGGCTGTCAACGGAGCATTTTTTGCACTTTCGAACTGTTGGTCATCAATCCAGTTGTTTATCTTAAGGCGGTTCAACACATAATTTCTTCTCGCCTTTGCACGTTCAGGATTGCTTATTGGGTTGCTTCTTGATGGTGCTTTGGGCAGGCCGGCCAGCATCGCTTGTTCTGCCAGGGTTAGCTGGTCGAGTGACTTTCCATAATATACTTCGGCCGCTGCCCCAAAGCCATATGCGCGATGCCCTAGGAAAATTTTGTTGAAATACAAGCCCAGGATATCTTCTTTGCTCAAAGTGGTTTCGAGTTTGAATGCCAGCATGACTTCACGGAGTTTTCTGCTGTACGTTTGTTCGGAGCTGAGGAAATAATTTCTGGCTACCTGCATTGTGATGGTGCTTGCGCCTTGCAGGCTGCCCCCGTTGCGGTAGTTACTTATGATAGCGCGGATAATGCCTTGGATATCGATGCCCGGGTGTGAATAAAAGCGATCGTCTTCACTGGCTAAAACAGCTTTGATAAGGGTATCGGGGACCTTGCTCAGTTCGACGGGTTTTCTGCGTTCATCACCATATTCTGCAATCAGCTTCTTATCCGCTGAATAAACTCGCAAGGGAATTTTTAATTCGATTTTTTGAATATCTGCCGTCGAAGGTAAATTCTGGGTTATCAATAATGCGACAAAGCCTCCGAAAATGACGGCAGACATGGTAATGGCGCAAATAAAAGGCGTCAGTATTTTTGTGATTTTTTTTAGCAATGGTCTGTCTGATTTTATCAATTTGGTTACTAAGTCAAATAACACCTTTTGTTGTGTTGGTTGTTTTGCCTTGATTGAGCGTCAATAATAGAGTCTTTTTTGAGTTTAAAATTGTGACAGAAGTGCGTTGCAGTGTAGGATTGTTCTTTGCTGAGCGCGCACCGTGTCGCTGTTATCTGATCGCTCGAATACTCTTTGATGTTCACCTGTTAAGACTGTCAAAAGTGTTAATTTTTAATTATAACAAATCTTGGCAGGGCTAATAACCCTAATAACAAATTTGCCAAATAGCTTGGCAGCGCTATAATTCTCATGTAGATTAATAGAAATGTACGCTAAACCACCGATTTTAAGGGGGATTTTTGAAAATATTCTCATCTAAGTCACAATCAATAGTCGGAATCGACATTGGTACAAGTGCCGTGAAATGCGCCGAAGTGACCGGCAGTGCTAAGAATGCACGCCTTACCTCATGGGGAATTAACCCTCACTCTGCTGGAGCTGTCGCTGAAAATACGATTGCTAATGAGGAGGCTGTGGCTGATGCTTTGTCACAGGCATTGCTGAGTTCTGGAGCCAAGAGTGATAATGCAGCTGTTTCAATTTCTGCTTCGCACGCCATTACTAAAATAATTACAATGCCTATTGATATGAAAGAATCTGAAATTGAAGATCAGATTCAAATCGAGGCTTTGCATTTTGTTCCTTATCCAATTGATGAGGTCAACATTGATTTTCATGTTTTGGGTCCATCAGTTGTCAATCCTGAACAGGAATCTGATGTTTTGTTTGCGGCTTGCCGTAGCGAAATTGTTGATTCTTATACAGGTGTCATTGAAGAGGTTGGTCTGACTCCAATGGCTGTTGATATTGATACATTTGCATTAGAGCGTTTGTATCGTTTTCTGAATCCATTTCCACATGGCAAGAAATCTGAAGTTACCGCTTTATTTGACATTGGTGTGGCTAATACACAGCTGATCGTCTTTGACGAAGAGAAAATGTTGTACACTCGCCAGCAGAATTTTGGTGGTAAACAATTAGTACAATTAATACGCCGTGAATATGGTGTTAACAATGAAGAAGCTGAAGCATTAGTGGTCTCTGATAGCCCGCCAGATGATATGTATGGCACTATCTATGTACCGTTTTATAAAATGGCAGGTCAGGAATTATCCCGTGCTTTGCAGTTTTTCTATTCGTCCAGTTCCCATTCAATGGTACATAACGTTGCGATTACTGGTGGTTGCTCAGCATTGCCAGAATTTTCGGAGCATGTTGGTAAATACTTCGAAGCGCGGCATCGAGTGCTTAATCCTATGGATAAGATGACTACTTTTGGCGATAAAAATGAGTTAAGTAAATCAATAGGCAGCCTTTCAGTTGCTATTGGTTTGGCTTTACGAGGATTAAAGTAGAGGTTTTTATGGCGACTTTGACAAATATCAATTTACTGCCCTGGCGCGAACAACGTCGCAATGAACGTAATAAGCGAATATTGTTTATCTGTGTTTTTGCTTGGGTTCTCACTGGAATTTTAGCGTTTGCAGTAGTGAAGTATTGGGATGGGCGTATTGAGTATCAGCAGGCTCGAAATGTTTATTTGAAAAAAGAGATTAAAAAACTCTCTAAAGTCATTAAAGAGATAGAGACCTTAAAAGATAAGCGAAATGCAATTGTTGAGCGAATGGAAGTTATTCAATCATTGCAGGAAAATCGAGCTCAAATCGTTCATTTGTTTGATGATGTAGTGAGAAAGTTGCCTTCAGGCGTTTACTTGGATTCAATGAATAAGAGCGGTTTAAACTTGCAACTCAATGGACGTGCTCAGTCAAATGGGCGTGTATCTGCTTTGATGCGAAACCTGGATTCATCCGATTGGTTTGATAATTCGTCTCTGAAAGTTGTTGATTTAGTTGACCAACAAGGTGTCTCTATTAGTAAATTTGATATTCAAGTTAGTGAAGAGAACAAGAAAAGCGATGACGAGAACGCCGAATAACACAAGGGTAACACCGTGATTGACAGGAAATACTATGTTTGATGATTTACAAGAAATAGATTGGGGAGACATTGGTTCTTGGCCTAAGTGGGTCAAGTTTACGGGGGCCGGAATAATTTGCGTTGCTATACTGGCTGCAACTTATTGGTTTCAGGTGAGAAAACAGGTCGAAATTTTGGCGGGTGTTGAACGTCAGGAAGTCCAGCTGAAAAACGAATTTAAAGAAAAGAAAGCTTTGGCTATTAATTTGGAAGCTTATCGCCTGCAGATGGTTGAGGCTGAACAAACTTTCAGTGTTTTGAAGGAGCAATTGCCCAGTCAGAATGAGATTCCTGATTTGCTGGTTGACGTGACCCAAGCGGGTTTGTCTCGTGGGCTGAAGTTTGAACAGTTTAAGCCCGCAGTTGCGGCCTCAGAAGGGTTTTATACGGTTAAACCGGTTAATATCATCGTCAATGGTAGTTATCACCAACTGGCTCAATTTGTCAGTGACGTTGCAGCACTGCCTCGAATTGTCAATGTTGATAATTTCAAGATAAGTCGACGCGATGAAGGCGATTTGCGCATGAGTGCAATAACCAAGACGTATTACTATGAGGAAGACGGGGGGGCTGCTAAGTGAAGGCTTTGAATATGAAAAATGCCATCCTGTTATCGCTGATGGTTTTTCTGACTGCTTGTCAGGACAGATCCATGAGCGACTTGAAAAAATTTGTTGAGACAGCTTATCAAGGGCAAAAAGTGCCGATAGAGCCATTGCCTGAAATAAAGCCTTATGAGGGTTTTGTCTATTCTTCCGAAGATCTGGTTGATCCATTTGACCAAGAGAATATTGCTCCGAAAGTGGATGATGATGCCTCAGAAGATGCGCCTAATGATGATCGGCGAAAAGAACTACTGGAAACTTTCCCGCTGGATGGCTTGAAGTTGGTTGGGACTATGGAACGAGAGGGTACTCCATGGATTATCGTTAAAGCACCAGATGGGACTGCTCACAGAGTTACTCTTGGTAATTATATGGGGCAAAATTACGGCGAGATTATTGATATCTCACTTGAAGAGCAAAAAATAGAGTTAAATGAAGTAGTTAGAGCACCAACTGGCAAGTGGATAAACCAGTCGGTCTATTTAACCGTTGATGATGAATAAAGAGAAGATCAAACCAATGCAACTGCTAATGAATGAGATGGTTGGGCTTGCAAATTATAGGAAAGTGAGTATGAATGTGATTAATAAAATAGCTAATAAAATGACTGTAAAAGCATTTTTGCATAAAGCCGCATTAATGGCGGTGTTAGGCTTGGTGTTGTCTTTACCTCAAGTCGCGAATGCTGTTGATTTGAATAAGATTAGATTCACTAAATTGCCTGGTGACAAGGTGCAGATAAATTTGGAAACTAGTGGGCCGGTATCTAAGCCTGGTGTTTTCAGCACTAATGATCCAGCTAGAATTGCTTTTGACTTTTTTGGAATGAAAAAAGTGTTTGCAGAAAGCTTGATTAAGGTTGGTGTAGGTGCGGTGGACAGTATTGTAACCGTAGCTACCGATGATCGTACTCGGGTTGTTCTTAATTTGGTGGATAATGCGCCATACACCACAGAAGTAACGGATAATGGATTTGTTGTCACCATTAACTCTATTTCTGGGAAAACAGCTAAATTGGGCAACGTGGCGCCAAAGCCATTTGCCAAGCAACCAGAAATAGTGTCGAACAAAAAAGTTCAGAAAGTTGACTTCCGACGCTCTGATAATGGTGGTGGTAAAGTTATTGTTGACCTATCGGATCCGTTGACGTCGGTTGATGTGAGTGAACAGTCAGGCGAAATCATTGTTGATTTTCAATCATCCTCTTTGGAACCGGGTCTTGAAAAACGCTTGGATGTGGCTGATTTTGCGACGCCAGTAAGTACTGTAGATGTCTTTCAAAATGGCGAAAACGTACGCATGATTCTGGTGCCAAATGGCCGTTATCAGCAAATTTCATATCAGAATGAAGGTGTTTACACAGTCATCGTCGATCCTTATGTTGAGACTGAAGAAGATAAAGAAAAGGCAGATGAGAATGGTTATCTCGGTGAACGGTTGTCAATTAACTTTCAACGTATAGATGTTCGTTCCGCTCTGGCGGTTATCTCTGACTTCACTGGTTTGAATATTGTAACCAGTGATGATGTGCAGGGTGAGTTGACGCTGAATTTGAAAGATGTTCCCTGGGATCAGGCATTGGAAGTCATCCTTGAGACAAAGGGATTGGCTAAGCGGGAAAATGGCAGCGTGATTTGGGTTGCTCCTGCAGATACTATTGCCAAACGTCAGGCAGAACAACTTAAAGCCAATAAGGCGACTTCTTTATTAGAGCCATCTATTACTGAAATTATACAGGTCAATTATGCCAAAGCAATTGACTTGATTCCTTTGCTTAAGCCTGAAGATTCAATCAGCAAAGATGATTTGGCCGGAGCTTCCAGGTCAGATAACGGGCTTTTGGTTGTCGATAAGTCGAGTGAAGATGGTGCTGGTGATTCTTTGTCGAAGCGTTTGGAAATTACAGCAGACGAAAGAACTAACAGCCTTCTAGTGACAACAACAGCAACTAATATGCTGGTCATTAAGAATTTGATTAAACAGTTGGATAAGCCTGTACGTCAGGTGATGATAGAAACGCGTATTGTTGAAGCGATCGATACATTTAGTAAAGAGCTGGGTGTGCGTTTGGGTTTTCAGCGGGTGGCACAAAATGCTCGTTTCCCAGGATCTTCGGATTCTAACTTTGCTGATACCTCTATATCCAGTGGTACATTAGCTGGCGCAAATGCAATTGATGCCTCTCTGGTTGATGATGCTGATGGGGTCGCTAATGCCAGTGGTGGTAACGGCTTGAATGTTGATCTGGGTGCCAGTGCTATTGGTACCTTGCAGGCAGCATCCTATGCTTTACAGCTATTTAAAGCGGGCAAAGGGTATGCCAATATTATCAGTCTTGAGCTATCTGCATTAGAAGCGGATAACAAAGGTAAAATTGTTGCCAGTCCACGACTGGTAACAGCAAGCCAACAAAAAGCCAGCATCAAGCAAGGTGAAGAACGAGTTTTTGCTCGTAACGGAAGTGATGGTGAAGCTTTGGTTAAAGAGGCGGTTCTGCAGTTAGAGGTAACGCCACAAATAACTCCAGATGACCGTGTCATATTAGATGTCAAAATTACTCAAGACTTTTTTGTGAGTGAGTTTGTTGTTAATAAAAAAGAGATTCTGACTCAGGTTTTGGTCGAGAATGGTGAGACGATTGTTATAGGTGGTATCTATCAGGAATCAAGCTCAAATACAGTAACCAAAGTGCCATTGTTGGGGGATTTGCCATTATTGGGCAATCTGTTCAAGAAAAAGTCAAACGTAAAGAACCGTACGGAATTAATCATTTTCCTAACGCCGAAAATAATTAACCCGGCTTTAAATCTTGGCTAACATTAACCTTAATCCTTTGAGATTATCTAAAGAGGCAGATTATTCTGCCTCTTTTTCGTTGTTCCTAGGCTGTTTGTTTTTTATGATCGGCTGATATTAAATACCACGCATGAAAAACATTATTCTAATTGGCCCAATGGGGTCGGGAAAATCCACAATCGGGCGAATGTTGGCCGAAGAACTGGGCATGAACTTTGTTGATACTGATGAAGAATTGGTAGAGCGAACTGGTGTTGCCATATCTGTGATATTTGATATTGAAGGGGAAAAGGGCTTTCGTCAGCGTGAAGCTAAACTCATCAGCGAATTGAGTGCTCTTGAGGGGAGTGTCATTGCCACCGGTGGTGGAGCGGTTTTGTTGCCAGAAAATCGGTCTTGTTTGCGCGAGTCAGGCTTGGTTGTTTATCTACAGGCTGATATTGAAGTGCTTTACGAGCGTACTAAAAACAGCAAAACCCGCCCATTGTTAGTCGGTCAGGATATTCGCAAAAAACTCAGTGAAATTTTGCAGCAACGTGGGAGTCTTTATCTGGAAACAGCCCATTTAACGGTGAAAACAGGGAAAATGAATGCGAGGCGTATGACAGTTAAAATTGTCTCCAAGGTGCGTGAACAAAATCAATGACGGTAAGGAATGAGTTCAATGCATTTTGTGCATGAAAGCTCTGGAAAAAATAAGCATATTCTAATATAATAAGCGGCCTTTTCTATTAACCCTCTGGCTTTCCTGGCCTAAGCGTTAAGCAAAAAACACGAAGAATTGATATGACCGAGACGAAGATGTATCACAGCTCGGCTGGTTTGTACCGCCCCGAGTTTGAAAAAGATAATTGTGGCTTTGGCATGATTGCTCACATGGACGGTGAACCAAGCCACTGGTTAATTAATACTGCTATCAATGCCTTAGCGCGTTTAACCCACCGCGGAGCGATTGCTGCCGATGGCAAAAGTGGTGATGGTTGCGGCTTGTTGATAGGTAAGCCTGATGCATTTTTACGCCGATGTGCGCAGGAACTTGATTATAAGCTGACTGATAATTATGCCGTTGGCATGATTTTTCTTAATCCTGATAAGGAACTTGCTGACAAAGCTCGCTCTATTATTGAGCAGGAGTTAGAGCAACAAGACTTGACGGTTCAGGGGTGGCGTAAGGTTCCCGTTGATCCAGCTGTTTTAGGCGAGCAGTCAAAATTGTCCCAACCATTGATTGAGCAAGTTTTTGTCAATGCCCCAGCCTTTGCAGGCCTGTCACAGAAAGAACAGGGCAGTGCCTTTGAAAGACGTTTATTTATTGCTCGAAGACGAGCGGAAAAGCGAATTCTGCCAAATGATGAGCGTTTCTATATAACCAGTCTTTCAAGTCGGGTTATTGTCTATAAGGGCTTGATGATGCCGGCTAATATGCCGCAATTTTACACTGATCTCAGTGATGCTGATATGGCATCCTCTCTGTGTGTGTTTCACCAGAGATTTTCCACTAATACACTGCCTCAATGGCGCTTGGCTCAGCCATTCCGTTATTTGGCACACAATGGTGAGATTAACACTATTCAAGGAAATCGCAATTGGGCTCTGGCTCGTGGTTTTCAGTTTGATACGGATAAAATTCCTAATATGGAAGATATCCGCCCATTCGTTAGTACAGATGGTTCGGACTCTATGAGTTTCGATAATATGCTTGAAGTGCTGTTGATGGGAGGTATTGATCTGTTCAGAGCAGTGCAGATGTTGATTCCACCAGCATGGCAAAATGCAGAAAACATCGACCCGGATCTGAAGGCTTTTTATCGATTCCATGCCATGCATATGGAGCCATGGGATGGACCGGCAGGAGTGGTTATGACCGACGGACGCTATGCGGCCTGTGCTTTGGATCGTAATGGTTTACGTCCAGCGCGTTATGTCATAACGAAAGATCGCATTATTACTCTTGCCTCAGAAATTGGGGTCTATGACTACAAACCTGAAGATGTTGTTGAAAAAGGTCGTTTGACGCCAGGCCAGATGTTGGCTATTGATACGCATACTGGTCAGTTAATAATGCCAGAAGAGGTACAGAATCGCATTAAAAGTGCTCATCCATACAAAAAGTGGATTTGGGAGAATATTGTGCGACTGCCGTCTGAACTCGCTGGACAGGAACCTGAAATTACTTTGAATCCTGCATCATTGACTGTTTATCAGAAAATGTTTCAGGTCAGTAACGAGGAGAGGGACCAGGTGATTCGTGTTCTGGCTGAATCAGGTCAGGAAGCGATTGGTTCAATGGGTGATGACACGCCCATGGCTGTATTGTCGAAAAAACAACGGGTTATTTATGAGTATTTCAGACAGCAGTTTGCTCAGGTAACTAATCCTCCAGTAGATCCGATTCGTGAGAAAATTGTGATGTCACTGGAAACTTACTTTGGTCAGGAACGAAACCTTTTTGGACCTAACCCTGAGATGGCAAAAACAATTTTTGTTGACTCTCCAGTGTTGTCTACCAGCAAGTTGAACAAGTTGCTGTCAACGGAAGATCAGGGATTTACGAATTGTAAAATCGATATTACCTACCCTGTTGGCGGTAATTTGCAGCAGGCCATTGATGATGTCTGTCAACAGGCTGTTGATGCAGTGAAAGCGGGAACAGTGATTATCGTTTTGTCAGATAGGGAGATTGCAAAAGATCGTTTGCCTATTCAGGCGCTGCTGGCCTCCGGTGCTGTTCATCAGCGGCTGACGCAGGAAGGTTTGCGTTGTAATGCGAATATGGTCATTGATACTGGTACTGCACGAGATCCACACCATTTTGCGATGTTAATAGGCTATGGTGCAACAGCAGTACATCCATATCTGGCTTATGAAACCTTGCGTGGCATGCATAACAAGCATGAAATTGCTGGCGAAATTGATGAATTGATGCGCGCCTATCGACGTGGCATAAATAAAGGCCTGTATAAAATCACCTCGAAAATGGGAATCTCTACGATTGCCAGTTATCGTGGTTCACAGTTGTTTGAAGCTGTTGGCCTGCATAGCGATGTGATTGATTTGTGCTTTAAAGGCACGACTTGTCGAATTCAAGGAGCTACATTCAGTGATCTGGAGGCTGATCAGCGTATACTGGCTGACGAGGCCTGGAATACTCGTGTTGGTCTGGATCAGGGTGGTTTGCTTAAGTTTATTCATGGTGGTGAATACCATGCTTACAACCCGGATGTGGTGCAAACTATGCATGCCGCAGTAAAAACTGGAGATTATGAGAAGTATCGCGAATATGCGGATACTGTGAACAAACGCGCCCCTATGGTGCTACGTGACTTGCTGGCAGTACGCGAAGACATTACACCGGTTGAGCTTGATCAGGTAGAAGGAATCGATGATATCCTTTTGCGTTTTGATAGCGCAGGTATGTCTCTGGGAGCTTTATCGCCAGAAGCGCATGAGTCTCTGGCTGAAGCGATGAATCGCCTTGGAGGACGCTCAAACTCAGGTGAGGGCGGTGAAGATCCAGCGCGCTACGGCACCGTAAAAATGTCAAAGATCAAGCAGGTTGCTTCAGGGCGATTTGGTGTTACACCACACTACCTGGTGAATGCCGAAGTGCTGCAGATAAAGGTCGCTCAAGGAGCTAAACCGGGAGAAGGTGGCCAGCTTCCAGGGCATAAAGTAAATAAAGTGATAGCGAAGCTGCGTTATTCCATGCCGGGCGTTGCTTTGATTTCTCCACCACCACATCATGATATATATTCAATTGAAGATCTGGCCCAACTTATCTTCGACCTGAAACAGGTGAACCCTGAGGCCTTGGTGTCTGTTAAGTTGGTTGCTGAGGCTGGTATAGGGACCATTGCTGCTGGTGTTGCTAAAGCGTATGCAGACTTGATTACTATTTCCGGTTATGACGGTGGTACTGGTGCCAGTCCTTTGACATCGGTGCGTTATGCGGGTTCCCCTTGGGAGCTTGGTTTAACAGAAGTACACCAGACTTTGCGAGCAAATGACCTGCGAAGCAAAGTACGCTTACAAACCGATGGTGGTTTAAAGACTGGGCTTGATGTTGTTAAAGCGGCAATACTGGGAGCGGAGAGCTTTGGTTTTGGCACCGGGCCGATGGTTGCCTTGGGTTGTAAATATCTGCGTATCTGTCACTTGAATAACTGTGCGACTGGAGTTGCTACCCAGCACAATGTTCTGCGTAATAAACATTATATTGGTACTGCAGAGCGTGCGATGAACTACTTCCGTTTCATTGCAATGGAGACTCGTGAGTGGATGGCCAAGTTGGGTGTAAGTAGAATGCAAGACTTGATTGGTCGGACTGATTTATTAACCATATTGCCTGGTGAAACAGCTAAGCAACAAGGTCTTGATTTGAGTCCAATTTTATCCGATGCCAATGTGCCTGCAGAAAAACCTCAGTATTGCACTGAGCCATTCAATCAGCCATTTGACACTGCAGAACTGGCAACGCAGATGGTTAGCGATATGTTGCCGGCTATTCAGGCAAAATCGGGTGGTGAGTTTAGTTATGCGATCCAAAATATCAACCGTTCCATAGGCGCGAGCGTTTCTGGTCAAATCGCCAAATTGCACGGCAATACAGGCATGGAAGGTCAGCCTCTGGAGGTTGAGTTTACCGGGTCAGCAGGTCAAAGTTTTGGTGTCTGGAATGCTGGTGGTTTAAATATGCGTCTTGCTGGTGATGCAAACGACTATGTTTGTAAAGGCATGGCTGGTGGTAAGGTCGTTATCACGCCACCGAAGAACAGCAGTTTTGCATCGCAGGATACAACGATTATCGGTAACACCTGTCTATACGGTGCAACAGGCGGCAAATTATTTGCTGCAGGCCGTGCTGGTGAACGTTTTGCGGTCAGAAACTCTGGTGCCATAGCTGTAGTCGAAGGTGTCGGCGACCATGCCTGCGAATATATGACCGGTGGTACAGTGCTGGTTCTAGGTGAAACGGGCGTTAATTTTGGTGCCGGAATGACGGGTGGTGTTGCTTTTGTGCTGGATCATAACCGTTCTTTCATTGATTGCTACAACCATGAATTGGTGGATACGCATCGTTTGATGCCTGAGCCAATGGAAGCTTATGTCCACTATCTCAATACCTTACTTGAGAATTACGTGGAAGAAACTGGCAGTGAATATGCACGGGAAATTTTGCAGGATTTTCCCGATCTGTTACCAAGATTCTGGTTGGTTAAACCTAAAGCAAGCGATTTAGGTACTTTGATTGAGTCATTGTCTGATGCCGCTTAATGCATCAGGCAATGGCATAAAGCCAAACACCGATACCTTACCTACAAGCTACGAGAAATAGTTAAAATAGTAATGAGTAATAACTTTCAGTTTTTGGACTTGCCACGGCAGGATCCTGAGAAAAAGCCTGCGTTAGAACGTGCCAAAGAGTTTAAAGAAATCTACGGCCAGTTTGAACCAGAACAAGCCAGTGCCCAAGCGGAACGTTGTTTGTCGTGCGGCAACCCGTATTGTGAATGGAAATGCCCGGTACATAACTACATACCTAACTGGCTAGAATTAATTTCAGAAGGTAAATTGTTTGAAGCGGCTGAATTGTCTCACAAAACGAATTCATTGCCGGAAATGTGTGGGCGTATTTGCCCACAGGACCGTCTGTGTGAAGGAGCTTGTACCCTGAATGATGGGTTTGGTGCGGTCACGATTGGCTCCATCGAAAAGTACATAACTGACGAAGCTCTGGCGCAAGGTTGGCGTCCGGATATGTCGGAAGTTGTGCCAACAGACAAGAAGGTGGCGATTGTTGGTGCTGGCCCAGCTGGTCTGGCATGTGCGGATATCTTGGTGCGAAGTGGTGTTAAACCAGTTGTGTTTGATAAATACCAGGAAATAGGAGGGTTGCTGACCTTTGGCATTCCTCCCTTTAAATTGGAAAAAGACGTGGTTAAGACTCGCCGCGATATCATGGAAGAAATGGGTGTCGAATTCGTTCTAAATACCAATATCGGTGAAGATATTCCATTTCAACAATTGGTCGATGATTATGATGCGGTCTTTTTAGGGATGGGAACCTATACCTATATGAAAGGCGGTTTTCCTGGTGAAGACATGGTTGGTGTCAACGAAGCATTGCCATTTTTAATTTCGAATATTAACCGTGTTATGGGCTTCGAAAAGGATGCTGATGACTTTATCGACATGAAGGACCAGAAAGTGGTTGTTCTTGGTGGCGGCGACACAGCAATGGATTGTGTGCGTACGTCTATTCGTCATGGTGCTGATGATGTGAAATGTGTCTATCGTCGAGATGAAGCCAATATGCCTGGATCGATGCGTGAAGTGGCCAATGCAAAAGAGGAAGGCGTGGAGTTTTTATGGAATCGCCAGCCTATTGAGATTGTTGGTGATGGCAAGGTTGAAGGAGTCAAGGTGGTAACAACACAGCTGGGAGAGCCTGATGAGCGTGGACGCCGGCGCCCAGAGCCAGTGCCTGGTTCGGAGGAAGTGATACCTGCTGATCGTGTGGTTATTGCGTTTGGCTTCAGGCCCAGTCCTGCTGCATGGCTAAGTGACTTCAGCGTTGATGTTAATAGCTGGGGTGGAATTACTGCTGATCAGAATAAGCATAAATTTCAGACAAGCAATGACAAGATCTTTGCTGGCGGTGATATGGTCCGTGGTTCTGATTTGGTGGTGACGGCCGTTTTTGAAGGTCGTGAAGCTGCTGAAGGTATTCTTACCTACCTTGAAGTTGAGTAAATGCTTGTATTGTCAGACTTATTATTTGTGAATACGGCTAGGCTTGAATATAACGATTAATTAAGCCAAACAAGGCTACCGCTTTAGAGGCAGGAGTTTTATAATGCGCTTATGCAATATGAAGCCCTGTCTCAATACATGATTTAATCGTGGTTAATGTGTCAGGTATTTATCAATTATATAAGTACTGAAAAGTCTCAGTGCTTGTGTGATCCTCTTTACCTCAGACCTTTAACGATTTAGCAGGTGCCATAGTATGTCGAGTTTACAAAATGATCGCTATTTGAGGGCGTTGCGTCGTCAACCAGTTGATTACACACCTATCTGGGTGATGCGCCAGGCCGGACGATACTTGCCAGAATACAGAGCGACTCGCAAACAAGCTGGTAATTTTTTGAACTTATGCAAAAGTCCTGACCTGGCTTGTGAAGTGACTTTGCAGCCGATTGATCGTTTTGGTTTGGATGCGGCGATTTTATTTTCTGATATTTTAACTATTCCAGATGCAATGGGTCTGGGATTAGTGCTTGAAGAAGGCATCGGACCTGTCTTTGAGAGACCGCTGCGTTCAGAAAGGGAGATTCGCAATTTATCAGTTCCAGATCCTGAACAGGATCTGGGTTATGTTATGGACGCCGTACGAACTATTCGCCAGGCCTTGCAAGGTAGAGTCCCTTTAATCGGTTTTACTGGCAGCCCATGGACGCTGGCTACGTACATGGTTGAAGGCAAAGGCAGCAAAGAGTTTCGTTATATCAAGGGTTTGATGTATGAATCTCCAGAAGTATTACACCACCTGTTGCAAGTAACAACCGATGCGGTGATCCAATACTTACAGGCACAAGTTGCAGCAGGCGCTCAGTCGCTGATGGTATTTGACACCTGGGGCGGCGTATTGACAACGCCACAATATCAGGCGTTTTCCCTGGCCTATATGCAACAGATAGTGACTGCCTTGAAAAGCAATCCGGAAACTCGAGATGTGCCTGTAGTCTTGTTTACCAAGGGCTCACAGAAATGGTTGGAGCTGATAGCTGATACCGGTTGTGACGGTATTGGACTGGACTGGACTGTCGATATGGCAGAAGCCAGACAGCGTGTCGGAGAACGGGTGGCTTTACAGGGAAATATGGACCCGAGTATTATGAATACAAATGCAGATGTTGTTCGCTCTGAGGCTCGTGCTGTTTTAGATAGGTTTGGCGAAGGAGAAGGACATGTTTTTAATTTGGGACATGGTATCCAACCGCATGCTGATCCGGAAAATATGCAAGCCTTGGTAGAAACCGTACGTCAGCATAGTGTGCAATACCATCGCTAAAATGGAACTATGAGAACATGATTAATTTCAATCGCATCGAAGATAATATTTTTATTGGTAGTGCACCATCGCATGTGGTTGATGTACAGCGTCTGGATAAACAGCTCAAAATTACGGCTATTTTGAGTTTGCAGACTGATAAAGATTTCAGACATTATAAAATTGGTATAGATGGTTTGCTGGATGCTTATAAAATGAGCGGTATAGAATTTCATCGCTATCCCATCACGGACTTCGATGCCGATGATATGGCGCGGAAGTTGGTGGCTCCAGTTAAAGCTCTTAAGCAATTATTAATGCAAGAGCACAGAGTTTATGTGCATTGCAATGCGGGTATTTGCCGAGCACCTGCAACTGTTCTAGGCTACCTGCACGCCTATGAAGGGATGCCATTGGATGAAGGCTTGACTTATCTGCGAACAAAGCGACCAATAGCCAACCCCTTTATGGATTCAGTCCGGCAGGCAATGCAGGAATTTACGGACTAAGTGCTTAGGCAATGACGGATCAGGTCATCATCGCTGCGCAGGGACTGTATAAAGCATATTCTGATAATACAGTAGTTCGAGGCATAGATTTTGCCGTAATGCAGGGGCAATGCGTCGGTTTGCTAGGTCCTAATGGTGCAGGAAAAACCACGACTATTGGCATGATTTTGGGAAATAGTCGGATTACCTCTGGGGCTCTTTCTGTTTTTGGTTTGCCGGTTCAAGGTAATGAATTGGCTATTCGGCAGCGTAGTGGTGTTGTCGTACAGACTGACGACCTTGACCCTGACTTCACCGTCGAAGAAAATCTGTTAGTCTTTGCCAGCTTCTATGGCATGAGCAAAGCTGCGGCTCATAGTGTTGTTCCCTCATTGCTGGAATTTGTGCAACTGACTGATAAAGCAAAAGCTAAGGTCGATCAGCTGTCTGGTGGCATGAAGCGACGTTTGAGCATTGCCCGTGCTTTGATTAATGATCCTGAATTAGTCATCATGGATGAACCTACCACGGGCCTTGACCCTCAAGTCAGGCACTTGATATGGGAGCGTTTACGGCGCCTTAAACAACAGGGAAAAACACTGTTGTTGACTACCCACTATATGGAGGAGGCTGAACGTTTATGTGACAACATATGGGTGATAGATAATGGCATCATCATTGCCCAAGGGTCACCTAGAGAATTGATTGCTGAGCATGTTGAATCTCAAGTGGTTGAAGTACATGGTGGTAACTCTACATTGTTTGATCAGGTTAACCAGTGGCAACTTGCTCGCATTGAAAATGTCGGTGAAACTTTATATTGCTATTGCGATCAACCTCAGACGTTGATGGATAACTTGCTCGCCATTTCCGGTGTTAATTTCTATGTCAGGCCAAGTAATCTGGAAGATGTTTTTCTGCGTCTTACAGGGCGGGATTTGCGAGATTGATATGTTCAGGAACTTTTTTATTTTACCGCAAATACGTTGGCGTTGCCTGACCATCTGGCAACGCAATTTCAGGGTATGGCGTAAGTTGATCATTCCCAGTCTATTACTTAATTTTGGAGAGCCCTTTCTCTATTTGTTGGGAATGGGCTATGGTTTAGGCCGTTTCGTTGGCGAAATACAAGGTTTGCCCTATCTGACTTTTCTGGCGTCAGGTGTAGTAGTCTCCTCTGCAATGACCACTGCCAGCTTCGAGGGTATGTATTCTGTATTCACTCGTATGGTGCCACAGCGAACCCATCCAGCAATGCTATCAGCACCTATATCTGTTGATGACATCATTGCAGGTGAACTGCTCTGGTGCGCCAGCAAAGCCACAATTAGCGGTTGTGCCATATTATTAGTTGCTTCTTTATTAGGAGCAGTGGTAGGAGGTTGGCATGCAGTTCTGGTAATCCCGGTCATTTTTCTGGTAGGCCTGGCTTTTGCCGGTCCAGCGATTACCATGACAACATTTTCTAAGAGCTATGATTTTTTTAATTACTACTTCACATTGGTGATAACACCAATGTTTATGCTTTGTGGTGTGTTCTATCCCATTAGCAGTTTGCCAGTGGCCATGCAGTACATAGTGCAAGCTTTGCCGTTGACTCATGCTGTTGCTTTAAGCCGACCTTTGATTGCGGGTTTGGAACCTACCAATGTGCTATTACATATCGTCGTTCTGTTTGCTTACGCACTGGTTGGCTATTATCTGGCAGTTACCTTGGGGCGTAGGCGATTGATTAACTAGGTTCTAGTTTGGCATTACCAGCTTAATTATGATTGCATGATTTCCACTGTTGAGTGTTCCACCCCAAAGCGTTTCAATAGTAATGCTTTTATTTTTTTCTTGACCGCTTGTGCATTGGCGTTACTGGTAAGTGTTGCTTCAAGGGTAATCATCGGCCGTTCCTGAGTGATTGACCAGGCATGAACATGGTCAATGCGGATCACTTCATCAATATCTGTTGTTATGGATTTGCTGAGTATTCTGCGATCAAGTCCTTTGGGTGCTGCTTCAAGCAATATTTGCGCTGCTTCTTTGACCACAAACCAGGCTGACCTTAGGATGATGAGTGCAACAACTACGGACAGGATGGGATCGATTGGTGTCCAGTCTGTGTAGATGATAATAACAGATGCGATCAGCGCAGCCACTGAACCCAATAAATCTCCAGCCACATGCAAAGCGGCAGCACGTACATTTAGGTTGTTATTTTCTCCTCGCGAAAGTACCCAAAAGGCAATTATATTCACCAGTAACCCAATTGCAGCAACCCATAGCATCATGCCGCCCAGAATCTCGTGGGGGTGACTCAAGCGCTTATAAGCTTCATAACAAATCCACGCGGCAATCACGAATAATGATAAGCCATTAATATAAGCCGCCAGAACTGAAAAGCGGTCATAGCCAAAGGTTCTCTTCCAGTCAGCAGGGCGATGGCTCAAGCTGATCGCAAACCAAGCCAGCATTAATGATGCAAAATCAGTCAGCATATGTGCAGCATCGGCAATCAGCGCTAGGGAACCCGATATGAGTCCTCCAAATACCTCTGCGAACATAAAGCTGCCCGTTAAAAGGGCGGCAACAGCAATTTTACGTTCATTGTTAGGAATGTGAGAGTGGCCTGGATTATTGTGATCATGGTTGTTCATAGAGTGGTTCTCAGAAGTCAGGTATAAAAGTTTTCTTAGCCATGATAGGGTAATCTCTACAGTCGCTGTAGAGACAAGAGGTTTATGGTACAAAAAGCAAAAACAATCGGTGCATTGTCAAAGCGAACAGGAGTCAAGGTAACAACTATTCGTTATTATGAGTCCATAGGTCTGATGTCTGTGCCGGACCGATCTGCAAGTGGGCAACGTATTTATACAGAAGACGCTGCCGAGCGATTGAATTTTATTCGTCATGCACGTGAGCTTGGTTTTTCCATGGATGTGATACGTGAACTGATCAAATTGCAGATGCAACCAAGCAAAGACTGTGCTGTTGTTGATGAAATCGCAAGGCGTAATTTAACTGATGTGCGCCACAGATTGTCGCAATTGAAGGCTCTGGAAAAGGAATTGGAGACTATGATTTCGGCTTGTGCAGGAGGGGCAATCGGTTCCTGTGCTGTTCTTGGGTGTTTATCGGATCATGAGCAATGTCTTTCAGGGGCACATGAGAAAATAGATCTGATCCTGAAATCCCAGGGTAGCTGATGTATCGCTGTTACCCATGGCAAAGTATAGGGGGCTTTGCTTATGTTTCCTGTGCAGACACAGCCGAATTGTATTTGTTTGTGGATTGCGTGATACTCAATCTAAATCATATTGTTATCAACAAAGGTGGGTGATGAGCTTAGACTACATTTTGATGTCTTTAGTTGTGGTTTTACTGCCGGGTGCCGGGGTTCTTTATACTCTGGCAATAGGCCTGGGTCGAGGTTTTGTGCCTGGTGTTGCAGCGGCTCTGGGGTGTACCTTGGGGATAATTCCAGCGGCTTTAGCAAGTATTGTTGGTCTAGCTACTGTCTTTCATAGCAGTGCAATAGCATTTCAAACCATAAAATACCTGGGGGTCATATATTTATTCTATATGGCTTGGAAGGTGCTCAGAGATGATCAAATATTTGATGTTAGTGAAGATCGGTCTAACTCATCATTTTTGAAAATCGCTACAGATGGAATGTTGTTGAACATATTAAATCCTAAGCTGTCGTTGTTCTTTTTGGCATTCCTTCCTCAGTTTTTGCCTTCTGGCAGCGAAAGTCCTACGTCAGTATTGCTCATGTTAACAGCCGTGTTCATGCTCTTAACGTTTATCATTTTTGTTGTTTATGGTTCTGCTGCGGCTTTTTTACGCAGGCATATCGTCCGTAAGCCGAGTTTAGTTTCATGGTTTAAGAGAGTTTTTGCGGGAACCTTTGGCCTGCTCGGGCTTAAATTGGCCTTGGCTGAAAAATAAAACGTTATGGTCTAGTCTTGTACTTACAGGCAGTGAGTTGTGAGTAATATGTCAATATGAACCGGGTTTATGCGGCTGGCTGCTGGAAAGCATCTGCTTAAACTGGTGGAATCGAACGGCAAATAATCCGGTCGTTGATGTTATTGGTAATGGTTTTCCAAAGAGTGGTTGTCAATTCCATAGAATCACGTGTATTGATGTCTAGGCCACTATTGGCGGCCTTTATGCTGTAAATATTCCAGAAAGTTGAGAAAAGTTAACAATTAGATGTAACCAAAACACGTTTGGCTCTGTCTATTGTTTAGTTATTGAAAATAAATTAAGTGAGGAGTTTCTAATGACCATGCGTCAAAAGTTTGTTATTTCTGCTGTCATAGTGTCGATAGCGTTATTGTCATTATCATTATTTTCTATGTACTGGTTGTGGGCATTTGTAGTGGTTGCTCCAATCATTTTGTTGGGTATTTATGATATGTTTCAAACGAAACACTCAATACGTAGGCTTTACCCGGTACTTGGTCATTTTCGTTATATGCTGGAGTCAGTGAGGCCGGAAATTCAACAGTACTTTGTAGAATCAAATACTGATGGAACACCCATTTCAAGAGAGTTCAGATCGTTGATTTATCAACGCGCCAAAGGTGATAGGGATACTCGGCCATTTGGTACGATCTTTGATGTGAATCGCCCAGGTTATGAATGGGTTAATCATTCGTTGCAGCCGAAACATCACACTGATTTTGATCCACGTGTAAAATTCGGTGGGCCGGATTGTACTAAACCTTATATGGCTTCCCCGCTTAATATTTCGGCGATGAGTTATGGGGCTTTGAGTAAGAATGCCATTATGTCTTTGAATAAAGGAGCCAGGATAGGCGGGTTTTCACACAATACCGGTGAAGGCAGCATGAGCCCTTACCACCTCGAACATGGCGGTGATATTGTCTGGCAAATAGGCACTGGCTATTTTGGCTGTCGTGATGATGATGGCAATTTTAACGAACAAACTTTCAAGGATAATGCATCGAAAGACGTTGTCAAAATGATTGAGATAAAGCTGTCGCAAGGTGCTAAACCTGGACATGGTGGTATCTTGCCGGCAGCGAAGCTCACAGAGGAAATTGCAAAAATAAGACATGTGCCGATGGGGGCTGATGTGGTTTCACCACCATCACATTCAGCATTTTCCACCCCAGTCGAACTGCTTGGTTTTGTGAAAAAGTTGCGTGATTTATCCGGTGGTAAGCCTGTTGGTTTCAAGTTATGTATAGGTCGACGGGATGAATTTCTGGCTATTTGTAAGGCTATGTTGGACACTGGGATTACCCCTGACTTTATAACGGTTGATGGTGGTGAAGGTGGAACTGGGGCGGCGCCTACTGAGATGACTAATTCGGTTGGAACGCCGATTCGAGATGCGTTGATCTTTGTCAATAGTGCACTGACTGGTATCGGCTTAAGAGAAAAGATACGTATCATTGCCTCTGGAAAAATGTTCTCAGCTTTTCATGTGCTCAGAGCAATTGCCTTGGGAGCAGACACGGTTAACTCAGCACGCGGTTTTATGCTTTCTCTGGGCTGCATTCAAGCACGCACCTGTAACACCGATCATTGCCCAACAGGAATTGCCACACAAAACCCGTCACGCAATAAGGCTATCGTGGTGACGGATAAAGCCCAGCGAGTGGCAAATTATCACCGCGAAACAATCACTAACCTGGTAGAGCTGGTCGGTGCTGCGGGCTTGGATGGGCTTCATCAACTAGAGTCCTGGCATATTAATCGGCGCGTGCAAGGTACTGAAGTGAAAAATTATGAGCAACTTTATCCAAGTCTCGCCAATGGTTGCCTGCTTGAAAAAAATACAGTGCCAGAAGATTGGCAGGGTGATTGGAATAGAGCCAATGCTGTTGCCTGGTAAATACTGTGCAATCTGACATTTTATTATACGTTTCAGGCAGGTCGTAGGAGTCCTTGGTGAAAAGTAGCTATTGGAGAACATTATGAAAACAACCGATTTATTTGTACAAGCACTAGAGAATGAGGCTGTTAAAAAAATTTATGGCATTCCAGGAGAAGAGAACTTGGATTTCATTAACTCCCTCAAGGATTCATCCATTGAGTTAGTCCTGACTCGGCATGAACAAGCCGCAGGGTTTATGGCAGCTACTTACGGTCGCTTGACGGGGAAGCCAGGTGTCTGTTTGTCTACCTTGGGTCCTGGTGCTACTAACTTTGTTACTGCGGCAGCCTATGCTCAATTGGGAGCGATGCCAATGATTATGCTTGCTGGCCAAAAACCGATTCGTAAAAGCAAGCAAGGTCGCTTTCAAATTGTTGATGTCGTAGGTTTGATGAAACCTATTACTAAATATTCTGAACAGATTGTGGATGGGAACAATGTGCCTTCAATGGTACGCGATGCTTTTAGAATAACAATGGAAGAACGCCCTGGGGCTGCTTATCTGGAGTTGCCTGAGGATATTGCTGCAGAGCAAACAGAGGCTACCATTTTTGATGTTGTTGGTACTCGTCGTCCTGATGCTGATCAGACGGGCATTGATGAGGCTGTGCGTATGATAGAGGCTGCACAGCGACCATTGATCCTGATAGGTGCGGGGGCTAATCGTAAGCGTACAGGACGGGCTCTGGCCAAATTAATCGACAAAACCGGGGTCTATTTCTTTAATACTCAGATGGGCAAAGGCGTGGTTGATGAGCGCCATCCACAGTGTATTGGCACTGCAGCATTGTCGAGCAATGATTTTCTGCATTGCGCCATAGAGCGTGCTGATCTGATTGTGAATGTGGGTCATGACGTGATTGAGAAACCTCCCTTCTTTATGGAAAAAGGGGGCAAGAAGGTGATTCATATCAACTTTTTTGCAGCTCATATCGACGATGTATACTTTCCACAATTGAATGTGGTGGGCGATATTTCAACCTCCATTGATAAAATTACCGATAAGGTGTCGATTGATCCAGCACGCGACTTCAGTTATTTCGAGCGTGTCAAGAATGAAGTCGAAAACCATCTGACTAAATATTTCGATGATGATCGTTTTCCAGTATTGCCACAACGTCTGGTCAATATCTTGCGTCAAAACCTTGGTGATGAAGATATTGTTACTTTGGATAATGGCGTTTACAAAATCTGGTTTGCACGGAACTACAAATGCCATTTGCCCAACACTTTGTTGCTGGATAATGCGCTGGCAACAATGGGGGCTGGCTTGCCGTCAGCTATGGCTGCCAAAGAACTTCATCCGGATAGGAAAGTCGTATCGGTTAACGGTGATGGCGGATTTATGATGAACTCTCAAGAGTTGGAGACTGCTGTCAGAATGAAGCTTGATCTGGTCGTGATCATTCTCAATGACAGCGCTTATGGCATGATTAAGTGGAAACAGGAAGGCGAGGGCTTTGATAATTTCGGCCTGGATTTTGATAATCCTGATTTCGTTAAATATGCTGAGAGTTTTGGGGCTATTGGTCATCGTCCCAGTAGTCATGATGAATTTGAAGTCATATTGAATACCGCCTTGAATTCGAAAGGAGTGCATGTCATTGACTTGCCGGTGGATTATTCCATGAATCATTCAATCCTGAATGTGCTCTTGAAAGAAAGCGCCTGCATCATTTAAATCGGAGCCACTATGTCTACTATCACTGTTACTAATCCTTTTGATGGCTCACAGCTTGCTGAGATACCGAAGCAGTCAGCTGCCGATGTAGAGCTGGCTTTGACAAAAGCCTACCAAACCTTCAATGAACGGGAACACTGGTTGGCCGCTTACCAACGTATTGCCATTCTCGAAAAGACAGCGGAACTCATGTCAGAGCAGGTCGAGGAGCTGACGGTGTTGGCCGCTAAAGAAGGTGGTAAGCCTTATACCGACTCAAAAGTTGAGGTGTTGCGCGCTATTCAAGGAGTTAAGTTAGCTATTGAGCATATTGCGCAGATAAAAGGTGAACAGATACCCATGGGGTTGACTCCTGGCTCTGCAAATCGATTGGCTTTTACGCAGCGTGAACCTATTGGTGTTGTGTCCTCAGTCAGTGCGTTCAATCACCCGTTGAATTTGATAGTTCATCAAACAGTTCCTGCGATAGCGGTTGGTTGCCCGGTGATTATAAAGCCATCTGATCGCACGCCTTTGTCCTGTTTTCGTTTTGTGGAAATATTGCATGAAGCTGGTTTGCCAGAGCAGTGGTGCCAGGCCATAGTCTGTGATAATGACGATGCCGAAAAGCTGGTGACGGATGCGCGAGTGAATTTTTTCTCATTTATTGGTTCAGCCAGAGTTGGTTGGATGTTACGTTCAAAACTGGCTCCTGGCACACGCTGTGCATTGGAACATGGTGGGGCTGCTCCGGTGATTGTTGATCAATCGGCGGATATAAGTGGGGTTATAGACAGCATACTCAAAGGTGGTTTCTATCATGCAGGGCAGGTCTGTGTATCAGTTCAGCGTGTTTATGCTCATATGAGTTTGTGTGAAAATCTGGCTAATTTGCTGGCCAGTGGAGCCAACCAGCTTAACGTGGGTGATCCTTTGAAGCCTGAAACAGAAGTTGGGCCGTTGATAACCACACAGGAAGTCGATCGAGTTGCACAGTGGGTTGATGAGGCGGTTGCTAAAGGGGGAAAAATATTGAGTGGGGGCAAACGTTTGTCCGATACATGCTATGCCCCTACGGTTATTTTGGATCCACCGGAAGATTGCAAAGTCTCGCAACTGGAGATTTTTGGGCCTGTAGTCTGTGTGTACTCTTATGAGGATAAAGACGATGTTGTAGCGCGGGCTAACTCGCTGGATGTTGCGTTTCAGGCTGCAGTTTATACGCAGAATCTGGACGATGCCTTGGAGTTAGGTAATAAGTTGAATGCTACCGCGGTGATGATCAATGATCATACCGCTTTCAGAGTTGATTGGATGCCTTTTGGTGGACGTGATTCTTCTGGCATAGGTATGGGGGGAATTCAATATTCCATGCACGAAATGACACGAGATAAAATGTTAGTTATCAAAAGCGACGTTCTATAGAGCGGACGAACCTGAGCAGGCAGGAGAGAGTGTGGATATATTAATGGTGTTGATGAGTGCTATTGCGTATGCAATGGTTGCGAAGCGATTATCGCAAACACTGGTCACAGCGCCCATGGTGTTCTTATTGGTTGGCTTTTTGATGGCCTCAATGGGGGTTATGCCTTCACACGATGCGGAACAACTCTTGCATCTCATAGCTGAGGTTGCACTGATCATTCTGTTGTTTCTGGATGCGGCCAAGATTGATTTTAAAGCATTACTTGGAGCCAGTATCTGGCCAGTTCGCATGCTATTGATTGGTTTGCCGCTGGCAATGGTATTTGGCACTTTACTGGCGGCACTTATTTTTCCTGATTATCCAGTCACGCTCATGGCGCTGATTGCGGCGGTGATGGCTCCTACGGACGCTGCTTTGGGCCAGGCCGTGGTCACCAACAGCAATGTACCTAAAAACGAACGGCAAAGCCTCAGCGTAGAGAGTGGTTTAAATGATGGGTTGGCATTGCCGGTTATTTTGTTTTTAGCCAGTTTGGTATTTATGCAGGATAATGCTGTATCAGCTGATATTAACTGGTTTGAATTTACCGTATTGCAGCTTGTTCTTGGACCTTTGACGGGCGTTATTGTTGGCGGTGGCGGTGCAAAGATGTTTCTATACGCTGAATCACGTGACTTCACCGAACCCGTTTATGAAGGTGTGGCTGTCCTTGCTCTGGCAGGCTCAGCCTATGTATTGGCGAGCATGGTAGGGGGAAATGGTTTTATTGCTGCTTTTATTGCCGGCTTAGTGTTCGGTGTTTTTGTCAAAGGGCATTGTCGTTTCATCTATGAGTTTACTGAAAGTGAAGGTCAAATGCTGACCTGGGCTGCATTTCTTTTTATCGGACTGGCATTACTTCCCAAGGCTCTACACTCTCTGGATTTGTCGACCTTGTTGTACATATTGGGAAGTCTGTTTGTTGTTCGCCCATTGGCTATTTATATCTCGCTAATAGGAACAACAGCCAGGCCAGTTACCCGCTTATTCTTCGGTTGGTTTGGCCCTAGGGGACTCGCTACGGCTTTGTTTGCTTTGTTGATAACCCAGCAGATGCAGGATGACTATGTCAGTGCCGTTTTAGCTGTGGCAATTAATGCGGTTTGGATAAGTGCATTATTGCATGGTTTGAGTGCAAACCTGGGGGCAAGGTGGTATGGTGAAAAATACGGTGACGGCCTTGAAAAGGCTGAATAGTGCTTGAGGCCTGTTAAGTTTTACTGATAACTTTCTATAAGGGCCTGGCCGAAATCCTACTTTATTTTTACAAGGGATAACAAACATACGCTCGTGAATCCATATTAATGTCGACACGAAAAATTAAATGTTTCTATTATTTGCTTGATAAAATGATATGTTGTAACATAACTAAAATAATTCATAGCAGTCGCAGTCTTCAAGGTAAATAATATGAACAAACAAGTGGAGCGCATTATTGATCATGCCGAACAGCACTGTGAGGCTCATGGGGCGCGCTTAACCAGTAAAAGAAAACAAGTCTTATCCGGCTTGGTGCAGTCTGATAAAGCCTTGTCTGCTTATGAATTGGTTGATTATTGTAAAACTGAATTTGGAGAGCCTATTCAGGCTATGTCGGTGTATCGAATATTGGACTTTCTTGAAGGGGAGCGTTTGGTTCACAAGTTAAGTCTGGCCAATAAATACGTTGCTTGTTCGCACATCACATGTGATCACGTTCATGATGTACCGCAATTTTTGATATGTAGTCAGTGTCAGAAAGTAGAGGAAGTCAGCATCAGTCAATCGACCATAGCTGAGCTGACCGCTAATGTGGAGCAAGCGGGATTTTACCTTGCTGGTTTTCAGTTGGAAATGAATTGCCTCTGTGAGAACTGTGTTTCTGAAGCAGCCTGATTGATAAGAACTAATCAGTTAATAGAGAAACTTTGATGAATATGAAACAGGCAATGGTGGATAAAGCTACCCTGAGCCTAAGTGAGAAAACCAATGGGTCGAGCATACTTTCAAACTCTTGAACAAAGTGTTGATGATATTTCATTGGAGCTTAAAGATGTTATCGATATGCTTGCTTTCAATGAAAAAGGTCTGATTCCAGCCATTGCTCAGGATGCCATCAACAAAGATATATTGATGATGGCCTGGATGAATAAAGAGGCTTTATACAACACTGTACTCACCCGTAATGTAACTTATTGGTCTCGCAGTCGAAAAAAAATATGGACCAAGGGAGAAACCAGTGGTCACACTCAATTCCTGGTTTCTATGTCTTTTGATTGTGATGGTGATGCCGTCCTTTGCCAAGTCAACCAGTCTGGTGCAGCTTGCCATACTGGACGAGCAAATTGCTTTTACCTTGCCGTTGATGTTGAGCAGCGGCAGGTTGTTGCTCAAGCAATGCCCTTATAGCATTTATCGATTAACGGATAATTCAGGAGTACTGTTTTGTTAACCAATACCTTACCGGATGTTACATCTCACTCAAATGTGGATACCCCATTACCTCTGCAATGGGTGGGCATGGAGGGTGTGGCTATCCCTGTTTCTATTGATATGCAAATGGGTAAGTTGCAGACAGTGGTAGCGAAAGCTGACATTTATGTGAACATTGAGCAAGCACAGGCAAAAGGTATTCATATGTCACGCTTGCATCTGCTTGTTAATAAACTTGCTGAGATTGAGTGCAATAAGGCATCAATAGAAAGCTTATTGAATGCAATGATCCACTCTCAACCCGGAATTAGTGGAGAAGCAAAAATAAAGCTGGCATTTGAGGTGCTTCTAAAAAAGGCCGCTCTTACCAGTGGAGAAAGTGGCTATCAGTCTTATCCAATAACGATCAGTGCTCAAAAAAGCAAGAATGGTTTTCTCTATGAATTTGAATTAACGATACCATATTCAAGTACCTGCCCGTGTTCAGCATCTCTGGCAAGGAAGGCGTATTCCGATGCAATTAATCAAGCATTTCCAGACTTGAAAATCGATAAGACAGAATTACTGAAATGGGCAGAGTCTGATGCTGGTTCAGTTGCAACACCACACAGTCAGCGATCATATGCTTATATTCGTCTGTCTGTTGGAGATGGCGAGTGGCCCGATATTCCTCAGTTTATTTTTCAGTTGGAATCCGTCATCGGCACACCGGTGCAAACCGCTGTCAAGCGAAGTGATGAACAAGAGTTTGCGCGGTTGAATGCTAGCAATCTTATGTTTTGTGAGGATGCCGCCAGACGTGTTAAGAAGAGTCTGGAGCAAACAGAGTTTGTCAAAGACTATTGGTTTAAAATAGAGCATCAGGAAAGTCTGCATGCCCATAATGCTATTGTGATTGATCAACGGACTTTGCTTTGAAGGTCGTTGAACATTGCCCTGAAATAAAACATGGAACTTTTATAAAATATGTCAGTGTGCTTGCAGATTTAAGTAATTAATTTGCTCAAGATTCAAGAATTAAATTGCAAGCAGTATCAATAGATTCTTTTAGAAATTCTGACCTGATTCGCCATTGGTAGGAAAAGGCCTGAGTCAAGATAGCCCTGAAATTCAGCTTTCCCCTATTAATAACGCAACATTTACCCTTTGAACCATTCTGTCAAAAAAAATTGCTTACTCATAGTCGTCTTGTGCTTTTTGTGGGCTCAAAACTTGGTGCTTGGACATGCTGCTGAACATGCATTGCATGAGCATGATGAAGCTTGTGAGGTATTTGAGACAGTTCAGAACTCTCCGGCTTTAACAATTGTTTTATCAATAGCTGTACTTGCTTGTTCATCCCGGCAAGCTCCGAAATTTATCGAGCCAGTTTTATTGTTGAAATACACAGAGAAAAATACAATCCGCGCTCCACCTAAACTTTTTTAGCTTTAATTTTTCCTAAATTACCCGTTTAACCATAACTGATTGCTAGTTATTTAACGATCAGCGCTTGATTGCGGGCGAATAATTATTTTTGATGAAAAGGTGTATAAATGAAAAAAGTAAAATTGACCGCTGCAGGTGCATTTATTTTAGGCTTGGTGGCCTGTAATAATCTGGCTGTAGCAGAAGCAACATTCAACCCAAAATTTAGTGCCATTCTTGATGGACGCTATGCTAATTATGACAATGATCCTGAGGAATATGAATTGCCTGGGTTCAGCTTGGGTGGTGAGGCAGAATTGCCTGAAAGTGGTTTTTCACTGGGGCACGTCGAATTAGGAGCCAGCGCTGAAGTTGACAATGTATTTTCAGGAAAACTGACAGTGGCCATTGCGGAGCATGAGGGTGAAACAGAGGTTGAGCTTGAAGAGGCGTTTATTGAGTCGCTTGGCTTGGGGAATGGTTTGACGATCCGTGCGGGGCGTTTCTTTCCCAGCGTTGGACGTGTCAACAGTCAACATAATCATGCATGGGATTTTATTGATGCGCCATTGGTCTACACTGGGTTGTGGGGAGCAAAATATATTGACGACGGTTTGCGTTTTAACTGGGTTGCTCCGACAGACACGTTCGTTGAACTAGGTATTGAGGCACTTGCTGCTTCTGGTTTTCCGGCAGGTGGCGAACGTTCTGATGATGTTGGTGCCAGTGTGGTGTATGCAGCTATTGGTGACGATATTTCACAAAGCAGCAGTTGGCAAATCAATGCGAGTTACCATCAGGCAGATGTGTCTGATCGCGAGTCAGGTGGGCATGGGCATGGTCATGGTGAAGAGGAAGGCGGCGAGGAAACTCCTGCTTTCTCGGGGGATAGTGAAACCCTGGGGTTGGGTGTCGTTTACAAATGGGCTCCAGGCGGAAATCCTAAAAATAAGCACTTTATTTTTCAGGCGGAATATTTCAAACGCGATGAAAATGGTGAAGTCACGCTTGAAGGCAGTGACCCACTTGAGAGTTCCAGTCTCATAGCGGATCAACAGGGTTTCTACCTGCAGACTATTTATAAGTTTGCTTCCCATTGGCGAGCAGGTTTTCGTTATGACCAGCTGGAAAGCGACAATACGGGTGCAGACAGTGAAGTCATTGAAGAAGCTGGTTTAGACAATGAGGGTATAAAACCTCGCCGTTATAGCCTGATGACAGAATGGGTGCCAAGTGAGTTCAGCCGTGTAAGGTTACAGTTTAACCGCGATGAATCCAGTGAAAATACTGATAACCAGGTGTTTCTTCAGTATACGATGAGCCTGGGTGCACACGGTGCGCATACCTTCTGATGTCGTTACCGATTACTATGGAGCAAGCAATGTTATTCTTAAAACATCTATTTCAGAATAAGTGCAGATTACCATCGTTTCTTATGTTGATCGCCGCTATAGCGGCGATCATTCCTGCCCAGACGATTCAGGCTAGTTCAGCAACGATTTCGGTTTTTGCCTGTGAGCCTGAATGGGCAGCACTCAGTATGGAAATTGGTGGTGGCACTGTGTCTGTATATTCTGCAACAACCGCCTCGCAAGACCCTCATCACATACAGGCCCGTCCAAGATTGATAGCACAGGCCAGAAAAGCTGACTTGTTGATCTGTTCTGGTGCTGAACTTGAGGTCGGCTGGTTACCTATATTGCTGAAAAAATCTGGCAATCCACGCATTCAGCCTAATGCACCGGGGCACTTAATGGCTGCTGACCATGTCGAGCTATTGGGCAAAGTTGCAAGAGTGACTCGGTCGATGGGAGACATTCATGGCGAAGGGAACCCTCATGTTCATTTACACCCCGATAGAATGTTGAAAATTGCTCAGGAATTGACGCAGCGTTTGTCTGTCATCAGCCCTGAAAATAGTGGTCGTTTCCAACAAAACTTAGTTAGGTTTAAAGATGGGATTGACGCTATGATAAGATCTAATCAGCAGCTGATAGAATCGCTGCGCGGCAAGCAATGGATTGTCCATCATGATAACTGGGTTTATCTTAATGAATGGCTAAAGCTTAAGCAAGTTGCGACACTTGAACCGAAGCCAGGAATACCACCCACGACACGGCATTTGAAAAAGTTGATTGAAACGGTTGAGAGTTCGCCTGTAGCGGCAGTGGCTTATGGTTCTTATCAATCGCCAAAAGCGGCTAAATGGTTGACCAGTAGAACAAAGCTCCCGCTTATAGCCGCGCCATATACTGTGAGTGAGTGGCAGGTTGAAGGAGCTCTATCCAAGTGGTATGCCACTTTACTCAACACCTTATCAAACGGCTTGAATAAATAGCGTGGATATTTCGATTATACTTCCGGCGCTGCTTGCTGGCTGTGCAGTTCTACTGAGTCATGTTCCACTGGGCAGGGAAGTGCTGTCCAGGGGGATAATCTTTATAGATCTGGCGGTTGCTCAATTTGCCGGGTTTGGAATTATTCTTGCCAGCAGCCTCGGGTTTTCAACTCAAGGAATTATGATTCAGGCTTTTGCACTGGGGGGCGCGTTGATCGGTGCTTTAATGTTATTGGCTACAGAGAAAGTGCTCAAGCAGTATCAAGAGGCAGGCATAGGGTGCTTATTTGTTCTGACCGCAACAGCAAGCATCTTATTGCTCGCAAAAAACCCTCATGGAGGTGAACAATTACAGACGATTTTAGTTGGACAAATTCTATGGGTTGAGTGGAGCCAGATAGTATTGCCGTTCTTAACTGGTTTGCTTGCTGTAATGCTATATTTTCTAAAGAACGACTTGTTTAAAGGGCACTTCTTTTATTTATTGTTTGCAGTAGCCATCACCCAATCCGTTCAATTGCTTGGCGTTTATCTGGTTTTTGCGACTTTAATTATCCCCGCCTTGGCAGTAGTCAGACAACAAAGCAGAGTGAGAAGTTTCTATTATTCCCTGCTTATCGGTGCGCTGGGTTATGCATTGGGATTGATATTATCATCAATTTTTGATTTACCGAGTGGAGCCGTTATTGTTTGGTCCTTAATGCTATTGGCTATGCTTTACAGTTTGTTCAGCAAGTTTGTTTCATTGAAAACATAAATCGTTTTTCCGGATTTACCGAAAAAACGATTGCCCTGCGGTGTTTTCTATTTATATCCATACATCATTAATTGCGGTTCTTTCGCTGTCTTCATGACCTGTATTAAGTGTTCCTTTTGGCTCGATCAGCATAACCCTGGCTTCTTTTTCAGCATAGGGTTTATGCTCGACCCCTTTGGGAACAACAAACATATCTCCAGTGTTAAGAGTAACCTCGCGGTCTCTGAACTGAATGTTCAATACGCCGTCAATGACGATAAAGGTTTCGTCTGTATCCTGATGGTCATGCCAGACAAAATCACCTTGCACTCTGACAATCTTGAACTGATAGTCATTCATTTCGGCGACGACTTTGGGTGTCCATTGTTCTTCGAATAAGTTGAACTTCTCATTTATATTGATAACTTGTTGAGCCATAGTGTGTTTCTCCTGTCGTTGTTGTCTGTTTATTATGGCGTTATACTTGCGACCATAACAGATACAAAAAACTGATTTTTATGCCATAACAGATATATTTTAGGGCACATCACTGGCAATCATTAGAAAGAGCAGGGTATTTTTTACATGAGAGAGTTGACACTGGGGCTGGAAAAAATGCCCTTATATGAGCAGGTCGCACAGTATATTCATGGTTTGGTCAATATAGGCACATTGGAGCCTGGCGATAAAGCGCCCTCGCTGCGGGGGATCAGCAAACAGCAAGGAATTTCTATCTCCACCGCCTTGCAGGCCTATCGCTTGCTCGAAGATCGTGGGGTGTTGGAAGCAAGGCCTAAATCAGGCTATTTTGTCAGTAAAACTCATTTGATCGAGTTAGCCGAACCTGCGGCTAGCACGCCTCAGATACGTGCCGAATCGGTCACCATATCAGATACCTTGCTGGAACTGATGGGCCATGCCAGTAATCCTGATATGGCCCCTTTAGGTTGTGCCATTCCAAGTGCTGAATTGTTGGCTGCAAATCGTCTGGACCGATTTCTATCACGGGCAGCACGCCACTACGGTCAGCAGCATAATGTGTATTCAACCCCTCAAGGAGAGAGTCAATTGAGGCAGGCAATTGCTAAAAGAGGCATGGGGCAGGGTTTGAGTGTAAGCGCTGATGAAATTATGGTTACTTCTGGGTGTACTGAAGCATTGGGGTTGGCGCTTAAAGCCCTGACAAAACCAGGCGATACAGTCATCGTTGAATCACCGACATATTTTGGCATTCTGCACCTATTAGAATCACTGCGGCTTAAAGTGCTGGAACTACCTACGTCACCTGTGACAGGCATTGATATTGCCGCGCTTGCCAGCGCCTTGTCGGGTCATGGTGTTGCTGCCTGTTTATTATCATCCTGTTTCAATAATCCAATGGGGTTCAGCATTACTGATGATGCCAAACGGGACATTCTGGAATTGCTCTGGCAGCATCAAGTGCCGCTGATTGAAGACGATATCTATGGTGAATTATTTTTTTCAGCAAAACGTCCACGCCCTTTTTCTGCGTTTGATACAAAAGGTAATGTTATCTATTGCAGTTCTTTTTCGAAAACCGTTGCTCCTGGCTATCGAGTAGGCTGGATTATACCGGGGAGCCACATGCGAAGTGTATTGAAAAATAAAATGGCTCAATCATTGTGTTGTCCTATTCTGCCGCAAATTGCTATTGCTGAGTACCTCAAGGAAGGTGGTTATGATCATCATTTGCGCAGAATACGTCGAACCTTTCAACTGAATATCAATAAAATGCGTCGAGCTATTGGACAAAATTTTCCAAACTCAACCAAAGTGACTAACCCTGAAGGAGGTTTTGTTTTGTGGTTGGAGTTAGACAAAAAAATGGATACTCGCCATCTGCTTGAACAGGCTTTGCAGATGGGTATTTGCTTTGCGCCAGGAGATGTTTTTTCTCCCAGCGCGCAATTCTCGAACTGCTTGCGACTGAGCTGTGGCCATGAATGGAATAAGCGTATCGATAATGCGGTTGATTCTCTGGCAGAACTGTTGAAGCCTCAGGGAGTTTAAGTCGTTATTGGGACTGTATTGTCACTTACTCCAGTGCTTCCCAGCGGGCATAACAGTGGTCCAGTTCTTCCTGCCAGGCCTTGGTTTGTTTACCGGCTTCGGCAATCGATTCTGGATCCTGTTGATAAAAAGAAGGTTCGTTCATGGCGGCTAACTGCTCTGCCAGTTTTGTTTCCAATTCTTCAATTTTCTGTGGCAATTGATCCAATTCACGCTGGTCTTTATAGCTGAGTTTTTTTGCTGCTGCTGGTTTTGCCGGAGTCTTGGGGGCGTCGCTGATCGACTTTGTTGATGTTTTTTCTGATGCAACGACTGTTTTGGGTCGTTGGCGTAGCCAATCATCGTAGCCTCCAACGTATTCGTTAATGACCCCATTGCCTTCGAAAGCCAGGGTGCTGCTGACAACGTTATTCAGAAAACTACGGTCATGGCTCACTAAAAGCAAAGTGCCTTCGAAATCCACTAATAGACTTTCCAGCAGTTCCAAGGTTTCCATGTCCAAGTCATTGGTTGGTTCGTCCAGGATCAGAAAGTTGCAGGGCTTGGTGAACAGCTTGGCTAACATTAAGCGGTTGCGTTCACCGCCGGATAAGGCATGAACTGGGCCTCGAGCTTTGGCTGGAGAGAACAGGAAATCTTGCGCGTAACTCATAATATGGCGAGGCTTGCCATTAATGACAACCTCGCTGACGCCACCTGAAATATTATCCAATACGCTCTGGTCTTCATTGATGTCACTGCGCAGTTGATCCAGATAAGCGATATCCAATTGAGTGCCAATTTTTATATTGCCAGAGTCTGGCGTCAGGTGACCCGTCAACAACTTGATCAGCGTGGATTTCCCGCAGCCATTGTCACCAATGATGCCGATTTTGTCGCCGCGTACGATGTTGACAGTGAAGTCTTTTATGATGGTTTTATTCTGGAAACTGAAGTTAACCGCCTCCGCCTCAATAACGCGTTTGCCGGACTTGTTATCTTGATTGAGCCCAAAGCTGGCTTTGCCCTGTTGTTCACGACGAGCTTTGCGTTGCTCGCGCATGGCTTTCAGAGCGCGTACCCGGCCTTCGTTGCGGGTGCGCCGAGCTTTGATTCCCTGGCGGATCCAGGCTTCTTCTTCTGCTAACTTCTTGTCAAAATGTGCGGCATGACGCTGCTCTTCTTCAAGGGCTTTTGCCTTGGCTTTGACGTAATTGTCATAGTTGCCGGTCCAGCTGACGATCTGGCCTCGGTCAATCTCCAGAATTCTATTGCAGATCGAGTTAAGGAAGGTTCGATCATGCGACACAATAATCTGGGCGAAAGATGATTTCACCAAAAACTGTTCCAGCCATTGAATCGTGCTGATGTCTAAATGGTTAGTAGGTTCATCCAATAATAATAATTCTGGGTTGTTGACTAGTCCCTGGGCTAATAATACTCTGCGCTTCATTCCGCCTGATAGGCTTTGAAAGGGCGTGTCAGCACTCAGATTGAATTTGGAAATCAGAGTTTGAGCAGCATTGGCGTCGCCCCATAAGTCATGTTCGGTCATGGCCGTTTGCACGGATTCGGACAACTCTCCGGAATACTGCCGGAAATAATCCGCTAATATATCACCGTGAGTCAGGTGCCCAGAGGCGATAACAGTGGCGATAGTATCATCGATAGTATTGGGAATGTTTTGAATCAGTTGGCCTATTTTTAAGTGACTCTGACGAGTAATTTCTCCATCATCGGCTTGATGCTCTCCCAGCAATAATTTGAGCAGAGTCGATTTTCCTGTGCCGTTTCGACCGACAAGGCCGATGCGTTCCTGTGGGTTGATGGTGAAATTAGCTTGGTCGATTAAAAGAGGGCCGCCAACGCTGAAGACCAGGTTTTTGCATTGAATTAAAGGAGTCATATCTGACGTTTTCTGCTTGAAATGAATGAGACTTAAAAGGGAAAACACTTTATCATGGGCGTTGAATAATATACTAACTAAATCAACGCCCATTTTGACAAAATAAGCGATGCTGATAAAACAAATTCCATTGCGCAATTCCCTGCGTAACTATATGTACTTACTGGTGTGCGAACAAACGCATGAGGCTCTGGCAATTGACCCTCTCGATCATGCTCAATGTCTGAGTGTAGCCGATGAACAGGGTTGGGAGATCACTAAGGTACTTAACACCCATCATCATCATGACCATATAGGTGGAAATGGGCCGGTTATCGCTGCAACTGATGCTCGTTTATACGCTCATCATGCTGTTGGCGATAAAATACCTGGGGTTGATGTTGGTTTGCAGGCAAACGATGTTGTTTCCATTGGTGAGGCGTCTTTGCTGGTGATGGATACGCCTGGACATACCATGAGCGATATTTGTTTGTACTATGCTGGTGATGATAATAATCTGCCTGCATTGTTCAGTGGCGATATATTGTTTAATGCTGGCGCTGGAAATTGTCATAATGGTGGTTCTGTTGAAATTCTCTACACTACTTTTGCAGAACAGTTGTCCATTCTTGCTGATAATGTTCGGGTTTTTCCTGGGCATGATTATATCGAAAACAATTTGCGTTTTGCCTTGGATCGAGAGCCGGGTAATGCTATGGCAGAGCAACTGTTGCAGCAGTTTTCCGAAGGTCTGGACGCTGAAAGTTTTGTCACTGATATGGCCTTAGAAAGGCAGATTAATGTTTTCTTGCGTCTGGAGAATCAGACTGTGATCTCCCGTTTACAGGAACAACAGCAGTTGGTGTCGACAGATCCGCAGGCTGTTTTTGCGGCTTTGCGTGCGTTACGTAATCACTGGTAGGTGCTGGTAGATTTGTTGTGGCGGATAGTCTTGTGAATGAAGAGCAGAGCGAAGCAAAAATTATCATAGTTGCGCCCTCCTGGGTTGGAGATATGGTAATGGCTCAATGCTTGTTGCAGGAATTGAAACAACAGTGGCCAAACTGTCTCATTGATGTTCTGGCACCGCAATGGTGTGCTGCTCTAATTGATCACATGCCACAAGTTAACAGGTTGATTCCAGCGCCATTTTCTCATGGTAAATTGGGTTTGCTGGAGCGCCGGAGACTGGGGAAAAAACTGGCTCTGGAAAATTATAATCGAGCTTATGTATTACCCAATAGTCTCAAATCTGCTCTGGTGCCATGGTTTGCTGGAATTCCATTGAGAATTGGTTTTGTCGGTGAACAGCGTTATGGCCTGTTGAACCGACGTTATAAATTGAATAAAACAGTCTTGCCGACCATGGTGCAACGTTTTGTTGCTCTGGCTAGAGATGATAATGAACCACCCGAATTTTCATCGATAACAGCGCCAAGACTGGTGGTTGGTGCCGAAACAATAAACCTGGCATTGCAGACACATCAGCTAAGTGCGGATTCACAGGTTCTCGCCCTGTGTCCAGGGGCTGAATTTGGCCCTGCCAAACAATGGCCAGCTCAGCACTATGCGGCTGTGGCCCGCTATTATCTTGATCAGGGTTGGCAGGTCTGGTTATTTGGTTCAACTAAGGATAATGAGGTTTGTGCTGAAATTAATGCACAAACTCAGGCGCAATGTTCTGACCTATCGGGTAAAACAAGCCTGTCTGAAGCGGTTGCTTTGCTGGCGACTGTGGATTTAGCAGTCAGCAACGATTCTGGCTTGATGCATATTGCTGCTGCATTGCATAAGCCATTGGTAGCGGTCTATGGTTCAACTGATCCGGGTTTTACCCCACCTCTGAATAAACAAGCTAAAATTGTTCGTTCAGGTTTGGAATGCAGCCCGTGTTTTGAGCGGATTTGTCCATTGAAGCATCTGGATTGCCTGATTAAACTCAAACCAAATAAGGTGTTGAAAGCCTGTCATCAGCTGGTAACGGTATAGTGAAAGATCAGTCGATGAAAGTACTTTTGGTAAAATTGACCTCGATGGGTGATGTAATTCATGCCTTACCAGCCATCAGTGATGCAATTAAGGTAAACCCATCTTTGCGTTTTGACTGGATGGTGGAAGACGCGTTTGTGGAAATCCCTCGATGGCATAGCGCTGTTGAGCAGGTGATACCTGTGGCAACACGCCGTTGGCGCAAGCAATTGTGGGATTCCCGTCAAGAAATTAAGCGGGCTTATCGGCAAATCAACAGTCAGAAGTATGATGTTGTTATCGATGCCCAGGGGTTATTGAAAAGCGCTGTTTTTAGCCGTTTGGCAAAAGGCCCGGTGCATGGTTTTGATCGTCGTTCCAGTCGTGAACCGATTTCTGGTTTTTGCTACCATAAAAAACATTCTGTCAGTCCCCAACAGCATGCTATTTTGCGAGTGCGTACTTTGTTTGCGGAGTCTCTTGGTTACCCAGTGCCAACCAGTGAACCTGATTATCAGGTTTGTGCTCAACAATTAAAAGATGTGTTAGATGTGAGGCGGTTTGCCGCACCAAAAAAACCGTATCTGGTTTTTTTGCATGGTACTACCTGGCTCTCTAAGCATTGGCCAGAACAAAGTTGGCAAGAATTGTCAATTGCGGTGGAGCAGGGTGACTTTTCAGTCTACTTACCCTGGGGAAATGCAGTTGAGCGTGATAGAGCAGAGCGCATTGCTGAAGGTAAATCTCATGTCCATGTCTTGCCTAAAATGGGCTTGACTGAGTTAGCCTTGCTTTTGGATGAGGCGACAGGTGTTGTAGCAGTTGATACCGGTCTAGGGCATTTGTCGGCTGCATTAGGTCGGCCAACCGTATCTATTTATGGCCCAACAAATACCCAATTAATTGGTACAGTAGGGGAAAATCAACGCCATTTGATAGCACAACCGGCTACATCGAATGTTCGCGTTAGCAAGCATGATAGCTTTGATTATGCTACAGTCAGCGCGGATGTGGTCTGGCAGGCATTGAGTCAGCTTTTGGACTAGACTTGTTATGAGTCTGGTAATGGAAATAAACTCAAATAATGGCGTAAAGTATGAATAAAACAGTGTTGGTGACAGGGGGAGCTGGGTATATTGGGTCGCATACTGTGCGGCATCTGCTGGCAGCTGGATTTCAGGTTGTCGTTCTGGATACCCTGTACTCAGGACACCGTTGGGCAGTGCATGAAGATGCTGAATTGATTGTCGGTGATGCAGGCTCTGATGTCGATCTGGAGGCGGTTTTTGGGCAATATACCTTTGATGCTATTGTGCATTTTGCTGGGCATATTGTTGTTCCTGAATCGGTTGTAGATCCCTTGAAATACTACCAGAATAATTGCCTGGTAACGCAGAATCTGGTCTCTTATGCCATCAAGTATGCTGTTAAACAGTTTGTGTTTTCTTCCAGTGCCGCGGTTTATGGGGCTCCTGAATCGATACCCGTGCTAGAAACAACGCCAACCCAACCTATCAATCCATATGGTAGAACCAAGCTTATCTCTGAGTGGACATTGCAGGATGTCGGCGCTGCCAACTCAGAATTTAACTATATAGCTCTACGCTATTTTAATGTAGCTGGAGCCGCTGTTGATGGATCTCTGGGGCAGGCTACCCCTGAAGCGACGCACTTAATCAAAGTGGCTTGTGAAGTTGCAACGGGTAAACGAGATAAAATTGCGATCTATGGCACAGACTATCCCACAACTGATGGAACTTGCATCAGAGATTATATTCATGTCGATGACTTAGCCATGGCGCATGTCTCGGCCTTGCGTTATTTGGCGTCCAATGAGTCCAGTGCGGTTTTTAATTGTGGTTATGGTGCGGGCTTCAGTGTTCGTGAGGTTCTCGATTGTGTGAGTGATGTGGTAGGAAAGAAACTCAATATCGTTGAACAGGGCCGCCGCGATGGAGATCCTGCCGCTTTGGTTGCGGATAATCGTAAAATATTGTCAGAATTGGATTGGCAGCCACGCTATAACGACTTAAAAATAATTTGCCAGACCGCTTTTGATTGGGAAAAGAGTTATAATAGCTGATTACCAGATTCTGTTTTAGTTTGAGTTCAAACCTTATTTATTATGCACTTCGCTTTTTGCCTTTATAAACACTCACCTTATGGTGGCCTGTCCCTGGACATGTTGCGTATAGCCCAGGAATGCTTGAAGCGTGGTCATCAAGTCACTATTTATGTGGGTCATTGGGAAGGAAGCTATCCGCAAAATGTGGAGGTGGTTGAAGTTGAACATTTTGGTTTAACCAACCATACACGTAGTGCGGCATTTCACCGTAAATTGTATAAAAAGCTTAAGGGTCATAAATATGACGCACTGATCGGTTTCAACCGCATTCCCGGTATGGATATGTACTTTTGTGGTGATTTTTGTTTTGTTGGCAGAGCGCACCAGAAAAACTCCATCTATTACCGCATGACTCCACGGTATCTGTTTTTCCGCAGCTTTGAAGATCGTGTTTTCTCAACCAAGAGTAAGACTCGAGTTCTATCATTGTCTGATCGAGAAAAGTCTATTTATCAGCAGTATTATTTGACACAGGATGATCGTTTTTACGATTTGCCACCAGCACTGGATAAACGTCGGCGCTATATTCAGGAGAGTCTGCCAGATCGAGCTTTGATCCGGAAAAACCTGGGTATAGATGAAGATCGGTTTTTAGTGTTTTTCGTCGGTTCCGGTTTTAAGACCAAGGGTCTGGATCGTGCGATTAAAGCGATTGCTTCCCTGCCAGACGATATTCGACATCGTACCACCATGTTTGTTGTTGGTCAGGACCGTATTGAGCGTTTTCGCTTGCAGGCAAAACGCCTTGGTGTGGCTGAGCAGGTTGAGTTTTTAGGTGGACGTGATGATATTCCTGAATTGATGAAAGCGGGAGACCTTCTGTTGCACCCGGCGTATATGGAGACAGCAGGCAAGGTGTTGCTTGAAGCGATTACGGCTGGTTTACCAGTTCTGGCGACAACTGTCTGTGGTTATGCACCGCATATAGGTCGTTCTGGGGCTGGCCAAGTCTTGCGATCACCTTTCAAGCAAGGTGAATTGAACGATAAACTAGCCGAAATGCTGGTGTCGCCTGAACGTGATCAGTGGATTCAAAATGGTTTGGACTACGGAGAAAATGATGACCTGTATGTGATGCCGGAATATACTGCTCGCTTGTTGGAGCAGGTAGTTAATGAGGGTAATACAGTTGAGGCGGTAGGTGCTGCTGAAGAACAATTATACTTGCGTAAGGATTTTGCTGATTCCCTGCAAGGGAAAATTGCGTTTGATGATTTGATGAGCATCCAAGGCGAAGTCTACCGGGAAGCTCCAGGCCGAAAAACCTTGCGTTTTGCACGAGGTGAAAAAGAGTATTTTCTAAAAACACACACTGGTGTTGGTTGGAATGAAATTATTAAGAATCTGACCTATTTACGAGCTCCGGTGGTCGGGGCCCGAAACGAATGGCATGGCGTGCATCGTTTGACTGACCTTGAGGTGGATACCATGACCGTCGTTGGCTATGGTATTCGAGGTAAAAACCCCGCTAGACGAAAATCCTTTATTATCACTGAGGCTTTACCAACTTCAACCAGTCTGGAAGATTTTACTCAGAGTTGGAAAGAGACGCCGCCTACAGCAACAAAAGAAATTCTGTTTAAGCGTAAAATTATCAATAAAGTGGCAGAGATAACGCGTACCATGCATGAAAATGGTGCCAATCATAGAGACTGTTATTTGTGTCATTTTTTGCTGGATATGCCGGAAAATGCTCAATACGATTATGAACAGGCCCGCTTGTTTCTGATTGATTTGCATCGCATGCAATTGCGGCGTAAGACCCCCTTGCGCTGGATGATCAAAGATGTGGCTGGTTTGTATTATTCCAGTATGGACATCGGCTTAACTCAGCGTGACTTATTTCGTTTTATGATTGCATACCGCGGAAAACCTTTGCGTTCTATTCTTCAGGAAACTAATTTCTGGGCCAGAGTTGTTCGGCGAGGTAAAAATCTCTATCGCTCTGAGAAAGGTAAGCAGAAAAAACTGTTGGCAAAAAATAAACGCGTTGATTCCAACATTGTTGGGTAAGTAAATATTCGGTCAATTAATGATTGATGGGGTGTGATACAAATGACTGCCATAAAAGCTGTTTTTTCGGATCAAATTCCTGATCAATTTAAGGCTCAGCTGCTGGCTGATGTTGATGGTTTAATGCAAGCGGGTACTGTTCTTAAGGATGATGGTGCTACCACAGTGGTTAAGATAGCTGTGGCTGAGAATAGTTATATTATTAAACGTTATAATGCTCGCAGTCTTGGGCATGCAGTCAAACGGAGTTTGCGACAATCACGTGCTGAACGTTGTTGGCAGATGTCAACGGAATTTCAGCGCGTGGGTCTGACGGTCGCTGAACCTATTGCTATGCTGGAACGGCGCTTCGGGCCATTTTGCGGTAATGCGTATTTTGTCAGTGCGTGTGTTGATGGTGTGGAGCTGTTGGAGTGGTTGCCACAACAACAAGAACCTGTGCAGCAGCAGGTCGCTGCTGAGATTCGCCAACTGTTTTCAACTTTTCTTCAACACCGCTTGTCGCATGGGGATATGAAGGCGACTAATTTGCTTTGGTCAGATCAAAAAATTGTGCTTATTGATCTTGATGCTGCATGTGTACATCGTTTTTCTGTGTTGGCACGTCGTGGTTATTTGCGTGATGTGCGCCGCTTTATTCGTAATGGCGAATGTTTTGCAGAAATATTAAAATCACCTTTGTAGCAGTCATTAATTGATAACGACTGGGTTGGGGAAATCCTTGTGGTAATCGACCGGCGGCCTTTTCTTAGTGTGCTTGCGTAAGTCATAGACCAGCAAGTGATTTTTCTCACCGTTTTTTATGCGATGCACTGGTTCTGACCCCAGTTTTGTTTTTATGTATTTTTCAGCATCCAGGTTGTTTTTGCTGATATCAAAAATGACATAGTGAAAATCAAAGATGCTGCCGGTTTGCATGAAATAGTCAGCTTCCTGCCAGCTATATTCCAGATTGAAATGTGCTGGTTTGCGTTTTGCATAGTGTAATAACAAGGCGTTATTACTATAGACGCGTTGATCGGCAGCAATGTTTTCGTTGATCCACTGACCGGAGTCAATAACGCTCAACTTATCAGTCTTCAAGTCAAATAGCTTATGTACGCCAATGGCGAGAATGAAAGCGGCAAATAGTGGGAACAACCAACGCGGAGAACTGGGGTCTTTGTGACGCCAGCGTAAATAAAATATCTCAATGCCAAACGGGGATGCCAATAGAATGGTCAGCACCAAGGCCAGAGTGTGCCGGCTGACAAGGTACATATTAATAGCAGCGAAAATAGCGATCAAACCAATTTGTATTAAACATAAGGCATAAGCTGCTTTTCTCAGATCTGGCTCATCCAGAACGAAATCACGTTTTATAGCATACCAGGCAAAAAATGCGTGGATAAAAGTCAGGCGTCTCAGAGGTTCATAGGCAGTCATTAACAGGACCGCAATGATAAGAATCAGGGGGGCAAAGTCTGCGGATAAAGGTGTTAAGACTTTGGTGCCGATGATGTTGATCTTGAACCAGAGATTCTCTGCCGCATGATTGACAGAGTTGGCGAAGAAAGTAAGGTATGAACCGCCATGTTGAATATCAACCGCGGATTCTCCAAAGAGCCAGACAGTCAGACCAGCGAACAGGCATACGGAGGCGCCTACTATCAGCAGAAACCATACAGCTCGCCATAATTTTGTCTGGCTGCGCAGATAAAACAAATAGCAGGGCATGATAATAAGTGTGGCAATGGCTTCAAGTCGAAACAATATCGCTCCAAGCATCACCAGGCTTGCCATGACCAGCGGCAATAATTTCTGTTGGATAATGGTTTTGATATAAAAATAAATTGCCCAGAGATAACAGGCCAGAAAGCCTATGTCACGGATAATAAAAGGGCGATACTTATTGATGCTGGGAAATAATAGAATCACCAGAGCAGCAATGATCATCGTGCGTCGGCTGCCGCCAAGTGCATGCACGCAAGATAAAAAAGCGGTTACGCAAAAAATAGTCAGAATCGCATTCAAAGTATGCGCAGCAGCAACCGTGCTGCTACCTGTCAGTATTTGCAGCCCGCTGATCAGGGCCGGATAAAAAGGCCAGCGATAAATAACCATTGCATTAGCGGCACTGCCTTGGCTGAACTCTTCAGCTGCTGATAAGTACAAAATAGCATCCATATTGACAACAGGGTCAACATGAACTGCCCAAGCGGATAATAGATAGCTGGCAATAGCTGTCAGAATAATAATTAATCGATTTTTTCTAATAAAATCCACAACGGCGTATTTAATTTAACGTGGTTGGGGTATTATTTCACGCAAACTGGTTGGGTGGAACCGTTGATCATGCTTTCGACCTTAATATCTCGACAGATATAAGTGCTGGATCAAGAGGATAGTTAGTTCCCATGCGGTTTAACGTACAATAAATTTTTATGAAAAAATATGCCTTGTTGTTTGTAGTGAGGTGTTTAATTTGAGAATGACTGGTGTCAGCTGGCCCTGGAGCCTAATTGGACATCGATAGACCTTAAAAATATTTCAATGAATACGACAGCAAGAATCTTTGATAAAGACAGTTCAGTCTGGTCTGATGACCTCGATGTTCGTAAGAGTATTGATAATCGCCTTGGTTGGTTGGATGCGATTGAGTTCAGTCGTGATAATCAAGCTGGAATTGATCAATTTGTTGCACAAGTGCAACAACAGGGTTTTCAACAAGTTATTTTGATAGGTATGGGCGGATCTTGCCTGGCCCCTGAGGTGTTTTCTCATTTATTTGCTGAAGAAGCTGCTGGGTTGGAGTTGTTGATTCTGGATAGCACTTGTGTTGAGCAAATTCTTGCGGTGCGCAACAGCGTTGATTTGAAAACAAGCCTGTTTGTCATTTCCAGCAAGTCTGGCGGCACAATAGAAACTCGATATTTATTCCGTTATTTCTACCAACAGCTTATTGAGTTGCAAGGTGATGCAGCGGGGCAACAGTTCGTTGCTATCACGGATGGTGGGTCTGAGTTGGAGCAATTAGCACTAAACCATAACTTCATGCACTGCTTTGTCAATCCGTCTGATATTGGTGGGCGTTTTTCGGCTTTAAGCTATTTTGGTTTGGTTCCTGCAGCTTTGATGGGTGTTTCTTTGGAGCGTCTGTTGGATCGTGCACAACAGGCATCAGATGCTTGTCTTGCTGGTCAAGGCGCTGGAGTGCAATTGGGTGAATGGTTGGTTGCTCAGTACCAGAGTGAGCAGGTTGATAAGCTAATCATTCAGGTCCCTGCATTGTTGGAGCCTTTGGTCTGGTGGATAGAGCAGTTGGTGGCTGAATCTTTAGGCAAACAAGGACAGGGAGTCATGCCTGTATTGAATTCTGATAATGTGGATAAGCCATTCGCAATGGCGAAAACACTGCATATGAATATCGGAGAGTCCAAACAGGATTTCTCCGATAAAGCTCATGCTTACTGGAATTTGCAAGATAAATACGATGTGGCATCACAATTCTTTCATTGGGAATTTGCGACCGCTTTGGCAGGTGCTTATATCAACATCAATCCGTTTGATGAACCCAATGTGACAGAAGCTAAACAGCAAACTAAAAAGCTGCTGGAGCAAAGTATCACCAAGGAGCTGGTTTTGCCTGAAGAGCAGCCTTTGGCGTCTTTGTGGTCAAAAGCAGAAGCTGACTCTTATGTGGCTGTTTTAGCCTATTGGCCTATTACCGATGGAAATGACCAGGTTTTACGTGATTTCAGGCTACGTATCGAAGCATTAACTGGTTTGCCGGTAAGCGTGAATTATGGACCTCGCTATTTGCACTCTACAGGGCAGTTGCATAAAGGAGGTAAGCGCCAGGGACTGTTTATCGTGTTGACGCAAGCTGATCAGCAGGAATTACCCATTCCTGGGCAAGCTTATACGTTTAACACCTTATGCCGTGCCCAGGCCTTGGGAGATTTTCAGATATTATGCGACAAGGGCTTGCCCGCAGTGTTTTACTGTCTTGAAAGCTCTGGTGATGACTTGCCGGAATTGTAAAATTAGTGCTGGCAGGGTTCTAGGGCCTGTTCACACTAANNTCTCGGCTTAAAAATTTAGTGTGAACAGGCCCTAGTCTTTGATGCTGAGGAATTGGTGTATTTCTTCTTTGCGGCGCATGGCATCCGTATAGCCCAATTTGATAAGTTTGGAGCAAAACGGTTTGTTAAACATCAGATAGCTGGTGAGTCTGCGGCTGTTACCTTTGTGCATGCCTAAGAACTTCAGGCCAAGTCGAAATGGCCGTGGGAAGGTATCAAATAGATTGTGAGCAATTTCAGCGATATCTACAGAGGGTGAAATGATCAGATGTTCAATATGTTTGAATTTTTTATTTCTATTGGGAATATCTGAGTTTAGGTTGTTAATCCTCTCGAGTCTTTCTATATCTGCATCCATACTGTTGAGAAACAGAGTGTCCATAATAAAGCCGCTGATTTGTGATATGGATGGAAATTCATTCTCCGCTTTTGGTTTCTTTGCGCTGCGTTGACGTACACCAATAACCAGAATTTTGTCTGCTCCTAAATGCAGTGCCGGGCTGATAGGGGTGTTTTGACGCATAGAGCCGTCGCCAAAGTATTCACCATTCAGTTTAACAGGGGGGAATATTACTGGTATTGCGGACGATGCCATCAACGTATCAATAGTGATCTTGTGTTGCGAACCGGAACGAAACGCCCGGTGCCATTCTGGAATGTCATTGTTTGACTGAAAAAAAGATACAGATTGCCCACTTGAGTAGCTGCTGGCATTCACGCAGACAGCATCCAGCGTGCCTTGATCTATTGCTCTTTGAATGTCATCAAAATCTATCTTTTCTTCGAGTAGATGTCTTAATGGAGTGTTGTCCAATAAAGAATTAGGTGGTTCACCTCCAAGCGAACCAGGCATAAAAGTAGAAATTAACCAGCGAAACATGCTTTTCAACAGGGTTCTGGCATCAGATCTGAAAACCTGTTTGAGTTCAAAATTTGACCAGACTTGAACAATTCTGCGTACTCCTTCGCAGAAACTTCCTGTGTTAGCTGCCAGTGCGATGGCATTGATTGAGCCAGCGGATGTTCCAGAAATAATTTTGAAAGGGGTGTGGCTATCTTCAGGGTGAAGTTCTGCGATAGCTTTGAGTACCCCAACCTGGTAAGCAGCTCTGGCACCACCACCGCCAAGGATTAAACCAATTTTGGGTGGTGGTTTTGAAGTGAAAAAAACCATAATAAGGAATTGTTGTTGTTTATATTAGCCGATAGCGGGAATTTCTCGAGATGATGTTCGTCGCTTGATTAACATATTAGACCGTTCTTGTGGTGTTGTTATTTCATCAGGGGCATTTTCCTGGTGATGTGGCTTTCTGGATTTTTGGGGCCTCTCAGTTCTTGCTGACTTTTTGGGTTCACCGCGACGACCGGCGGTTTTTTTCTTGCTGATTTTCTTTTTGCTGGTTTTCTTAGCAACAGGTTTGGGTTCAACCGCTTCAGTGAACAGGATGTCGGTATAATCATTCTCAATGGATATTTTGTGACCGATATACTGTTCGATATCCATCATGTTTATGCCATAGGTTTCACAAATCAAACTGATAGCTTTGCCACTGGCACCAGCACGCGCAGTTCGCCCAATCCTGTGTACATAGTCTTCAGCATCCTGGGGCAGGTCGAAGTTGATAACTGCATCGACAGCGTCAATATGCAAACCTCGGGCAGCAACATCGGTTGCGACGAGGATTTTTATATCGCCCGCTTTAAACTTTTTGAGCAGGCTTTCGCGTTTGCGTTGTGGAACATCACCAGATAACAGACCGCTTAAGAAGCCATTGGCTTCCAGCCAGCGCTGAATGGTCTCTCCCTGGTGTTTTGTGTTGATAAAAACGACAGCCTTTTCTTCTTGTTGTTTTTTCAGAAGGCCCATCAGTAGCGCAATTTTTTCGCTATTAGCCGGCATATAGCCTATTTGTTCGACTTTGTCCGCAGTAATGGTTTCTGATTCAACTTTGACCTCCTCCGGAGAACTCATATGTACATAGGCAAGTTCTTTGACACGTTCTGATAAGGTTGCAGAAAATAGCAGGTTTAAGCGTTGATCGGGCTCGGGCATACGGTTGAGTAGATATCGAATATCCTTGATGAACCCCATATCGAACATGCGATCTGCTTCATCCAGAACCAGGACGTTGATATTTTTCAGGTCAAATACTTTTTGTTTGAAGTAATCAATAATTCGTCCAGGTGTGCCAATTAGAATGTCAGCTCCTGAGGTTAAATTCTTTCGCTGTTTTTCATAGTCTGTGCCACCATAGGCCAAAGCAATTTTATAGGATAAATTCTTGTTCAGAGGTTTTGCATCTTCATAAATTTGGATAGCTAACTCTCGTGTTGGAGCAATCATGATGGCTCGCAGTGCAACTTTGTCCGATTTATTGTGCTTTTTTTCTACACTCTTTGCTGAGTCTTTCGTATTCTTGCTTTCGTTGCTTTCGTTGCTTTCGTTGCTTTCGTTGCTTTCGTTGCTTTCGTTGCTTTCGCTATTTTCGCTATTTTCGCTATTTTCGCTATTTTCGCTATTTTCGCTATTTTTTGCGGCAGCATCAGCATCAATTAAGGTTTGTAAGGTGGCTACTAGAAACGCAGCTGTCTTACCTGTGCCAGTCTGTGCCTGGCCGGTAACATCTTTCTTTTGTAAGGCGATTGGCAGAGTTAAAGCTTGAATAGGAGTACAAAATTCGAAGCCTGCCTCTTGAATTCCTTGAAGAAGATCCTTAGATAAAGGTAATTCTGAGAATTTAGTATCGCTTAAATGTTTTTCCGACATAATAGTTTGTATTGGGGTCACAGACCCTGGCAAATTTAAGTTGATCCAGATTATACTATCAAATTACTATTTAAGCTGTTTATAAACGCTTTTACCGATATTAATTTCTCACATAGCGTGATTAATCACTATTAAACAATCTATTTCAAGAGTAAGTTCCTATGTCGAATACTACATTAAAAATCACTGACAGCAGTTTTGAAGCTGATGTTATTAACTCTGATACTCCCGTTCTGGTTGATTATTGGGCGGAATGGTGCGGTCCGTGCAAAATGATCGGCCCCATTCTTGAAGAGCTGGCAGAGCAATACGGTGATAAAGTAAAAATTGCCAAGTTGAATATTGACGAAAATCAGGCGACTCCGCCTAAATATGGCATTCGTGGTATTCCAACATTGATGCTATTTAAAAACGGCGAAGTTGCTGGCACAAAAGTAGGTGCTTTATCTAAATCTCAACTGGCGTCATTTATTGACGAGAACCTTTAGGGACTGTTTGTTTTTTAAGCAAATCCGTCTTTTTTAAGAGACAAGGAAAAATGAAACTTATGACATGATGTTGCTGTGGTGCTAGACGCCACGGTAGCTTCGTGTTATCGTCATATTTTGCCGAGTGCATAGAATGCTTCTGGCACTATCTGGATCAAATCAAACTTTCCATTAACCCAATTAAAAAATCCCTTTTTCGGCCTATTGGATACTATTTACTTTCTATTATGTTTCTATAACATTTTGATTGTGCTTCTTACCGTTAATAATGTATCGATGTGAAAAGCGAGCAGCGATAAATAATCAATAATGAGATGAAACATTCTGGTATTTTTACCCGCCGAATTATATTGTTCAAACACTTCCTCTAACCACCATGTCTATATCACTATCTGAACTAAAGAAAAAAACTCCTACCGAACTATCTGAAATCGCCAAAAGCCTGGAGCTTGATGGTTTGGGGAGGATGCGCAAGCAGGATCAAATTTTCACTATTTTGAAGGCCTATGCTAAGCGCAATGAAGATATTGAAGGCGAAGGCGTTGTTGAAATTTTACAGGATGGGTTTGGTTTTTTACGCTCATCTGACAGTTCTTATCTGGCGGGTACGGATGATATTTATGTTTCTCCCAGTCAGATCAGGCGTTTCAACTTACGCACTGGGGACACGGTGTGTGGTCTGATCAGACCACCGAAAGAGTCAGAGCGATATTTTGCGCTATTAAAGGTCAGTACAATCAATGGACAAGCTCCTGAAGATGCCAAGAATAAAATTCTTTTCGAAAATCTGACGCCATTGCATCCAAATGAGCGCTTCAAGATGGAAGTGGATGATCCAACTGTTAAGGATCGCTCCGCACGTATAATCGATTTGGTTGCCCCCATTGGGAAGGGGCAACGCTCCTTGATTGTTGCGCCACCACGGACTGGTAAAACCGTCCTTTTGCAAAATATCGCACAGTCGATCTCGGTAAATCACCCGGAGTGCTATTTGATCGTATTGCTGATTGATGAACGTCCCGAGGAAGTTACGGACATGAAGCGGTCGGTGAAAGGCGAAGTTGTGTCTTCGACGTTTGATGAGCCAGCGACCCGGCACGTTGCGGTTTCTGAAATGGTGATCGAAAAAGCCAAACGGCTGGTCGAACATAAGCGCGATGTTGTGATCCTACTTGATTCCATCACACGACTTGGCCGTGCCTTCAACACTGTGGTGCCTTCATCTGGTAAGGTTCTCACAGGGGGTGTCGATGCGAACGCGCTGCAACGGCCAAAACGCTTCTTTGGGGCCGCTCGCAACATCGAAGAAGGCGGGTCTCTGACAATTATTTCTACCGCGCTGATTGATACGGGTTCGCGTATGGATGAGGTGATCTTTGAGGAATTCAAAGGCACAGGGAACTCGGAATTGGTGCTGGATCGTAAAGTGTCCGATAAACGGATTTTCCCGGCGATCGATATTCTGAAGTCCGGAACACGCAAAGAAGAGCTGCTTGTCGATCCGAAAGACCTCCAAAAGACTTATGTTTTGCGACGAATCTTGAACCCAATGGGCACGACGGACGCAATTGAGTTCCTGATTTCTAAACTCAAACAAACGAAGTCCAATGAAGAATTCTTTGATTCAATGAACACCTAACTCCCAGTTATGATTGGGTGACACCATGGACTCGATTTTTGCTCTTGCGACAGCGCGTGGAAAATCAGGCGTCGCGATTATTCGTGTCTCAGGTGATGATGCTTTTGATATAGGGAAGCAACTGGCGGGTGTCCTGCCAGCTCCCAGATCAAGCGCGTTGAGATATCTGCGAAGATCAGATGGGACTGTTTTGGATCAGGCGCTCGGTTTGGTTTTCGAACGGGCGCATAGTTTCACCGGCGAAGATGTCGTCGAGTTCCATGTTCACGGCTCAACAGCGGTTGCGAGTGCTGTTTTGGCTGAATTAGAGACGATTTCTGGGTGCCGGCTGGCTGAACCGGGTGAGTTTACGAGGCGTGCTCTTGAAAATGAACAGTTGGATTTGGCGCAGGTCGAAGGGCTGGCTGACCTGATTGATGCAGATACAGAGGCTCAACGTGTTCAGGCTTTGCGGGTTTTGTCGGGTGGTATTGGCGAAAAGGCTCGCGCTTGGCGGCAAGATTTAACCCGCGCTTTGGCGCTTCTGGAAGCGACGATTGATTTCGTGGATGACGCTGTTCCTGTTGACGTGTCACCGGAAGTTATGGCGCTTTTGAACGAAGTCCAGAAATCCGTGTCTCGCGAGTTTGAAGGGTCTTTCGTCGCTGAGCGGATCAGAAACGGATTTGAGGTGGCGATTGTTGGTCCTCCGAATGCCGGAAAATCCACATTGCTGAACGCGATTGCCGGGCGCGCCGCTGCCATTACATCGTCCGTAGCAGGGACTACGCGCGATGTGATTGAGGTGAATATGGATTTGGCTGGTTTGCCTGTAACTTTATTGGATACTGCTGGCGTTCGCGAAACCGCCGACGAAGTAGAGCGGCTGGGTGTTGATTTGGCCAAGTCGCGCGCTGATGCAGCGGATTTGCGTGTTTTTCTGTTGTCAAGAGAGGGTGAGGCACCTGTGTTTGCGCCCGAGAAGGACGATATTGTCGTGGTGGGCAAAGGTGATCTTCAGGCGGGAAGTCAGCGCGTTTCGGGGAAGACGGGTCTTGGGGTGAGCGAGTTGCTGGCCCAGGTCACAGAGAATTTGGAAAGTCGTGCTCAGGTTGCTGGTGTGGTGATGCGCGAACGGCATAGATTGGCGCTTGGGCACGCAGTCCAGGGTTTGGAAAACGCTCGAATCGAGTTAGAGCATGGATCAAGCCGTACAGAGCTTTGTGCCGAGGAGTTGCGGGTTGCGTTGAGGGCTTTGGATATGTTGGTGGGGCGTGTTGACGTTGAAAATGTGCTTGATGAGATTTTTGCGAGTTTTTGCCTTGGTAAATAGGCGTTCAGTTCGAGAGGAGTGTTTCACGTGAAACATCCGGATTTTGATGTAGTGGTTGTCGGTGGCGGGCACGCGGGCGTTGAGGCAGCGTCCGCTGCTGCGAGGTCGGGCGCATCCACCGCTTTGGTAACGCTGCGCAAAACGGATTTGGGCGTTATGTCCTGTAATCCAGCGATTGGTGGTCTTGGAAAAGGACATTTGGTCCGTGAGATTGATGCGCTAGGTGGGTTAATGGGCTTAGCAGCTGATTTGGCTGGGATCCAATTTCGGTTGCTCAACCGTTCAAAAGGCCCAGCTGTCCAAGGCCCGCGCGCTCAGGCCGATCGGGCTTTGTATAAGGCAGCAACACAAAAGCTTATCGCTGAAATTCCGGGCCTGACAGTGATTGAGGCGGAAGTGACCGGGCTTTTGTCGGACGAGGTTGCCGTTCAAGGCGTGACTCTACGCGACGGTGCCGAAATCCATGCGAAGTCAGTTATTCTGACAACCGGAACTTTCCTTCGAGGCGTGATTCATATCGGGAACAAGCAAATTCCCGCAGGGCGCATGGGTGATAGCGCTTCCATACGCCTTGCGGAACAGATGGACGTCCTAGGAGTATCGTTTGGTCGACTGAAAACTGGGACGCCACCGCGTCTTGACGGAAACACCATCGCATGGGCTGAACTAGAGGACCAAAAGGGCGACGACATCCCAGAAATGTTTTCGTTCATGAACCATCAGCCGGTTGCAAAACAGGTCTCTTGTGGAATCACGACAACCAACGAACGTACTCACGAGATCATTCGTGAAAATTTGGATCGTTCGGCTATGTATGGAGGTCACATTGACGGGGTCGGACCGCGCTATTGCCCGTCCATTGAGGATAAAGTTGTCCGTTTCGCGGAAAAATCCTCGCATCAGGTGTTTCTNNNNGCGCTTTGACAGGCACTCTTGAGATGAGATCTCTCTCTGGTTTGTTCTTGGCGGGACAGATTAATGGCACCACTGGTTACGAGGAAGCTGGTGCGCAAGGCCTTGTCGCGGGTTTGAACGCTGCGGCGAGAAGCTCTGACACAGAAGTCGATCGTTTTACACGGTCCAATTCCTATATTGGTGTGATGCTCGATGATTTGACAACGCGTGGTGTATCTGAGCCTTACAGGATGTTCACATCCCGCGCCGAATTCCGCCTTTCCTTGCGCGCGGATAACGCGGATCAACGGCTTACGCCTTTGGCGATCGACCTTGGAATCGTTGGCGAAACGCGGCAAGGATGCTTTGAAAGCAAGATGGAGAAGTTGAATCATGCTCGGAGCGTGCTGGAGGAAACGACATACACGCCTCAACAGGTGAATGCGTCGAATGTTCGCGTGCGCGAAGACGGTTCCCGGAGAACTGGGTACGATCTATTGAGTATTCCCGGCATGACTTTTGATGAGCTGCTGGTGGTGGATCCGTCACTATCCTGCGTGGATGAGGGTGTCCGTTCACAAGTCGAGAAAGACGCGCTGTATGCGAAATACCTTGATCGTCAAGTTAAAGATATCCAAGCGCTGCGTCGTGATGAGGATGTCTCGATCCCGAGTGGTTTCGCTTATGGTGAGTTGAATGGTCTCACGAACGAGCTGACCTCAAAATTGATTCACGCGCAGCCTGAGACGATTGGGCAGGCGGGGCGGATCGAGGGAATTACGCCCGCTGCGTTGATGCTCATCCTAGCGAAGGTACGCCAAGGCGCGCGGAGAAAATCAGCATGACTGGCCGGGATGCGTTCCGAGACTCATTGGATGTTTCACGTGAAACAATGGAACGGTTGGACGCCTACGCGGAGCTGATCAAAAAGTGGAATAAGACCATCAATTTGGTTTCTGGCTCGTCCATAGACCATCTTTGGTCACGCCACTTCTTAGACTCTGCACAACTTTTTTCTCATGCACCCGCTGATGCAACGATATGGGCCGATATGGGCACGGGAGGCGGGTTTCCTGGCGCGGTTGTGGCGATACTTGCTCATGAGTCCATGCCGAACCTCAAGGTTTCTTGCATCGAAAGCGATTTACGGAAGGCGAGCTTCCTTCAAACAGTCGCGCGACAAACAGGAATCAAGCTCAACGTCTTCTCCCGCAGGATTGAAGAGGTGCCGCCGCTCGCCGCAGGCGTAGTGTCCGCGCGCGCACTTACTTCCCTCTCCAACCTTCTCGGATACGCTGAAAGGCATAAATCAAAAGATGGAATTTGCTTGTTTCTGAAGGGAGCGGGGGCCGATAAAGAGATTTCCGAAGCGCGAGACGCTTGGAAGTTTGATTGCGAGAGAATCGAGAGTATGACTGACCCAGACGCCAGAATTTTGAAAGTTGGAGAGTTCTCACGTGCCTGACGTACACCACGCGAAAATGCCGAAAATCATGGCAGTCACAAACCAAAAGGGCGGCGTGGGAAAAACAACGACGGCCATTAATCTGGGCGCCGCGTTGGCGGAGTTGGGACGTAAAGTTCTCATCGTTGATCTGGATCCACAAGGAAATGCGTCTACTGGACTGCGCATTGAAGCGAATGATCGCGCAAAATCGACGTATGACCTGTTGTTGGAAGAAATGCCGGTCTCAGAGGTCATCCGACCAACTGGGATTGCGCGCCTGTATATCGCGCCCGCAACGACAGACCTCTCATCGGCCGATATTGAGCTTGTGGCAAATGAAAAACGGAGCCACCTCTTGCACGACGCGCTCCGCAGTGTGGACACACAGGGCCTCGGTTTGGATTATGTTCTTATCGATAGCCCGCCGTCCCTCAATTTGTTGACAGTGAATGCGCTTGTGGCCTCTCATTCCGTCCTAATTCCGCTCCAGAGCGAGTTTTTCGCGCTGGAAGGGCTGTCTCAACTGATGTTAACAATTAGGGAAATCCGTGAAGCCGCAAATCGCCAACTCAGGATAGAAGGCATTGTTCTAACAATGCATGATTTGCGGAACAATTTGTCGCGGCAAGTCGAAGAAGATGCGCGCGGCACATTGGGCAACCTTGTGTTCAAAACGATGATCCCCAGAAATGTACGTGTGAGCGAATCGCCTTCGTTTGCGATGCCTGTGACCTCCTATGACCCAATGTCCAAAGGGGCCTTGGCATATGTGGCGTTGGCGAAAGAGTTAGATGAGAAAAGCCAAAGGAGTTCAGAATGACAAATCAAAAACCAAATAGAGGCCTTGGCCGCGGTCTGTCAGCACTCATGGCTGATGTGTCGCCTGAACCAAAGGAAACACAAAGCGATTCATCTTCGACTCGTCGTCCCGAATTGATCGTTTCCGTAGAAAAAATTCATCCAAACCCAGAACAGCCACGGCGGCGGTTTACACGGGATCAACTGGCGGACTTGGCGGCGTCAATCAAAGAAAAGGGCATTATTCAGCCTCTTATCTTGCGTCCAGACCCTGAGAAGCAGGGCGAGTATCAGATTGTAGCGGGTGAAAGACGTTGGCGCGCGGCACAACTGGCGCAACTTCACGAGGTGCCTGCTGTTGTTCGTGATTACGACGATACAG
>JBOEHE010000007.1:0-23114 GCA_050633785.1 Arenicella sp.
AGCGGATAAATGCGAAGTACAGGTTGCTTATGCTATTGGTGTTGCAAAGCCGGTCAGTGTGATGGTCAATACATTCGGTACAGGTAAGATATCCGAAGAGAAAATTGAAAGCCTTGTTTCAGAGCATTTCGATTTGCGCCCTAAGGCAATTACTCAAACTCTGGATTTGTTACGCCCAATTTATCGTAAGAGTGCTGCTTATGGTCACTTTGGTCGTACTGAAGCAGAGTTCTACTGGGAAAAGACTGACAAAGCCGATATTCTCCGTGCCGCTGCAGGCTTATAGTTTGTTGCAGTACTAAACAAGTAAGAAAAGAGCCGCTTTTGCGGCTCTTTTTCGTTGAAAGTGTTCAAGGCTGTCCAATTTTAATATCTTGCAAAGGCAGGCTGAAATTAGGGGGGGATAGAGGTCTTAAAAAGAACCCAAGGCTACCAGCTGGTTGCTTTGGAGTGCTTAGCTTATGAACGACGCTGATAAGTCTCTCATTGGTGTCAAAGGCAGACATGACGAAAAAGTCTGTTGATGTCTGGGAATCAGGATTGATTTTTTTCAGATCGTATTTTTCCAACCTGAATAGATAGTTCTGGCCAGCAGTAAGTTGCCAGACTCTTGACGAATTATCTACACCCATCGAGCCAGCCCAATTGCCGGTCTGACCAAAATGTGTTCTGACGATGGTGGTGCTGGGATCCATTCGATAGCCTGTTGTGGAGTTTGACGTGGCATCGGCCAGAAGTTGATAGTCATCATCATCGACAGGCATTTTTAATTGTAGGGTGTTTATACTTGTGTCTGAGAGTCGATAGTAATTACTGGCATTACTGGAAAAAGTAATTTCATCGTTGTTGATTAAGCTGGCATCACCAGAACTGCTGATCCAGTTGTTGTCAGATAGGCTGGTGTTGTCAGTCATAGTGCCGGACAGTGATGTCAGAGTAGGTGATTGGAGCAAACAACCCGTTGCTCCGAGCCACTTGAAAGCGCGCTTAGTTTCCCAGAACATCTGATTCCATTGCTTGCGGTTAGAGCCGGAAAACTCCCAACCATCACCGTATACGACAACACCATACCAGCTTTGCCAGTAGGCGTTGGCATAGGACTTGACTGTATTGTCTTCAGTGTAGGACTGTCCCATCATGGAGAGCCAGGCAAACATGGGGTTGATTAAGGTATTCAGTGCCTCATTCGGTCCAGAATAAAAATTGATATCAAATGTTTCTCTATCCGCGTATCGCCAACCCCAGAAGCCCTTATCGTCCGTATCTTTGTTCAACATGCTAACGGTAGTAGAGTTGCCAATTTGAGGAAAGTTTGAGCCATTGACGAGATTGATAACTGTATTTTCTGGGTCTAAGGTAGGAGAGGTCAGTTCTACATAACCGCGTTGAATATCACCATTACGATACTCTCTGCCCTTAGGGTCAATATGGTCTCTGAGGATAATGCTTTGCTGACCTCGGCTGACACCATTGACTACCTGCTCATAGTATACAATGTCGCCAGCACTGGCTCCGCTGATGTCATAACGGTTGTATTTGACGGACCCTAACAGTAAAAAGTCGGCTAGGGCTTTTACGCGAGGCAATATCTCAGGGTCACGAGCGCCAGTGTATTCGAGCAGGTACTCATCAGCATTGAGTAGAGCAGAGGCTGTCATGCCGATATAAAAGGATTGATACCAGATTTCCCAGGCATAGCTATGCGCATTGCGTCCAGTGCTTATCTGATCTGCATGACTTTTCGAAAACTGCAGTGCCGTATCAAACTTTGCCTGATATGGTTGAAGGTTGCTTGCATTGTCTTCACGCAGAACTCTTAATGCTTCCGTTTCAGTCCATAGAGTCAGTGCAACTTCCCGCATATTTTTGCTGATAGGTGCAGCATTGATATAAGTGGAGGATGAGGTGTCTTCTATGTATTTATGCCAGTTAGTGCCTTCTCTGGCGTTATACAGCAAGACCTCTTTTGCCCGTTGTGCTGCTGGGGTATTGCCACGGCCTGCCGCTTTTTCGTCCAGATACCAGTTGGCAACACCAGTGAAATGAGCCTCATTGCCCAGGTTCAAGCGGTCACAGCTAACGGGTTCTGGGACAGGGTCTTCTTCGTTGCAGCTGCTTTCAAAAACATCATCGCTGATGTCTAAAAACTTGCTGACCGCATTGGCACGATAGCTTTGCATCTGCTTGTATTCAGCTTGACCGATTAAGCCTGAGTCAAAGGCGTGCTTGCTGATAATATCGATGGATTCAGCGCCATCGTAATAATAGTCAAAAGGGTCAACATTAGGAAAAGGGTCATTTAAATTACCAATTTCAGGGGCCGCCTGACGAAGTCCTTCCAGAGCTTTGCCAAGATATAAGCGCATCATTTGTGGGTGAAGTGAATTGGGCAAAGCGCAGTTAGCTGATGCTTTGTTATCCTCTAATAACAAATAGTTAATAACTGGTGTGATTGAACCGTTTGTCGTTTGAGCCTGAAGTAGTTTAGGAGTGAGCATTGTTGTGAATAATATTGTGGCTATTGTCAAAGTCTTCTTAAATAGCGTCATCTGTAGTGTTTTCCTTTTTTAATGCACAGAGAGTAATTTTATCTAAATATCTATTTTAGGCTTGTAAATTCCGAGCATCAGAAAGCGAGTGAATTTATACCAATTATTTTTCGTTCTTTTGGGTGTTGGAATTTTTTCTTGTTTCGCATTATAATGCGCCTTCTGCTCAAGGAGCGTTGCAACGGTTAGTCCCCTAGTAAGTTTCGGGCTACCAGCCAGGCTTGAACAGCTGTAAGCTTTTCCATATGTCGATTTTCATCGCGAATTGTAAGCTTACTGATGAACCAACGACGCTCATTTTTCAACCTTAATTAAACGACTTAGGAGCTGAAAGATGAGTGCAAATGCCACCCAACTTAATCCCGATTTTACCGATTATCACGTAGCTGACATTAACCTGGCTGATTTTGGCCGCAAAGAAATTGCGATTGCTGAAACTGAAATGCCTGGTTTGGTTTTTACTCGAGAAGAATTCCGTGCTGAACAACCGCTGAAAGGCGCTCGCATCACTGGTTCTTTGCACATGACTATTCAAACAGCAGTGCTGATTGAAACTCTGGTTGCCTTGGGTGCCGAAGTGCGTTGGGCTTCCTGCAATATTTTCTCAACTCAAGACCACGCAGCAGCAGCAATTGCGGCGCAGAACATTCCTGTATATGCGGTTAAAGGCGAGACTCTTGAAGAGTATTGGGAATATACGCATCGAATTATGGATTGGCCAGGTGATCAAGGTCCAAACATGATTCTGGATGATGGTGGCGATGCGACTATGCTGTTGTTGTTGGGCTCAAAAGCTGAAAAAGATATTTCAGTGCTGGACAATCCCGGCAGTGAAGAAGAAACATTTCTGTTTGCTTCCATCAAAGCTCAATTAGCAAAAGACAATACTTGGTATTCTCGTCGTCTGGCAGGTGTGCAAGGTGTAACTGAAGAAACTACGACAGGCGTCGCACGTTTGTATCAATTGCGCGATAAAGGCGAATTGCCATTCCCGGCGATTAACGTCAATGATTCTGTCACAAAATCCAAATTTGATAACCTATATGGCTGCCGTGAGTCTTTGGTTGATTCAATCAAGCGAGCAACGGACGTTATGATTGCTGGTAAAGTTGCTGTTGTTTGTGGCTATGGTGATGTTGGCAAAGGTTCTGCAGCCTCTCTACGTGGCCTTGGTGCCGTTGTTAAGATCACTGAGATTGATCCTATCTGTGCTTTGCAGGCAGCAATGGAAGGCTATGAAGTTGTCACGTTGGAAGATGCTGTTGCAGATGCGGACATTTTTGTCACCACAACGGGCAACTACAATATCATTCGACATGAGCACATGCTGGCCATGAAAGACCAGGCAATCGTCTGTAACATCGGTCATTTTGATAATGAAATTGATGTTGCCAGCCTTGAGCAATATGAGTGGGAAAATATCAAAGATCAAGTTGATCATATTATTTTCCCAGATGGCAAGCGCATCATTTTGTTGGCGCAAGGCCGTTTGGTAAACCTCGGTTGTGCAACGGGTCATCCAAGCTTTGTTATGTCTAATTCATTCACCAATCAAACTTTGGCTCAGATTGAATTGTTCACCAAAGGTGATGATTATAAAAACGATGTTTATGTATTGCCAAAGCACTTGGACGAAAAAGTGGCCCGACTGCACCTGGAAAAAATTGGTGCAAGATTGACCGAGTTGACCCAGGAACAGGCGGATTACATCAACGTTAAAGTCGAAGGTCCTTACAAGCTGGATCACTATCGATATTAATTGCTTAGGGTCGCTTATTGGATAAGCGGCCCAATGCATACTCTGGCAGGTGATGCAGCGCGCATGACCTGTCAGAAAATCGGTTGTTTTATCCAGCAAGCTATATAGAGAATCAGGACCAGAGAGAATTAACGATGAAAGAGAAACCAGAGATTAGTTTTGAATTTTTTCCACCCAAAACTGACCGTGGTGTTGAAAATCTGAACAAAGTTCGGGATGAGTTAGGAAAGCTCAAACCCAAGTATTTTTCGGTTACGTTTGGTGCTGGCGGCAGCACTCAGGAAGGCACTTTTGAAGCCGTCAAAGGTATTATCAATGCGGGCTATCAAGGCGCGCCTCATGTGTCATGCGTTGGTTCAAGTGCTGACAGCGTCAAATCGATGTTGGACCAATACATCGAGATCGGCGTCAAGCGTATCGTCGCACTTCGTGGAGACCTGCCGTCGGGCATGGTTGAACGTGGTGATTTTAAATATGCCAATGAATTAGTTGCCTTTGTTCGAGAAACTTATGGTCAGCAGTTCCATGTTGAAGTGGCTGCTTATCCAGAGTTTCATCCGGAATCACGCAGTGCTGTGTCTGAGTTTGAAAACTTCAAACGAAAGGTTGATGCGGGAGCAGATTCGGCGATAACGCAGTATTTTTTCAATTCGGATGCGTATTTTTCCTTTGTTGAAACAGCTGAGGCGCATGATATATCGGTGCCGATTATTCCCGGCATCATGCCAATCACCAATTTCGCTCAACTCGCGCGTTTTTCAGATATATGTGGGGCGGAAATTCCACGATGGCTGCGCAAACGTCTTGAGGAATATCAGGATGATGAAGAGTCTTTGCTGTCGTTTGGCCTCGACTATATGACTTTCCTGTGCGAAACCCTATTGTCCAATGGTGTGCATGGTTTGCATTTTTATGCATTGAACAGAGCTCACCCATCCATTGAAATTTGCAAACGTCTGCAACTGGGCGGCTAAAAAGCAATTACACGTACTATTTTATAGCCCTGAAGGGTGGTCGTTTCCGTTATGAATAAGAAATCTTCCAATTACTCGTTGATCCAGTCCTTGTTGGATCAGCGCATTTTGTTTCTTGATGGTGCCATGGGCACTATGATTCAACGCCATGGTCTGGAGGAAGACGATTATCGTGGTGAGCGCTTTGCTGATTGGGAGTCACCGCTTAAGGGCATGAATGATCTGTTGGTGTTGACTCAACCGCAGATCATTGAGGGTATTCATGATGCGTATCTGGAAGCTGGGGCTGATATCATTGAAACCAATAATTTCAATGCCACAGCCAGTGATTTGATGCGCTATAATCTGCAGGATTATGCTTATGAGCTGAATAAGGAAGCGGCTATTCTGGCAAAGAAAAGTGCGCAGAAATATACCTCTGAAGACAAGCCAAGGTTTGTTGCGGGTGTACTAGGCCCGAATCAGAAAACGGCTTCGATCTCAGTTGATGTCAACAATCCTGGTGCCCGGGCAATTACCTTTGATGAGTTGGTGGAAGACTATACTCTGGCGGTCAAGGGCTTGATTGATGGTGGTGCTGATATCATTTTGATTGAGACCATTTTTGATACTCTGAATGCCAAGGCCGCAGTGTTTGCTGTATTGGGGTATTTTGAGGAAATTGGTGTGGATTACCCTATCATGCTTTCCGGCACTATTACGGATCAATCTGGTCGGACCTTGACTGGTCAGGTCACTGAAGCTTTTTATAATAGTCTGGCACACGCCAAACCATTGTCTATTGGTTTGAACTGCGCTTTGGGCCCTGATGATCTTCGAGCTTATGTTCAGGAATTATCACGGGTTTCCCATTATCAGGTGTCAGCACACCCCAATGCAGGCTTACCAAACGAACTCGGTGAATACGATATGACACCTGAAGAAATGGCAGAACATATTGTGGAATGGGCTGAAAGCGGCTTTGTGAATATTGTTGGCGGATGTTGTGGCTCTTCGCCGGAACATATTGCTGCAATTTACCAGGCAGTTAAAGATAAATCACCACGTAAGGCAGGTGTGTAATATGAGCAATGATAATCAACCACAAATGCGTCTATCTGGCCTGGAGCCATTTAACATTGCCGAAGACAGTTTATTCGTCAATGTTGGAGAGCGAACTAATGTGACGGGTTCAGCCCGTTTCAAGCGTCTGATCAAAGAGGAAGACTACGAAACCGCTCTGGAAGTTGCGCTGGAACAAGTGCAAAATGGTGCCCAGGTGATCGATGTCAACATGGATGAAGGCTTGATTGATGCTGAGAAAGTGATGGTGACCTTCCTGAACCTGATGGCATCAGAACCCGATATTGCTCGTGTGCCAGTGATGATTGATTCATCCAAGTGGGAAGTGATCGAGGCAGGGCTTAAATGTTTGCAAGGCAAGGGCATCGTTAACTCAATTTCGATGAAAGAAGGCGAGGAAAAGTTCATCGAACAAGCTAAACTGGTCAAACGTTATGGAGCTGCTGTAATCGTCATGGCCTTTGATGAAGTGGGCCAGGCTGACACGAAAGAACGCAAGGTCGAGATTTGTACCCGAGCGTACAAAATTCTGACAGAACAAGTAGGTTTTCCACCTGAAGACATTATTTTTGATCCGAATATTTTTGCGATTGCAACCGGTATCGAAGAACATAATAACTATGCGGTCGATTTTATTGAAGCAACACGCGAGATAAAACGCACCTTGCCTTATGCAAAAGTATCTGGTGGTGTGTCGAATGTGTCATTCTCATTTCGCGGCAACAACCCGGTTCGAGAGGCAATCCATTCCGTCTTTTTATATCATGCCATTAATGCTGGCATGGATATGGGGATTGTTAATGCTGGTCAGTTAGCCATTTATGAAGACTTGCCCGCAGAATTGAAGGAAAAGGTTGAGGCGATAGTCCTCAATAAAAGCCCGGAAGCTACGGAAGACTTATTGGCTATTGCTGATAAATACCGTGGCGATGGCAGTGTTGCCGAAAAAGTGGAAGATCTGGAATGGCGCAAAGAATCGGTAGAAAAGCGTCTCGCACATGCCTTGGTAAAGGGCATTACTGAATATATCGATGAAGATACTGAAGAGGCTCGACTGGCAGCAGATAGACCTCTGCAGGTGATCGAGGGGCCATTGATGGATGGCATGAATATCGTTGGTGATTTGTTTGGCTCCGGCAAAATGTTCTTGCCACAGGTAGTTAAATCCGCCCGCGTGATGAAAAAATCAGTTGCCTTGTTGATGCCTTATATTGAAGCAGAAAAGCAGGAAGGGGATACCAATGGCCGTATTCTGATGGCGACAGTGAAAGGCGATGTTCATGATATTGGCAAAAATATTGTCGGTGTTGTTCTGCAATGTAACAACTTTGAAGTCGTTGATCTGGGAGTGATGGTGCCGCCCGATAAAATCCTCAAAGAGGCAATCGCCAATGACTGCAATATGATTGGTTTGTCAGGCTTGATCACTCCATCTTTGGATGAAATGGTCACTGTGGCCAAAGAAATGGAACGATTGGACATACATTTACCATTGATGATCGGTGGCGCTACCACATCGAAAGTACACACGGCACTCAAAATTGAACCGCAGTTCAAAAAAGATCAGGTAGTTTATGTGCAGGATGCTTCGCGGGCTGTTGGTGTTGCTCAGAATCTGCTGTCTGATGACAACAAAGGTTCTTATGTCACCGGCGTTCAGGAAGAATATGAAAAAATTCGTGTAGAACGTGCCAAGCATAGCAAAGTGCAACGAACACACGAAATCAAAATAGCGCGTGATAATCGGGTTCCTGTTGATTGGTCCTCTTTTGAAGCAGATGTCCCGACGTTTCTTGGAGTGAAGGCCTTTGATGATTACAGTTTGACCGATTTAGTTGATCGAATTGACTGGACTCCTTTTTTCAGCGCCTGGGAGTTGGCTGGAAGATTTCCTCGAATTCTTGAAGACAGCGTTGTTGGCGAAGAAGCAAAAAAACTGTATGCAGATGCGCAAAGCATGCTCAAACAGATTATTGATGGCAATTGGCTGCAGGCTCGAGGCGTGATCGGTTTTTTCCCAGCCAATGCCGTTGGCGATGATATTGAAGTGTATGCGGATGATACCCGTCAGGCGGTTGTTCATACTCTGCATCACTTGCGTCAACAGGACCAAAAGAAAAACGATCGGCCTAACTATTGTCTAGCGGATTTTATCGCACCCAAAGACAGTGGCAAAGCCGATTATATCGGCGGTTTTGCGGTCACAACCGGCCATAAAATTGAAGAAAAACTGGCTGAATTTGAAAAAGAACATGATGATTATCAATCGATCATGCTGAAAATCCTGGCAGATCGTCTGGCTGAAGCGTTTGCGGAGCATATGCATGAACGTGTGCGCAAAGAATTCTGGGGCTATGAACCCGAAGAAGCTCTGGACAATGAAGAACTGATCAAAGAGAAATATCGCGGCATCAGACCCGCTCCAGGCTACCCCGCCTGTCCAGATCACACTGAAAAAGCCACTTTGTGGAACATGCTGGAGCCTGACACCAATGCTGGCATCAGCATCACAGAAAGCTTTGCCATGCTGCCAACAGCAGCCGTCAGCGGTTGGTATTTTGCTCATCCAGAAGCCCGCTATTTCCCGGTCGTTCGAGTGCAGAAAGACCAGATTGAAGACTATGCCGAACGCAAAGGCATGGACTTGATGACAACCGAACGTTGGATGCAGAGTGTTCTGGGCTATGATGTTTAACCAATAGTTTACGATTAAATTTTATCCAATGGGCTACCCGTTCCGGCATAGTGTTGACCAATAACATGGGTGTATATCTGGGTTGTTGAGATATCATTATGCCCTAATAGCTCTTGCACAGTACGAATATCAGTGCCGCTTTCCAGCAAGTGCGTTGCAAACGAATGACGAAAAGTATGGCAATTCACCTTTTTGGGGATGTTAGTTTTTGAAACGGCTTTTTTTAATGCCTTTCTAATGACTGATTGATGTAAGTGATGTCGACAAATTACACCGGTATATGGGTGTTTACAAAGTACTGTTGATGGAAAAATAAACATCCAGTTTGAAGATAAATGAGCTGTTGGGTATTTTCGGCCAAGCGCATGAGGTAATGAAGGGCCAATATCGTCCTTATTATCATTTTTCTGCACATTAAGTGCAGTGCCAATTTGTTCACTCAAAGGCTCTTTAAGTTTATCACTTAGTATAGTTTGTCGGTCTTTATTGCCTTTACCATCACGAACGGTCAGGCAGCCCCTTCCAAAATCAATATCTTGTACTCTCAACCGAAGAGCTTCAGAAACACGCAAACCACTGCCATAGAGTAATTGAATAACTAATTTATTTTTGCCAGTCAAATTAATCATGATTTGGCAAATATCAGCTTGGCTTAAAACGACAGGAAGTACTCGTTGTTTTGTTGCCAGAGTAAAACCGAGGTGGCCTAACTCAGTATTTAGAAACCTATGATACAAATAGACCAACGCGTTCAAAGCAATTTTTTGAGTGTTAACAGCTACATTTCGATCATTCGCCAAGTAAGTCAAAAAGTCTTTCACTTCCTCTTTTCCGCATTCATTGGGGTGCCGTTTTTCACAGAAAAAAATATACCGTCGAATCCAATGTAAATACGTTTTTTCAGTGCGAATGCTGTAACCACGCAAGCGCATATCAGCACGCACAGATTCTAAAAATGGGCTAGCCATAACCACCTCCTTGTTTCTATCCTTAGAAACGCTAATGTAACATACATCAATTAATAATTAACGAGCATGCTCACTTTGTCCAAAAAATGGATGCACGTTATCATCAGGTGAAAAATTTTAAAGCTTTTACAATCAATGGGTTAAGGTTTTTGCTATATAATTAACAGGCATGCACATTAATTGGGATAACGCGCATGCGCGTTTAGCTCGTTGCACAAAAAGATATGATTTGTTATTTTGTCCTTAATATTCAATAAGGTAACAAGGAACAATGGAAGAAATAGCCCAGACAAACCGAGCATGCCTTATATACAAATGTTATAACTCTAAGCATCTGAACTATGTCAAAGAACTTTAAGAAAAAAGATATTCTCGAACGAGTAAAATCGTTAGAGGCAGAAATCACTAAGGCAACGGAATACTTGGAAACAGGCACGCATGCAAATTGGCATGGGTTTAAGCCTGTGTTTAATCCAAAAATTAAAGATGGTAAAGAGTTACCGCCTCATAAAGATTGGGTTAAGAATGTTTTTCTTCCTAGCCGAGAAAAGGCTTTAAATAAAGCAGAAAAATTATTGGATAAGTTTGAGTAAATTGTATGAATAAGCGTTATAACAAGTCGTTCAAAAATGACGGCTTAAAGCGCCGCATTTTAACGAGGCGTTATATTTAAATCGGATATTATGAAAATCGAAATAAAATATGCTCATATATCTAGTGGAGATCAAGAAACAAATATTCGTATTTGGAATCCAGAGAAGCCTGATTGTTTTGCTGGATATCTCGTGTTAGAGATTGGCGAAAAAGGTAAGAAGGGCGGCAGTGATTTTTGTTGTCGTATAGCAACACCTAAAGGATTAGAGCAGCTTTATATAGAGGATGAAAATAGTACAATTATTTATAGTCGCCCCATATTGATTGTAAGAGAATATAGCTACCAAGATATTTGGGAATGCATTCAAAAAATAATTGAAGATTGCCAAGGTGTTACCTGGAATGAAAGTCGTGATAAACTACTAAGGTATTTTGAATGGGAATTCGAAGATTACAATCAAATGTAAAAAATATAACAAAGTTGTCAAAATGTGACCCACATTGCTTCACAATGCGGGCAATTTTCAACGGCGTTAGGTTTACCTTCTAGTTCACTCATAATTATGAAAATAGAATCACTATTCCTAATCACAGTTCTACCTTTCCTAATTTCAGGGTGTGTTCCTTTTGCATCGAATGAATTCAATACCAAGCTTTGGATGTCTGAAGAAAAAAGAATTCAAGACTATAAACAAAGATTGGATTACGAAATAGGTGAAGAATTTTATTCAACAATGGATAAATCTGAAATATGTAGTAATCAAGAATGTATTTATATCTCTGAAACAGTTACAGAATACATATATGAGTGGGAAGAAAACACTAATCCACCCAGAAAATGTATATTTGCTTGGTTGGTAGATGAGAGACAGAGTGAAGGATCTAACCCGTATGGAAATAAGCATTTATTGAGTTTGGGGAAAAAGATCAAATGGCGTTATATAAGTAATCCTGACCAATGCCTTGGTGGAATAAACTTCCTTGGTCCATGGTGAAACCTAACAAGCCGATGAATTCGTTCGTTTCACTCACTGGACAGCAAAATCGCTACGCGATTGGCTGCCCATTATCGGGGCGTTAGGCGGTCATAACATGCGAGAGATTTTGAGAAAAATATTTGGAGATAAATGGTTTGGTCCTGGCGGGACATTCGGTTCTTACGTATCAGAAATTGATCATCCAATATTCGGAAAACTTATCTTTTCTCAAGGTGCAAATGGTCCCTACTGGATACACGAAACCTATGAAAACTCTAGTAAAGAAGAGGTCTGTGTTTCAATCGATACCGTTGGTACGGAGCCTCCCTCAAAAAAACAAAAAGAATTTTATTCGAACGTCATAGAGCAATTAGACGAATACTTTCAAAAAGCTAGCGACCTTATAGTTCCTGAATACGAATCTTATTTGAGTGAGACATTTCCACTAAGATGGAAAGATGCGTTTCGTTTAGCAAGTTTAAATGTCCCATTAGAAGGTGATGAAATGAGAAAATGGGACATTACGTTTGAGTGTAAAACTAAGAATTCGGGTTTTTTATTTACCTGCTACTTTGAAAATGGGAAACCATTATATGTGGGCGTTGATACATAGACCAACTAACAATAAATTTAAAATGGATGGCATACTGCCGCCCTTTAGTTGAGCGTTATGCGAATAAATTATGATGGGTAACCCAATTAGCATTTATATAGTATCTATATGGTTTTTTTTATTTTTGGTGAATAATCTTATATTTAAATATTTTGTTCTTAAACAAGTAAAACAAGATCATTGTGAGTTGTGGGAAGAAATGGGTTCGCCAAATATATTGAGTATGAAGGAGTCCACTTGGATATTAATTGGTTTCCCCAATGAGATAAATTTACGAAAGAAACTCATATCTGACGTTTCAGGAATTAAAACGATAAAACTTTTAAACAGTTATAGAATATCAACAATTATTGAAGTAATTATACTTTTCATTGCCATTGGTTTTTTGCTTTGGAAATAGAGAATTTGCATAACAAGCCAAATCGTTGGCTTGCCGCCCATTTTTGGAGAGTTATGTAGTAAAACTATGAATAAACTTATCGTCACCATAGACAGAGAAGATTATGCCTCTGGACTTACTGGATCATTTAGTGGTGAATGGTATTCTGGTTTTGGGAAGGCTTGGTTTAATAATAGTGATGTAATTCAATTCTGTACTTATGTGCAAAACTTAGCTGAATCAATGGATGGAGCAGCCGAACTTATTGGGTCTGTGCGCAAAGCTGATGGGAGCGAATATTTGGAGACCTTTTCATTAAGGTGTTATGTACTTTCAGCAAGTAAATTAAACGGAATAATTGGAGTTCATGTAACTTTAGCAGACCGTTCAGGTGGTTCTGATAGCAGAGAGCAAGAAATATTTAAAATGTCAGGTGAGTTACAAGTTAGGAATCACAAGTTAGCTGAATTTTCCCAAAACTTGAAAGGGCTTGTCAACGGCAGCCAAAATCAAGTCATATTAAATGGTGATATAAATGGTATATAACAAGTCAGACATGGGCGAAGCGTTATGAGTGTTGATATGGCTGAAGAATATCCAGAAAAAATAAAATTGTATGATCACGTTCCTAATAGCGGTATTGTTCATATGCCTGGTCGACGTTTTCCTGCTATAGCAATTCAAGGGGACTCAGTGAGTATTATACTCAGTACAGCCATTAAATTAATGGAGAAAGGCAAAGAATACCAAGACGAAGATTTATATTATGCGAGCTTGGAACTAGCTGAAAAAATGCGAGATCATTTAACTCGCTATGAAGATGTGCTTGAGAAAGAAGGTTTTGAAAAACCATATTCGTTAACAGCAAAGAAATTAGAGATTTCAGATGACTTCGAAAACTTATAATGTGCCAGAATCAAAGTTACATTCGTAGGAAAAATATCATGAAAGAAAATATTCAAGTTCACTACCTTGAAGTTGTAACACCGAATGTTGAGCAAGTGTGCACATCATATTCGCAAACGATGAATGTTTCATTTAGCGATGCTGTTGCTGAGCTAGGAGGCGCGCGAACAGTTCCCCTCTCTAATGGAGGAATGCTGGGTATACGAGCTCCCATGCATGATGCAGAAGAACCCACAACTCGTCCATATTATCTTGTTGATGATATCGAAAAAGCTGTAAATGAGGCAGCAAAAACAGGAGCTAAAATCGCGGTTCCTCCAATGGAAATTCCCGGTCGTGGTAAATGTGCAATTATAATGTTTGGTTTCGTCCAAAGTGGGTTTTGGCAGGTTTAATTGGTAATGTCACACAACAAAGTACCCAAACAAGGACACGCTTACTCGCGCCGCTTAGCTTGGCGTTAGCTGTATAGAATTAGGAGCTCTCTGATGCAATATGATGTAAGTAATCCCCAAGAATATTTAGAAGCTCTGGATTTAGATTGGAGAAAAGAGAAGCTACAAGAGTTGAGAGATATAATTCTTAAGCAAGACTCAGCAATTTGGGAAACAATTAGCTACAAAATGCTCTGTTTCAAGCTAAACGACTCTGAGCTATTTCACCTCAATGCACAAAGAGGGTACGTAAGCTTGTATTGTGGTAATACGAAAAAGATCGACCCTGAAGGTGAATTATTGAAGGGATTAAATATTGGAAAAGGTTGTATTCGATTTACCAAAACAAAAGATATTTCTAAAACAAGTATTGAAAGTTTTATAAATCGGGCCGTTTTATTGGTTAAAGAAGGAATAGACATAGGGTGCTGAAAACAATTAACAAGACCATTAAAAATCGCACGTTACACGCGCTGGATTTGTAACAAGTTGTTCGCCATTTATGGTGGCGTTGAGCCTCATAGATTATGATTAGAGATTACGTATTGCATCCTGAAAGGGAGAAGAAAACGCCTAAGGAACACTCTATGAAGGCACAAGTGTTGATCTGTTAAATATAATCAAGCCGTTATTAATAATGTTAACAGTGCTTGCTGTAATAATTTTGCTGAAATTTTAATTTAGAAATATGAAAGACTCATATAAAAAGTTGTTAAAAGGTTTAGTGTAGTGTTTAAGGAAAAAGAAGCTCTTCTTATCGATATGAATAGTACTTTCATGTTTGGTGAAGACCGATTTGGAGAAGAGGAAAATTTCTCTCAATATTACCAATCAATTGGCGGAAAATACTCCTCAGGATATGTGAATAGCCTCATTCGTAAAGTGTACAGCTATTTGGATGAAAAATATCCTTTAGAAGAGTACAGGCACTGCTTTCCTTCTTTGGAAGAAGCCATTGACGCTTGCTTGGATCAGAAACTAGAGCAGTCTGAGAAGGAAAAGGTTATAAATACATTCTCATACCATGAGCATGGTGAGGTTCCTGAAATCTATGCGCAATGTTTAAAGCGTCTAAGTAAACGGTTTATATTGTCTTTAGTTATTGATATTTGGGCTCCGAAGAATATGTGGGTTAATACATTTCAAAGGTTAGGAATATGGGAGTTATTCTCTGCTCACTCATTCTCATCTGATCATGGAATGATTAAGCCTTCCCCAAAACCATTTGAACTTGTAGTGGATAAACTAGGTGTACCAAAAGGAAAATGCCTAGTCATTGGGGATTCGATAAGGCGGGACTTAGGTGGTGCTGTAGCTGCTGGCTTAGATTGTGTCTTGGTGGGTGGAGCAATGAGTGAAGAAGCTGTTGATAGCTTTCCAACTTTGCTGGATTTTCAGAAACTGGTGGCTTGAAACAGCTAAGAAAATTGTCAAATTGACGTTTCTTCGCGCTCCGTGTTATTAAATTTGTACATGTGCTCACTTTTGCTTACGGTGTTAAGCATCAAAACGACAATTTAAGCTGATAGCAAAAAAAGGTGAGACAGCTATTTGTCTGGCTCATTATCATACTCTCTCAAGTGGAGATTTATGTATGAGTTGGTTAAAAAGAATGAACTTGGTCATTGACTATATTGAAGAAAATCTCAATGCTGAAATTACTATAGAAGATGTAGCGAAAATAGCCTGTTGCTCAAGATATCATTTTCATAGAGTTTTTTATTCTTGTTTTAGCATTACTTTTGCTGAATATATAAGAAAGCGTAGGTTTACTTTAGCGGCAGTTGATGTGGTGAGCGGCCAGGCAAAAATTATGGATATCGCGTTGAAGTATGGATATGACTCTCCAAATGCATTTACTCGAGCATTTCGACATATACATGGAGTAAATCCTGGTGAAGCTCGATCATCTCAGGTGAAACTTGCTACATACAATAGAGTTTCCTTCCCTCCAGAAAATATAGGTATAAAAAAGATGGACTATAAAATAATACAAAGACCTTCCTTTAAAATAGTGGGAAAAAGCAAACACTTTCAATTTGACGACTTTGCTAAAAATGGTCAGAAATTCTGGAAGGAGTATGTTGGGTCAGATGAGTACAAAATGCTCTGCCAATTGACGAATGGTAAGTCTGGAATAATAACTGGAGCTCCGTTGTTGACAGTCTATTTTCCTAAAGAAAAGAGTAAACCTGATGAATTTTTGGATGTGCTTGGTATAGAATCGGCTTCTGATAACAAGGTTAAACCATTTGGAACTCATGCTGTACCATCAGCGACGTATGCTGAGTTTGAATGTTCATATAGAGGGTCTATGAAAACAAATCGATATATTTATGGAGAATGGTTTTCGGCTACTGGCTATAAAAGGGACGGGGACAAACCTGACGTTGTCGCCTATTTTCCTATGCCTTTCAGGCATTTCAGTGAAATGGGTGTACGCTGGTGGATACCGGTCGTCAAAGAGCAATAGATAGATCTGATAAAACCAGTCAGAGGTTTGGGGTGCCAAACAACGGGCACATCTGCTCGTGGTGTGATGAGTCAAAGTAAAATATGAAATACTACAAGGAGCTACTGTTAAAGAAACTAATCGATACTGGGTGGGAATTAACCGAACGAGATGACGATACAGACTGGTGGTTGGAATCAAGCTGGAAGCTAACGTCTATAAAGCAAAATTATGGTCATCATATATACGTACTCTTCCTCGTTGATCCACAATACGATGGGCAAAATAAAGGCAGTGCAGTATGGGCGATAGGAGCGTATGGACAAATTCCATCAGATCGCCCTTTAGATGGTGAAATTTCGTTTATGCATATGGTTAAGGGTAAGTTTGAAGAAAAACTGAGTCTATTTACAGGTGAGATAAATGAATTCCGTAATGGGTTTCGCTCTTAACAATCCATTTCTATTTTGCTGCAATGCGGTCGGACAGCTAAATTTACGCTTTGTCTGTCTGTGAGCAAGGTGATATAAGAAATAATATGACCGACATTACGCTAAATGACATCTACATATTCTCTGAAAAACAGTTGTGGCCTGTCAAAGGAGAAGTCACTGAAGCAACTTCCTTGGTGTATGATTTTAATATTGCAGGTCTTGACGGCAAAGAATATATGGATGAATTTTCAAAAACATTCTCTGTTGACTTGGAAGGCTTTGATTGGGTTATTTATTTTGGCCCTGAAATAGGTGGTAATCCACTCAGCCTATTCTATTATTTATTTAGTCGTTTCATTCTGGGTAAATCCGAACGTGAAATAGTCGGGTTACCAGATCTCAATCTTGGGCATTTAATACAGTGTGCTAATAATGGTAAATGGTCAAACCCAAACCCTTTATAATTTTCAGACAACGAAACGGTTTTGTTGTGGGTGGCTTATAGCCAACTGATATTAAGGCGTTATGTATAAGGAGACTGCTAAGTGACATATTTGTACGAATGGTATTCTTTATCAAATAAGTTTTCTGTGCGATGTCCTAGTTGCAATTGCAATTGCAATTGCGAAGCGACTGTGCAGGAAATCGAAAGATGGCCTTTAAATTTTGCTAATAAAAAGAGGCGTAAACTGGCATCATCCGAGGGTTTTCATTGTAAAGTGTCCTGCTTAAATTGTGGTTATAGTAAAAGTACAGTAGTCAGTTGGCCATCTTATGCATATTGGCAATGTAGCATCAAAGGCAAGGTTTTGTGGGCTTGGTCTCGTGAGCATTTGTCTACTATTAAGCGCTATTAACAGTCTAATGAACGTGATGCCTTCAAGTTCGAAAATACGGTTTCTCTATTGCATATACCCAAGCACTTCAAGCTCGCTAGAAATCGATCTGCGGCAATAAAGAGTATAGATAACCTGCTTAATGAAAACACATACTAAGCTATTAATGTGATCGTCTTACATTGTGTATCTGGCTATCAAACTAAGTTGATATTAGCAACATGAATAAAATATGAAATGCCTTATCGTTATTGCCCATCCCTTAGATGACAGCTTTTGTCGGCAGTTGAGTCAGTACGTCGAAAACAAGTTAAAACAAATTGGCCATGAAGTTGCTGTTGAGGACCTTTATTCTGGAAGTTTTGAACCTGCATTAACAGTAGCCGAGAGAAAATCGTATTATGGTGAAAAATACGACTCATCAAGCATAGCACCACAAGTAAACCGACTTCAGGAAACAGAAGCACTAGTGCTTTTATTTCCAACATGGTGGTTTGGTTTCCCGGCTATGCTCAAGGGATGGTTTGACCGGGTTTGGGGACCTGGTATCGCTTATGACCACGCAAGTGATTATGGGCCAATCCAGCCCCGATTGGATAATCTAAAAAGAGTCCTAGTCGTGACGACTTTGGGTTCTCCCTGGTGGGTTGATCGTCTTTTATTACGACAACCGGTAAAACGAATTATGAAGTTGGCATTGCTTGGGGCTTGCGCCAAGAAAAGTAAACTACAATTTTTATCTTTGTACAATAGTGAAAAACTGAATGAGAAAAAAATTGTTGTGTTTAAACGTAAAATTGAAAAAGCACTCGTAGCTTGGAAAGAATAAGGTTTCCAACTAGGCAAATCACGCAGATCTACAAACTTTCTTTTTTTGTCGTTTCGGTTGGAGATCTAGTGTTTGCGGCGTTAGAAACATGAAAAATATATGAACATAAAAGCTGTTTTATTTGACCACGATGGAACAATTGTTGATTCCGAATTTGCGCATTTTGAAATGTGGAGAGATATTCTTTTGAGATATGGCATTGAATTATCCTATCAAGGATATGTGGATCACTATGCCGGTATCCCAAGCAATACAAATGCTAGAACTATAGTTGATAACTACTCTTTAAATGTTGAGCCGGAACAACTTATCCTGGCTAAAGCTGAGTCCACAGCTAAATACTTATCCAAACAGGCATTTCCCCTGATGCCAGGTGCGCTTGAATCTATTCGATATTTTTATGACCTGGGCCTGAAAATTGGTATTGTTACTGGGGCAGGTAAAGAAGGTATAAGTGTTACGCTAAAAAAGCATGGTCTTGATCACTATATCTCAGTGGCCGTATCCGGAGATGATGTAATGAATAGCAAGCCTGCTCCCGATTGTTACTTACTGGCTGCAGAAAAATTGGGTTTACAATCATCCGATTGCTTAGCAATTGAAGATACATACAACGGCAGTGTCTCTGCCAACCGCGCCAATATAAAATGCATCGGAGTTTCTGCCTCAAGCCAGGTTCGTGAACTATTTACTGATACTATTTATGTTTGTAATAACCTTGATTTTGCAACTCAATGGATATCACAAAATTGCCAATTACAAGTAAGCAGCTGACAAGGTTGTCAAAGAGAAGTTTTGTCATTGGTGTTATTTAGTTCAAGAATTGGTGTGAACAAAAAAACTAGATGATAAATATCAATATGAGTAGAGATTTAGGAAAACAGGAAGAACGCTATTTTGATGGAGAAGAACTTCCATCAGAATTTAAGTTATCTCGTTCTAAAATAATGTACGTCGAAGATAAATCCGAAAGCTTGGAAGGCAGTGCTCGCATCGGTAGGGTGTATTTCTCAAAGTCGGGAAAAACTCTTTATTACCGAGGTCAAAAATTTCAAAGCCTTAAGGGTAGTGGTTTCAAAGCGAATTATTTTGACGTTGAGTCTGGCGATCACTACTGGATTTCAGGTCCGCGTAAAGACCAAAATGATCGTCTTTACGGTGGAAATGGCGGAGTTGAAATCGACGATGATGTCATCAATGAGTACAATCAGTACATTAAGATTTAATAAGTGGTCAACGGATTTCAATAAGCTGTTTCACTCATTTTCGACGTCATGTCTTTTTTCCTTGGAACTATAATTTTCTTTCCTGAGGAATGAGAAACCTCCTATTAGGTCGGTCGTTACCCACCACAAAATCGATGAAAGTGCAGGCCTAATGTGTAACATTGACAGACTCATAGTATTGAACGAGAATACCTCTATGACTAGGAGCAATTTAAACCTACATTTTTTCAATATGCTTGAACAAGTAGGTCATCTGCTGCCTGGATAAAATTGATTTAAAATAGAATTAATTGATGAAAACCCCGGTAGCTCACCATAGCTACCGGGGTTTTTGCGTTTAAATAGGAGAAAAATGAATATCAAAGATATAGTAAAAAACCAAAACGCGCATTTCGTGTTCTATCGTGATAATGCTTTGTTTTACGAAACTGATAATGGTTTTCAATTTCCGGTACCCATCAATGAAGCTGGGTCCGCAACCTTGCAAAAGGAAGAAAAAGCGATTTTACTTATGAGGTATATTCGAAAACATGTGGAAAATACAGATAAGGCTAGAAATGCACAGAATGAAAACGATACCTAATAGGCCAAGAGTTGCCATTACACTTGCACACTGTATACGATGTGGTGTTTGTCACAGCAGACTAATAGGTAGAGTTATGAGCAGATTTCTGCTCCTTACTCAAGCAGTAGGGATAGTAAATGACATTTAAACTTAGCAAGCAGTTAGACCATATTGGTAATCCGAAATTACCATTTGAAATGTATGAAAACTATGTTGAAGAAAACAAACATAGATTTCCTGAAAGTGCTTTAAATGTAATGAGATCTGAGAAATGGTATCCATATGACACAGGTTTACAGAGTCTAGAAGTGTCCGGTTTTGGTACACCTCAGTCATTTCTGAAGCTCAACTTATTAAATTCTGATGATATAGATAATCAATATGAGACTGAATTAACCTATAGAGGGCTTTTTCAACTGAATATCCCTTCAATTGATCATAGCAATCAATTACGTTGGAGATATGAAGAGATATTATTTTTCAGTGCTTATAACTCACATAGTATAAAGGATAAAATGTTCACTCATAAAATTGAGTGGGTTGGAGGGATTGTCTGGTCAATCACTGCTAGGGAATTGGAGATGCAATGTATAATTCTCTAACTAGTTAATTAACGAAATATTAGATGTGGATAGGTTATGACTGATCTATTATGAAAGTCATATGTTTATGCAGTTATGAGTAGTAGAGAGAAATTATGGGATTGGATGCAACAGTAATGTGCAATTGCATTAGAGATGGGTTGAAAATACCTGAGGAATTTGAAAATGTCTTTGTGATGGATGAGGATGGATATCCATCTTTGACTCTTGGCTATGAAGGAAATGAAGATATCTATCAAAAATTTGATGGATGGGTTGAGAATAGTTGTTCGCACGAAGATATGGATAAAGCCTGCGAACGAATATCAAATTGGTATGGTGTGCGAGTTTTTCAAAACACATTGTCCAAACTTAATAGGAATAACAGGTTTGATACATTGCTCAGAGAGATACCTGATGCTAACGGTGGAATTACTACATCAATAGCCGCTAAGAAAATGATTGAAGAACTGAAAACGTTTGAGGTCATAGATGCTTTTGGGAAAAAACATGTGTTAATTGACGAAGAGTCTGGTGAGGAAATCTGGGAATATATACCTCAATATGGTGGAAAAATGATACTGTCAGGTAGTGAAGGGATTAATCTAGGCATTGATGAGAGTGGTTTTTTTATTGTGTCCGATCAAGGGCAGGAATTATTTCGATCGAACAAATTTAAGCAAAATTTAAACAATAGAGGTGTCACTGAAAGACATGGCTCAGCCGAGGTCGAATATGTTGACCTAAGTAACAGCTATTCTTTTACATGCCATTCGGCCATAAGTGGAAAGCAGATACAGTGGGAGGATGGAAGCTGGGAAAACTCAAAAGGGCAAGTAAGGTTTGAATATCCAGAAACATTCTATACCGATGTAAGGGATAGAGAGCCTGAAGAGTTTAAATATATAATTGAGCCATTAAAAATTATATGCGAGGCTGCGATTGAGACAAATAATCCCATTCGCTAGTGTTAATGAATGAGCGGTTTGACATAAATAAGCTTCAAGCTAACCTCAAACTTCAGTATTGTGCATCGATAAGAGTATGAGCTATCAAATTAGACCGGTAGACTTCCAGAATGGAGCCCCCGGAAACAGTGAAGTAATTGAGTTTATTGAGGGAAATTCCTCGCAGAAAGTGGTAATACATCGAGGACTGGCAGGTCAATTTTCTGTGTATTTCAAAAAGTACCCAAAAGACGTATTAGCTTTCAGTAGAAAGGGCAATAACATTACTATTGCTGGTGACGCAGGAGAGGCTCCTGCTTTGTGTGAGGTCTTTTACTCAGCTCTGGTTGCATTAGGTGGAGATCAAAAGCATCAAATAGATTTAGTTAAATTTCCTGTATCTGATGAAAATATCAGAGAAATGAATAAAGAAATGAGATCCATACTCAGAAAGTTTGGTATTCTCATATGGGGTTTAATACTGTTGCTTATGTTAGGTCTTGGCAGTGTCATTTACTTCTTATTAGGCGGGTTATTCAACGCATAATAAGTTTGCCACTCAGACACTCTCAGCTAGCTCCCATTTTGCAATATAAAACACGGTGGTCTTATGAACAAAACAGAAGAATTTGTTTTCGTTTTTGAAAACCTTAAAAACATACTGCAACCTTATTCTAAGGAGTTGGTTCTTGTTATGGATGAGGTTGATAATTTTTACATCAATACACATTTCATAATGAAAAACAGCAAGCCAATGTACTTTGGTTCCGTGAAAATAAATAAACACTATGTGAGTTTTCATTTGATGCCGGTGTATGTATTTCCTGAATTGTTAGACAGTCTTTCTCCAGAGCTAAAGTTAAGAATGCAGGGGAAATCTTGTTTTAATTTCAAAACAGTCAATGAAACCCTTTTTAATGAACTGAAAGAGCTAACAAGTAATGGGTATTCAAGGTATAAGGAGGCCGGTTATTTATAGATGGAAAAAATTATGCATAACAGGTGTGTCATGTTCACTGCCATTGTGGCTGGCCTTGTTTTGCACTGTGCTTGTCTCAAGAGCGAGGTGTTAAGTGAAAGGACTTGAAAGTACCAACAATACTATAAATGCTTAAGGTGATGCTGTTTATAGTTTCTATTATAGTGGTATCAATCGTTTTGCCGCTGTTTTTCGCTTTGCGTATTCCAGTTTTGAGTATCTCAGAAGACATTTCTCAAAGTAAAAAACTGGACGAGATTGACCGTTGGTTAGGTCGTATCCATAAAAAAGGCAAATTCAATGGTGTCGTATTGCTTTCAAAGAATGGCAAGGTGATTGTTGAAAAGTCGTATGG
>JBOEHE010000008.1:0-39932 GCA_050633785.1 Arenicella sp.
TGCCTCGTCTGAACAAATTTTAGTCATACTCTCGGTCAAAAAATTAGTGTGAACAGGCCCTAGGAACGGCTGACTCGAAGTAATACTCCGAAACCTTCATGGTCGAAAAAATGAACTTCGTTTAGTTTTAAACGCCGACGCTCCTGCAGGCGTTGCCCATTAGCGCTGATATCCAACTGGGTAAATAACAGAGAAGGGGCATAGATTTTAACCCAACCTTGTAATCCATTGGCGGAAAGCCTGCCGGCAGCCGAACTTGAATAAGGGGCTGATTTTTGTCCCCATGCGGTATGCTGCAATATTGTATAAGAAGGTGAGTTGCGAAGTTTTTTGGCATAACCGCCCAGATAGCTGCGCTTCATGGGCCAAGTCTTTCCATAGCTGGGAGCAGGTGCTGGGCCATCTGCATTATAGTTGCCGCTATGGGCAGCTCCGTTATTTTGAAAGACGATGATTTCAACATGATAATTGCCAGCGAAAGCTGTTGTACTTGATATTAGAATCGCTAACACCAGTGCAAAACGAAGAATAAGGCGAACAGATTTCATAAGCAGCATTGAAAAAAAGGATTAGTCTTGATAGAAAGTATTCTAATGTACTTTAGGGCTTGTTGGCACGTTGTTTTTCACGTGATGATCGTCTTAAACTAAGCTTTGCAGAGATAAATGCTTAAAATAGCTGTTTATCAAGACTAAGCAGAGATTCAGCTGAGCAACCGAAACAGAGGCAATATTCACTATGGCGGTGAAAACAGTTTTAAAAATGGGTGATCCACGATTGTGGCAGATATCACAAGAAATAACACAATTCGACACACCAGAGCTGCATCAGTTAATTGATGACTTGAGAGATACTATGGCTGATTATGATGGTGCTGGTTTGGCTGCACCACAAATTGGAGTGTTGCAGCGTGTGGTCATTTTTGGGGTGGAAGCGAATCCTCGTTATCCTGATATTGAGCCTGTGCCTGAAACTATTTTGATCAACCCTGAAATTGAACCTTTGACACAAGCAACCCAAGGCATGTGGGAAGGGTGTTTGAGTGTGCCTGGCATGCGTGGTTATGTTGAGCGTCCGGAACATATTCGTTATTCGGGCTATGACCCGTTCGGCAATGCTATTGAACGGGAAGTGCAGGGTTTTCATGCTATTGTGGTGCAACATGAGTGCGACCACCTGGATGGCGTTCTGTATCCGATGAGAATCAAGGATATGACTCAGTTTGGTTTTGAGAGCGAATTAGCTAAAAAAGAATAGCCTGTGGGTAAACTGGAGCTGCAAAATAACCGCCTTTTCAAGTAAATAATCTACCCTTGATGTATTGCTTGAGAATAACCACTTCGTGGTAATCTTCAGGGTTTGCATTTGTGCTGCATTGTTTGCTGTTAACTGATTACCTTTAAAGGTTTTTTAATGAAATTAAGTCTTATATCTAACCGTTTTTCCTTAAATTAATGGGGCCTGGCATGTTTATACTTTCATTGAATTATGTAAAGAGTTTGAATGAGGTAGATAAGCTGATTGAAGCACATACTGCTTATTTGAATAAGTATTATTCTTTGGGGAAGTTTATCTTGTCAGGAAGAAAAGAACCCAGAACCGGAGGAGTGATCCTTGTTGACTGTTCCAGTCTTGAAGAGCTTTATACTATCATCGACGAGGACCCATTCTCAACGGCTGGAGTTGCTGAGTATGAAGTAACACAGTTTATACCAAGCATGTCAGCTAAGCATTGCTTGAGTAACTATGTCTGAGACACTGTACACCATTGGCTATGCCACCAAGCCAATTGAGGTGTTTGTTGCACAACTCAAGGAGTATGGTATTGATGTGGTGGCTGATGTTCGTTCTGTGCCTTACAGTAAAATTTTTCATGATTACCATAGAGAAGCTCTGGCTGCCTATTTGAAGCAACATGGCATCGCTTATACCTTCGTTGGTGATGAACTTGGCCCTCGCTCCAAAGACGATGCTCATTATGATGAGAGTGGCCAGGTACAATTTGATCGTTTGATGCAATCCGAGTTATTCGGTCAAGGAGTCGTACGCTTGTCCAATGGTGTATCCAAGGGCTATACCATCGCACTGATGTGTGCTGAAAAGGATCCCGCTACCTGCCATCGAAGTTTGTTGGTTAGTTACTTTCTATTGCGTAATGGTTATCAGCAGATATTGCATATAGGCCATGATGGCAGTACTGAAAATCAAATGGAATTAGAGCAACGGCTCTGCGACATTCATGGCGTCAATGATGACTTGTTTATGTCGTCAGCTGAGCGAGCCGAACGGGCTTATCAGTTGCAGTTGAAAAATACCTCGTATTACAAACCAGAGTGATAATGTTCTTCTGAAGAAAAATTGTACTTTTCACGGTGTTGGTTTTTTATCACAAAGGAAAGCTACCTTCTGAGTCGATCCCCCTAAAGAAATTAATGAACAGAACAAACTGAATATTCTGGCAAAGAAGGGACCGAAGGAATGGGAAAATCATTATATAGAACAGGAATACTTTGATATCGATCCGATGTTCAACAGGCAGTGAGTCTGGTTGATGAAGATGGCTACTTCATTGAGGGAGGGGGCTTTGACTCCAGTTATAATGGTGTGGCTACGTCTCTTGGATTTCAGTTAGCTATGGTGGGGTTTGAAGATTCATTGGGGTCTATCAGTAATGAGGCTATCCAGTGGCAGGCAGGACGTATCAAACCCGATGGAGAGGTCTCGACCAAGGGTAATTCCAGAGTAAATCCCAGAGTAAAGAACGGTTTCTTGGTCGTAAAAAAGAGGTTGACGCTGGTCATACTGTTGAAGCATTTTTGTTTGCTGCATTGTATCTTCAACAAAACGAATACAACGAACTAGGGCCTGTTCACACTCAGAACCATGATTCGAACGTACCTGTTGGATGACGTGTCACTTTTAAAAGCATTGACAATGAGTTTTTGAATATCTACTATCGCTAGGATGACCTTTCCAGTACAAGCTTTGAAAACAAGAAAACCCGTTGTGAATAAACGAGGGTTCTTGGGCAATCGTATGTAGGAACAGGTTAGAAATTAATTATATAACCCCGGCAGCCTACAGCGGTTTCCGGGGTTTTTCATATCTAGGAATCGTCTTGCTGTCACTATTATCAATAGGAGACACATATGTTTAACGGTTCAATAGTTGCACTCATTACACCTTTTACGAATAACTCGATAGACGAAACTGCATTAGTTCGCTTGGTTCGTTTTCATTTAGAAAGCGGGACCCATGGCATTGTACCAGTGGGCACTACAGGAGAGTCTCCGACGTTGACTGGTCGAGAACGTCAGCGTGTAATTGAAATTGTCACTCACGAAGTTAGCAAACAAATTCCAGTTATAGCGGGCGCAGGTTCATACAACCCGGTGGAAGCAATATCATATACGAACCATGCTACTTCTGTTGGCGTAGATGGCGTTTTACATGTTATGGGATATTACAATAGACCTAATCAAGAAGGTATCTATCAGCATTTCAAGGCTTTGGATCAAGCAACTGATTCGCCCATCATAGTCTATAATGTTCCTCCAAGGACCGTTATAGATATTCAACCTGAAACGATGGCGCGCCTAGCCACACTGACCAATGTGGTAGGTGTAAAAGATGCGAGTTGTGATTTGTCCCGTCCGCTGAGAGAAAGGCAACTTATTGGGGATGGCTTTTGCTTTTTAACCGGTGAAGATCAAACGGCTGTAGCATATAATGCCCATGGAGGGCACGGATGTATCTCGGTGACAGCGAATGTCGCACCTGGCCTTTGCTCCCAGCTACAGCAAGCTTGTGCCAATCAACAGTTCCAATTAGCCTTGGATATTCAACTGAAGCTAATGCCACTGCATAGAGCTTTGTTCACTGAGCCGAGTCCTGCGGGAGTGAAGTATGCCTGTTCGTTGCTAGGCTTAAATGAGCCGAGGTGTCGATTACCAATTGTTGAACTTGCTGATACTACGAAAGGAAAAATTGAAATTGCGATGCAGTCTCTTGAGTTAATCTGATAAAGATGAAGTCTGCTATTTATGAGTTTAAAGGTATTAACTGTTTTTTAACGGTTGATCTGGGTAAAGCTCGGAAGAAGATTGTCAGGCACATTGTCATTAAGTCTTTGAATTTGTAAGATCAAGTCAAAGTGTTTACATTTAATATGTATGAACTGAATTTAGTGTGTCAAGATGTTTTCTTTGCAAAGAGGTTACAATGAGTGAGGTGACGACATTCAAAGGTTCATGCCACTGTCAGGCGATTCGCTTTGAGATTGATACAGATATTCCTGAATTGACGACCTGCGATTGTTCTATCTGTCGGCGCAAAAATGCGTTGATGGTTAAAGTGCATGAAAGCTGCATGCGGATATTGTCCGGTGAACAAGCGTTGGTTTGTTATCAATTCCATACGCAGACAGCTAAGCACTATTTCTGTTCAGTCTGTGGCATTTATCCATTTCATCGCAAACGAATCACCCCAGATTACTATGGCATCAATGTCTTTTGTCTTGAAGGTTTTGAGGTGGATGGAATAGCCGTACGGGAAACTTCGGGTAAAGATATGCCGTAGCTGTTTTGCTACCTTTCCAGTGTTTGGGGCATAGAACGTATTTAATCATCCGTAAAACTATAACTATTTAAAGAGCAAGCAATGAGCGTTATTCGAATCAATAAATTTGAGGCAGCACAAGGAAAAGCTGATGAGTTATTTGCCTTTCTGCAGTCTTTGCAACCTTATATCAGCTCCTCAAAGGGGTGTGTGTCATGCGAAGTACTGAGACATCACGATGACACTGGTTCTTTTGTGATTATTGAAAAATGGAAATCAATTGAGTTTCATAAGCAATCACTTGAGAATTATCCCAAGGAGGAAATGCAGGCAGTGATGTCTTTATTGGGCGCACCACCCGAAGGTAGTTTCTATCACCCATAAGGGCATGTGCTATTTTTACTATAAATCAATGAGTCTAAAGAAATGAAAACAGTCTTTTTCGTATGTATCATCAGTCTTCTGATGTTGAATAATGCTTCAGCAAAAAGTGTCAATACAGCAACCAAGGTAGAAGTTCTGGCAAAGTCCACCAAGAGTTGGAATGGAGACCAATTGCCGAAGTACTCAACGGCTGATCCTGAGATAACAATATTAAAGATTACTATTCCTGCTGGTACCAAGCTGCCATTGCACCAACATAATATGATTAACGCGGGTGTGTTGTTAAAAGGTCAACTGACAGTTGTAACGGAGGATAATGATACCTTGCATATGAAAGCAGGAGATACCATTGTTGAGGTGGTTAACAAATGGCACTATGGAAAAAATGATGGTCTTGTACCAGCAGAAATCATCGTTTTTTATGCCGGTACGGTAGGCGAGCCTTTGAGTATCAAAAAATAAAATGAGTGTGTTTTTTGATACTCATTATTTGCTGTTAAGGTAGATGTAGCAGTGCAGGTGGCTCAAAATAACTCTGAGATATAGCTGGAACGTTTTTTTAAAAAACTCAATAACTGTTCTGAATAGTCAGGGGCTACTGCCTGTTGTACAGATTCACGTTGTCTGACGGCACTGCGCCATTGTTGTACCTTCGGTAAATTGTCGAATACTGATAACTCAATAATCGTATCAAAGACATCAAAATAGCGAAAAATAGGGCCATAAACAGCATCTATCATATGAAACTTGTCGCCCGCAAAAAAGTGTTTACCACTGGCCTGCCTTTCTAATAGCTGCAGTTTTTGCTGTATTTCATACACATGCCTTTCGAACTCAGCTAGGGTCTTGGCATTGTATAACTGACTTATAGTGTTCAACAGACCGGAACCAAACTCGATCCATGCCCGGTGATAGGCTCTTGCAAACGTATCATTAGGATGGAGTGAGCCTGGAGTGACCTCGTTCAGGTATTCACATATAACCGATGATTCGAATAAGATCCTTTGTTGATCAACTTGCAGAACTGGCACTTTACCCATTGGCGATTGTTGAATAAACCAAGCTGGTTTGTCATTTAAGTCAATATTAGTCCGGGAATAGGGTATTGCTTTTTCTTCAAGTGTGATGATTGAGCGTTGCACGTAGGGGCATAGCACATGACTGATTAAATGGAATTGTTGCATCGATCTGTTCCTGTATTTATGCGGTGGTTTGTTGTGATAAATAATATCGACGAAGTGAATATTTACCATCGCCGAGAGTGATTTGCACTATTGCCATAAAAAAGAGAAACAAAGGGTATTCCCAGCCGCCCCCTGAATTACTGAATAACCAGCCATTGCTCGCATGAACCCAGGTTGCACCAAGCAGAACTGGAGTAACGGATGCAGCAAACAAGCGAGAATACAGTCCAAGAATCAAAGCGGTTCCGGCAACGACTTCCAATATAAAGACACCGTAAGCCAATATTGCTGGAAGGCCTATTGAAACGAAAAAGTCAGCGGTTCCTGCTAGTGAAAAGATCATCATTTTTAAATAAAGACTGTGTGCCAGAAGTACAATGCCAAGTGCAACCCTGAGGATTAAAGCACCGGTGTCGGTCGATATAAGGTTTTTCATAGTGTATATGCCTATGTTTGTTCATCGTTTTTGTATCATTGCATTTGCGAAAATGAAATGTAATTAGTAAAATTGGCAAATTAATATTGCAAGTTTGCATGGGTGTGTATGGATTGGAATTCCTTGAAAGTATTTTTGGCGATAGCTCGAAGCGGGTCTTTATCTGGGGCTGCGAATAATCTCGCAGTCAATCATTCCACTATCTTCAGGCGCTTGAATGCCTTTGAGGATGAGATTGGAGGGCGTTTGTTCGAACGTTTGAATAATCGTTATGAATTGACGTCGATGGGGCATGAAGTGCTTGATCTGGCGCAGGATATTGAAAATTCTTTCGACACAATGGAGCGGCATATTGTGGGTAAAGATTTTCGACCCAAAGGCACCGTAAAAATTACTGCGCCCAATAATATAGCGTATGCCTATCTGCCTCGCTATCTGGCTGACTTTAAAGAGCTTCATCCCGATATTCTGGTTGAATTACTGGTCAGTAATCAGGCGTTTAACATGAGCAACCGTCAGGCGGATATTGCTGTACGGGCAACATCCGCTCCGCCTGAGCATTTGGTGGGCAGACAAGTTTGTTCCATTAACTGGAGTGTCTATGCCTGTGCCGCCTATGCAGAAAAAAGAGGTCTTCCACAGACGTTTGATGATTTAAATAACCATTTGTTGATCAGTGCTACTGGCAACATCGCCAGCTTACCCGCTTTTGTTATGTTGGAAAAACATTTTTCAGAGCAAGTTGTTACCCGTTGTGATGAGTTGGTATCGATCTCACATTTTGTCGAATCTGGTCAAGGTTTGGCTTTTTTACCAGATGATCAGTTACGGCCGGGGATACAAAAGTTGTTTACACTCGATATGGTCAAAACCAGTGATTTGTGGTTGTTAACGCATCCAGACCTGAGAAATGTGGAAAGGGTGAAGTTAGTGATGCAGCATCTGGCAGAATCATTTGAACAGGAAACAGATTTTTAGTTGATCGTTTATGAAAACTATCGCGGAATATTCTCAAAATAATATATTAGTGATTCCTCAAGCTTTGTTCGCCATGAGTGATGTAATGGTGTTGGCACACTATAGAGACTCTATCGTTTTTTATAAGGATTTAAAGCAGGACTTACTTGATATTGAGTTTTATACCAATTGCCCATGTCTGATTTATATTGATAGCGGGCAGGAAGCGATCACTACCAGTGATAATGAGTTTCTGGAGTTAAATGCCGGGTCATCCATTTTCTTGCCACAGGGATTAACACTTCATTCGGATTTTGTAAGAACTACACAGGCACTTAAAGCGTATCTGGTTTTTTTTGATAACGATATCATTAATGAGTATCTCAGCCATTGCCAAGGTGTTGCAAAATCATTTCATCCTAAGTCGCGTTATTGCCTGGTACAGGACAGAGGGACATTCAAACCATTCTTTGATTCATTGACCTTGCAGCAGAGTATGAATATCAACTCCTCCGAGCTTTTACGCTTGAAATTATTGGAACTGTTACACCTATTTGCATGGGAGGATCATGCTGGAAAACTGGCCGCTTTATTGTCAGAACGTTCGACTCAGAAGCCTCGTCGAAATTTGCTGCGTTTGATGGCTAAACCGGAAATATTTCAATTGTCAGTGGCTGATTTGGCTCATATTTCTGGTAGAAGTCTATCCAGTTTTAACCGAGAGTTTAAAACGACGTTTGGCGTTGCTCCAAAGCAATGGTTGTTGGATAAAAAACTGGCATATTCTATGGAACTGATCTCTGACAAAGAATTGACCGTAACTGAAGTCGCTATGCAGATTGGTTATGACAATGTATCTCACTTCATTAAGGTATTCAAACAACGGTATGGTGTTACTCCTAAGCAAATAAAGTCGATGAAATGACTGATAAAACGTATTTTTGCTAGCTTTCAGGTAGTTAAGATTGAAGACGGGAATTAAGCTTAAACGCTATTAAAATCAGTGTTACTTGGAGAAAATAATGAGTGTTAAAGTTACTTTGAACTGTAAGGTTAAACATCAACAATTTGAATTATTGTTGCCATTTTTGGATCGTAACCTGCCTAATGTTCGCGGTTTTAAGGGGTGTATGGGAGTTAACGTGTTATTTGATCAATCCAACCATGAAATGTTGTTGGATGAAAAGTGGCTCAGTGTTGAAGATCATCAACAGTATTTGGAATTCATTAACAACAATGGTGTTCTAGAGCAACTAAGTGAATTTTTAGATGAGGCACCTGCTATAAAATACTTTGCAGAGGTCGATGTTTAGCGTCACCTAGTTTGATCTATCTTGTTGGAAGTATTTCAATGTTTAGCAACGGGCAATAAAAAACGCGGAAACCGGCCATATTGCCCATTTCCGCGTCAGTCTGTAAAGCGTGATTAACCTTCGGCGGCTTCTTCCGCTGGTGCTTCTGCTTCAGCAGCGTCTTCGGCAGGCGCTTCTTCAGCAGGTTTTGGGTTTGCTTTGGAAACAGTGATCAGTTTTTCGTCAAGCAAAATTTTTGCTTTTTCTTCACCGTTGATCATTTTGCCATTGCTGGCTTGTACTGCATAGCGCTCGTCGTTACGTTGCAAGATGCTGTACTCGGCGGTCTTTTTGACTAATTTCATGTGCCTTTCCTCATAGAAGTAGGTTGTTTGTTCTGCTCACAATTGAGCGAAGCGAACATTAAAGTAAATCATTAGAAAAGGCAAACCTGGATCTAGTTGATTTTTCAACAAGACAGAATGATTTCCATAAAGTGCATAAGCCTTGTATTAAACGTTTCAGGCTGTCATTCTTTATGTAGTGGTTTGTTCCCTAGAAACTTATTAACCTATAATGATAAGCATGCAACAATTAGAACCCTCAACTTTCCCTGATATTACCTTAAGTCATTTTGAACTTTATGTGCTTGATGTTAATGCGATGGAGACATTTTATTCTAATTGTCTTGGCTTTGTTGTTACTGATAGAGGAGAAGGGGCAAATGCCATGGTGTTTCTCAGCAGGAACTCTGGAGAACACCACCAATTAGTTTTGACGCCAAGACCTGTTAGAGAACCTGTGGATAGTCCTATTGATCATATCTCTTTTCGGGTCGGCTCTATCGCCAATCTGAGAATATTTTATGAGGCCTTGGTGACTAGTCAAACACCTTTGCAGACTGTATCTCATGGGACTGCATGGTCGATCTATTTTCGTGATCCGGAGGGTAATCGCCTCGAGTTGTTTGTTGATACACCATGGCATGTTGATCAACCCTGCCGCTTTGATATTGATTTTGAACTTTCTGACCAGCAACTATTGCAGTTTACTGAAGATAAAATAAAAAACATGCCTGGTTTTAAAGCTGTTGGAGACTGGAGAAAAACTCATATCACTGCGATGGAAGGTAGTTGATCGAGTTTAATGAAGCTATTAGGTTTTGTTAGCCTCAACGTTGGTCTCAGCTATCGATAGATATTCTGGGTGATTTAGAGTGAAAGAGTTTGTATCTAAAACATCAGTTCATGTCTGTTGTCACGAAACCACTGCTTTTGCCTGGGGTAGTCTGGCATGCTGTGTTTGACTAATTGCCAGAAATGCGGTGAATGATTAAAGTGTTGCAAGTGCGCCAGTTCATGCACAATGACATAGTCAAAAGCTGGACGAGGTGCCATGATAATGCGCCAGTTAAAAGACAGTTCACCTTTAGCTGAACAGCTGCCCCAACGGGCTTTGTAATCACGAATTTTAATGCTGTTGTAAGTCAGCCCCATTTGCTGGGCATAAATTTGAGTGGTGTGTGTGACATCAGCCAGTGCGTTTTCTTTGTACCAGTTGATCAATTTTTTGCGAACGTATTGAGTCTGATTTTTGACTTTTTTGGGCACTGAGAGTGAGAGTTCATTATTACTGAAGTCGTTTTTTCTGTTGTCATGCAGGCGTAGTCGAAGGGTAAATGCCTTGCCTAAATAATTAAAAGATTCGCCATCAATAAACTGTTTTTCCGCCTGCACCAGTTTTTGTTCAAGCAGCTGTGTTTTTTGCTGCAACCAATGGTGCCTCAGTTGGGCAAACTCCATAATGCTGGCGGATGAACAACGCATTGGAATACGCATTACAACACCCGTGGACCTGACTTGCAGCTCCAGTGTGCGTCGCTTGCTGCGAATCAGGCGAATTGGGATGTCGCCAATGATGAGTATTTCGTTATCGCCCTCGTTGTGAAAAGTGCCTGCGCTGAGTTTGAACATGGTCAGTATCGTTTCAGCTTAATTCTTTGATCAGTTGCTCCACCAGAGTGAAACGTTCTTCAGCCGTTGCCATATCACGTCGCACAGTGAATGAGTTTGAACCTTTCATGCTGAACTCGCTGGGCCTGCGAGCCATCAGTTGCATCAGATTACCAATGTTGATATTCGGATTATCGGTCAATTGTACACGGCCACCTTTAGGGCCTACTTCGATATTCTCGATACCTAAAGGGTTCAGACTCAACTTCAATTTGGCTATGGTAAACAAGTTCTTCACCGCATCTGGTAACAGACCGAAGCGATCAATTGTTTCTACCTGCATTTCATAGAGTTGGTCTGCAGAATCGGCATTACTGATGCGTTTGTACATGGTCAGGCGCAAATTAACATCAGGAATATAATCGTCTGGAAAACGTGCTGGAATGTGCAGGTTGATTTCAGTATGCAGGTTGGCAGCAATGCTGGCATTAATGCCGATATCTGGACTATTGCTGTCGCGATCACGTTTCAATGCTGTCATGGCTTGGTCTAGGAACTGGCTGAATAAACTGTAACCAACTTGATCCATTAAGCCACTTTGGGATTCACCCAGAAGTTCACCTGCACCGCGGATTTCCAAGTCCTGAGAGGCTAAGGCGAAACCGGCTCCAAGGTCATCCAGTGAAGCAATCGCATTGAGCCGCTTATGTGCATCATGTGTCAATGCCGATTTGTTGGGTGTCAGCATATACGCATAAGCTTGATGATGTGATCGGCCAACGCGTCCGCGTAATTGGTGCAATTGCGCCAGACCAAAGCGGTCAGCTTTGTTTATGATGATAGTGTTAGCACTGGGAATATCAATGCCACTTTCAACGATGGTCGTGCACAATAGTATATTGAAGCGCTGGTGATAAAAATCACGCATAATCGTTTCCAACTGGCGTTCACGCATCTGGCCATGAGCAAATTCGATTTGTGCTTCAGGGATTAATTCCTGCAATTGCTCACGCATTTTTTCGATAGTTTGTACTTCATTGTGCAAAAAGTAGACTTGCCCTCCACGACGAATTTCTCGTAAACAGGCCTCTTTTATAATGGTGTCATTCCATTGTCGAACAAAAGTCTTAACGGCCAATCGTGCTTTAGGAGGTGTTGCGATAACAGAGATATCGCGCATACCTGATAAGGCAATATTCAAGGTACGTGGAATGGGTGTTGCGGTTAAAGTCAGAATATCTACCTGACTGCGGAGTTGTTTTAAACGTTCCTTCTGGCGCACACCAAAACGATGTTCTTCATCGATAATCATCAAACCAAGCTGTTTGAACTCGATATCGTTTTGCAGCAGGCGATGGGTGCCAACCACGATATCTACATGTCCTGATTGCAGACCGGCAATCGCGTCATCATTTTGCTTGGTGGTGCGAAATCGTGACAATAGTTCAATTTTCACTGGCCAGTCGGCAAACCGATCACACAGGGTTTGATAATGTTGTTGTGCCAGCAAAGTGGTGGGAACCAACAGTACTACCTGCTTTTGGTCGGCTATGCCCATATAACAGGCACGCATGGCAATTTCTGTTTTACCAAAACCGACATCTCCGCAGACCAATCGATCCATTGGTTTGTCGCTGGTCATGTCATTGATCACATCATCGATAACATTCAGCTGATCGGGTGTTTCTTCAAATTGAAAGCCAGCAGAAAAAGCTGAATAACCATGGTCGGGAGGAGTAAAGGCATAACCTTTTCGAGCCATACGCAAGGCCTGAACCTCAAGTAATTCGGCAGCAACATCATATGCTTTTTCCTGCGCTTTTTGCTTGGCTTTGCTCCAGGTATCAGTGCCTAATTTATGTAAAGGCGCTGTTTCAGGGTCACCGCCAATAAAGCGACTGATAGTTTCCAGTGACAATACTGGAATAAACAACTTATCTCCGCCTTGATATTCAATAACCAGCAGCTCGTTATCGATATCACCAACTTTATGTGTTTCCATGCCTGCGTAGCGACCAATGCCATGGTCTTCATGAACGATTGGATCGCCTACTTTCAGTTCGGCCAGTGAGCGAATAATCGTATCCGGATCACGGTTTTTTTCCGAGCGACGACGTCGTTGTAAAACCCGTTCACCATATAGCTGAGATTCAGTAATAATCTCCAGCGACTGGTTTGGCAGTTTGAGGCCATGGTCCAAGTCGGCAATAGCGATCGCCAGTTTGATTTGAGAATTAGCGAATTCGTTCCAGCTGTCGATTATCTTGGGGTGAATATGGTGAGTGTTAAGCAGGTCAAGCATTGCTTCACGACGACCAGCTGATTCTGTTGCCAGTAGAATGTTGTTGTCTGATCGCTGTAGGTAGTCGATAAAACTCTGGTACGGTGCTTCCTGTGTGGGTTGAATATTAAATTTTGTGGGTTCCACACAGTTAAATGTGATTAATTCTTTTTCGCCTTTAAGGTTAAGACCCAGCAGGTTGACTGTGGCATAAGCTTTGACTTTCTGGCGAATTTCATTGGCCTGAATAAATAACTGTGCCGGAGGTAGCGCTGGCCACTCAGGATCCAGAACAGCATCTTCATAACGTTGCTGGTTTTCAAGTTGCAGAGCATCAAGCTTTTCACTCACCCCATCGGCCAACACTAAAGTAATGTCATCGGGCAGATAATCGAACAAAGTATGGGTGTGTTTAAAAAATAATGGCAGGTAATATTCACTGCCGGCAGGAGCCAGGCCTCGGGTTACCTGAGGGTAGATAACCGACTTTTGAGGATCACCATCGAACTGTTCGCGAAATTGTTGACGAAATAAATCGATGCCGCCTTGATCCAAAGGGAACTCTTTAGCAGGCAATAGCCGGATGGTATTGATGGTTTCCTGTGAGCGTTGCGTTTCCGGGTCGAACAATTTGATATTCTCGATTTCTGTATCAAACAAATCCAGCCGAAAAGGAGTGACCATGCCTGAAGGGAAGACATCAACGATGCCACCGCGTACGGCGTATTCACCTGGAGACATAACTTGCTCAACGGAGTAATAGCCAGCATTGATCAACTGTTTGGTAAATACTTCGATATTAAGTTGGTCACCAACACTCAAATTGATGGCATTGCCTTGTACGTATTCAATTGGAGCAAGGCGTTGCATCAATGCTGAGGCAGTAGTCAATACAATACCTGACTTCAATTGGGGTAGACTGTAAAGGGTTAGTAAACGTTCAGATATAATGTCCTTATGTGGTGAAAATTTATCATAGGCCAAGCATTCCCAGTCGGAGAAGTGATAGAAGGTATGTTGCTCATTGCCAAAAAAGCGCAATTCACGCTCCAGGCGGTGCATATGCTGAGCTTCACTGCAGACAATCAATAAGGCTTTATTACTCTCGGCCAGACTATTGACCGCTAAGCTGGCGGAACTGCCCATTAATTGATGCCAATACAATGCTTTGCCGCTTGGAGTCGGCAGCACAGGGGTAAGTGGTGTAGCGGTTTGTGTTTGGCTGGACATGGCGGTGACGAATCAGTTGATCTTTTAATTAGGGCAGAGATTATAACGGTATGCGTGCAACTTGACACTGGCGTTTATTGCCCTTTTTAAGATTATCTTTCCAAATTTGGAGTCAGGGTTGGACTATTCTAAATCATTCTCAGGTAGTCCATAATGGTGTTTTAGATTTGTAGATTACAACAGAGGTTCAAGTGGTCGATAGAACGGCAAAGCACAGTGATATATCAACAATTGTGTGGGCTATTGTGCCTGCAGCAGGCATTGGTACACGGATGGATGTTGGTAAGCCAAAGCAATATATGTCTATAGCAGGCAAGCCTCTGCTTGAACTGACTTTAGAGGCTCTGATGCAATTTCCCATGATACAGGCCGTCCAATTGTGTATCGCTCATGATGATCACTACTGGACAGATTTGAATATTCAGCATGATAAATTATTGCCTGTAGTCAATGGTGGAGCAACTCGTGCGCAGTCGGTACTGGCAGGTCTTAATGCTCTGGCACCCATTGCTGAAGATGATGATTGGGTGATGGTGCATGATGCTGCAAGGCCTTGCATTACTGGTGAGCTATTATCTCGACTGGTGAATCAGCTAAAAGATCATCCCGTAGGTGGTTTGTTGGCTGTTCCTGTTGCTGACACTTTGAAACGTGCTGGAAATAATATGGAAGTTGTGCAGACACTGGAGCGTGAAAATGTCTGGATGGCGCAAACTCCGCAAATGTTTCGGGTTGGTTTATTACGTGATGCTTTGAAAACGGCATTGAGTCAAGGACAGGCAATTACCGATGAATCAAGTGCCATTGAGTTGATGGGGTTAAAGCCTAAATTAGTGTTAGGAGATCGAACTAATATCAAAGTTACTTACCCTGGAGATGAACAATCTGTACTTAGTTTCAGGCATAAAAAGTATTAGATCAGTAAATTTTCACATGAAGATTGTCCTTTTAACGCGCAAAATTGCGCATTTACATATTTTATGTTGATATTATAAGAAAAATATATATAATTGATGTCAATGATAAGCATCCTATATGGGTGTGGTGTTTATCATTATTGTTAGGTGTCATTAGTTTTTTATAAAACTATTGAATATCAAGGGCTTCTCCTCGCGGGAAGCCCTTTTTTTATGGTTTTTGATAAGGCAGGTAATAGTTTTATCTTTATAATAAAATATTATACTTATATGAGATTCGATATAAATGGCGTTGATATAAGGTGTTTTTCAGGCTGTATTTACTGCTTTTGTAGAATAATTTGCGGTTTATTATTCCTGAGTCTATGCTTATTTGGTGGCAGCATCGTTTTTCGATGTGAATGGTGAAGATGTATTTCTTATAATCAGTATATTGATAAATTATTTATATCATTCTGCCAGACAGATTATGGGTGTCGTTAAATAGGGAAATACTCTATGGGTTTCCTTTTTGATGATTTGAAGGGTTTTGAGAAATCAAAACCCTTTTTTTTGTTTCATAACTTTGCCTGAACAAACCTTGTGCGGCATCAGTGGTATCAAATTTCTTTATTACCTGAACAATAGCCCTTAGCGTTTTAACAAATTGGCCAAGGCTTTTAATGGCTCCTGATTGGGAGAGTTTTTTCGCCATAACAGTGCGATGGTGCGACTGATATTTGATTTGTCGATTTTACGGGTTATGACCAATTTGTCGTCGACAAGACTAGTGCCTACGCTCATTTGTGGAAGTAAGGTGATGCCAACGCCATTGGCAACCATTTGCACCAGAGTGTGTAAGCTCGATGCCTGATAGGGCAAGTTTATGTCTTTTATGGAAAATGCACAGGCATTTAAAGCCTGATCACGCAGGCAATGCCCACCTTCCATTAATAACATGGGGACATCTTTCAGGTCTTTTAGTGTGATGAACTTATTGTTTTCCAGATCATGTTCAGTAGGCATGGCCAGCATCAATGGGTCTTCGAAAAGCTCCTGGACCATGAAATCCTGAGTGTCAAAAGGCAATGCCAGTAATACCACATCGATATCACCTTTGTTGAGCATGGATAATAGATTATGGCTTAAATCTTCTCGAATAAGAATGTTGGTAGTTGGATGGTGTTCTTTAAATTTCTGCAACAGTTCCGGCAGCATAAAAGGTGCAATTGTCGGAATGACTCCCAGGTGAAGCTGTCGTATGAAACCATCGGAAGATTGCTGTGCCAGAGCGACAAAATCATTGGTTTGATTCAGAATGTGGCGAGCTCGGTTTACCAGTTCCTCTCCTAAAGGAGTGATCAACACGGTTTTGTTGTGCCGTTCAAAAATTTTAATGCCCAGATTCTGTTCTAATTCATTGATTCCAGTACTCAATGCAGATTGTGAAACGAAACAGGATTCAGCAGCGTTGCTGAAGTGCTGATGGTCTGCAACAGCACAAATATATTTGAGTTGTTTTATCGTTGGTTGGAACATTGAGTTACTCTCATCGGCTATCGGTAAAATAGATTAATATCATAAAAACTATCAATTTGATAGGGTTTGAAAGCTGTTGTAAAGTGCGCGCATAAATTATCAACATTATATATAAGAGGATTTAAAATGACTCAATCTGTTCCACAAGTGACCTTCAAAACCCGTGTACGTGATGAAAGCATTGGCGGCGATAATCCATTTCGCTGGCAGGATGTTACCAGTGCGGAAATTTTTCAGAACAAAAAGGTTGTTTTGTTTGCATTGCCAGGTGCATTTACGCCAACTTGTTCAAGTACGCATTTGCCAGGTTTCGAAGAGAAATACGATGAACTTCAGTCTTTAGGTGTTGATGATGTTTATTGCTTAAGTGTTAATGATGCATTCACTATGTTTCAGTGGGGCAAGAATCTTGGTGCTAAGAAAGTAAAGCTGCTGCCGGACGGCAATGGAGACTTCAGCCGTGCCATGGATATGCTGGTGAAAAAAGAGAACCTGGGCTTTGGTGAACGTTCATGGAGATACTCTATGTTTGTAGAAAATGGAGAGATCAAAAAAGTTTTTGCTGAAGATGGTAAACAGGATAACTGTGAAACAGATCCATTTGCCTGCAGTGATGTTGATACTATGTTGGGCTACTTGCGTAACGTTTAATGTATCATGGACTGCGCTGCTTGCAGTGCAGTCCACTTAGGACCAACAGTCTCTGAATAGACAAGGAGTTGAGGTCATTGCTGGTCATTGGTGACTAATTTGCGTACTATTTATAGTCTGTTGTCATAAAACATGACGAAACACTTAGAATAGAACACATTTTAGACTATCAGCATGAAACAATTACTTTTACGAAGCGTTCTCATAATAGCCTTTATACCTATGTTATCGGGTTGCATAAGCACTATAGTGGGTACAGCTGTTGACGTAACTATTGAAGTTGCTAAAGTACCTTTTAAGGTGGGTAAAGCCGTTGTCGATGTGGCAACTGGCGATGATGATTGATTTATCATGCGCATAGGACAGGGTTATGATGTACACCGTCTGGTTGAAGGGCGGCCGTTAATTCTTGGAGGGGTATCCATAGCTCACCATTTAGGTTTAGACGGACACTCCGATGCGGATGTTTTATTGCATGCGATTTGTGATGCCTTACTCGGTGCTGCAGCTTTGGGTGATATAGGGCAGCATTTTCCGGATACGGATAAGGCATATGCAGGTGCGGATAGTCGTGGTTTGATGCGTCAGGTTGTCAGCTTGTTGGTCGATCACAACTATCGAGTGGTTAATGTGGATTCGACTATCATTGCTCAGCAACCCCGTTTGTCGCCTTATATAGATCAAATGCGCAGCAATATAGCGACAGACTTAGGAGTCGCTTCTGATGCTGTGAATGTAAAAGCAACGACCACTGAACGTTTGGGGTTTGTTGGAAAAGAGCAAGGAATAGCTGCTGAAGCAGTTGCTCTTATAGAAAAAAATGATCGCCCTGAGTTATCACCTGAGGAAGATTCTTTCGAATAGTTGTTTGGCTTTATGCGGCATTTGTCTTAATCTATTGGTATCGAAGAACACAATAGGGCAGGTCACTATGAAAACGAAACAACTTATCTTAACTGTAGTAGCGACTGATAAACCGGGCATTGTGCGACAAGTTTCTGATCTGGTCCACAGTCACAATGGCAACTGGCTTGAAAGTAGTTTGTCACGTCTTGGTGGCCAATTTGTAGGCATAATACAAGTAATCATCAGTGAAGCTGATGTTGAGCCCTTGCTGATTGCTCTTGCTGGGTTGACATCGCAGGATATCGAAGTGACTCCGCATCTTTTGCCAACAGAAAATGAGCTTTGTGCATCATCTGATGCAACTATCATGGATGTTCAAGTAGAGGCCAATGATCGTCAGGGTATTATTGAAGAGATCACTACCGCATTATTAGCTCATAAAATTAATGTGGAGAAGATGAGTTCTCGTTGTGAAAGCGCATCAATGGCAGGTTATATGTTGTTTCAGGCGGATATAAGGGTTGTACTGCCAGAGGCAATGTCGGCTTCACAGGTTCAAACTATTTTGGAAGACATGTCGGATGATTTGATGGTGACGGTTCTTTAAATTTGCTAGCGTTCTTTAAAGAGGTCTATACATTCATGCCTGCAACATACCCAGATGACCAGGCCCATTGGAAATTGTAGCCTCCAAGCCAACCAGTGACATCAATGACTTCACCAATAAAATACAAACCTGCCTGATCTCGACATTCCATTGTTTTGGATGAGAGGTGTTTTGTACTGACTCCACCAGAGGTGACTTCCGCAGTTCGGTAACCTTCAGTACCTGAAGGTATAATCTGCCATTTATGGAAGCGTTCACCTAATTCGGTCAACTTATTGTGTGACCATTGTTGTAATGGTTGTTCTTTCATATCAGCCCACCATAGATGTTCTAATTCGTTGATAAGCGCTTTGGGAAAGTGTTTGTTTAAGGTTTTTCGGACCAAAGAGTGGGGTTTGTGTTGTTTTTCATTTAGCAGCAGGTCAACAACCGATTTACCGGGAGATAAGTCAATTTGGATGGGGGTTGATTCTTGCCAATAGTTTGAGATCTGTAGGCTGGCAGGTCCGCTCAAACCACGATGAGTAAATAAGAGTGGGTTAGAGAAGTGTACATCACCATAACTGACACAACTATCCAGAGAAACTCCAGATAATTTTTGAGTCAGAATGTGAACTTTGCCTGTCAAGGTAAATGGAACTAAGGTAGCGCGTGTTGGTATGATGGATAAGCCAAACTGCTCAGCAACTCGATAGCCAAACCCTGTTGCTCCCAGCGTTGGAATAGATAAACCACCTGTTGCAATGACCAGGCTGGAACAGCATAGAATACCCAGGTTTGTTGAGAGTTGATAGGTGGCGTTCTGGTTGTCTGTAGCTGTTTGGATAGTCTCTACTGAGCATTGTGTTTTTATTTCGACGCCAGCTTCAGTACACTCTTTTTCAAGCATTTTAACAATGTCTTTTGAACTGTTCTGACAAAATAATTGCCCCAGAGACTTTTCGTAATAGTCAATATTATGTTTTGCCACCAAGGCTATGAAATCCCACTGAGTGTACTGCCGTAAGGCTGATTTACAGAAATGTGGGTTCTGCGATAGAAAATTATCCGGGCTGATATCCAGGTTTGTGAAATTGCAGCGTCCTCCGCCTGACATCAAAATTTTCTTGCCTAATCGTTTGGTGTGTTCGATTAATAACACCTGCCTGCCCCGATTCGCAGCGGTTATGGCACACATCATTCCCGCTGCGCCTGCACCAATAACTATGACATCATAATTCTGCATGCGTTTTGTTTCAGTCAAAGCCAACGTCGGACAGAGCGGCAATATTGTGAATAGGAATCTCCAAAGAGTTGTTGCAGCTGTTGTTCTTCCGGCATGATTTGTAAGTAGTTCAATGTCATTATAAATATCGGCAATACAAGCAGGCTTGATACATGGCCAAGCAGGCAGATCCAGCCCAACAGAATTAGCAGCATGCCAAGATACATGGGGTTGCGACTATAGTGATATAAACCATGTATGACCAGAGATTTTGTTTTTTCAGGGCTTAAAGGATTGATAGTAGTGTTTTGGCCTCGAAATTGAAAAACAGACCAGAGATCAATGCCTGCTCCTGTCAATATCAAAAGAACGCCTATCGCTTTCACCCATATAATATCAACCAGGTACATCGGCCAAACTGAAGGCAACCACCAGATAATGGCGGCTGCACATAACATAATCAGCGGTGGTGGAATTTTTAATTTGAGTGTCATTGTTGGTTTTTACTGAGTACTAACAGAGATTAATGCCTGATTTAATCAGTTATTCGTTCCCAGACTTGAGTTCTGCCTAAAACAGGCGTGCCAATATAACCACGAACTTTTAGTTTCATGCCATCTTCAATCAGACTGAGTTTCACCTTATAGGTCTTGCCTTTTTTCGGGTCAAGTATTTTTCCACCGGACCAATAGTCATTTTTAGAAGTTACATCCCATAAAATAGTCATACCCAGAATGGGTTGATCAGCCCGTTCTCCAGAGCATTTTTTGCACAAAGGGTTGGGTTCACTTGGGTTGAGCAGGCTTTCAATAATACCGGAAAATACGCCATCGTTTTCACTGATAGCTATAATGCTCTTGGCTTTGCCTGTGGCATCATCAATGGTGCGCCATTTACCGGTTGGGGAGTCATTTGCAGCCACTGTGATAGTGGTAAATAAGCACTGTGCAATAAAGGTTAAAAGGCTCAAAGCTATAATTCGTTGTTTCATTGTGTATCTCCGTTTATGGGGTTGAAATTCTAGAGCCAGCTGTAGTTTCATGAATGAAACGTTTACAAGCTCTAGTGACCAGCGGTAAAAGTCGTTACACTGCAATGGTGTCATTGACACCTGAACATATAGGCCGGAAAAAGTGACACTGTAGTGCTTTTATTAGTGCTGTTTAGACATTTTTCTGGCGGTTTAAAACATAGTATACCGATCACACTACAAACCTTAAAACAATAACAAATTCTTTATTCATTATCTTTAGATTGTCTTTATGAAACCTTTTTTCTCAGACAGGACCAACGCCGTTCTAGGTTTGATTCTTACCAGCTTGTTCTGGGCGACCAATATTATTGTGTCCAAATGGGCGGTTGATATGATGCCTCCATTCAGTCTGAACTTCTGGCGTTGGTTCACCGCTGGGATAATATTGATCCCATGGACCTATCTGGATTTAATCCGTTACTGGCCTGAAATAAAACGCAATTGGTTGCAATTGGTTTTATTCGGGATGCTGGGGGTGTCAGCATACAACTCTTTACTTTATAACGCAGCTCACAGTACATCATCGATGAATATTGCGGTCATTGGCACGATGACCCCGGTGATTGCTTTTCTATTCAGTTGGCTCCTGTTTCGAGTTGCTCCCACCAGATATCAAGGTTTGGGAATTGTATTGGGCTTGTCTGGAGTATTACTAATTATTGTTGAAGGCCAATGGTCGCGTTTACTTCAATTGCAGGTGCAAGCAGGAGACCTTTGGATGATGTCAGCGATAACCGCTTGGGCTTTGTACACTGTTTTATTACGCAAAAAAAAGGCAGTGCTGCCAAGTCGTGTGTTTTTGCAAATCACCATAATCTTTGGTGTGATGGTTACATTACCAATAATGCTCTGGGAAACAAGTCAGACACCGGCATTTGAATTGAATTGGAAGCTGTTTGCTATGATCGCTTATATTGGAGTTTTCCCCTCATTGTTGGCCTACAGTCTGTGGAACCATGGTGTTTTGATGTTAGGAGCAAACACTGCCGTTTTATTTATGTACACTTTGCCAGTGTTTGCAGCGATTCTCAGTGTCTTTGTGCTGGGAGAATCGATCCACTGGTTTCATATCGCTGGTCAGTTATTAGTATTTTCTGGTTTTTATGCGGCAGTTCTTTTGCCAAAGAAATAATGTCTTGCAACTTCAATGCTTTAGATGGTCATTATCAATCACTGCAATGGAAATCAAATAGGTTTGAGTCCATATGCTTACTGATTAACCATGTGAAATGATACTTTTTATCGATGGATGGGGGAATGCTTTGCTGATTTTGTCTATAATTGGTCTTTCCAGATATCTCTTATGAGGTTGTGTTGGATAAAAGAGCTGATACTATGCCCTGTTTATGCTGGTTCTGTTATCCAACAAGTCCTTAAATAAAGCCCACACATTATTGAGATTATGAAGAATGAAAAAAAATTGAGCGTTGCTGAAAAGGCATTAACGCTTAATCTAGACGAAAAAAAGTACGGTAGTATCGTCGAAATTGGAGCCGGACAAGAAGTGGCTCGCCAGTTCTTTCAGGCAGGTGGTGCTGCTGGCACTATCGCCAAGACCATGTCAGCCTACGATATGAAAGTCAGCGATGATATTTATGGCAAGGCCGGGCGCTACGTTAGTCGTGAACGCCTCGAGCAAATGATGAGCCATGAGTATGGCTTGCTCGAAAAACGATTGAGCGACACCCGTCCGGCCAATACGCAGTTCTTTTCCTATGCTGCTACAGTAACCGCTCGTAGCTATAGCCAGAAAAATGAGTGTCATGGCTGGGTTGGTATACAAGTCCAGTTGTTCCCGGATGCTGAACCCAGTGAGATAATTCTGCACGTCCGCATGCTGGATGAGTCTAATGCGGAGCAATGTGAGGCATTGGGAATTCTCGGGGTAAACCTGGTTTATGGTGCTTACCACTATTTTTCTGATGCTAAAAAGTTGATTGATAGCCTTCAGGATGGTCTGGATACCAGGCGTCTGGAAATTGATCTGATTAATTTCTCCGGGCCGTATTTTGAAGCGATCGAAAACCGCTTGATCAACCTGCATTTAATTCGTAGCTGGTGTTGTCGTGCGGTTATGTTTGGCTCGGGAGGGGATTCTCTGGTGCCTTCAAGTGTGTTGCGAAAGCAGGAAACACTCATCATTCGAGGGACCTTCAGACCGCCAACAAAGGTGACGCTTGATATGGCGGCTGCCGGCAAGAAACTGTTTACCCAAGAGTCGGGAATTGAACAGGACAATGTGCATATAGTGACTGAATTGACTCTGTCAGAGTTGGCTCATGGTGGAGATGTAGATGATGCAGATTTTCTGGCCAGAGTCGATCTGATGAATGAATTGGGCTATACCGTATTAGTTTCAGACTATTTTCGTTTTTTCCGTTTGAGATCCTGGTTGAGGCGATATAACCAGAATCCAATGGGGATTATGCTCAGTGTTTTGGACTTTGATTCCTTGTTTAACGAAGACTTTTATGATGGTTTAGAAGGCGGTATTCTGGAAGGGATGGGGAAATTATTTTCTGATAATACCTATGTGTATATTTATCCGTCGATTGTCGATGGGAAGCTGGTTACATTGGAAAGTGTTCAAGTGACACCAGAGCAGAAGTTTTTGCTTAAGCATTTGGTTCATAACAAGAAAATGGTGGCTGTGCCAGACTACAATGAAGAGCATTTGCACATTTCTTCGCGTGAAACGTATAAAAAAATAGAAGCTGGTGATATGAGCTGGAAAGAATGCGTGCCTGATGACATTCGTCAAGCAATCATTGATAATAAACTGTTTGGTTACAGAGATTGAAAATAAATACAATGAATAATATTCAACACGATACCGAGAATAAACGCTTTTATATCACCTTGCCCAACGATAAAGAAGCAGAAATAAAATATCGATTGCTGGATGATAATGTCATCGATTTTTACAGCACCTTTACACCCAATACAGCCAGAGGAAAAGGCTTTGCCGCAGCTCTGGTTGAGCATGGTTTTTCCTGGGCAAGGGAGCAGGGTAAAGACATACATGCATCGTGCTGGTATGCACGCAAGTTCTTACCTGAAAACGAGTAATTGAAACCAGCCAGAAAGCATGGGATGGCTTTCTGGCACAACACACTAGCAGCGCAAAGACAATGACAGTCAATTCTGTTGAGGCGGGCTAGCTGGTTTATGCTGGATATAATCGGCTAAAAGTCATCATCCATGTCGATTGCAAGATCATCCTCATCCAGTTCGCTCAAGGTTTGTTCATCCAATAGACCATTCTTAACCGGGGTATCTGAAGGTTCAGGTTTGCTGTGTTTCGCCAGAAAATTGCGCTGTGCTTTCTTGAAGGCAGCTGAGTATTTGTTTTGTGCCTCTTTTAATTCATCGGCATCTAAATCGTGTAAGTTTTTGCTAACGATGTCTTCAACATACTGCACAAAGTCATCACGTTGAGAGTTAAATAGAAATACTTTACCGGTTGGTGCTGAAGGTAAAGAAGGATCAAAAATTACAATGGAGTTTGACTTTGATGTTTTCAAGGAACCATACCAGAGAGATTTTTTATTTTTGCTATACATAGATGTTAACCTCACCAAAACATAGCTAGGAAATTAACCGGATATTAACTCAAATAAAAGGCAATACCGGAACCAAATAAGAGTGGCGGTTTTCTCCGCCTCTTATTTTGAAATGTAGCTTTTTTTTGCTAAATCACCAAGAAAAAAACACAGTATTTTGCAATATTTTGTTGCATCAAAACGGTGTGTGTTCGCGTAGTCTGGTTTGGGCTTTGGGAAGAGGTGACAAGTCTGGTTTGCGGCAAGAAAATTTTTTATGTACGTATTCCATGATCCATATACCGAACACCTGTTGACCGGCTTAATACAGTTTATGGTGAGTGGTAACAATTGCGTTGTTAATACAATTGATTAACTTTGATGGAGGAATCAAAAAAGAGGGGGCGAGGGTAATTGCTGAAAAAGGTTAACCCAGGGTTTCAACGTTGTTTATGTCGTTGAAACCCTGGAGTTTAATTGTGGTTAATAAAAATTACAGGCAGAGCAGGTGATAGTTGCCATTGACTGCTTTAATCACTGCACAGGTTTCATTTTCAGTGCTGCCAGTACTGTACTGTAGTCTGATGTTATAACCTGCAATGACGTTATCAAAGTTGGCATCTGTAATCCGGATGAAATACGTTCCGGGTTGTAGTTCGTTAACTAGTATTTGGGAATACATATCGCTACCACTATTATCATCAAAATCTAGCTCCATCAGAGTTGAATCATAAAGCCATAGCCAGGTATCGAAATCTCTCAACCATATATCATTGTTTGAATTGCTGGTCTCAATGACGACATTGGTAACCACGTCTGTCACAGTAAATGTCAGCCAGTCCTCACCCCCGATGGAGTGGATTGTATGTGCCTGAGTTTCATTCTTAATAATGGTTTTGGCAGACAAAGAGTCATTATCCATTTCATATGAGTCAGGAGCAACGGGTGAGTAAACCGTAATAGTCACAGTATCTGCTATAGAACTGTCAATGCCGTCATTCACTATCAAACTGAAGGTGATTGCTCTATCAGGAGTGCCTGCCAGTAGCGTTGGCGCAGTGAATGTTGGCGATGCGGTTGTCGGGTTGGTTAAAACAACACCTTCTGAGCTTGTTTCAGTCCATGTGTAGGAAACCAGAGCTTGTCCGGCGTCTTCAGACGAGGATGCTGAACCATCCAAGGTCACTGTCGCTCCAGAAGCCACTGCGGTTTGATCTGGTCCCGCATTGGCAATAGGAACAGTATTAGGTGGTGCTTTGACGGTAATAGTGACCGTATCAGCGACAGAGTTGTCAATGCCATCATTCACCACCAGACTAAACGTGATGATAGTATCTGGTGCAGCTGGCACCAAACTGGGTGCGGTGAAGCTTGGAGAAGCAGTTGTTCCATTAGTCAGAACAACGCCCGTCGAGGTGGTTTCAGTCCAGGTATAGGAAGCAATTGCTTGTCCGGCATCCTCGGATGATGAGGCAGAACCGTCCAGAGTTATTGTGGCTCCAGAAGCTGCGTTAGGCTGATCAGGGCCGGCATTGGCTGTTGGAACTGTGTTTGCTGGTGCTTTCACCGTAATGGTCACCGTATCAGCAACGGAGTTGTCAATGCCGTCATTCACTATCAGACTGAACGTGATAATAGTGTCTGGAGCAGCGGGAACTAAAGTCGGCGCTGTAAATGTCGGTGAAGATGTTGTGCCATTGGTCAGCACAACACCCGTTGAGGTGGTTTCTGTCCAAGTGTAGGAAACGATGGATTGCCCTGAGTCTTCAGACGTAGATGCAGAACCATCCAGAGTGACAGTTGCTCCTGATGCTACCATAGGTTGATCCGGTCCAGCGTTGGCAATAGGTATGGTATTAGGTGGAGCTTTGACAGTGATTGTAACAGTGTCAGCTGTTGAATTATCAATACCATCATTGACCACCAGGCTGAAGGTGATAATGACATCAGCAGCACCGGGAACTAAGGTAGGTGCTGTAAACGTTGGGGCAACCGTCGTGCCATTGGTCAACACAACTCCGATTGAGGTGGTTTCTGTCCAGGTATAAGACACCAAGGCTTGGCCAGCATTCTCTGATGATGATGCAGAGCCATCCAAAGTGACTGTTGCTCCAGAAGCGACATTAGGTTGATCTGGGCCTGCGTTGGCGGTTGGTGCAATATTGGCAGGCGCTTTTACCGTAATGGTCACTGTATCAGCAACGGAGTTATCTATGCCATCATTGACCACCAGACTGAACGTGATAATTGTGTCTGGTGCATTGGGCACTAAAGTGGGTGCTGTAAAGGTTGGAGAGGCTGTTGTTCCATTGCTTAATACCACACCTGTTGAGGTTGTCTCGGTCCAGGTATAGGAAGCAATGGCTTGTCCGGCATCTTCGGATGACGAGGCAGAACCATCTAATGTCACTGTGGCTTGAGAAGCAACATTAGGCTGATCTGGGCCCGCATTGGCTGTTGGAACTGTGTTCGCCGGCGCTTTTACTGTGATGGTTACCGTATCTGCAACGGAGTTATCAATGCCGTCGTTCACCACCAGACTGAAGGTGATAATAGTGTCTGGAGCAGCGGGCACTAATGTTGGCGCTGTAAAGGTTGGAGAAGCCGTTGTACCATTGGTCAGCACAACCCCAGTCGAGGTAGTTTCTGTCCAAGTGTAGGACACAATAGATTGCCCCATGTCTTCAGGGGTTGATGCAGAGCCATCCAGAGTGACAGTCGCTCCTGATGCCACCATAGGCTGATCCGGTCCAGCGTTGGCAATAGGTATCGTGTTCGGTGGTGCTTTTACAGTGATTGTGACTGTGTCAGCCGTCGAGTTATCAATGCCATCATTGACCACCAGACTGAAGGTGATAATGACATCAGCAGCGCCGGGCACAAGAGAGGGCGCCGTAAAACTTGGAGCCGCTGTTGTACCATTGGTTAGCACAACCCCGGTGGAGGTGGTTTCTGTCCAAGTGTAGGAGGCTATTGCTTGTCCAGCATCTTCAGAGGAGGACGCTGAGCCATCCAAAGTCACTGTAGAGCCAGAAGCTACATTTGGTTGATCCGGACCTGCGTTGGCAGTAGGGGCCGTATTGGCAGGTGCTTTCACTGTGATCGTGACCGAGTCTGTCGCTGAATTGGCAAATCCATCATTGACCACCAGATTAAAACTGATGATGACATCTGCAGCACCAGGTACCAACGTGGGTGCGGTGAACATGGGGGTGGCTGTAGTTGGATTGGCCAGTACGACACCCGTTGATGTTGTTTCTGTCCAGGTGTATGAGGCTATTGCTTGTCCGGCGTCTTCAGAAGACGATGCAGATCCATCCAGAGTCACCACAGAGCCTGATGCGACGGTAGGTTGGTCAGGTCCGGCATTGGCGGTTGGTATTGTATTTGCCGGGCCGTCCACGGTGATGTCGACGGTATCGGCTGCTGAGTCCACAGTCCCATCATTTACAATCAGGCTGAAGGTCAACGTTTCGGATTGTTCAATTCCCGGATTTGGTGCGGTGAATGTTGGACCTGAAGCCGTTGTTGAGCTTAAGGTGACAGGGGTGCCGCTGGGTTGTGTCCAGGCATAAGTATGTGTGTCGCCACTGTCTGGGTCCGTCACTGAGCCAGCCAGAGTCACAGTAGCACCGGCCGCAATGCCAGTCTGGTCAGGTCCAGCATTGGCAACGGGTGGTGCATTGGCCGTAACCGTCACGGCAACATCTTCCACTTCACCATCAATGGACTCTCCAGTCGGCATGAGGGAACCCGCTGTACTGATGCGAAAACGAGCAAAGGATGCACCGCCGTTGACCATGGCAGGTACGGTTATTGCAACGTTGTTACCCGCTCCTGCCGAGACAGAAACACTGGTGCCGCTGTTGATATGTTCTGCTGGATGGTCAAATACGCCATTACGGTCATAATCCACCCAACCGTCGAGCATGCCGCCATTCGGTCCACCGTGAACAGTGACATTAACCGATGATCCAGATGCGAATGTTGGCAGACCACTGATGCCATCATCACTATCACCGGTCGCTCCGGCTGTAGGCGCACCATTAATTTCACGGTCAACGGCCGCTCCCATGAAAACTAAGCTGTTTACGAAATGGCTGGCTCCTAATTTATCAATACTGGTTCCATAGGAGTCAGGCGCATCACCAAAATCAAACGGTGGTTCGGTAGCATGTCGTTCTACTGCGCCAATGTCAGCTGTAGTGCTGGCAATGCGCGGGGCTCCTCGGCCATCGGTGGCAGGTGCGCCTGTGTTGCTGGCGGCATTGATTGCTGGGCTGATAGCTGACGGCATATGTGTTGGGCGGTTAAAAGCCGTTGATACGCTGTTATTCAGCAAGGCTCCCAAGCCTAAGTTGGCCGTTGTGGTAGTAATATCTCCAGTGCCGCTTGACGGGCACCCAGTGCCAGTGCCTGTCAGGTTGTTACCTTGACTGGTTAAGGTTCCAAGCAAGTTGCAATCGTCGTTCGGTGATGCGGTGCCAGTATTGCCCGCTACCACGGTATTTTTAAAATTTAAGTTACCTGAGTTAACCTGAATACCTCCACCGAGTGGTGCAGTGTTATTGGTGATGGTCACAAAGTTCAGAGTAGCGGTGGTGCTGGTTGATTGAGCGTAAAGCCCACCACCGTCTTCATCAGTGACCGTGTTGCCACTGATGGTGGTGTTTTCAATAGTGCCGGCGGTGTTGATTTCTATTCCGCCAGCTCGATCCTGGGCTTGATTGCCGCTAATGGTGCTGCGACGAATTGTGGCCGTTCCTGTGCTTGAGTTGGAATAAATACCACCGCCATTATCCCCAGAAGTATTGCCAGTGATATAGCTATCTTCAACCACCAATACGTTGTTGGTATTGAAACTGGTAATTCCGCCGCCGTGATCCCCTGAGTTGTTGTTGCGAATAATCGAATTGCGAACGGTCAGAGTTCCAAAATTGTTGTATATGCCACCACCATCATCAATGGGTGAGTTGTTGTTCTCAACAATGAGATATTCCAGAGTTACATTCGAATTTGTTGCATATAGACCACCACCATTGTCATTAATGCCAGCAGGGACAAGACCACCGGTTAAGGTCAAGTGTTGAATCGTTGCTGTTGTGCTATTGACATGCATTACTCGCCCGATGCTATTGGCATTAATGATTGTTTCACTGGCACCATTACCAATGATAGTGACATTCTCAGTGATATCCAGGTCGTTGATGGCTGGTGAAACCGCATCCGGTAGTTCTGAGCCCGACAGACTCAAAGTGTAGGTATCGGGGGAGCCCGCAAGATTAGCAAACCGAATGGTGTCAGCCCCGACTGTGCCATTGGCTGCACAAATGGCTTCTCGCAGTGTTACTTGACCATCCCCACCAGGTAGATTTGCGATGGTCATGCCTGCACAGCTGCCCGCGTTGGCATCAATGACATCGTTGGTGGCGGTCACTTCAATGTCAGCTGCAAGGATACTGCCAGCGGACGTTAGTGATAACAATAGTACAGCGGGTAAAACAGCTCTCTTGATAGCCAATGACGGCTTATACAACGTAGTATTCATTTCAGACATCCCATAACTAATTCTTATTTTGAACACAGTATATAACAAGATTTAACTCTTTTTCGAATATATCTACTTTATTCAAGGGTTACTGATGAACCGCCTGTTTGTACTTTCATGCCTTTGAAGAACAGGGTTTATGCCTTCCAACCCAGTTTTTGTTCGATGGCTTTTATCATAGTCTGTGCGATATCTTTCTCAGTAACAGCTTCAATACCCTGAAGGCCGGGGGAAGAATTTACTTCCAGTATCAATGGGCCTTTGCTTGATCTGATGATATCAACACCGGCCACTTTTAAATCGAATATCTTTGCTGCCTGCACAGCAATTTTGCGTTCTTGCGGTGTGATTGATATTTTTTTGATATTGCCGCCTTGATGAACATTGGCACGAAACTCTCCAGCGGCAGCAGAACGTTGCATGGCACCGACAACTTTGCCATTGACAACAAACAGGCGCAAGTCTTTGCCGCCTGCTTCTTTGATGAATTCCTGGACCAGCATATTGGCTTTTAAGGTCTGAAAAGCATCAATAACGCTTTCTGATGCTTTTTTGGTGTCTGCCAGAACAACGCCTTTGCCCTGGGTCCCAGATAATAGCTTGATGATTAACGGGGCGCCGCCAACCATGTCGATTAAGCTGTTGGTTTCCGCTGATGAACTAGCGAAACCACTGGTGGGTATTTCCAGACCATTTTTCAGTAGCATCTGCAATGAAAATAACTTATCACGTGACTGTGTGATGGCGTTAGCCGAATTAAGGGCATATACACCGATGCTTTCGAACTGCCTAGTTAAGGCACAACCATAGAAGGTCAGGCTGGGTCGAATACGTGGAATAACAGCGTCAAGATCATTTAAAATCATGCCGCCGTGATAAGCCACTTCAGGCGATTCAGCATCAAGTTTCATATAGCAATCCCTGATGTTGAAAAAGGTAATGTCATGCCCTCGTTGTTCACCTGCTTCCATTATCCGTTGATTGCTGTAGAGATTGGGATTGGTTGCCAGCAAGCCCAGCTTCAAATTATTACTGTGTTTATTGACACTGCCGTAAGTAGCTTTGATGTCGGTATCTGTTCTGTCTCCCAGCAAAAAATGGGCGGAAGGATTGACCAGAATGCGTTCAAGCATCGCTTCTCGGCCCAGCAGCATGCGATAGCCCATGGCATCACGGTTGGTCAGGGTGAGTTCTATGTCCCATGTCTGTTCATTCATTCGTATGGGGGTTTTGATGACGTAGCGGCTTTCACTGACACCGCTGGTGTTTTTTATCCGCCGCTTGTCTATAACTTGAGATTCACATTTTATGATGGTTGAGCGATTGTTTTGTAAAGGGTGTAATTCATACTTCAACCACAGTTCACTGCCTTTTTTGAAAGGTTTCATTTTATAGGCATGAATAGCCGACGTTTTTGCGCCTGAGTCAATTCTAGCCTTGATTGCAGGTATGCCTAATTGCGGTAGCTCGCACCATTCTTCGCTACCAATTATCATCATTGAATCTACCATACGTCTTATACCATCTGAGATTGTGTTATATCATTCGGGTGCTTGATATAGCACATTTATATTATTGTTATACTGTTATGCAGCGAAAAATCGCATTACATAGAGACCCCGTAAAGACATGCTTTCTTCCATCGAAAAAAACCGCTTAATCAGACTCAATCAACAGCTGTTCAGTGTTGTTCGAGATATTCGGATATTGCGACATTTATCCTGGCCAGCGCAAGCGAAACTAACCTTTTTCGCCAATAAAGCACGAGAGTTGCCGCAGGTTGAATACCCCCAATATGATGCATCATCAACATTAAAAAAACTGCAGGATGTCAAATCTCAATTGCAGTCAACAGTTTATGACGATTGGTTGGCTAAACAGGTTGCCACGGCTGAGAACACAGCCCTTTTATTAGCTTCGTGTGGCTCTGAAAATTTCTATCGCTATTCAACGCAATTATTTGGGACACCGAAGGACACTTTGCTCGATGGTAGCAGTACTGCCCTAAGTCTGGCTGAGAAATTCAATGATTTATTGTCAGGGTTTAGTTCATTACCCGATTCAACAAGTGAACCTGATCGATCAGCTGATTATGCTGCGCAAGTGATTGCAACTGGCGCACAAGACCTGTTTGGTGATCAAGCGCCACAGCTTAGCGTGGTTGATGAACTCTCGGCTAATGCTCTGGCAGGAGCAAAGCGGATTCGCTTGCGGCGTTCAGCAAGTTTTTCGGATCGAGATATTCAACAGTTAATACAGCATGAAGCCTATATTCATGTCGCGACAGCGCTTAACGGTCGCCAGCAGAACAGTTTGCCGGTTCTGGGATGCAGTCACGCAGGAACGACACGCACTCAGGAAGGTTTGGCAGTATTTGCTGAATTTATCACCGGCACTCTGGATCTGGATCGTATGCGACGCTTGTCGGACCGTATGATCGCTATTCAAATGTCGGTAGAAGGAGCTGATTTTCTGCAAGTTTATCAGTACTTCCTTGAACAGACCCAAGGCAATGAAGATCAGAGTTATGAAAATTCCCGAAGGGTTTTCAGAGGAGGAGTATTGACCGGAGGCGCACCATTTACCAAGGACATTGTTTATCTCGACGGTCTGGTGCGGGTGCATAATTTTTTACGTAGCGCAGTAGCGGCTAATCGGGCTGACTGCATACAGCTGTTGTTTTGCGGCAAACTGGATTTGGATGATATTCCTGTTCTTGGCCAACTACATACTGAAGGCTTATGCAACAGCCCACGCTACCTGCCGCCTTGGGTCAGCGATATGCAGTTTCTGCTGTGTTATCTGGCTTATTCATCCTTTTTGAATGGCATTGATTTGCAAAAGGTAAAAACTCATTACGAGGCATTGTTGAATGCTACTCCAGTTATTCATGACTCAGTTGATCGGTGAAAAAAGACATGTGTTATTGTTTACCTTGAGTCTTCGATAGAAAAGCATTACCAATCAAGCTACTAACCGAGTCATGGGAGGCACAGCATTTTATTCAATATAGAAAATATCTATCTGGCTGCTGTTGTTCACTGTGTGTTTCAAATAATAGTTCTCTTGTCTATTCGCCGTGGCAACCGGAATATTAACCGGGTGTTGGCATTGCTAATCGGTTTGTTAACTTTTTCCTTGTGGAATTTCTATACCTACAGAGTGGGCTTGCCGGCCTATTGGAGGTTATTTAACTATGAAAGCTGGTATGCTGCTTTTTTATGGGGACCAACGCTGTATTTTTATATCGGCATGATCTGTGGGCAGTTGCAATTTAATTTGGGTTTATTCCTGCGCCACTATTCATTGGGCATTGCTCTGTTTGCAATTGGCAGCATCATGCATCTGATGAATCCTCAACAACTGTACGTCGACAGTTTCAAACACATCAAGCTGCTGATGTTCTATGTGCAAATGAGTTTGTACTTCCTGCTCTGTTTTCAATGTATAAAAAACTACAATCGCAGAATTCGCGACCATTTTGCCTCGATTGATAAAATGAGTTTATCTTGGTTGCAACGTTTACTGAGTATCTTTGCAATGCTGATTGCTGTGGATATGGGCATCACCGTTCCAGCCGTGTTAAGTCAAGCAGCCAGAATTCCCTATGTTGAAATCTATCAACTGGCTGAAGCTGTCGCTATTTTTGCCATAGGATATTTCTCTTTGTTATATGCAGAGTCATTGTTCTATGAAGTCAGAAAAAAATACGAAAATTCCCCTTTGGATAACCAACTATCCACGGACTTGGTCGCAAAACTCAAGACGATTATGCAGGACTCCGAGCCTTATAAAAACAATGAATTGAAGCTGGATGATTTGGCTCAATTAGTGGGTATCAGCCCACATTATTTGTCGCAGATTATTAATGAACAGTGTCAAAAGAACTTTTATGACTTTATTAACCAATACCGTGCCAGAGCAGCAGCCGAGCTTCTGTTGACGAACAAGTCTTTCAGCATCACTCAAGTTGCATACGCTGTTGGGTTTAATAATAGAACGTCATTTAACTCTGCATTCAAGAAATATATTGGTATGACTCCATCGCAATACCGCCTCAAACAAAGTGCTGCTGATGACATGTTGAAACAAAGCGTATGAACATGAAAAAGATAAGCCAATATTTGGAGTAAGCGTGTCAGCCTGGATCAGGGTTACAGCAGCAAGGCGATACCCATGGCATTATTTGAAAAGCCAGAAATAATGTTTGACTGGCGTGATCAAGATTCTTTCAATTTTAATATGATGCGAGGAAATAATGGGTAATTTTTTCAGAATAACGGTATTAGTAATAACAGGCTTTCTATTCACCGGTATTTCTTATAGTAGTGAGTTCAATCTGGCAGATGACTATATGCAGGCCTATTCTGAATTCGATATAAAAAGGTTGGCAGAGTTCTATTCAGACGATGCGGTATTTATAGATCCAACGTCCGAAATATGGGGTGATAAAGCCGTTAAAATGTATGGAAAAGAACAGATATTTAAGAGGTGGGAAGCCTTATTTTTGAGATTCGACAAAATATCAGCGGCATACAATGTAAAGACTAAATACCATTCAGCAGGGCATTCTGTTTATACTGGCAAGGTAAAGTTTTCTACCGTCAAAAAAGGGGAGGCTGAAACATCAACGTCTTGCGCTTTTATAACCACCATTATTTCAGTCAAGGAGGGCAAAGTCGTTGAGCATCGCGATTACTTCGATTACGACACTTGGAAGGCCTCAAAGAAAATAGGTGATCAAGATTGTTGATCTATTGACTGTTTTATAACATTTGATCAGTGAAGGCGATATCAAATTTTTGTAGCTTGTTATCTTTTTAAACGTAATGTCGGTTTATAGATGAATTAACCTTTTTCTAACCGCTGTGGCAACGGCAGCTGCTATGTTTTTTGAACCTGACTTTCTAATACTATTGCGAATGTGAAAATCGACTGTATGAAAAGAAATATTCAGGCGATCACTTATCTCTGGTTTGGTGGACCCTGGGCAGTCCATTTCAGTATTTCCTGTTCTTTAGGTGTCAGGAGGAAAAGTGGTTCTTTATCATCTGTGGTTGAATTGTAAAGAAACAACCATGGGTGATGCAGTTCTGATTTAACGAAGCGATTATTTCAAGAGCACCTGTTTGACGATCAACTTGCCAGCAAGCACCGAGGCAAATAGCCCCGTTGCAGCAGTGACAATAGTTGGGCCAGAAGGGGTGTCCCATTGAAAGGACGCTAACATACCAATCACTACAGAAACGCAGCCCATTAACATAGCCAGCCAGGCCATTTGTTTGGGGTTGGTGGCAATTTGCCGGGCAGTGGCTGCGGGAATAATTAACATGGAAGTGATCAGTATGATGCCTACAATGCGAATGGAGATGGCCACTACTACGCTCATCAGAATCATAAATAGCAGGTTCATCCAGAAAGTTGACACACCCTCAGCTTGAGCGAGATCGTGGTTCAAAGCCATCAGAGTGAAGCGTGACCAACACGCCGCTACCAACATCAGAACGAGACTGCCGCCAGCATAGATCAGACCAATGTCACTGGCAGCAACACTGAGAATATCGCCGAATAAATAGCTGTAAACGTCAATATTCTGGTTCTTCATCAAGCTGATAGTCACCAGGCCAATTGACAATGCGGCATGAGCAAGAATGCCCAACAGGGTATCAGTTGCCAGAACCTTATGTTGTTGCAGCCACAATAGCAGCATGGCAAAGCCACTGCTGACCAGTAAAATGCCCAGATTAATATTCATGCCGAGCAATAAACCCAGCGCTATGCCCAGCAGGCTGGAGTGTGCCAGTGAATCACCAAAGTAGGACATCCGACGCCAAACCACGAAGCAACCCAATGGAGCGCAGACTATGGCGATACCTATACCGGCAAATAGGGCTCTTAGAATAAAATCGTCCAGCATGTCAACCAGCCTCAGGTGTTTTGTGGGTGTGGTGCTGGCAGTTATCATCATGAGTGTGCTCATGGCTGTGGTCATGTTCATGATGATAAACGGCCATATGACTGGCCATATCTGCTCCAAATAATTTAATGAATTCAGGATCTTTGATCACTGCTTGTGGAGCGCCAGAGCAACAGATGTGGTGATACAAACAAACAACTTGTTTACTGCAGGCCATGACCAGATGTAATTCATGTGACACCATCAGAATACTGATCGGGTGCTTTTCATACAGGTCTTCGAGCAATTGATAGAAAGCCAGTTGACCCGCTATATCCAGGTTTTGTGCTGGTTCATCCAATACCAGGATATTGGGTTGCTTGGCCAGGGCGCGGCCTAATAGAACGCGTTGGCGTTCTCCGCCCGACAACTCATGCAATTGCCTGTCTAACAGACTGCTGATATTGGTTTCGGCAGCAATGGTGTGCAGTGTTTCAGATGAGACCTTGTTACCCAGCAGTAAAAAATGCTTAACTGTGATGGGAATTGTTGGGTCAGGGTTGAAATTTTGTGGTACATACCCCACTTTTAAATCAGCGGCAGCTGTGATGCTGCCTTCGCTGGCTTGAAGAATTCCCATCAAACATTTTAATAATAATGATTTACCAGCACCATTGGGACCAATCACTGTGATAAAGTCACGAGCTTTAATTTCTAGGCTGACGTTTTGCAACACAGCTTTGCCATGTTTAAACAATGATAAATTTTTTGCGTGAAGTAACGTTGTCACAAGGTCTATTGATTATATGAATATAAAAATATTTCGATATAGTGGTTTCAATGCTGAAAAAAGCATTGAAAATCAGTTGTATCAAAAAAGGTTGTAAGAGTTTTATGTTGTCGAATTATGCTATGAATACATTTCTGGGTAAATCATTGTTGTTGATTATGTTCAATGTCGGTCTGTTGACAACAATTAGTGTTATGGCAGAAGCTGATAAACAGGAAAGTACCGATATTATTGCCTCGATTAAACCTATTCAATTACTGGTTGATGAAATACGGGGCGGGACTGAGATGGGTGAACCTTTATTACATGCGAATCAGAATCATCATCTAAGAACCCTTAAACCATCACAGCAACGCAGAATAAATGCCGCCAAACATGTCTTTTATATCAGTGATGAGTTCGAAGGATACTTCCGTTCGATCAAACGAGCAGACAGTAGTCCCGCAGCTGCTTTTAAATATATTGAGCTGGGAAAAATCAATGGTATACGCTTACTCAGCACACGTTCTAATGGTGCTTTATCACATGTCTATGTGAAAGAGCTCAAGAATAACGATAGCAGCGCAGAGGTGCATAATGGGCATCATCATGTCAGTGAAATCGATTGGCATTTATGGTTGAACCCGGATAATGCCATTCTGATGTTGCAGAAAATCCGTGATGTATTGATTGAAACCAGGCCTTCAATGCAACAACAATACACGACCAATTATGAAAATGCCGTGATCAAAATTACTCGGCAGTCACAGCGTATCGCTGAAAAGATGATGGATGTTATGAAAGTGCCTTTTATAACCCTGCACGATGGTTATCAGTATTTTGAGGAACAATACGGCTTGAACTCCAAAGGTGCGATATTACGTCATGATGATGATATGACGGGTGTTAAGCGTATTCAATTGATGCGTCGCCTGATAAAAGACAATGGCATTCGTTGTGTGTTCAAGGAAGCGCAGTACGCTGATAAAGCGATTAAACCGGTGATTGAGGGTTTTGATGTCAGTATTATGGAACTGGATTCATTGGGCCAGTCATTAAGCTCAGATGTCAGAAGTTATACTCAGTTAATGGAGAACTTTGCAGGTTCATTTTATCGTAGTTTGTCGCAAGACCGTTAAGTGCTTGAAAAGAGGGTGTTTGCCCTCTTACTAATGTTACATTAGTACTTGTATTAACAACGAAAGAATTTCTAAATGGCTGGGACTCAAAATACGGTCAGGAAAGGTGATTATGCTTAAAGCATTTGATTCATTGGTTTATTTTGTTGAGGATGTCACTCAAGCGGCAAAATGGTATGCCTCCTTGCTGGACTGTGAAGTTCAGTATGAAAATAAGCATTATGCGTTTATAGTTTCTGGGGCAGTGAAAATAGGATTTCACCCAGCAGACTCAAAGTCTCCGTCTGGGTATGCTGGTCAAACACTTTATTGGTCTGTTGACAGTTTGTCAGGCTCCATTAAATGGTTGGAGGAAAAAGGTGCATTGCTGTATCGCGGGCCGATTGTCTCGGATCTGGGTGAAAAGGTGTGCATGATGCTGGATCCTTTTGGCAATAGTATTGGTCTGACTGAAACTGTCAGTGTTATTGAAAGGTGACTTTACACACTCGTGCCCTTGCCCAGCGCCGATAAATGGCATCAGATAATGGTTTGATCACAGGCCAACGCAATGGTAACAGTAACCAGCCAAAAGGAGTGTGGCGCCAGGCAGCAACCATAGCATCCAAACCTAATAGCCATTGGCCATCAATCGTTTTTAAATGCAAGATACTTAATAGTTTTTTCTGAGGGATTTCTGGGTATTGTTCAACAAAGTCGGATTGATAGATATCCACAAACTGGAGCCTGCTATTCGCCCAACGCCGCAACCAGCTGATTTCTTTGCTGCAAATTGGGCAACTGCCGTCAAAAAACAAAGTATTGGTCTTCATGAGTGTTTCAATGGTGGGTTGATTACTGTCAAGTTTCTGTTAACTGGCTTTAAGTCGACTCTACCGCCTTCCCTGTTTCTTCTCAACTGAAAAAACTGAATGAATATCAAGAAACTTAAAATGTACTGTAGAGCAGAAAAATGCAATACCCAATGTCAGTAGTTTATGTGTTGGACGGTCTTATAAACAGTAGATAGTGAGGCTCTGACGTGTTTTGGCGAAATAGTTGAAACACCAATTTATCTATATAGAGGTACTATCATGAATTCATTAGCAAAAAAAATATTGCTCGCAACAGCTGTGTTGCCATTGGTTGGTTGCGCCACATCATCTGCGTTACAACACAACGATCAGGCAGGAACAGGTGTTCTTGTGATACCGAAATCAATGATCAGTGATGCTGGTGTGGGAGCCGCTATTGTCTATGTTGAAGAACTGGAATTGACAGCATTGGAAAATGCAAAAAACACTAAACCGGTTGTTTTATATCGTCGGGAAGGACAACAGTTTCAGTTTGTTAATGGACTCAAACCTGGGAAGTACGCCATTTCGGGCATACGCACCAAAACTATTGATGCAAGTTATGCCGTAAATAATCATGCTGAAGCCTTGCAACAACTCGACATCCCTTTTGAAATTGAACCAAATGTTATGACAGTGCTGCCTATTTCATTTGATGTCAATCGAGAGAAGGTAGCTGTAGGCTACTGGAAAACCCATGTTTCGATTAATCCAGTCGATGATAATTCAAAGGTCAAAATGGAGGCAGTGATAGCTAAAACGGGTAATTCTGATCAATGGAATTTGAACTGGTCGACTGGACTGACGGGGTTGCATGGTGGATATACAAGCAATAGCTCTGCAATTCGTAACCGCTGAATAAAAGACGCAGGAATATGAAACCAATCGAATTGCCAGCTGGGGCTGTTCGATTGGTAGGTGAGTCAGTGAAATGTCAGTTCAGGTGTTTTTATTCAAAGGAATACGAAACTCTACAATTCTATCTGTCTCTTCAAAGCCCTGTTGGATGTAGAAATTCTGTGCTTTGACGTTGTTTAACTCAGTATCGGTTGCTAGTTCTGAAAAACCGAGCTGTTTGCAGTGATCGATTACCGTTTGTATAACTTGTGAACCTATGCCTTGATTGCGAAAAGCCTCTAGGGCCTGTTCACACTAA